>JASBRP010000014.1 GCA_030149365.1 Solimonas sp.
ATGCCCGAGGTAGGGCAACGCATGGAGCAGTTGCCGAGCCCTACCTCGGGCATCCATGCCCTCGCCAACCCTCGACTACCAGCGGGAGAGGGAGAACTGCTGTCATCGCTGGCTATCCGTTAAGCTTCGCACCATGCCGCACGATCACCCGTCCCAGAAGCCCCATTCGCACGACCACGGTCACCAGCACGGCCATGGCCACGAGCATCACGGTCATGACCACAAGGGCCACGATCATGGGCACTCGCATGGTCACGGGCACTTGCATGGGCACGACCACGGCGGCCACGGGCATTCCCACGATCACCCGCATGGCAGCGAGCGCCAGCTGCTGATTGCCTTCATCCTCACGGCCGGGTTCATGCTGGCCGAGGTCATTGGTGGACTGATCTCCGGTTCGCTGGCGCTGATCGCCGATGCCGGGCACATGCTGACCGACGCGGCCTCTCTGGCCCTGGCGCTGTTTGCCGTGCGCCTGAGCCGCCGGCCCTCCGACCGCCGCCGCTCCTACGGCTATGGCCGCATGCAGGTGCTGGCGGCCTTCGTCAACGGGCTGTCGTTGCTGGCACTGATCGCCTGGATCGCCATCGAGGCGGTCATGCGCCTGTTCGAGCCGGTGCCGGTGCTGGCGGGGCCGATGCTGGTCATTGCCTGCCTGGGGTTGCTGGTGAACCTCGCGGCGTTCTGGATCCTGCACCGGGGCGAGCGCGGCAACCTCAACGTGGATGGCGCCCTGGCCCATGTGCTGGGCGACCTGCTGGGCTCGGTGGCGGCGATCATCGCGGCCCTGGTGATCATGGCGACCGGCTGGACGCCGGTGGACCCGCTGCTGTCGGTGCTGGTCTGCGGGCTGATCCTGCGTACCGCCCTGCGCATCACCCGCGAGTCCGGGCATATCCTGCTGCAGGGCAGCCCGACGGAACTGGACCTGGCCCAGCTGGAGCGCGAGGTGCGCGCGGCGGTGCCGGGCGTGGCGGGCATCCACCATGTTCATCTGTGGTCCCTGACTCCAGAGGAACGCATCATTACCCTGCACGCCGTGCTCGGCCCTGCGGCCGACGGCGACCAGGTGACGGCCGGAATCGGTGATTTCCTGCGTAGTAGCAGGGGGATAGGCCATGTCACGGTGCAGATCGAGCGCCAGCCTTGCGC
This sequence comes from Solimonas sp., assembly GCA_030149365.1. GTDB lineage: Bacteria > Pseudomonadota > Gammaproteobacteria > Nevskiales > Nevskiaceae > Solimonas_A. Next base: position 1,153 of record JASBRP010000014.1, read on the forward strand.
CGAGCCGGAGCACCGCTGCCCGGGCTGAGCCGGACTCACCGTCCGGTCTTGGCCCTACCGACACGGGGGTGGTGCCCTCGTAACTTGCCTACTACCGCCCCCCTCCTTACCATTTGCGCTCTTCAGCGGCCACACCCGCCTATTTTTTGCCCATTTTCTTGTCAGTTTAAGGATAGTTCATGACCTTTCAGGCCGATCTCGAGAAGCTCTTCGGGCTCAAAAACGTCAGCTACAAGTACAACCTGACCAAGCCGGAGCTGTTTCACGAAGCCATCGCCAACGACCGCGGCCGTGTGCGCCGCGGTGGTCCGAGCAACGAGCAGAAGGCCTTCCCGACCGTCCTGGGCGTGAACGGTCCGCTGGTTTACTACACCGATCCGGATTGCACCGGCCGCCGTACCAAGGACACTTACGCGGTGAAGTGGCCGGAGATCGCCGACGAGATCTGGTTCAAGGCCGACCTCAATCCTTACGACACCGAGAAGTACGAGGCGCTGCTCAAGCGCGTCGTGGCCCACCTGAACGACAAGAAGGCCTCGCTGTACGTGAAGGACCTGTTCATGGGTTCGGATCCGGACTTCGCCGTGCCCTATCGCTTCGTCGGCGAGTACGCCACGCACGCGATGTTCTGCCACAACATGTTCCCCAAGGACCTGCAGGGCGTGAAGGATGCCGACGCGCGCCGCTGGACCATGCTCAACGTGCCGAGCTTCGTCTGCGAGCCGGAGCGTGACGGCAGCCGCGCCGAAGCGGCCGTGATCATCGACACGCGCAACAAGATCTGCCTGGTGGCCGGCCGCGCCGACTACTGCGGCGTCAACAAGAAGACCATCTTCACGGTCGGCAACTACCTGCTGCCGAAGGAAGGCCGCCTGTCGATGCACTGCTCGGCCAACGTCGGCAAGAACAATGACGCGGCGATCCTGTTCGGCCTCTCCGGCACGGGCAAGACCACGCTGTCGGCCGACGCCAACCGCCGCCTGATCGGCGACGACGAGACCATCTGGTCCGACAACGGCCTGTGCAACCTGGAAGACGGCTGCTACGCCAAGCTGATCGACCTGGACAAGCAGAACGAGCCGGTGATCGCCCAGGCCCTGAGCAAGGCCGGCACCATCATCGAGAACGTGCCGCCGCTGCCGGGCAAGAAGATGGAAGAGTGCCACCCGGACGAGCTGGACCTGTTCGACGGCTCCATCGCCGAGAACACCCGCTTCAGCTACCCGCTCGACGCCAACCCGAACGTGATGCCCAACGGCCAGGGCCCGCATCCGAAGACCATCGTGCTGCTGACCGCCGACGCCTTCGGCGTGCTGCCGCCGATCTCGATCCTCGAGCCCAAGGACGTGATGTACCACTTCGTCTCGGGCTTCACCGCCCGCGTCGCCGGTACGGAAGTGGGCGTGACCGAGCCGCAGCCGACCTTCTCGGCCTGCTTCGGCGGCCCCTTCATGGCGCAGAAGCCCAACGTCTACGCCAAGCTGCTGGCGGAGAAGATGGAGCAGCACCAGGCCCGCTGCATCCTGCTGAACACCGGCTGGAGCGGTGGCGGCGCCACCACCGGCGGCGCCCGCATGAAGCTCAAGGTCACCCGCGCCCTGCTGGACGCGGCCCTGAACGGCGAGCTGGACGGCGTGGAGACCGAGGTGCAGCCGATCCTGAACCTCAAGATGCCCAAGTCCTGCCCGGGCGTGGACAGCAACATCCTGAACCCCCGCAACACCTGGGGCGACAAGGATGCCTACGACGCCACCGCCACGAAGCTGCGCGACATGTTCCGCGACAACTTCAAGAAGAAGGGCTTTGCGGCCTTCGGCATCGAGGAGCGCATCTAAGCGCCTCGCAGTATCGAAAAGGCCGGGCATTGCCCGGCCTTTTTGTTTCAGAATACCCCTGTCCGCCCTGCCCGCCTGCCCATGAAACTACGCGCCAGCAACATCGCCAAGCTCAAGGACCAGTCCTTCGACGTGCTGATCGTCGGTGGCGGCATCAATGGCTCGGTGGCGGCGGCCGCCCTGGCGGCGCGCGGCGTCTCGGTGGCGCTGATCGACAAGGGCGACTTCGCCGGTTTCACCAGCCAGCAGTCGTCCAACCTGGCCTGGGGCGGCATCAAGTACATGGAGACCTGGGAGTACCCGCTGGTGCGGGCGCTGTGCATGAGCCGCAACCGGCTGATCCGCAGCTACCCGTCCACGGTCAAGGAGATCCGCTTCTTCACCTCGGTGCAGAAGGGCTTCCGCTGGCATCCCTGGATCCTGTGGGCGGGCACCTGGCTGTATTGGCTGATCGGCAACGGCTTCACCCGCGTGCCCTTCCTGCGTCCGGTGGGCGCGATCCGGCGCGAGGAGCCGGTGGTACGCACGGAGGCGCTCAGTGGCGGCTTCGAGTATTCCGACTCCTACCTGCACGACAACGACGCGCGCTTCGTCTTCAACTTCATCCGCTCGGCCCTGAGCCGGGGCTGCATCGCGGCCAACTACGTGGCGGCCGAGGGCTCGCGCCGCGAGGGCACGGAGTGGGTCACGCAGTTGCGTGATGTGCGCAGCGGCGAGAGCTTCCCGGTGCGCAGCAAGGTGATGGTCAATGCCGCCGGCCCCTTCGTGGACGAGGTCAATGCCCGGAACGGCATCGGCACGCGTCACCGGCATGTGTTCTCCAAGGGTATCCACCTGATCGTGCCGCGCATCACCGACAGCAAGCGCGTGCTGACCTTCTTCGCCGACGACGGTCGCCTGTTCTTTGCGATCCCGATGGGCAACCGCACCTGCATCGGCACCACCGACAACCGCGTGGACACACCCTATGCCAACGTGACCGAGGCGGACCGGCGCTTCGTGCTGGACAACATCAACAAGCGCCTGAACCTGCCCAAGCCGCTGACCGAGGCCGACGTCATCTCCGAGCGCTGCGGCGTGCGCCCGCTGGTGGTCGAAGGCGCAGCGGGCGAGAAGACCGATTTCCTGCAGCTGTCGCGCAAGCATGCGGTGGAGGTGGATGCCGCCTCGCAGCAGATCAGCATCTTCGGCGGCAAGCTCACCGACTGCATCAACGTGGGCGAGGAGATCTGCGACGAGGTACAGCGCCTGGGCGTGAACATCCCCGAGCCGGACTTCACCTGGTACGGCGAGGCACCCGATTCGGTGCGCGACGAGTTCCTGCACCAGGCGCGACTGATGAACCTGGACGCCTACACCGCGCCGGAGTCCTCGGAGCCGCTGTCGCAGCGCCTGTGGCGCCGCTACGGCGCGCAGGCCATCGGCCTGCTGGAGAACATCCGCGAGGATTCACGAGAGGCCGAGGTGCTGATCAAGGGCACGGAGTACATCCGCTGCGAGCTGCGCCAGGCGGCGCGGCGCGAGATGGTGGTGACACTGGATGATTTCCTGCGCCGCCGCTCGAAGATCGCGCTGGTGGAGCGCCGCGAGACGATCCGGGAATCACCCGGGCTGATGGATGCCTGTCGCATCCTGTTCGGGGATGAGGCGCAGGCGCGGCATGATGAGTATTTTGGGGTGGGGGGTTCGTGAGATCCGCTCGGGAAACATCCGCTTTCCCCTCGCCCGCTTGCGGGAGAGGGTGGCCCGAAGGGCCGGGAGAGGGTTTCTGTAGAACTCGATGCTGGCCACTACGATCAACTTTTACAGCAATCCTCTCCCCCACCCCTCTCCCGCAAGCGGGCGAGGGGAGAAAAGCTCTCGGACATGAAAGTTAATCGCATCTTCTGCATCGGCAAGAACTACGCGGATCACGTCGCCGAGCTGGCGCACCTCGGTCACCAGGCCGATGGCGACTGCGTGGTCTTCATGAAGCCGGCCTCCGCCGCGGTGCCGGAGGGGCAGCCGATCCTCCTGCCCCGCGACCGCGGCAGCGTGCACTACGAGGCCGAGCTGGTGGTGATGCTGACGGGCGGCGGCCGCAACATCCCGATGAAGCATGCGCTGGGCAGCGTCGCCGGTCTGACCCTGGGCCTGGACCTGACCTTGCGCGATCTGCAGACCGAGCTGAAGAACAAGGGCAAGCCCTGGGAAATCGCCAAGTCCTACGACGGCAGCGCGGCGCTGGGCGACTTCAAGCCGTTCCTGGAGCAGGACCTGCAGAAGCTGGAGTTCACGCTGCAGGTCAATGGCGAGCTGCGCCAGCACGGCCGCACGCGCGAGATGCTCTACCCGGTGGCGCGCCAGATCCATATCCTTTCGCAGAGCTGGGCATTGCAGCCTGGCGACGTCATTTTCACCGGCACTCCCAAGGGTGTCGGCCCTCTGGCCCATGGCGACCAGCTGGTGCTGGCCGGTGAGGGCATCGGTGAATTCCGCTGGACCTGCAGGCAGGAGAAGAAGTGAACGAGCAACAGAAGCAGCAGCTGCGCAAGATCGCCGGCACTTTCTTCACCGGCCTGCTGGCGGTGCTGCCGATCCTGGTGACGGTGGCGCTGGTGATGTGGTTGATCGGTGCCGCCGAGGCGGTGCTGGGCGGCCTGCTGGGCTTCCTGCTGCCGCGCGGGCTGTACCTGCCGGGCATGGGCCTGCTGGTGTCGATCCTGCTGATCTACCTGGTCGGCCTGGGCATGAAGGGACTGTTCGTGCAGCAGGCCTTCGGCTGGGTGGAGAGCGCGCTCAATCGCATCCCCCTGGTAAAGACGGTCTACGGCGCCGTGCGCGACCTGACCGGCTTCATGTCGAACAAGCGCGAGCGCAAGTTCGGCCAGGTGGTGCTGGTGCAGTTGCCGAATCTACCGCTACGGCTGGTGGGTTTCGTGACCGTGGACGACCTGGCCGAGGCCGGCATCGCCGGCTGCGACACTGGCGGCTGCGTGGCGGTCTACCTGCCGATGAGCTACCAGATCGGCGGCTATACGGTGATGCTGCCGCGCGAGCACCTGACGCCGCTGGACATGGGCTTCGAGGAGGCGATGCGCTTCGTCATCACTGCCGGCATGTCGCGGCCCAACGAGGAACCGGCCAAGCCTTCCCCGCCCTGATGAATCTTGGCCGCGGCTACAAGCTGGTCCTGCTGGGTAGCCTCTACCTGGCCCAGGGCCTGCCCTACGGCTTCTTCACGCAGGCGCTGCCGGTGCTGATGCGCGAGGCCGGCCTGTCGCTGAAGACCATCAGCCTCACCAGCCTGCTGTTCCTGCCCTGGGCGCTGAAGTTCCTGTGGGCGCCGCTGGTGGACCGCACCGGCACCCGCCGGCAATGGATCCTGCCGCTGCAGCTCAGCGCGGCCGCTGGCGCCGGCCTGCTCGCGTTCGCCGACATCGGCGATTCCTTCATGCTGATCTTCGCCGCGGTGCTGGTGTTCAACCTGCTGGCCGCGATGCAGGACGTGGCCACCGACGGCCTGGCGGTGCGCCTGCTGGGTGAGAAGGAGCGCGGCCTGGGCAACGGCCTGCAGGTGGGCGCTTATCGGCTTGGCATGGTGCTGGGTGGTGGCTGGCTGCTGTGGGTGTTCGCGCAGTCCGGCTGGCAGCTGATGTTCCTGGCCATGGCCGGCATCCTGCTGCTGACCTGCCTGCCGGTGCTGTTCCTGCGTGGCGAAGGCGCCGAGAGCCAGGCGCCGCCACCGGCCGCTGGACAGATCGCGCTGGGCTGGGCCAGGCGCCTGCGCCAGCCGGGGATGCTGGCCTTCATCGGCCTGATCTGCGCCTACAAGTTCGGCGACAGCATGGTGTCTTCGCTGATCGGGCCCTTCCTGAAGGACTACGGCATGTCCAAGGAGGAGATCGCGCTGCTCAAGGGCACGCTGGGCTCGGTGGCCGGCCTGGCCGGGGCCGCCGCGGGTGGTTGGCTGGCCTGGCGCCTGGGGCGCCGCGCGACGCTGTTGGGCTGCGGCCTGCTCCAGACCGTCAGCCTGCTGCCCTACCTCGCCGCAGCGCTGGGCTGGGGCGGCAAGGAACTGCTCTGGATCGGCTGCATCGGCGAGCACCTGCTGGGCGGCATGGCGACGGTGGCGCTGTTCACGCTGATGATGGATGCCAGCGATCCCGACCACGCCGGCACCGATTACACGCTGCTGGCCTGTGCCGTGGTCATGGGCACGGGCCTGGCCACCTTCACCGGCGCGGCGATCGCCGATGCGGCGGGCTACGCGCCGATGATGGGCCTGGGGCTGCTGCTGTCGGCGGCCGGCTGCATCGCCCTGGTGATGGCGGTGGACCGCGGTGCGGGGCCGGCACGCCTGGCGCCGGTCTGGCGCCGCCGCTGATCGTGTGGGAGCGGCTTCAGCCGCGATTCTTCCGCTCAACGAACGAAAGATCGCGGCTGAAGCCGCTCCCACCTGGCAGCATTCACTCGCCCCTGGCCAGCTCGCAGCGATTCTTTCCTCCGCGCTTGGCGCGGTACATGGCATCGTCCGCGGCCCGGATCAGGGAGTCGCCCGGCGTGGCCGTTTCGTCCACCGGCACATGCGGGTGGCAGGCGACGCCGATGCTGGCGCCCACCGTGACCTCGATGCCCGAACCCAGGTCGTAGGGCTCGCGCAGCAGCAGGCACAGGGCCTCCGCCGCCGACAGGGCCGCGGCCGGCGCCTCCACCGCTTCCTCCAGGATCACCGCGAACTCGTCACCGCCCAGCCGCGCGACGGTGTCGGATTTGCGCATGCGCCCCAGCAGGCGTGCGGCGATCTGGCGCAGCAGCTGGTCACCGACGAGGTGTCCGTGGGTGTCGTTGACCGGCTTGAAGCCGTCGATGTCGATGTACAGCAGCGCGAACGGCCGCTGCGAACGGCGCGAGCGCTCCAGGGCGCCGTCGAGCCGGTCCAGGAACAGCGCGCGGTTCGGCAGGTCGGTGAGCGGATCGTGCGTGGCCTGGTGCCGCACCTGTTCCTCGGCCTGGCGGCGGGTCGCCACCTCGTACTCCAGCTCGCTCACCAACTGGCGCAGCTGCTGCTTGCCGCGGTACAGCTCCAGGAAGACGCGCACCTTGGACAGCAGGATGGTGTCGTTGATCGGCTTGGCGATGTAGTCGACCGCGCCGAAGCTGTAGCCCTTGAGGCGGTTGAGGTCATCGACCATGGCCGCGGTGACGAAGATCACCGGGGTGTTGCGCGTGCCCTCCTCTTCCGCGAGGTGGCTGGCGACCTCGAAGCCGTCCATGTCCGGCATGTTGACGTCCAGCAGCACCAGGGCGAACTCGTGGTCCAGCGTGGCTGCCAGCGCGGCGTTGCCGGAACTCGCCTCGACCAGCTCCGCCTCGACCTTGGCCAGCAGGCGCCGCATGGCCACCAGGTTGGCAGGCGTGTCGTCCACGACGAGAATCTTGGGGCGCGGCAACTCGGTCATGCGTTGGCCCTCGCGGCCAGTTTCAGGAGCATCGGGGCAATACGGTTCAGCGGCAGCACGTGGTCGGCGCCCGCCAGCCGCAGGGCCGCGGCCGGCATTTCCGGGGCCTCGGCTTCCTGCGGGTCCTGCACGATCAGCGTGCCGCCCAGGCTGCGCACCAGGGCCGCGCCGCGAGCGCCGTCATCGTTGGCGCCGGTGAGCACCACGGCGGCGAGGCGATCGCGCCAGACTTCCGCGGCCGACTGGAACAGCACGTCGGCCGCCGGTCGCACGTGGCAGACACGCTCGTCCACCGACAGGGCGAAACGCTGCTGGCGCTCGACCAGCAGATGATAGCGGGGCGGCGCCAGGTAGACGTGGCCGGGCTGGATCGGCTCGCGCGACTGCGCCTCGCTGACCGGCAGCACGCAACTGTCACGCAGCAGGTCCACCAGCACATTGAAACCTTCGGTCGCGGTGTGCTGGACGATGATCACGCTGGGCCGGAAGCCCTTGTCGAGGCCCCGCAACAGGCTGCGCAGCGCGGAGACCCCGCCGGTGGACGCCCCGACCACGCAGGCCTCCATCATGGAGCGGCCGTTGCCGTGCGCCGGAACACCGGAAGCTCGCGGCTGAGCAGGTGGAAGTCGGACGCCACGCCGGAAAAGCTCAGCGATTCCTTGATGCCGATGCACAGGTAGCCACCGCGCACCAGGCTGTCGCGGAACAGGCCCAGCACGCGGTCCTGCAGCGGATCGGTGAAGTAGATCAGCACGTTGCGGCAGAGGATCAGGTGCATCTCGCCGAATACACCGTCGGAGACGAGGTTGTGGTTGGCGAAGGTGATGTTCGCGCGCAGCTCGTCGTGCATCTTCAGCAGATCGTACTTCTCGGTGCAGTAATCCTGCAGGCGGGCCGTGCCGCCGGCCTTGCGGTAGTTCTCCAGGTACAGCGGCATTTCCCGCGCCGGGTAGATACCCTCCTGGGCCTTGGCCAGCGCGGCGTCGCTGAAGTCCGTCGCATAGATCTGGCAGCGCTCGTACATGCCGGCCTCGCGCAGCAGGATGGCCATCGAGTAGGCCTCCTCGCCGTGTGCGCAGCCGGCCTGCCAGATATTGAGATGCGGGTAGCTCGCCAGGTCCGGCAGCACCCGCTCGCGCAGCGCCACGAAGGTCTGCGGCTCGCGGAACAGTTCGGACACCGGCACCGACAGGCGTTCGATCACCGTATGGATGAAGCCCTCGTCGTGGATGACCCGCTCGGTCAGCTCGGACACGGAGCGCAGGTGCAGCGCCGTGACCAGGCCCAGCACGCGACGCTTGAAGGAGGCCGGGGCGTACTGGCCAAAGTCATAGCCATGGCGCTTGCGCAGGGCCTCGGTGAAGAGTGCGACTTCGATATCTTGCCTGTCCGTGAGGTGCATGCCCGCTCCTCCTTGCTGCTCAGCCGCCGGCGAGCAGTGCCTGCATCTGCACCGTCAACTGTTCCACGTCGATCGGCTTGGAGCAGTAGTCGTTGGCACCGGCCTCGATGCACTTCTCGCGGTCGCCCACCATCGCCTTGGCGGTGACGGCGATGATCGGCAAGGCCTGCCACTCGGCCTTCTCGCGGATGCGGCGGATGGTCTCGTAGCCGTCCATGCCGGGCATCATGATGTCCATCAGCACCAGGTCGATTTCCCGGTTCGATTCCAGTTGCGTGATCGCCTTGAAGCCGTCCTGCGCCATCAGCACCTTGAGGCCGCGGCTGCGCAGGGCCTTGGACAGGGCGAAGATGTTGCGCATGTCGTCGTCCACCACCAGCACGGTCTTGCCGCTCAGGCCCGGTGCCGCGGCACGCGGTGCGGCGGCGACGGGCGCCCCGACCTTGCGGATGCTGTGCAGGAACAGCGTCACCTCGTCCAGCAGGCGCTGCGGCGAGGGCGCGCTCTTGAGCACGATGGTCTCGGTGTATTCGCGCAGGCGCAGCCCTTCCTCGCGGGTCAGCTCGCGACCGGAATGGATCACCACGGCCGGCAGCGGTCCACGGGCGCTGGCGCGCTCCAGGAACTGGAAACCATCCATGCCGGGCAGGCCCAGGTCGAGGATCAGCAGGTCGTAGGACTCCTGGGCGGTGCGGTCCATGGCTTCTTCCGCGCTGCCGACCTCGTCGATCTGCACGGATTCGCCACGCAGCATCTCGCGCACCAGGCGCCGGTCCGCGGGGTTGTCGTCGATGATCAGGATGCGCCGCGCCCCGGTGGGGATTCCGGGCAGGCCGTCGAAGACCCGCTCGACGTCTTCACGGGCCACGGGCTTCTTCAGGTAGCCGGCGGCACCGGCGGCGCGCGCGCGGCCTTCGGCGTCGGCGCCGGAGATGAAGTGGACCGGGATGCCGGCGGTCAGCGGGTCTGCCTGCAGGCGCTCCATCACCTGCCAGCCGTCCATCTTCGGCAGGCCAATGTCGAGCAGGATGCCGGCCGGACGGTGCTTGCGCGCCAGCGCCAGTCCGGTCTCGCCATCGTGCGCCACCAGTGCCCGGTACTGACGGCCGCGCGCCAGGCCCGCCAGCACCTCGGCGAACTGGGCGTCGTCCTCGACGATCAGCAGCGTGGTGCCCGGCGGCTCGGCAGGCAATTCCGACGCCGCGGCGGCCCTCGGTGCCACCGCGACGGCCGGCGCCGGTGGCGGTGGCGCCACGGGCGCGGCGGCCGGCTCCAGCGACAGCGCTCCGGCGGCGGGCGCCGCGGCCGGCAGGCTGACGCTGAAGGTCGAGCCCTGACCCTGCGCGCTCTCCAGGCGGACTTCACCGCCCAGCAGTTCCACCAGTGCCTTGACGATGGAAAGGCCCAGGCCGGTGCCACCGTAGCGGCGGCTGGTGCCGGAGTCGGCTTGTTCGAAGGCCTGGAAGATGCGCGCGAGCTTTTCCTGCGGGATGCCGATGCCGCTGTCGCGCACCCGCAGCAGCACACCGCCCGCATGCGCGCCTTCCGTCACCGGCAGGATGTCGAGCTTCACGCCGCCCTGGTGGGTGAACTTGAAGGCATTGGACAGCAGGTTGGCAAGGATCTGGTTGATGCGGGCGCTGTCGGAGCAGATCGTGGCGGGCAGGCCCGGCGCGCGGGTGACCTCCAGCGTCAGCTGGCGTTGTTCGGCCAGCGCCCGGAAGTTGCGCTCGACGCCGGCTGCCAGGGCGGCGAGGTTCACGTCCTCCAGCACCACCTGCATCTTGCCGGCCTCGACCTTGGACAGGTCGAGGATGTCGTTGATCAGCTTGAGCAGGTTGCGACCGCTGTCGTGGACGATGCTGGCGCTCTCGATCTGCTCGGCGGTGAGATTGCCGTCCTCGTTGTCCGCCAGGCCCTTGGACAGGATCAGCAGGCTGTTGAGCGGCGTGCGCAGCTCATGCGACATGTTGGCCAGGAACTCGCTCTTGTAGCGGCTGGCCTGCTCCAGGTCGACGGCCTTTTCCTCCAGTTCGGCCTGCGCCCGCTCCAGCGCCTGCTTCTGGCCGTGCAGGGCCCCGGATTTCTCCTCGAGGCTGACGTTGGCGATGCGCAGCTCCTCGGCCTGCACGCGCAGCTCTTCTTCGCTGGCGCGCAGCTTCTGGCTCTGCTCCTCCAGCAGGCGCGACTTGTCGCGCAGCGCCTCGTTGGTGGCGCGCAGCTCTTCCTGCTGCGCGCGCAGGGCCTCTTCGGAGGCCTGCAGTTCTTCTTTCTGGTACTGCGTCTGGCGCAGCAGCTCCATGGTGGCCAGCCCGCGCTCCAGGGTTTCCAGCACCAGGGCGGCGTAGCCGGCGGCCTGCTTCAGGAATTCCGCCTGCAGTGTGCTGGGATCGGCGAAGTAGGCCAGCTCCACCACGCCCAGCACGCGCTCGCGCCCCGGAAGCGGCAGCAGCCGCAGCGACGGCGGCACCACCTCGCCCAGGCCGCTGCGCACGCGCAGATAGGACTCCGGCAGGTCGCGCACTACGCGCGGTTCGCCGTCCTGCGCGACCTGGCCGACCAAGCCTTCGCCGCGTGCGTAGCCGCGCTGCCCGCTGCCACCGGGCAGGCTGTAGCTGCCCGCCGGCTCGTAGCGCTCGCGCGCCTCGTCCCAGCGGAAAAAGACCGTGCAGACCGCGCCGCCGGAGATGCCGAGGCGTTCACTGAGCTTCTCGCCAAACTCCGCCAGCGTGGTGCAGCCCTGCAGGGCGACCGACAGCTCCGACAGCTCGGTCTTGATCCATTCGCGCCCGGCCAGGTCCACGGTACTGCGACGGAAGACTTCCAGGCCGCGGGCCAGGGCACCAATCTCGTCGCCATGGCCGCGATAGGGAATCTCGACATCGGTTTCGCCCGACGACAGGCGCGACATCAGCGACGTCAGCTGCGTGACCGGACGCGTCACCGTGCGCGCCACCGCCCACATGGCCAGGGCTACGAAGGCCATGCCGGCCAGCAGCATCAGGTAGGTCAGCTCGCGGGTGCGGTCGAGCCGCGCCTGCAATTTGGAGGCACGTTCGTGCAGCAGCTTGCGCTCGTGCTCGCGCATGTGGTCGACCAGCACGCGGATGCCGTCGATGATGCGCTTGCCCTTGCCGGTACGCACCAGGGCCAGTTCCGAGGCCTCGTCGTCGCGACGCTTGTAGTCCAGCACCACCTCGGCGAAGTCGCGGCGCCAGTGATGCATGTCCTCGCGCCACTGCTCCAGCAGGACCTGCTGCCTGGGGTTGTCGGCGGTCAGGTTTCGCAGTTCCCTCCACGAGGGATCGAACCTCTCGCCACCCACCTGGTAGGGCTTCAGGAATTCATCCCGCGAGGACAGCAGGTAGCCGCGCAGGGCGGTCTCCTGGTCCAGCACCAGCACCAGCAGGCTGTCGATGGCCTGCAGCACGACCTCCGAATGATCGGTGGCCTGGCGTGCTTCTTCGACCTCGGTGAGGGCGGCTCGGAACAGCAGGGCGCTGCCGGCGAACAGCAGCAGGATCACCGCGAAGGCCAGGCCCAGGCGGGTCTGGATGCCCATCACGCCGCGCAGGGGCGACGGCAGGCTGCGGCGCTCGCCGCTCATGCCGGGCCCGATGCCAGCTTCTGGCGGATGAACTCGTGATGCGGCACGTACAGCAGGTCCGCGACGCGCCGGATCAGCAGTTCCTCTTCCGGATGCACGCGACCGTCGGCATGCGCCACGCGCCACATGCCGCCGATCAGTTCGAGCTTGTCCTGCGCGCCGAGTGCGGCGTTGAGCTCGGCGACGAAGGCATGCAGCGAGACGCTGCGGCCCACTTCAGCCTCGGCCTCGGCCAGCAGGGGATCGAGCGCTGTGTCGTCGAGCCCGCAGAGGTCGCGCAGGATGCCGCGCGCCGCGGCATGTTCCGCCGCGTCGCTGGCGAAATCCGCCCGCAGGGTCTCCACCAGCAGCACGGCGATGGCCAGTTCGCGGCGCGGCTGCGCCGCCTCAGCCTTGCCGCCGCCGAGTGCCCTGACCAGTTTCTCCCACACGAAGGGGCGCGCTCCGCTACCGCTCAGAACGAGGCGCCGAGCAGCAGGTTGAAGCTGTCGCGGCCTTCGATGCGCTCATATTCCGGCGTGATGTCGAAGATCAGCAGGCCGAAGCGCAGGCCGACGAACAGGCGACTGGCGTCCACCTTCTCCTTCTGCAGGCCGACCACGCCCTTGGGCGTGAGCTCGGACCAGACGTAGCCGTAGCCGGCATAGGGAGTCAGGAAGGTGAAGCCCTTGGAGACGGACACGTCCAGGCCCATGGACTCGAAGTCCAGGTCGTCGATGCCGGTGCTGCGGGTATAGGTGCCGCGCACGGCCAGGCCCGGCTCGGCCACGCCGCCCTCGAGGATGGCCCAGCGCACTTCACCGCCGTAGAGGTCGGCGCTGGCACCCGGCACGGTTCCGTAGAAGGCGCCCAGGTCGATGCCGAAGGGCAGGCCCTTGCGCACCACCACGCCGGCCATGCCGACGGCATCCACGTTCTCACCGGTCAGGCGGTTCCACGCGGCCGGATCTTCCGCGTCGACGTAGCTGACGAAGGCTCCGATGCCGATGCCGGTGATGCCGGTGGCCTCGGACGGGCCCAGCGCCTTGTAGTTGAGCGCGGCGGTGATGTCTTCCGACACGGAGCGGAAGTCGGACTGGCAGGTCGGGTTGGCGGTGCAGTCCAGGTTGAAATCGACGTCGAACGCAGAAGCCTGCGTGGCGCCGGTGGCAAGTACGAGGGCAAGTAGCAGACGGCGCATGGCGATCTCCTCAGGGCGATGGGCTATTGGTTTGATTATGGCGCCGAGGATAGCACCGCTCAGGCACCGACAGACTGGAGGAAAGGTACCAGTTCCGCGCTGATATCCTGCAGGCGGCCATGGAAGAAATGACCGGCGCCGTCGACCGTGACCAGCCGCGGCGGCGGGGTGTATTCCATCAGGATCTCGTGGGTTTCGTCGTAGCTCACGGTATCGTCGTCGCGGCTGTGCACCACCAGCCAGGGACAGCCCGGATGCCGCGGCGGCGCTTCACCGCCGAAGTACTTGCCGAAGGGCGGCGCGATGCTGACCAGCGCGTCGGGCCGCAGCTCCGCTGCCGCCTTCAAAGCCACGAAGGCGCCGAACGAGAACCCGGCCAGCACCCGCGGTCCCTGGGGCAACAGTTCCCGCATCAGCCCCGCCAGGTGCAGCACGTCGGCGGTCTCGCCCCTGCCCTCGTCGTGCAGGCCGCCGCTGCGACCGACCCCGCGGAAATTGAAGCGCAGGGTCGCAAGGCCCGCCTGCAGGGCGCCGGACGACAGCGTGTAGACCACCTTGTTGCTCATGGCCCCGCCGAACAGCGGATGCGGATGGCAGATCACCGCGAAGCCCCGGGGGGCGCCGCCCTTGGGCGCCGACAGCAGGGCCTCGATCCGGCCGGCGGGTCCGTCGACCAGCCATTCGCTGTTCTGTCCAGGCTGCGGCAGTTCCACCGGCAATTCCTCCGTCGTATCCAAGGCCGCGATTCTGCACGACTCTTGCCTCTGGGAGTACGCCTCCCTATAGTTCCAGACACTTGAATAAATATTGCGTCGGGGGAGTTACACATGCGCACCTGGATCGTCTCGGCAGCTGCTGCCGCACTGTTTGCGACCGCAAGCTCGGCCGCTGCGGCGGATATCAATGACAAGCAGCCGGAGTTCAAGGCCTACGTCGACCTGAAGTTCGACGGCCGCGGCAGCGATGCCCAGCAGATGAACTACGGCCTGCGCATGGACCACGACCGCCGCTTCCTGGAAGCGCCCCGCCCGGCCATCGCGCAGCTGGATTTCCGCGCCGGTCGCGAAGCCGGCCTGCAGAAATTCGAACTCAACGGCGCGCCGCTGGTGGCGCGCAAGGCCGAGCTGAACCAGGACGGCGAGCTGCAGTACGGCACGCTGGACTGGGCCCTGATCGCCGCCGCCGTGGTGGGCGTGGGCTGGATCGCCTACGAAACCTTCGACAACGGCGAGAGCCCGAGCCCGCCCAAGCCGGTCGTCCCCGGCCCTGAGTCGGTCAATGCCACCACTCCGATTTCCGATCTGCTGGGCATCCTCAGCAACATCCCGAACGAGCAACTGCAGGAGCTGATCCAGAACGGCCTGCTGCCCGCCATCGAGCTGGTGGAAGGCACCGTCGTGGGCGTTCCCCTGGTTGGCGACCTGGTGGCGGTGCTCGACGATGCCCTGATCCAGCAGATCGGCCAGTTCATCCCCGGCTTCGGCGCCTATGGCAACAAGTACGGCGACGATCCGCGTGGCCGCGCCGAGATCGAGCGCAACACCCCGGCCTACCAGGCCTGGCTCGACGGCGGCAACGGCCACATGGGCGATCTGCTCTCGGCACACTAGAATACGAGCACGCGTTCCACCCAAGGGGAGCCGCAGGCTCCCCTTGTCGTTTCTGCCGACCCCGAAAACCGCCGACGATGAGCCCTGACTTCGCCGCCCGTCACCCGCGCCTCGCCGAACTGTTCGGCATCGACCTGCGCAGCCTCGCGCTGTTCCGCGCCCTGCTCGGCGGCATCCTGTTCTGCCTGAGCCTGGGCAGCCTCTGCGCGCTGTCGTCGCTCTACAGCGATGGCGGTGTGCTGCCGCGCGGCTGGGTCATGGCGTCCGACAGCCCCTGGCGCCTGTCGCTGTACTTCCTCAATGGCACGGCCCTGTTCTCGGGCCTGCTGCTGCTGGCTCAGGCGGCGCTGGCGGCGATGCTGGCGCTGGGCTGGCGCACGCGGCTGGCCGCGGTGCTGGGATTCGTGCTCCAGGCCTCGCTGGTCAGCCGCGCGCCGCTGGCAGCAGGCGCCGCCGACCTGCTGCTGACCTGCCTGCTGTTCTGGTCTGCCTTCCTGCCGCTGGGCAGTCGCTGGTCGGTGGATGCCGCGCTGGCCTCCAACCCGCCGCCGCAGGACAACCTGCACGTGTCCTGGGCCGGTGCGGCCCTGCTGCTGCAGGTGCTGTCGGTGTATTTCTTCTCGGCCCTGCTGCGCAGCGGACCGGAATGGCACCAGGAAGGCACGGCGCTGTACTACCTGCTGTCGCTGGACGGACATGCCACGGCGGCTGGTCGCTGGCTGCTGCACTACCCGGGCCTGCTGGAGATGCTGACGTCGGCGCTGTGGTGGCTGTCGCTGCTGGCCGCACCCCTGGTGCTGCTGCCGATGATCAGCCGCTATACACGCCGGCTGGTGCTGCCGCTGCTGGTGCTGATGCAGCTGTTCCTGCTGCTGAGCCTGCGGCAGGGCGCCCTGCCGCTGCTGGGCCTCACCGGCCTGGCGATCCTGGTGGGGGCGGGCTTCTGGCAGTGGGCGGCGCAGCGCCGCCCGCCGGCCACCGGCCTGCGCATCTACCACGACCGGGAGCGCCCGGCGAGCCTGCGCCACAGCCTGCTGCTGCAGCAGTTCCTGGTGCTGCCCCAGGCCCGGCTCGCGCCGGCGCAGGACGCCCCCCGCGCGCGTGCGCTGCTGCAGGCCAACCGCTCCTGGGTGGTGATCGACACCGACGACCAGGCCCACCTGCGCTGGGCGGCGCTGGCGGCGCTGCTGCGCCACTCGCCGCTGTTCTTCTGGCTGCATCGCCCGGCCCGGCTGGCCGCGGTGGAGCGTGCCGGAGACCGCATCCATGGCTGGCTCGCGGGCCGACCCGCCGGCAGTGCGCCGAGCTATCGCGACGTCCGCTGGGAGGTCTCGTCGCGCTGGCAGCGCGTGGCGGCGGTCTTCCTGTTCCTGGTGCTGGCCTGGAATGCCGCCACGGCCGGCCTGCTGCCCGCGGCCACGCAGACGCTGCTGGCCCCGGTCATGCAGGCGCTGCGGCTGGATCAGTCCTGGAGCCTGGACGCGCCCTCGCCGCCCCGTGACGGCGGCTGGTTCGTCGCCGTGGGGCGCACCGCGCAGGGCCGCGAGATCGACCTGCTGCGGGAGCAAGCGGCGCCGGACTTCGGCCGCCCCGCGGCTTACGACGATGGCCCGCGCTGGCAACGCCTGCGCGAACGCCTGGCGCTGGACGCCTATGCGGCCCATCGCCCCTACTACGCCCGGTGGCTGTGCCGCTCCGGGAGCCATGACGCGGCTGCACGCCTCGTGAGCGTTCGCCTGGTCCACGTGCTGCGGCCCACGCCGCCGCCCGGTGGCGAGGCGGTGCCGCCCGAGCAGCGCATCCTGCTGCAGCAGGACTGCCACGCACGCGGCTGAGGCTGAGAGATGGCAGGACTCATCGACATCGGGGCGAATCTCGCCCACGACAGCTTCGACGCCGACTTCGAGCCGATGCTGCACCGGGCCTGGCAGGCTGGGCTGCAAGCGATCGTGATCACCGGCAGTTCCCTGGACAGCAATGCCAAGGCGCTGGCCCTGGCACGGCAGCACCCGGGGAGGCTCTACGCCACCGCCGGGGTGCACCCGCACCATGCCAGCGACTGGAATGACGCCGTGGCGGCACAGATCCGCGAACTGGCGCAGCATCCTGCGGTGGTTTCGCTGGGCGAATGCGGCCTGGACTACAACCGCAACTACTCCCCGCATGCCGACCAGCAGCGCGCCTTCCGCGCGCAGCTCGACATCGCCGTGGAGACCGGCAAGCCGCTGTTCCTGCACCAGCGCGATGCCCATGCCGATTTCCTCGGCATCCTGCGCGAGTACCGCTCGCGTTTGCGCGAGGTGGTGGTGCACTGCTTCACCGATACGCGCGAGGCGATGCAGGACTACCTGGCGCTGGACTGCCATATCGGCATCACCGGCTGGGTCTGCGACGAGCGTCGCGGCAAGGCGCTGTACGAGGCCGTGTCCGGCATTCCGGACGAGCGCCTGCTGATCGAGACCGATGCGCCCTACCTGCTACCGCGCAATGCGATGCACAGGGATGTGCGAGTGCCGCGGGCGCAGGATGCGCAGGAGCGCCCCCCCAAGAGCAGTGACCGGCGCAACGAGCCGGCCCTGCTGCCCTGGGTGGTGAAGGCTCTGGCGCTGGCGCGTGGGCAGAGCGAGGAGCACGTGGCGCGGATCAGCGGCGACAACGCGCGGCGCTTCTTCGGCCTGCCCGCCTAGGCGGGCTCTTCTCGCAGCTTGCGCCTCCCGGCAATCGCCGCGCAAGGCGCTCGCTTCAGGGCGTCACCGCGACCCCGCTCAGCAAGCCCTCGGCAGGCGCGATGAGGGCGGTCGCGGCAACCGTGCCGGTCGCGGTGCTGGCGTTCGGGATCACGAAAAGCTGCGTGCCGTCGGTCGCGTAGAGGCGATCGTGAACGGAATCAACGGCCAGCTTGTACTGCGTGGCGGCGCCCGGCAGCACGATACTTCGGGAGACCGTGAGCGCTCCGCTGGCGTCGTCGAACACCACAATCCTCCCGTAGAGACCGGCATACAGCTTATCCCTCGGACGATCCAGTGCCAGGCCGGGCCATTGGAAGGTCCCGCCCTCCAGCGACACCGAACGGTCCGCCACCCTCTCGCCCGATTGGCCGCTGGCGCTGTCGAAACGGTTGATGAAGGTCATGGGAGGCAGGCTCGGCATGCCGGGCAAGGTCGGATCACTCCAGCTGCCGAGCAGGTAGAGGCGATCCCGCTCCGGATCCAAGGCCATGCCGGTGCTGAAGAGCGTCAGCACGGTCTTGTCGGTGAACTGTCGACTGGTCACGGCGCTTGTCGCCGTGCCGGCGTTCTCGATCACCCGCACCTGCCCGTATGCATTCAGCAGATAAAGCAGCTTGCGGCCGGCATCGACCTGCAGGGCGCGGAGCTCGCCTGGGCCCGAGCCTTCGTAGCGGCCCGGGAAGACCGCAAGCCGACGCGGCGCAACATTGCCGTCGGCGGTGCTGGCATTGTCGAACACCAGGATGGCCTGCTGTTCCATGTCCTCACTGAGGACGAACAGACGGTCCGCTGCGACGTCGTAGTCCAGGCCCCGCAGGGACGTTCCCAGCCCGGTGGCGGGGCCGACGATGACCCGGTCGATCGCGATCCTACCGGGCCTGGGGTTGCTGTCGGCCAGAGACCCTATCGCCTGGTTACCACTGTCGGCTACGAACAGCTTGCTCGGTCCGGCGGGACCATCGCTGCCACCGCCACCGCCGCAGGCGCTGGTCAGCGCCGGCACGAGCGCGAGATATGCAATCGCCGCCAGGAGGCGACGCGACCTTGTCTTCGTCTTCATGAATCCCCCGATGACCGTACCTACCCACAAAGAAAAACCCCCGCCATTGCTGGCGGGGGTCTTCATCCTGCTACCAACCGGGGCGATTACTCGCCGCGGGTGCGAACCTCGACGCGACGGTTCTGGGCGCGGCCCTCGTCGGTCTCGTTGGTCGCGACCGGCTTGGACTCGCCGTAGGCGTAGGTGCTGATGCGCTTGCTGTCCACGCCCTTACGGGTCAGGTACTGCTTGACCGAGTTGGCGCGGCGCTCGGACAGGGCCTGGTTGTAGCCGTCGGTGCCGATCCAGTCGGTGTGACCGGAGACGTCAACCTTCAGGCTCGGGTACTGCTGCGACAGACCACCGATGGCCTTGGACGCGTTGTCCAGGATCGAGCGGGCGTAGTCGGTCAGGTCGGAGCGGTCGAACTCGAAGTGGACGTCCTCGAAGCGGCGGTTCGGACCTTCAGCCGAGCCGTCCTTCGCGCAGCCGCTGGAATCAACCTTCACGCCCTTGGCGGTGCCCGGGCACTTGTCGAGCGCGTCGGGGATGCCGTCACCGTCGGAATCGACCGGGCAGCCCTTGGAGTCAACCTTCACGCCCTTCGGGGTGTTGGGGCACAGGTCCGCGTCATCCGGCACGCCGTCGCCGTCCGCATCCGGACCGCCGGCATCGCCGGCGCCGCCCGCTGCGGTGCCGAGGGCGGCCACCAGGCCGATCTTGACGACCGGCTCGAGCAGGGAGTTGTCCAGGCCCGGGAGGTCGGTGTCGACATAGCGGTAGCGCACGTCGGCGCGCAGGCCGTAGCGGCTCGCGTCGCCGAAGTACTTGAAGAAGCCGACGCCGAGGGTGCCGAACGGATCGGTGTTCTCGGGCTGGCCGGCGGCCGTCTTGTTCTGGTTCTTCATGGCGCCGACGCCGAGGCTGACGTAGGGCGAGAAGGCGCGGTCGCGCGAGTAGAAGAACAGGGCATCCAGATGGCCGCCCAGTTCACGGAATTCATTGGCGCCGCCGTTGTCGGCCTGGAACTGGTTCCAGAAGCCGCCGAATTCCAGGCCCCAGTGCTTGTTCAGGGCCTTGCCGGCGCTGAACGCGTAACCATCGCCGTTGTCCGAGGCACGGTCGGCCTGGTCAGCAATGATGGCCTGGTAGCCACCGAAGATGTAGGGGCGCATCTCATCTGCCGCAACCGCCGGCAGCGTGATCGCCGCCAGGGCCAAAGCCAGAGCTGCGCGGGTTGACTTATTCATTTTAATCTCCAACCTGAAGATGAAAGCTGCCAAGAGTAAGGGGAATGACCCGCAAGCGAAGGCATTATGCATTCGCTTGTTGCAGCGCAGCAACCACTTCTAACAGAGGCTGTAGCTGGCTGAAAATATACTTGGATGCCCATTACAGGCTCCCCCGTCTGCGGATTTTGCCTGCCCCCCGGCGGATTTACCAGTCCTTTTTCCTGTCTTTTGATGATCTTCCAACGGATTCCCTGTGACCCAATTCCTTATTGAGTACGGCTTGTTCCTCGCCAAGACCCTGACCTGGGTCGCCGCGCTGCTCGCGGTAGCCCTCGGCCTGGTGGCCATCCTGCGCAGCGCGCGTTCCGCCCAGGGGCCGGACCGGCTGGAGGTGCGCAATCTCAACGAGCGCTACGAGCAGATGGCGGAAATCCTCAACGCCGACCTGTTGCCGGAAGAGGAATTCAAGCGCCTGGCCAAGCAGCAGAAGGCGGAGGAGAAGGCCCGCCGCAAGGCCGAGAAGCGCGGGGAGCCGGCGCCCCGCCCGCGGGTGTTTGCCCTGAATTTCGACGGTGACATCGCCGCCCACGCGGTGGATTCGCTGCGCGAGGAAATCAGTGCCCTGCTGCAGGTAGCCCGCGACAGCGACGAGGTGCTGCTGCGCCTGGAGAGCGAGGGCGGCATGGTGCATGCCTATGGCCTGGCCGCCTCGCAGCTGCAGCGCATCCGCGGGCGTGGCCTGAAGCTGACGGTGGCCATCGACAAGGTGGCGGCCAGTGGCGGCTATATGATGGCCTGCGTGGCGGACCGCATCCTGGCGGCGCCGTTCGCCATCGTGGGTTCGATCGGCGTGGTGGCCCAGTTGCCCAACTTCCACCGGGTGCTGAAAAAGCACGAGATCGACGTCGAACTGCACACGGCGGGCGAGTTCAAGCGCACGCTGACGGTGTTCGGCGAGAACACCGAGGCGGGCCGCGAGAAGTTCCGCGAGGAGCTGGAGCAGACCCACCTGCTGTTCAAGTCCTTCGTCTCGGGCAACCGCCCGCAGCTGGAGATCGACCGGGTGGCCACCGGCGAGCACTGGTACGGCAGCCAGGCCCTGGACCTGAAGCTGATCGACAAGCTGCAGACCAGCGACGATTATCTGCTGGAGCGCAAGGCCGACGCAGATCTCTACGAGCTGAGCTTCAAGCGCCGCCACCCGCTGTCGGAACGCCTGGCCCAGGGCCTGGTGCGGCTCGGGGTGGGCCTGCGCGGCGGCCTGGAGAAGGCCTGGTCCAGCGCCACTTGAAACAACCCCCACCGGCCACAAGCTGAACCCGACTGGCAACACAAGAACCTGGAGAAGGACATGAAGCTGACCAGCACGAGCTTTCGCAACAATGGTGTACTCCCCGGCCGCCTGGCCTTCTGCGTGAAGGATCCGAAGCAGCGGGTGCGCCTGTCGAAGAACCTGAACCCCCAACTGGCCTGGAGCGGCGCCCCGGAGGGCACGAAGTCCTTCGTGCTGCTGTGCGTGGACGGCGACGCGCCGACCCGGCCGGACGACGTCAACCAGGCGGGCCGCGAGGTGCCCTTCGACCTGCCGCGTGGCGAGTTCCTGCATTGGGCGCTGGTGGATATCCCCGCTGACGTGGCGGAAATCGCGGAGGGCAGCTGCTCTCAGGGCGTGACCGCCCGCGGCAAGTCCGCCCCGGCCGGCCCCGAAGGCAGCCGCCAGGGCCAGAACGACTACACCGGCTGGTTCAAGGGTGACGCCAATATGGAAGGCAGCTACCTGGGCTATGACGGCCCCTGCCCGCCCTGGAACGATTCGCGCGTCCACCACTACCGCTTCGAGCTGTACGCCACCGACCTGGAGTCCGCCCCGGTGAAGGGCGCCTTCGGCCTGGCCGAGGTGCGCAAGGCGCTGGAAGGCCATGTATTGGCCCAGGCCCGGCTGAACGGACGCTACAGCCTGAACCCCCGTTTCAGCCTGAAATAAAGCACGCCGCGGCAGGAAACTCGCCGCAGGCTGCAAGGTCATAGCGATCGCCGCCCGCTGGCGGCTCTTCCCAGAGAACCACCCGATGTCACGCAACTTTGCGATCAAGATTTTTGCGCCGCTGGCCGTTTCGGCTTCGATCATCGGCGCGGCGGCACTGCTGTCCGGCAATTCCCAGTCCGCCCGCGCCGACCTGCCGCCGGTAGGGGCGGTGGTCCAGGCCGTGCCCCCGATGCAGCAGGGGGTGCCGTCGCTGGCGCCGATGCTCAAGGCGGTGATGCCGGCGGTGGTCAACATCTCGGTGACCGCCAAGGCGGAGATCCAGAACCCGCTGATGCAGGATCCTTTCTTCCGCCGCTTCTTCGGCGCGCCGGAGCAGCAGCAGCAACCGCAGGAGCGCGAGTCCCAGGCGATCGGCTCGGGCGTGGTGGTGGACGCCGCCAAGGGCTACGTGCTGACCAACAGCCACGTGGTGGCCGAGGCCGAGAGCATCTCGGTGCGTCTCAGCGACGACCGTGAATACGAGGCCAAGCTGATCGGCAAGGATCCGGACACCGACGTGGCGGTGCTGCAGATCAAGGCCGACAAGCTCACAGCCCTGAAGATGGCGGACTCCGACCAGCTGCAGGTGGGCGACTTCGTGGTGGCCATCGGCTCGCCCTTCGGCCTGCGCCAGACCGTGACCTCGGGCATCGTCTCGGGGCTGTCGCGCCAGACCGGCATCAGCGAGGGCGGTTACGAGGACTTCATCCAGACCGACGCCTCGATCAACCCGGGCAATTCCGGCGGCGCGCTGGTCAACCTGCGCGGCGAGCTGGTCGGCATCCCCAGCAACATCCTGTCGCGCTCGGGCGGCAACATCGGCATCGGCTTTGCGATCCCCACCAACCTGGCACGCGAGGTCATGAACCAGCTGGTGGCCAACGGCGAGATCCAGCGCGGACGCATCGGCATCAATGGCCAGGACCTGACCCCGGACCTGGCCAAGGCCTTCGGCCTGACCAGCACCCGCGGCGCGGTCATCACCCGCGTGCTGCCCAAGTCGCCCGCCGACAAGGCCGGCCTGAAGCCCGAGGACGTGATCCTGGAAGCCAACGGTCGCGCCGTGGACAACTTCGCCCAGCTGCGCAACCGCGTGGGCCTGATGCGCATCGGCGACAAGGTGACGCTCAAGGTGCTGCGCGAGGGCAAGCCGCGCGAGCTGACCGTGAGCATCGGCAAGGAAGAGGAGATCGCCGCCGATACGGCCAACCTGCACCCGCAGCTCAAGGGCGCCACGTTTGCCCCGCTGGACGAGGCGGCACGCCAGAACGCCGGCGATACCCGCGGCGTGCTGGTGCAGGCGGTGGAGCCCCGCTCCCCGGCCGCCCGCGCCGGCCTGCGCCCGGGCGACATCGTGATCGCGGTCAACCGCCGCCCGGTGCAGGACCTGGAGGACTTCTCCAAGCTGGCCAACCCCAAGGCGACCGAACTGCTGCTGCACGTGCGCCGCGGCCCGGGAGCGCTGTTCATCCTGATCCGCTAAGGGTGGCGGGGAGGCCCTTGTAGGGCATCCCCAACTGTCTAAGAGTGGGCGACGGTCTTATACTCAAGGCCGTCGCCCATTTTTTTGCCCCCTGACCGGCATGCTCGAAGAAGAAGTCCAACAGCTCGAGGAACGCACGCAGCGCCTGCTGGCTGCCTACCGGCAGGCCCGGCTGGAGCAGAAGCGTGCCCTGCAGGAACGTGATCGCCTGCTGGCGCTCAACGCTGAACTGCGCCGCCGTATCGAGGGCATCGTCGAGAGAGTCCGCATGCTGGAATCCGAGCAGGAGTCGCCCCAATGAGCCCGACGCCCAAGGACCAAAAGGACGAGCCCCTGAGCGTGACGGTGCGCATCATGGGCAAGGAATACGCCGTGGCCTGCCCGCCCGAGGAACACGAGGCGCTGGTCAAGTCGGCCGACTACCTCAACGAGCGCATGAGCACGATCCGCAAGCGCGGCAAGGCGCTGGGCAGCGAGCGTATCGCGGTGATGGCGGCTCTCAATATCTGCCGCGAACTGCTTGAACTCAAAGGCGTCGAGGGCGTGACCCAGGTCAACCCGGAAGCGCTGGCCAAGCTGCGCCAGATGTCGCTGGACATCGATTCCACCCTGGCGCTGGAATAAGCCGCCACGCGGTGCGTTAAAGCCGACGACGGAACGTCTGCGGAGACATTCGATGGTATCCTTGTGCCAGGTGTCTCCTGCGGTGTTCGATGTCGGCTTGGTACCCTTGAGCCTATTTAAACACCCAGGGAGCTTTATCCGTGGCTGGCGTGCAGGCCCACCCCGTAGTGGGAAGCCCAAAGCCCGGTGCGGCGCCCACTTGAGACTCAGTCTCAAGGTCAAAAGTCGATGACGGCACAGGCGGGAGACACCGCTCATTCCAAGGCACAGCTGCGGCGCGAATACCGCCGCCGCCGTGCCGCACTGGCGCCGGCCGAGCGCCGCCGCGCCGCCGAACGCGCTGCCCGCCGGTTGGCCGCCAGCCCGATGTTCCGCCGGGCACGGCATCTCGCGCTGTACCTGGCCCACGGCAGCGAACTCGAAACCGAACCCCTGCTACAGCTGTGCCGCGCCGCCGGCAAGTCCGTGTACGTGCCGCGTGTGCTCGACGGACACCGCCTGCGCTTCGATCAGCTGCTGGCCCACGCAAAGCTGCGGCGCAACCGCTACGGCATCCGCGAGCCGGCGCTGCGCGGCAGGCGGTGCAGCGCGGTGCGGCTGGACCTGGTACTGCTGCCGTTGAGCGCGTTCGACGCGCAGGGCCACCGCCTGGGCGCCGGTGGCGGCTACTACGACCGTGCTTTCTCGCGGCGACGCGGTGGCGGCCCCTGGCTGGTGGGCTATGCCTATGCCCTGCAGCAGGCGCCGGCGTTGCCGGCGGAGCCCTGGGACGTGCGGCTGGATGCCGTCGTCACCGACAAGAATTTTCTCGTATTCAGGAGCTGATGCGATGGCCTACTGGCTGATGAAGTCGGAACCCGACTGTTTCTCGATCGACGATCTCAAGGCGAAGAAGACCGCGCCCTGGGATGGCGTGCGCAACTACCAGGTGCGCAACATGTTCCGCGACGACATGAAGCCCGGCGACAAGGCTTTGTTCTATCACTCGTCCTGCGAGGTGCCGGGGGTGTACGGCGTGATGAAGATCGCCTCGGTGGCCTACCCCGACCCGACGCAGTTCGATCCCAAGTCGGACCACTACGACCCCAAGTCGAAGAAGGAAGAGCCGCGCTGGCTGCTGGTGGACGTGAGCTTCGAGCGCAAGCTCAAGAACCCGGTCACGCTGGCACAGATGCGCGACGACAAGAAGCTGGCCAATTTCCGCCTGCTTGCCACGGGTAACCGCCTCTCGGTGATCCCGGTGGGCAAGGAGCACTGGGAGCACATCCTGTCGCTGGAGTGAGACGATTTGCTGTACGTCATCGAAATAGTTCCGGCCATTCAGCGACGAGTCAGGCTCCGAATCACAATCTCTAGCCTCCACAAGCACACGGAGGTGCGACATGCGAATCAGGACGATGGCGGCTGCAGTGATGTTGATGACGATGGCGGGCACCGCTGCAGCGGCCGAGATGGGCGGTTATCTCGGCGCCAGCTATGGTCGCGCCAGCTTCGACAACGATGACTTCGACGGCTCCGACGACGGCTACAAGATCATGGCGGGCGGTTATGCCGGCATCATCGGCGGCGAAATCGGCTATGTGAACTTCGGCAATCTCGGCGGCAACAGCGACGGCCCCGATGCCAAGGCCTGGACGCTGGCCGTGACGGCGGGCATCCCGCTGGGCGAGATCGCGCGCATCTACGGCAAGGTCGGCTATGCCTTCGCCGAGGTGGACGGCCAGTCCGTCACCGAGGAGATCGACGACGACAAGGACAACCTGTTCTACGGCGCCGGCGTGACCTTCCCGATCGCGCAGAGCTTTGCGCTCAAGGCCGAGTACGAGCGCTACGAAGTGGGCCGCTCGGATCTCGACATGGTCTCGGCCGGCCTGGAATTCCGCTTCTAGGCCCGAGGCGGAATCGGGGTGAGGGGCTGGCCATGGATGGCCGGGCCCCCACCCTCCGCAACGAAGAAGCCCGCGGGTGCCAAGGCACCCGCGGGCTTCTTTGCGTAGGGGAGCCGGGCGGATGAGCCGCCGCCCGGCGACCGCTCAGGGCTGGGTGCCCAGGAACAGCTTGTAGGCGGGGTTGTCGCTCTCCTCGACGTACTCGTAGCCGAGTTCGTCGAGCGAGCGGCGACACTCCGCCCATTCCTTCTTCGGCACCTGCAGGCCGCAGAGCACGCGCCCGTAGGCGGCGCCATGGTTGCGGTAATGGAACAGCGAGATGTTCCAGCGCGACCCCACCGCCTGCAGGAAGTCCAGCGCGGCGCCGGGGCGCTCGGGGAATTCGAAGCGGAACAGGCGCTCGTCGGACAGGCCGGGGCAGCGTCCGCCGACCATGAAGCGCACATGCAGCTTGGCCATCTCGTTGCCGGTCATGTCGGTGACGGCATAGCCGGCCTCGCGCAGGCCCGCGAGCAGTGCCTCGCGTTCGGCCTGGCCCTCGGTCAGCTTCACGCCGACGAAGATGTGGGCCTCGCGGGCCGAGGCGAAGCGGTAGTTGAACTCGGTGACCGTGCGCCGCCCGATGTGCTTGAGGAAGGCCTTGAAGCTGCCCGGCTTCTCCGGGATGGTCACGGCCAGCAAGGCCTCGGCCTCGTCGCCCAGTTCGGCGCGCTCGGCAATGTGGCGCAGGCGGTCGAAGTTGACGTTGGCGCCGGAGATGACGGCGGCCAGGGTCTTGCCGGTGGCGCCCGTCTCCTGCACCCAGCGCTTGATGCCGGCCACGGCCAGGGCTCCCGCCGGCTCCGGCAGGGCGCGCTTCTCGTAGAACATGTCGCGGATGGCGGCGCTGATCTCGTCGACGCTGACCTGGATGGTCTCGTCCACCAGGTGGCGGGCGACGCGGAAGGTCTCCTCGCCGATCTGCTTGACCGCGACGCCGTCGGCGAACAGGCCCACCTGCGGCAACGTGACGCGGCGGCCGGCCTTCCAGGCGGCGTCGAAGCAGTTGGAGTCCTGCGGCTCCACAGCGATGATGCGGGTCTTGGGGCTCACCGCCTTGATCCAGGCGGCGACGCCGGCCAGCAGGCCGCCGCCGCCCACGGGCACGAATACCGCGTCGATCGGCTCGGAATACTGCTCCAGCATCTCCTTGGCGATGGTGCCCTGCCCTGCGATCACTTCCGGATCGTCGTAGGGGTGGACCATGGTCATGCCCTTCTCTTCCACCAGCTTGAGGGCATGCTCGCGGGCGTCGTCGTAGGCGTCGCCGTGCAGGATGGCCTTGCCGCCCAGGGCCTTGACCGAGTCCACCTTCAGCTGCGGGGTGGTGCGCGGCATGACGATCCAGGCCGTCAGACCCAGGCGCTTGGCGGCCAGGGCCACGCCCTGGGCGTGGTTGCCGGCCGAGGCGGTGATGACCCCGCGGGCGCGCTCGGCGTCGCTGAGCTTGGCGATCTTGTTGTAGGCCCCGCGCAGCTTGAAGGAGTAGACCGGCTGCAGGTCCTCGCGCTTGAGCAGCACGCGGTTCTGCAGGCGCGCCGACAGCTTGGGCGCTTCCTCGAAGGGAGAGACGATGGCGACGTCGTAGACCCGGGCCGCCTCGATGCGGCTGCGGTAGCTGGCAAGGAGCTTCTGGACGTCCGCGGAGGGCTTTTTCTGGCTCATAGTGTTAGCGGGCAGGGTGCAATATCATACGCTCCCTTTTTGCGCACCCTGCCGGACACCCCCCTAGAACAATGCAGCAGACGATTGCCTTCATTGGCGGTGGCAACATGGCGGCCAGCCTGATCGGCGGCCTGATCGCCGCCGGCCACCCGGTGGAACGCTTGCGCGTAGCAGAACCCGTGGCCGAGCGCGCCGACTGGCTGCGCCGGCAGTTCGGGCTGGAGGTGCGGGCCACGGCCGCCGAGGTGGTTCCCGGCGCCGGCGCCCTGGTGCTGGCGGTGAAGCCCCAGCAGATGGGCGAGGCCCTGGCCGGCCTGCAGGCGGACCCCGGCTGCGTGGTGATCTCGGTGGCCGCCGGCGTGCGCCTGGCGCGACTGCGCCGCGCCCTGGGCGAGGCCGCCCATTACGTGCGCACCATGCCCAATACCCCGGCCCTGATCGGCAAGGGCATCACCGGTCTGTATGCCGTGGCAGGCACCCCGGATGCCGCCCGCAAGCTGGCCGAGGCGGTGCTGGCCACCGCCGGCGCCACGGTCTGGCTGAACCGCGAGGAGGACATCGACGCGGTCACCGCGCTGTCCGGCTCGGGCCCGGCCTATTTCTTCCTGCTGACCGAAGCCCTGCGCGAGGCCGGCGAGAAGCTGGGCCTGGCGCCGGATACCGCCGCCCGCCTGGCGCTGCACACCTTCGCCGGCTCGGCGCAGATGGCGGCCGCCGAGGGTGCGCGCGACGTGGTGGAACTGCGTGCCCAGGTGACCTCCAAGGGCGGCACCACCGAGGCCGCGGTCAAGTCCCTGGAAGCCGCCGGCCTGCGCCGCAGCTTCGATGAGGCGCTGGCCGCCGCCGCCAACCGCAGCCGCGAGCTGGGCGACCTGCTCGACGCACAGGACTAGAACCATGGGCGCCAACGCGACCAACGCGCTGTATTTCCTCGTCACGGCGATCTTCGACATCGTGATGTGGCTGTTCCTGCTGCGCGTGATCCTGCAGTACGTGCGGGCGGACTTCTACAACCCGCTGTCGCAGATGATCTTCAAGGCCACGCGCTATCCGGCCGACTCCCTGCGCCGGGTGCTGCCACCCTGGCGCAACCTCAACATCGGCGTGCTGCTGGTGGTGTTCCTGATCGCGCTGGTCTACGTGCATACGATCAGCGGCATCCTGAACCTGCGCCTGAGCCGCTACCCGGCGATGTGGTACGCGTTGCTCAAGCTGGTGACGATGACGCTCAACCTCTACACGCTGACCATTGCCATCCAGGCGATCCTGTCCTGGCTCGGCCCCGGCGTGAACAACCCGGCCAGCAACGTGTTGTGGAGCATGAACGAGCCGTTGCTGCGCCCGGTGCGCCGCCTGCTGCCGCAGTCGGGCCTGGACCTGTCGCCGCTGGTGGTGGCCCTGGCCCTGCAGGTGGTGGTGCGGCTGGTGCCGCTCCCCGGCATGTTCCGATGAGCGGACCCTACCCTGCCGACTCGGTCGGCCTGGTACAGCCTTTCAAGGTCCTGATCCGGCATCCGCTGGCGCTGGATTGTGGCCGCACGCTGCCGCAGCATGAGCTGATGGTGGAGACCTACGGCCAGCTCAACGCGGCGCATTCCAACGCGATCCTGATCTGCCATGCGCTGTCCGGTGACCACCACGTGGCCGGCTTCCACGAAGGCGACAAGAAGCCCGGCTGGTGGGACAACTGCGTGGGCCCGGGCAAGCCGATCGACACCAACCGCTTCTTCGTGGTGGCGCTCAACAACCTGGGCGGCTGCCGCGGCTCCACCGGGCCGAACACGATCAACCCGGAGACCGGCAAGCCCTGGGGCCCCGATTTCCCGCTGGTGACGGCGCGCGACTGGGTGCGCTCGCAGGCACTGCTGGCCGACGAACTCGGCATCCCGAGCTGGGCCGCGATCATCGGCGGCAGCCTGGGCGGCATGCAGGTGATGCAGTGGACCATCGAGTTCCCGGAGCGCGTGCGCCACGCCTGCGTGATCGCCGCGGCGCCGAAGATCTCGGCGCAGAACATCGCCTTCAACGAGATCGCCCGCCAGGCGATCCTGTCGGACCCGGAATTCCACGGTGGCCATTTCTACGAGCAGGGCGTGGTGCCGGCGCGCGGGCTGAAGCTGGCGCGCATGCTGGGACACATCACCTACCTGTCGGACGAGGCCATGCGCGCCAAGTTCGGCCGCGAGCTGAAGACGGCCGTACCGAGCTACAACTTCGACGTCGAGTTCGAGGTGGAGAGCTACCTGCGCTACCAGGGGCAGTCCTTCGTGGACCGCTTCGACGCCAACACCTACCTGATCATGACCAAGGCGCTGGACTACTTCGATCCGGCGCGCGAGTACGGCAACGACCTGGCGGCCGCGTTCCGCCGCGTCAGCGCCCGCTTCCTGGTGGTGGCCTTCTCGTCGGACTGGCGATTCTCGCCACAACGCTCGCGCGAGATCGTCAAGGCGCTGGTCGATGCCGGCCGCGATGTGTCCTACGCGCTGATCGACTCGCAGCTGGGCCATGACGACTTCCTGATGCCGATCCCGCAGTACCACCGCGTGCTGCGCGGCTACCTGGCCCGCGTGGCGCAGGAGGTTGCATGAGCACCGCGACGCTGCGTCCCGACCTGGCGCTGATCTGCGACTGGATCAAGCCGGGCTCGCGCATCCTCGACCTGGGCTGCGGCGACGGCGAGCTGCTGGCGCACCTGGCGCGCACGCACCAGGTGACCGGCTACGGCCTGGAGATTGACCCTGAGAAGGTCGCGTCCTGTGTCGAGCAGGGCATCAACGTGATCCAGGCCGACCTCGACGAGGGCCTCAAGGGCTTCGAGTCGCAGTCCTTCGACTACGTGGTGATGACGCAGGCGCTGCAGGCGCTGCAGCGCCCGGACCTGGCGATCGAGGAAATCCTGCGCGTCGGCCGCTTTGGCATCGTCACCTTCCCCAATTTCGGGCATTGGCGCGTACGCATGGGCCTGGCCCAGGGTCACATGCCGGTGACGCCGACGCTCAACGAGCGCTGGTACGACACGCCGAACATCCACCTCTGCTCGGTGGACGACTTCGAGCGGCTCTGCGAGGACATCGGTTGGCGCATCCTGGACCGGCGCATGCTGAACCGCAGCCACCGCGAGGGCTGGCGTATCCGCCTGCGCCCGAACCTGTTCGGCGAGGTGGCGATGTACCTGCTGCAGGACAAGGAACCGGCAACGGATCGATAGGTGGACAATGCAAACAAGAAAGCCCGCTATCGCGGGCTTTCTTGTTTGTGGCTCAAGGGGCGCCGTCGTTCAAACCGGTGATGGCGGATCGTCTGCCGAACGGGTATGTCGAGCCATCCAGCAAGCCCAGGCACTCTCGCCCTCGGGGCGCCCCTCGACCGCCACCACGAGAAGAAGCACTCACTGCCCGGCAAGAATTTCGCCGATGCGCTGGTCCTTGCGCTCCCACAGCTCGCCGATCCAGGTCTGGAACTTCTGGCGGAAGACCGGATCGTTCTCGTAGTCGCCGTTGTAGAGCTCGTGCGGGATCTTCAGCTGCCGCACCTCGACGATGACCTTGGGCACCTGGCCCGACATCAGGCCCCAGATGCCCTGGGCGCCGCCCGGGTAGACGATGGTGATGTCCAGCAGCGAGTTCAGGCGCTCGCCGAAGGCGTTCATGGCGAAGGCGAAACCGCCCGCCTTGGGCTTGAGCAGGTGCTGGTAGGGTGACTGCTGCTGATTGTGCTTGGTGCGGGTGAAGCGGGTGCCTTCGAGGAAGTTGAGCACCATCACCGGCTGGTTGCGGAATTTCTGGCAGGCGCGCTTGGTGGTTTCCACGTCCTTGCCACGCAGCTCCGGGTGCCTGGCCAGCTTCTCGGCGCTGTAGCGCTTCATGAAGGGGTAGTCCAGGCCCCACCAGGCCAGGCCCAGCAGCGGCACCCAGATCAGTTCCTGCTTGATGAAGAACTTGAAGAACGGCGCGCGGTGGCCGAAGGCCTTCATCAGCACGACGATGTCGTTCCAGCTCTGGTGGTTGGCGCAGGCCAGGTACTGGCCGCGCGGGTCGAGCTGCCCTTCGATGCGGATGTCCCACTCGGTCTTCATCAGCGTGCCGACCGCCCAGCTGTTGATGCCGGCCCATTGCTGGGCCAGCGCGGCGGTCCAGCGCGACACGGCGTCGCGCGGGGCGCCGGAGGGCGTGACCAGTTTGACCAGGATCAGCAGGTAGACGGGCACGATCCAGAAGCAGGTGTTGATCACCAGGAAGCTGAAGACGATGGCGCCGAGCAGCGGCGCGGGCAGGAATTGCAGCATCACTCTCCCTCGGGGCGAGTCGACGACGCCGGTACGGGGCCCGGGGGCGGCGGGGGCATGGGAACCGCGGCGGGGGCCGTCACGGGAGCAACCGGGGGCGGCAGCGCTGCGGGAGTGGCGGCCGGAGCGGGACGGCCGGCGCTGGGCAGGGGCTCCGGTAATGCTTCACCCTCGCCGCGCGGGTGCGCCGAGCGATGGATATGCACGATCTTCCAGCCCTGGCCGGTGCGGCGCAGTACCAGGGTCTCGGTGTTGACCAGCGACAGCTTCTGGTCACCGAAATCGCCGGTGACGGAGCTCAGCGTCAGCACCCAGGCGACATTGCCGTCTTCCCAGGCGTCGCGCTGCAGGACCTGGCGCTTCACCAGGCTGGCGAAGGTGATGTCGTTGGGCATGGAGCCCTGGGCGTAGGCATCACGGCCGCGCTCGACGAAGCCCTGCTCATAGATGGTCAGGTCCGTGGCCAGTTGCCGGATCACGCCGGCGCGGTCCCCGTTCGCCAGTGCGGCGTGGAAGGCATCCACCACTTCGGTGGGTACCAGGCCGGCTCCCGCCTGGGCGTCCGGCGCAGCAGGCCCTGCCGCCCAGGCAGGCAGCAGCACGGCCGACAGCAGCAGGCCGCAGAAACGTCGCAGGCTCATGGCGCCGCCGCGACACGACCGCGGAGGCGGCCGTCCTGGTCGACGATCTCGATGGTCTCGTAGCCCTCGCGCGGCAGGCTGACCAGCACGCAGGGGCTGGTGATGGCCTGGGTGGACATGTCGCCGGCCGCCGGTGCCACGAAGGTGCCGCGCAGGATCAGGGTGCCGCCCCGGCGCCCGGCCAGCCGGCTGATCGCCACGCCGTAGCCGCCGCTGTTGCGCTCACCCATCTCGACCAGGGCGAAACGGCCCTGAGGAAGGCGCTCGCCGCCGAAATCCACGCCGCGCTGCTGCTGCCAGACCGCGACGGCGGCGGCATCGGGCAGCAGGCTGATGCGGGTTTCCTGGCCTTCGCTGTTGCACTGGTAGGAGCGCGCCACCTCGCTGACCTCGACCGAGCTTTCGCGCTTCATCCAGCCGCCGGCGCAGGCGCTCAGCCCGAGGCTGAGCAGCAGGATTCCATATTTCATAAACGCATTCCTTCTTGGCAGACCGCCCAGGGAGGCGGCATGATCTTCGGCTTCGGACGGCCGCTGCGGCGGCGCACCCGGAGAATTGTGCGGTGCAAAAGCGGGGCGGGCAAATCCCTGCGGCGAGGTTGCGCGGGCCCAGCCCCGCTGCCGGGCCCATTCCTGCTTTTTCCCCGGTGCGCGCCGGGGTGTAAAGTTGGCGGGATGAACCGACCCATCCCTGAACATCGCCTGGATCTGCCGGAGCTGCTCGAAGCCCTGGTGGCCGACGGGCTGGTCAAGCGCGAAGCCACCCGTGAGCTGCATATCCGCCTGGCCAGCCATCCGGACCCGCGTCACCCGCTGGCGGTGATCGCCTCGGCCGACTGGGACAACCCGCAATCACCGGGGCGCAAGCTGACCTTGGAGGTGCTGACCCAGTGGCTGGCCAAGCGCACGGGCCTGCCCTATCTGCGTATCGACCCGTTGTCGATCGACGTGGGCAAGGTCACCTCGGTGGTGTCCTACGCCTTTGCGACGCGCGCCCGGATCCTGCCGGTGAAGGTCACGGCCGACGAGGTGGTGCTGGCCACCGCCGAGCCCTACCTGCGTGAGTGGGAACGCGACCTGCAGCCGCACCTCAAGCAGCAGATCCGCCGCGTGCTGGCCAATCCGCTGGACGTCGAGCGCTACCTGGTGGAGTTCTACGCGCTGGCACGCTCGGTCAAGGCGAGCCAGAAGGAAAAAGCGTCCAGCCCGGCGCTGGGCAGCGTGCAGAACCTGGAACAGCTGACCCAACTCGGGCGCAGCGGCAAGCTGACGGCGGACGACCACCACATCGTGGCGATCGTCGACTGGCTGCTGCAGTATGCCTTCGAA
The DNA here is from genome assembly GCA_030149365.1 of Solimonas sp. GTDB lineage: Bacteria > Pseudomonadota > Gammaproteobacteria > Nevskiales > Nevskiaceae > Solimonas_A. The sequence continues at coordinate 35,211 of JASBRP010000014.1, forward strand.
CAGCGTGCCAGCGATATCCATATCGAACCGCGCCGCGACGTCACCAACGTGCGCTTCCGCATCGACGGCGTGCTGCATGACGTCTACCAGGTGCCCACTGCGGTCGGTACCGCCGTCACCAGCCGACTGAAGATCCTGGCGCGCATGGACGTGGCGGAGAAGCGCAAGCCGCAGGACGGCCGCATCAAGACGCGCTCGCCCGATGGCAAGGAGATCGAACTGCGCGTGTCCTCCTTGCCGACTGCTTTCGGCGAGAAGCTGGTGCTGCGTATCTTCGATCCGGAAGTGCTGGTCAAGGACTTCTCGGCACTGGGCTTCGCCGGCAACGATGCGACGCGCTGGCAGAGCATGATCGACCAGCCGCACGGCATCATCCTGGTGACCGGCCCCACCGGCTCGGGCAAGACCACCACGCTCTACTCCACGCTGCGGCATCTGGCGACCTCCGAGGTCAACGTCTGCACCATCGAGGATCCGATCGAGCTGGTGGAACCGAGCTTCAACCAGATGCAGGTGCACCCCGGCATCGACCTGACCTTTGCCTCCGGCGTGCGCGCACTGATGCGCCAGGACCCCGACATCATCATGGTGGGCGAAATCCGCGACCTGGAAACCGCCGAGGTGGCGATCCAGGCAGCGCTCACCGGACACCTGGTGCTCTCCACGCTGCACACCAATGACGCGCCCAGCGCGGTGACGCGCCTGCTCGACCTGGGTGTGCCCTCGTACCTGCTGCGTTCAACCTTGCTCGGCGTGGTGGCACAGCGCCTGCTGCGCAAGCTCTGCAAGCACTGCAAGAAGCCGGTGGATACCGATCCTGTCGCCTGGCAGGAACTGGTCGGCGGCCCTCATATCGAGCAACCGAAGCAAGTGCACGAGGCCGTGGGCTGCCTGGAGTGCCGCGAGACCGGCTACCTGGGGCGCACCGGCATCTACGAGATGCTGATGATGACCCCGGGACTCAAGGAGGCGATCCGCGACGATGCCGACCCGGTGCACCTGCGCGACGCCGCACTGCGCAGCGGCATGATGCCCTTGCGCGTGGCCGGCAGCCAGAAGGTATGGACCGGACTCACCACGGTGGACGAAGTGATCCGCACCACGCCCCCCACCCCGCCTCGCCCCGAGCCGGAGCCTGCCAAGGGGTCTTGAAATCACGACGGCGATCCTCACCTTCAAAGTCAACGGCGACGGTCGCCGAACTGACCTGAGGAGTTTGAGAGATGAGCATTCTTCGCTATGAGCCCTGGGGCCTGCACCAGGCGTTGTTCCGTGAATTCAACCGCGCGGTCGATCGCGCTGCGCAGGACGATTCCAGCGGCGCTACGGCCGACTGGGCGCCGGCCGTGGACATCGAGGAGTACGCCGACAAGTTCGTGCTCACCGCCGATGTACCGGGTGTCGATCCGGCGACGATCGAGCTCACGCTGGAGAAAGGCGTGCTGGTGCTCGGCGGCAGCCGCGCGGCGGCAGCCGAACCGGCAGGGGTCGAACGCCGCCGTGTCGAGCGCGCCACCGGCCGCTTCCACCGCCGCTTCGCGCTGCCGGACACGGTGGACTCCGAGGCTGTCAGCGCCACCAACCGCAACGGCGTGCTGGAGATCACCATCCCCAAGCGCCCGCAGGCCCAGGCGCGCAAGATCGCGGTCACGCACTGACGGAGCAGCAAGCGGTATCACGACGGGGCGCGAAAGCGCCCCGTTTTTCGTTGAGGCGCCATCTTGCACGCGCGCCAGGGCATCCCCATCTATGATGGCGACACTTTCACCCTTTTCCCGGAAGCACAGTGGAATACAAGGACTACTACAAGGTTCTCGGCGTCGCGCGGTCTGCCTCGACGGACGAGATCAAGCGCGCCTACCGCAAGCTGGCGCGTGAGTACCACCCGGACAAGAACAAGGCCGCGGGTGCAGAGGACAAGTTCAAGGAGATCAACGAGGCCAACGAGGTCTTGAGCGATGCCGAGAAGCGCAAGGCCTACGACACGCTGGGCCCCAACTGGAAGGGCGGCCAGCAGTTCACGCCACCGCCGGGCTGGGAGTCGATGTTCGGTGGCGGCGGCCGCGGCCCGCGCGGCGGCGCTCGCGGTGGTCCCGGCTTCGGTGGTGGCGCCGGTGGCGGCAACTTCTCCGACTTCTTCTCGACGCTGTTCGGCGGCCAGATGGGCGGCATGGGCGGCGGCGGCTTCGAGGACATGGGCGGCGGCTTCGGCGGCGGCCAGCCGCAACCCAGCCGCGCCAAGATCGCCATCGCCCTGGAGGATTCCTACGAGGGGGCGCAGAAGACCTTGTCGGTCAACGGCCGCACGCTCAACGTGCGCATCCCCAAGGGCGTCACCGCCGGCCAGTCGATCCGGCTGTCCGGCCAGGGCAGCCACGGCGGCGACCTGCTGCTGGAGATCGAGTTCGCGCCGAACGAACGTTTCAAGCTCGACGGCCGCAACGTCACCGTGCACGTGAACCTGGCGCCCTGGGAGGCTGCACTGGGCGGCAAGGTGCCGGTGCCGACGCTGGGCGGCACGGTGGAGCTGACCATCCCCGCCGGCACGCAGACCGGCCGCAAGCTGCGCCTGAAGGGCCGCGGCCTGCCGGGCACCACGGCGGGCGACCAGATCGTCAACCTGCAGATCGTCACGCCGCCAGCCGAGGGCGACGAGGACAAGGCGTTCTACGAGGAGATGGCGAAGCGGTATGCGGGGTTTGATCCGCGCGCTTGATTCGATAGCAGCCTTGTAGGAGCCCGGTTGCTGGCGAAACGACCAACGAAGTCGCCAGCAAGCTGGCTCCTACAAAAGGCCCCTGTGAGAACGAAGAAGCCCCGCATTGCGGGGCTTTTTCGTTGCAGCAACGACGGCTTACTTGCCCGCCGCCTCGAGGTGATAGCGCGTCGCCACCTCGATCTCGTTCTTCGAGCCGAGGAACACCGGCACGCGCGGGTGCAGCGCGGTGGGCTGCACGTCGAGCATGCGCTGCAGGCCCGTGGTGGAGGCGCCGCCGGCCTGCTCGACGATGAAGCTCATCGGGTTGGCCTCATACATCAGGCGCAGCTTGCCCGGCTTGCTCGTGTCCTTGAGGTCCTTGGGGTAGATGAAGACGCCGCCACGGGTCAGGATGCGGTGCACGTCGGCCACCATGGAGGCGACCCAGCGCATGTTGAAGTCCTTGCCGCGCGGGCCGGTCTTGCCGGCCAGGAGTTCGGCGATGTACTTCTTCATCGGCTCCTCCCAGTGGCGCTGGTTGGACATGTTGATGGCGAATTCCTTGGTTTCCTCGGGAATCCTCATGTCCCGCTTGGTCATCAGGAAACTGCCCAGCTCGCGGTCCAGCGTGAACTCGTGCGTGCCGTTGCCCACGGTCAGCACCAGCAGGGTGCTGGGGCCGTAGACGGTGTAGCCGGCACAGACCTGGGTGCTGCCCTTCTGCAGGTAGTGCTCGACTTCCGGATCAACGACGCCGTCCGGGCAGTGCAGCACCGAGAAGATGGTGCCGACGCTGATGTTGACGTCGATGTTGGACGAGCCGTCCAGCGGATCGTAGAGCAGCAGGAAGTTGCCCTTGGGATAGACGTTGGGGATCTTGACCGGATCGTCCATTTCCTCGGAGGCGCAGCCGGCCAGGTGGCCGCCCCACTCGTTGGCTTCCAGCAGGATCTCGTTGGACAGCACGTCGAGCTTCTTCTGGGCCTCGCCCTGGATGTTGCCGGTGCCGGCGTCGCCCAGCACGCCGCCGAGGGCGCCCTTGCCGATGGAGTGGGAGATGCTCTTGCAGGCACGCGCGACGACCTCGATCAGCAGGCGCAGGTCGGCGTTGATGCGGCCGGCGCGCTGCTCCTCGATGAGGTAGCGGGTCAGGGAAATGGGTTTCATGGGTTACGGGGTGTGGGTGAGGTGGCGCATTTTAGCGCGCCTGAAGGCATCATTCGCACATGAACTCCCGCAACACCGATGTGCTGATCCTCGGCGGGGGGGTGATCGGCCTGGTTTCCGCCCTGCGCCTGCTCCAGGCCGGCCGCAGCGTCACCATCCTGGAACGCAAGACCGTGGGCGCGGGCAGCTCCCATGGCAACTGCGGCACCATCACCCCCAGCCATGCCGCCCCCCTGGCGGCACCCGGCGTGATCCAGCTGGCCCTGAAATGGATGACCCAGGCTGATGCGCCCTTCTACGTGCGCCCCCGGGCCGACTGGCGCCTGCTGGGCTGGCTGACGCGCTTCGCCCGCCGCGCCAACGGCCGGGACTACCTGGCCGGCATGCATGCCAAGGCCCTGCTGCTGAACCGCTCGCGCGCCCTGCTGGAGCAGCTGGTGCGCGACGAGGGCCTGGCCTGCGAGTTCCAGACCGGCGGCACCATGTACGTGTTCCGCGACCCGCAGGCGATGGAACTGGCCAATCCCCTGCTCCAGCCCCTGCTGGCCGAAGGCGTGGAGGCCCGCATCGTCGATGGGGCCGGCGCCCGCGAACTGGAGCCGGCGCTCAATGACAGCATCGTCGGCGGGCACTACTACCCCAACGACGCCCACCTGCGCCCGGAGCGCTATGTGGACGAGCTGGCGCGCCGCGTGCGCGAGTTGGGCGGCACGATCCTGGAGGGCGAGGACATCAGCGGCTTCGAGCGCCAGGGCGACCGCATCAGCGCGGTGGTCACGACAGCAGGCCAGCGCCACACCGGCCGCGAGGTGCTGATGGCCCTGGGCGCCTGGACGCCCCTGATGGGGCGCCAGCTGCGGCTGGACCTGCCGATCCAGCCGGGCAAGGGCTACTCGATCACCATGGAGAACCCGAAGGCCTGGCCGCGCCTGCCGCTGGTGCTCAAGGAGCGCGGGGTCTGCGTGACCGGCTGGGAGAGCGGCTACCGCCTGGGCAGCACCATGGAATTCTCGGGCTACGACGACTCGCTCAACCGCACCCGCCTGGACGCCCTGCGCCGAGCCGCCGGGGAGTACCTGCGCGAACCCCTGGGCGAGCAGGTCCGCGAGGAGTGGTTCGGCTGGCGGCCGATGGTCTACGACGACCTGCCCCTGATCGGCCGCGCCCCGCGCTGGGACAACCTCTGGCTGGCCACCGGCCATGGCATGCTCGGCGTGACGATGTCGGCGGTAACCGGCGAGCTGATCAGCCAGCTCATCACCGGTGCCGCGCCCAGCATCGACCCGAAGATCGTCGCACCCGACCGCTTTGCCTGAGAGCCTGTCCATGGACCGCATCAACCCGGACTACACCGCCGCGCTGTACGAGCTGGTCAATGGCGCGGCGTTCCCCAAGCACATCGCCTTCCGCCTGGCGCAGATCGACTTCGACAGCTGCCGCATCGACCTGGACGTGCTGCCGCAGCACTTCCAGCCTTTCGGCATCGTCCATGGCGGCGTGCTGGCGACGCTGATCGACACCGCGACGTTCTGGGCCGGCTTCATGCGCCTGCCGGCCGATGCGGGGCTGGTGAACGTGGATTTGAAGCTGAACTACCTGAAGCCGGCCATGGGCGGCCTGCTGAAGGCCGAGGGCCGCTGCATCCGCCCGGGGCGGCAGATCAGCTACACCGAGGCCTATGTGCGCGACGAAAAGGGCGAGTTGCTGGCCCACGGCACGTCGACGCTGATGGCGCTGCCCGGCAAGGGCCTGAAGATCGCGCCGGCGAAGTTTCTCTAGGGCCTGTTAACGCTACCGCGATCACTGCGATGCCCCCGGATTTGCGGCCAGGCACTGCGCGAGGAGGGAGCTTGGTGGTTCCAAGTAACCGAGGAGCAACACCGCATGGCCGCAAATCCGGGGGCACCTGAAGGGCGGGATCGTTTTGGCGCATGGCGTTGTCCCGCCCCGCTTATGTACGTTGAGTACACCGCGCGTGACGGGACTTAGCCCTGCGCCAAAACGGTCTCCGTTGCAGCGATTGCGGTAGTGTTAACAGGCCCTAGCCCCCGATCCGCGGCAGCATCTGCGTCCATACCATGGCGTGCTCCTGCGCATGCTGCGCAGACGGCAGACCATCATGGGTGAGTGTGAGGCGCGTGCCCTGCCCCTGCGGCTGCAGGTCCAGCGTGATGATGGACTCGCGCAGGTCGGTGCCCGGGGATATCCAGGTGAACATCAGGCGGCTGGGGCGATCGATCTCCAGGTAGGCGCCGCGCAGCGGCACCTCATCGCCGGCGCATTGCAGGCGTATCTCGAAGGCTCCACCGACACGCCGGTCGATCTCGACACCGCTCGGGGGCTCCGCCTCCATGCGCAGCCATTGCGACAGCGCCTCCGGCCGGAGCCAGGAATCGAAGACCTCGCCCAGCGGCAGGCCGTAGTCCTGGCTGACGCTGACGCTGTGGAGTACCGGTCGCTGCATGCTGCCTCTCCCCGTCGCTGGAAGGCATTCAAACGGTTCTGGCGCATAAAAACAACAAGGCCCCGTTTCCGGGGCCTTGAAGTAACAGCTTGCTTCGTTGGAGGACCGCCCGCCCTTCGACAGGCTCAGGGCGAACGGTCTTCCGGCCGCAGGGGATTTCCTTAGAAATCGCCCATGCCGCCCATGCCACCCATGCCGCCGCCGGCCGGCATCGCCGGTTCGGACTTCTGCGGCAGTTCGGCGATCATGGCTTCGGTGGTCAGCAGCAGGCCGGCGACCGAGGCGGCGTTCTGGAGGGCCAGACGCGTGACCTTGGCCGGGTCGATGATGCCCATCTCGATCATGTCGCCGTACTCGCCGGAACCGGCGTTGTAGCCGAAGGAACCCTTGCCGTCCGCAACCTTGTTCAGGATCACGGAAGCTTCTTCACCAGCGTTCTTCACGATCTGGCGCAGGGGTTCCTGGATGGCGCGGCGCAGGATGTTGACGCCGACCGTCTGGTCGTCGTTGGCACCCTTGAGCTTCTCCAGGACCTTGGCAGCGCGGACCAGCATGACGCCGCCGCCGGCGACGATGCCTTCCTCGACGGCCGCACGGGTAGCGTGCAGGGCGTCTTCGACGCGGGCCTTCTTTTCCTTCATCTCGACTTCGGTAGCAGCGCCGACCTTGATGACGGCGACGCCGCCGGACAGCTTGGCCAGACGCTCCTGCAGCTTCTCGCGATCGTAGTCGCTGGTGGAGGCGTCAACCTGGGCGCGGATTTCCTTGATGCGGGCGGCAATCGTTTCCTTCTTGCCGGCGCAGTCGATGACGGTGCTGTTTTCCTTCTCGATCTGCACGCGCTTGGCGGTGCCCAGATCGTTCAGGGTGGCCTTCTCGAGCGACAGGCCCAGTTCCTCGGTGATGACGGTACCGCCGGTCAGGATGGCGATGTCCTTCAGCATTTCCTTGCGGCGGTCGCCGAAGCCCGGGGCCTTGACGGCGGAAACCTTCAGGATGCCGCGCAGGTTGTTCACGACCAGGGTGGCCAGGGCTTCGCCCTCGACGTCCTCGGCGATGATCAGCAGCGGGCGACCCTGCTTGGCGACGCCTTCCAGCACCGGCAGCAGCTCGCGGATGTTGGAGATCTTCTTGTCGGTGATCAGGATCAGCGGGCTGTCCAGCTCGCACTGCTGCGACTGGGCATTGTTGATGAAGTACGGCGACAGGTAGCCGCGATCGAACTGCATGCCCTCGACGACGTCGAGCTCGTTGGCCAGGGACTTGCCCTCTTCAACGGTGATCACGCCTTCCTTGCCGACCTTGTCCATCGCGTCGGCGATGATCTTGCCGATCTCTTCGTCGGCGTTGGCGGACACGGTGCCGACCTGGGCAATGGCCGTGCGGTCCTTGCAGGGGGTGGCGTGCTTCTTGATCTCGGCGGTGACGGCCTCGACGGCTTTGTCGATGCCGCGCTTGATGTCCATCGGGTCGACGCCGGCGGTGACCGACTTCAGGCCTTCGTTGACGATGGCCTGGGCCAGCACGGTGGCGGTGGTGGTGCCGTCGCCGGCTTCATCGGAGGTCTTGGAAGCGACTTCCTTGACCAGCTGGGCGCCCATGTTCTCGAACTTGTCCTTCAGCTCGATTTCCTTGGCGACGGAAACGCCGTCCTTGGTGACGGTGGGGGCGCCGAAGCTCTTGTCGAGCACGACGTTGCGGCCCTTGGGGCCCAGGGTGACCTTGACGGCGTTGGCGAGCACGTTGACGCCGGCGACCATGCGCGAACGGGCGTCATCACCAAACTTGACTTCTTTAGCAGCCATTGTTGAATCCTCTTAACGAATCAGTGACTTAGGCAACGACGGCGAGGATGTCATCCTCGCGCAGAACGACCAGGTCCTGGCCGTCGATACGCACTTCGGTGCCCGAATACTTGCCGATCAGGACGGTGTCGCCCTTCTTGACGTCGGGAGCGTGGACCTTGCCGTCGTCGCTACGCTTGCCCGGGCCCACTGCAATGACTTCAGCCTTCAGCGGCTTCTCGGCAGCGGCGTCGGGGATGATGATGCCGCCGGCGGTCTTCTTCTCTTCTTCCAGACGCTTGACGATCACGCGATCGTTCAACGGGCGCAGACTCATGATAAATCTCCCAGATTCAAGGGGTTATAAATAGATTGGCGAATGCTTCGGGCTTCATCGCTGGCGCGCTGTTAGCACTCGCCGCACGAGGCTGCTAATTCTTGAGGACGGGCCCAGCAGATTCAAGGGGTAAAGTGAAGTTTCTTTGCTCGGGCACGGCCTGGTCCGGCCGCTCCGCGACAGGCCCGGGCTTGCCCTGCTGGTAGAAAACCCTCTCGTCTGAATGCGGTAATCAGCATGATTTTCAAGCCTCTAGCATAGCCCCGACAGCGTGGCCGCCCGAGCCGCGCGCGGGGGAGAACATGATCATCCGGAACTACCGGAAGCCCGGCGGCCTTGTCGCCGGCATCGCCTTTGGCCTGATGCTGAGCGCCTGCGGTTCGTCCGACCCGGTGGGGACGACGGGCCAGCCGCCCCTGCCCGGCCTGGGCCCCAGCCGCTGTGGCGACGTCCAGACCCGGCCCTGGTGCGATACCCGCCTGAGCCCGGCGGAGCGCACGGCGCTGCTGCTCGGCGAGATGACGCTGTCGCAGAAACTGAGCCTGCTGGGCGGGGACAACATCATTGCCGCCGCCACCGGCGATCCCTACGTGGGCATCAGCGAGGGCATCCCGGAGCTCGGCATCCCCGACCTGCGCATGTCCGACGGCCCGGTGGGCGTGCGCGGCAGCCCGGCCACCGCCTTTCCCACGCCGCTGGCGCTGGCCTCGAGCTTCAACCCGGAACTGGCGCGGCGCACCGGCAAGGCCGTGGCCAACGAGGTGCGCCACAAGGGCAACGACCTGCTGCATGCGCCGGTGCTGGACATCATGCGCAACCCGCTGGCGGGGCGAACCTTCGAGACCTACGGCGAGGATCCCTATCTGGCCGAGCGGCTCGGCGTAGCCTGGATCCAGGGTGCGCAAACCGAGGGGATCATGGCCAACGTCAAGCACTACGCCATGAACACCCAGGAGGGCCAGATCGGCCTGCCGCCGATCACCTCGCTGGTTGGCGGGCGCCAGCTGGTCAACCACGTCATCGACGAGCGCACGCTGCGCGAGATGCACCTGGCGCCGTTCGAGGCGGCGATCCACGAAGCGGACGTGGCGTCCTTCATGTGCGCCTATGGCTTCGTCAACGGCGCGGCGGCCTGCGGCAGCCACTTCCTGCTGCAGCAGGTGCTGCGCCAAGAGTGGGGTTTCGACGGCTTCGTGGTGTCCGACTACGTGCTGGCGGTGAAGGACACGGTGCTGTCGCTCAACAACGGCACCGAGATCGAGATGCCGCTGGGCATGTTCTATACGCCGCTGCTATTGCAGACGGCGGTGCTCACCGGCCTGGTGTCGATGGAGACGGTGGATACGCGCGTCGGCAACATCCTGCGCACGCTGTTCCGCTTCGGCTTCTTCGACCGCGCGGACTACGTGCGCAACGACGATCTCGTCGATGTCGAAGGACACGCCGCGGTGGCCCGCGAAACCGCCGAGCAGGGCGCGGTGCTGCTGCGCAACAACGGCGTGCTGCCGCTGGATGCCGCCGCGCTGGGGAAGATCGCCGTGATAGGCCGCTCCGCGGTGGAACGCCCCAGCGGCGGCGGTTCTTCCGCGGTGGTGCCGCTGCGCTTCGTGGCACCGCGGGATGCCCTGGCCGCGCGTGCCGGCGGCGCCGAGACGCTGTACAACGACGGCAGCGATGCCGCGGCCGCCGCAGCGCTGGCCGCCACGGCGGACGTGGCCATCGTCTTCGTGTCGGACAAGGCCAGCGAGGGCGTGGACAAGACCTGCCTGTCGCTCGACTGCCCGGCCCTGCCGCTGTCGGTGCTGGTACCCGGCCTGCCGAAGCTTGGCGGCAAGCCGCAGGACGCGTTAATTGCGGCGGTGGCCGCCGCCAACCCGAATACGGTGGTAGTGCTGCAGGTGGCCGGCCCGGTGCTGACGCCGTGGCGGGACCAGGTGGCCGCGATGCTGGTGGCCTGGTACCCGGGCCAGGAAGCCGGCGATGCATTGGCCCATGTGCTGTTCGGCGATACCGATGCAGGCGGGCGGCTGCCGCTGAGCTTCCCCAAGGCCGAGGGCGACACACCCACGGCGGGCAACCCGCTGCGCTATCCCGGCGTGGCCAACCAGGCCTTCTATACAGAGGGCATCTTCACCGGCTATCGCTGGTACGACGAACAGCAGGTGGAACCCGCCTTCCCGTTCGGCTACGGCCTGTCGTACACGCAGTTCGCCTATGAAGGACTGCAGCTGGAGGCCCGCAACGGCCAGTTGCAGGCCAGCCTGACGGTACGCAATACCGGTACCCGTGCCGGCTGGGCCACGCCGCAGCTCTACCTGGGGCTGCCGTCACCGTCGGAGTCGGTACCTCAACCGCAACGGGTGCTGAAGGGATTCTCGCGGCACTGGCTGGCACCGGGCGCCTCGGCGCGCGCCAGCTTCGTCCTCGAGCAGCGCGCATTCTCTTATTGGGATGTGGAAACCGGCGGCTGGAAGATTGCCGATGGCTGCTATGCGATCACGGCTGGTGCGCATTCGCGCGATCTGCCGCTCAATGCCACGGCGACGTGGACGCAGGGAGCGCTGAGCGTCGGCGGCTGCGATTGAGCCCGGCGCTCAGCGCTGCGCAATGCGGGAGGGGTCCTCGCCACGCGCGACGCGCTCGAAGCAGTCGATCTTCTGCGCCCGGCTGCCCAGGGCGTCGCAGTAGTCCAGGGCTTCGACGGCGCCGAGTGGCGCACGCAGCGATGCCTCGGGCTGGATGCTGGAACGCGCCAAGGCGTCGCCGCCGCAACCGGACAGCATCACCAAGGCAGTCATTCCGAACAGCAGGCAGATGGGTTTGGGCGTCATGGTCGGTCCCTGTGGATCGCCCGATACGCCTAACACGGTCCGTTCCAACACCCGGACCGCTCCAACTTCTTGTTTTCAAAGGATCACGAACGCGGGGCATCGCGCAAATCGCGCGAACACGCGGGCTGGGGATTGAAAGATGCATGGCCGCCAGCGGCGGCCGTCCACGCTAGCGGGTGGAAGCGAGCCCGCCGAGCGGAATCTGCAGGCGCCGATAGCCATCAGCCAGCTGCCACAGCGGCGCGATCAGGAACAGGCGCAGGTGCTGCGCGGCAGAGGACTGGCGATGCTCGCGACGGTGCCCGAGCCACTGCAGGGATAAAGAGCAGACAAACATCAGGCCCGCCGAGACCAGCAGCGCGCCCGCGCCGCCGACTGCCGTCTCCAGCATCAGGGCGCCGGAGTACATCACGGCGAAGACCATCAGCATGCCCAGCGCCAGTTGCCAGGAAAGACAGAGATAGAAGGCCAGCCAGCCGATCAACGCCAAGCTCGCGGGATTCCATAGGGCATCGCCCACCGGGATGGCGCGAAAGGCGCAACACAGCGCGAACACCGTGACGGGAATGCAGATGCCGTGGATGGCGCGATTGTGCGCGTCGGCATGATGCTCGTTATATTCGAGCAGCCAGCTCCTGAGCCCCTTCATCCCCATTCCCCGATAGCCGCCCGCGCTTGCGGGTCAATACGATGCAGTATGCTTCCGTTGTAGGATTATACCGATAGTAAATCACCCCCCGCCCCCGGACCCAGTTGTCAGGATGATGACGAAAAACATACCGAACGACGCCATCGATCCGGTGGACCGCGTGATTTCGCGTCTTTACCGATGGGCCATGGCCGTTCCTCCCGGCCAATACCGCAACTGGGCCCTGGAGCAGGTCGGCCGGGTGATCCCGCATGACGGCGCCCTGTGGGGCAGCGGCTCGCGCAGCACACTGAAGTTCCATACGGTCACCCTGCAGAACCTGCCCAAGGACTACCCGGCGGCCCTGGAGGCCACCACGGCGGTCAACCCGATCCTGCCGCACCTGCTGGAACAGCTCGACGTGCCGGCGGACATGTCGGAGATGATGTCGGACGAGCGCTTCTACAACTCGGAGATCTACCGCCGCACCTTCCAGCCCTTCGGCATCGAACGCATCCTGTCGATGTCGCACCTGGACCGCCGCAGCGGCATCTATTCCCTGGTATCGCTGTACCGCAGCGACCGCAGCAAGCCATTCTCCGACCTGGAAAAGCAACAGCACAAGCGGATCGCCTTCCACCTGTTCAACGCGGCCTCACACGCCTACTTCCTGCACCTGCTCAAGACCCAGCCGGAACGGCCCCTGGGCGCCGGCGCGGCGGTGATCGACCAGCACGGCAACTTCCAGGAGACCCAGCCGCGCTTCCTGGAAATGCTCGACGAGCGCTTCCCCAATCGCCAGCCGCAGCAGCTGCCGTTCAAGCTGCCGGACCCGGGGCAGACGGTGGCCTTCCAGGACCTGATGGTGCGCTCCGAGCCGCTCAACGACCTGGCGCTGATCACGATCTGGCCGGCCGGCCCGCTGGACCGCCTGACCGGGCGCGAGCGCGAGATCGTCTACTGCGTGGCCCAGGGCCTTTCGTTCAAGCAGGCCGCCAAGAAGATCGGCGTGGCGCCGTCCACCGTGGCCAACCACCTGTATCGCGTCTACCGCAAGCTGGGTGTGTTCAGCCGCACCGAGCTGGCCTCGCTGGTCTATCCGGGCTCCGACAAACAGTAAAAGTGCCGGCATGGGGCTGGTAGACTCCGCCCCCATGAAGATCCTGACCGCCACCGACCTCAAGGCCCGGCTCGACGCCGCCCCGCTGACCGTTCTCGATGTACGCACCGCCGAGGAGCTGGCCATTGCCGCCCTGCCCGGTGCCCTGCACATCCCCATGCAGGAGCTCCCCACCCGCCTGGGCGAGCTCAATGCCGCCGAGCCGGTGGCGGTGCTCTGCCATCACGGGGTGCGCTCCGAGATGGCCGGCCGCTTCCTGGAGAAAAACGGCTTTGCCGAGGTCTACTCGGTCGGTGGGGGCATCGACGCCTGGTCGACGGACGTGGACGGCTCCATCCCCCGCTACTAGGTCAACCGATCGGCCCTGGCTACGTTGATCCCCCTATAACCCACCATGTAAACCACAACAAGATCCTGTCGCCCATGCGTCTGAACGCCCTGCTGCTGAGCGCCGCGCTCGCCCTCCCCTGCGCGGCACAGGCCAATGAACTGCTGAAGATCTACGACCTGGCCCTGCAGAACGACGCCACCTGGCGCGCCGCCGAGCATGCCCGTGACGCCTCGGTGGAAGCCCGCCCGCAGGCGCGCGCGCTGCTGCTGCCGCAGATCAGCGCCAACGCCCAGAAGGGTCGCCAGCTCAGCGAGGTGGACAACGATCCCGGCGCTACCACCAAGAGCGACGACGATCCCTGGTCCTATGGCCTGAGCCTGAGCCAGCCGATCTTCGACTGGGGCGCGATCCAGCAGCTGCGCCAGGCCGGCGGACAGGTGGCACTGGCGGAAACCAATTATCGCAGCGTGGGCCAGGACCTGCTGCTGCGCGTGGCGCAGGCCTACTTCAACGCGCTGGCCGCCGCCGACACGCTCAGCTCGGCCCAGGACGAGAACAAGGCCGTGGCACGCCAGCTGGAGCTGGCCCAGGCCCGCTTCGAGGTCGGCCTGTCGGCGATCACCGAGGTGCAGGAGGCCCAGGCCCGCTATGACCTGACCAATGCCACGGTGATCCAGTCCGAGCAGACCCTGAACACCGCCCGGTCGGCGCTGGCGGAGATCACCGGCCAGCCCTACCAGCCCCAGGCCCGCCTGGTGGACGACCTGCCCCTGGCGCCGCCGATGCCCACCGACATCGAGGCCTGGGTCAAGACGGCGCGCGAGGGCAACCTCAACGTGCTGGCGGCCCGCCTGTCGGCCGACATCGCCGACACCGGTATCAGCATCGCCCGCGCCGGCCACCTGCCGACCGTGGACCTCAACGGCAGCCACAACATCAGCGGCAGCTCGATCGACGCCAACGGCGGCGGCACCGTGGACCGCGAAATTACCTCGGACCGCGTCACCCTGCAGCTGACGCTGCCGGTCTTCTCGGGCCTGGCGACCCAGTCGCGCGTGCGGCAGGCCACCAGCACCCGCGAGCAGCGCCGTGCCGAATACGAGGGCGCCCAGCGCCTGGCCGAGCGCCAGACCCGCGACGCCTACCTGGGCGTGCTCACCGGCAGCGCCCGCGTCAACGCGCTCAAGCAGGCCGTGGTGTCCAGCGTGACCGCCCTGGATGCCGCCCGCAGCGGCCAGGAAGTGGGCACCCGCACCTTCATCGACGTGCTCAACGCCCAGCAGCAGCTGTCCGCCGCGCAACGCGACTATTACCGCTCGCGCTACGATTACCTGCTGGCCGGGCTGCTGCTGCGTCAGGCTGCGGGCAACCTCGGCCAGCCGGACATGGAAGCGGTGGATCGCCTGCTGACGGCGCCCTGATCCCTCATTGCCAGAACCCAAAGGCCCGCTTCGGCGGGCCTTTTTAATGGGCGCCACCCGTGCCCAGTCCCCTCCCGAATGCACGACCGCAGCTGCGGATCGGGCAATTTAAGCGGCTTTATATTCGAAGTAGAAATATAATACTTCATTAATATTCTTTTACTGCCTGACGAACCCTCGGCAAGATGCGCCCACTTTCCACACACGCATCAATTGGGGTTTGCAGACAATGAAGAAGGGAATCAAGCAGGCAGGTGCCGCAACGCTGGCCATCATTGCCTCCGTGGGCGTGGCCCAGGCTGCCGAAAATGCAACCAACGAGGAGCTGGATCAGCGCATCCGCATCCTCGAGCGCAAGATCGAGATCGACAAGGAGGCCGCCGAGGCCAAGGCCAAGGACTCGGCCACCGTCAACGTCTCGGACAAGGGCGTATCGATCAAGAAGGGCGACAACGAGTTCAAGTTCAATGCGCTGGTGCAGCTGGACGCCCGCACCTACCTGGACGACAGCCGCGCCCAGAACGACACCTTCACCTTCCGCCGTATCCGCCCGACCTTCCAGGGCTCGGTGGGCAAGCTGATTGGCTACCGCCTGACGCCGGAATTCGCCACCAACAACGCGACCATCGTCGATGCCTACATCGACCTGAAGTTCGACCCGGCCTACACGCTGCGCGCCGGTAAGGTGAAGGGCCCCACCGGTCTGGAACGCCTGCAGGGCGGCTCCGCTATCACCTTCATCGAGCGTGGCCTGCCGACCGAGCTGGTTCCGAACCGTGACCTCGGCATCCAGCTGCAGGGCGACGTGCTGAGCAACACACTGAACTACACCCTGGGCTACTACAACGGCACCGCGGACGGCCGTGACGGTGGGCTCGTCGATACCGACAACCGCAAGGAAGTCGCCGGCCGCTTGTTCGCGGAGCCGTTCAAGAATGATGGTGGCGTTCTGGAGAAGCTGGGCGTCGGCATCGCCGCCAGCACCGGAACCCAGTTGGGCAACAGCACGGCCAACAGCGCGGCCAGCGCGGTTCCGACGGGGTACCGCTCGCCCTCGCAGCGCAGCTTCTTCGCCTACGAGACGAACGTGACCGCCAATGGCGATCACACCCGCATCAGCCCGCAGGCTTACTTCCACAACGGACCGTTCGGCCTGCTGACCGAGTACGTCCAGTCCAAGCAGGAGTTCACCCGTGGCACCGGCAACCCGACGGTAGACGTGAAGTCGACCGCCTGGCAGGTGGCTACCAGCTACGTGATCACGGGCGAGGACATCGGCTACAAGGGATTGTCCAAGGTGGCGCAGCCCTTCACCGTCGGCGGCGAAGGCTGGGGTGCATTCGAGGTCGCGGCCCGCTACGGCGAGCTGGAAGTCGATGATGCCGCCTTCGCTGGCATCGCAGCTGTCCGCCTTGCCGATCCGGATGCGCAGTCCAAGAAGGCCAGCTCCTGGACCGTGGGCGTCAACTGGTACCTGAACAACAACGTCAAGCTGGCGCTGAACTACACCAACACCAGCTTCGACGGCGGCAAGGCCGGTGGCGCTGACCGCGATGACGACAAGACGGTCTTCTCGCGCCTGCAACTGAACTTCTAAGCATCACTCCGGGCGTTCATCGGGGCAGGCGAGGTTTCTCGCCTGCCCCACTCCCGGCAACAGACCAAAATACTCAAGGACTCACCGACATGCGTATCATCAAAACTGCCATTGCGGCCGCGGCCCTGGCCCTTCCGCTGTTCGCCCATGCGGCGAGCTACGAGCTCCTGAACGTGTCCTACGACCCGACTCGCGAGCTGTACAAGGAATTCAATGAAGCCTTCGCCAAGCAGTACAAGGCGAAGACCGGCGACACGGTCACCATCAAGCAGTCGCACGGCGGCTCGGGCAAGCAGGCCCGCGCCGTGGTGGACGGCCTGCAGGCCGACGTCGTGACCCTGGCGCTGGCCGGCGACGTGGACTCGATCGCCACCACCTCCAAGCTGCTCCCCAAGGACTGGCAGAAGCGCCTGCCCGAAGGCTCGGCTCCCTACACCAGCACCATCGTGTTCCTCGTGCGTGCCGGCAACCCCAAGGGCATCAAGGACTGGGACGACCTGGCCAAGCCGGGCGTATCCGTGATCACCCCGAACCCCAAGACCTCCGGCGGTGCGCAGTGGAACTACCTGGCGGCCTGGGAATTCGCCAAGCGCAAGTACGGCGGTGACGCCAAGGGCAAGGAGTTCGTCGAGAAGCTGTACAAGAACGTGCCGGTGCTCGACACGGGCGCTCGCGGCTCGACCACCACCTTCGTGCAGCGCGGCATCGGCGACGTGTTCATCTCCTGGGAGAATGAGGCGTTCCTGGCCAAGAAGGAATTCGGCGAGGACAAGTTCCAGATCATCGTCCCGTCGCTGAGCATCCTGGCCCAGCCGACCGTGTCGGTGGTGGACAAGGTGGTGGACAAGAAGGGCACCCGCAAGGTGGCCGAGGCCTACCTGCAGTACCTGTACTCGGAGGAGGGCCAGGACATCGCGGGCCGCAACTTCTACCGCCCGACCGGCGCGGCCGCCAAGGCCAAGTACGGCAGCCAGTTCCCGAAGATCGAGCTGTTCACGATCGACCAGGCTTTCGGCGGCTGGACCAAGGCGAAGAAGGACCACTTCTCCGACGGCGGTACCTTTGACCAGATCTACCTGAAGAACTGACCGGACGACGGGCGGCGATATGATGTCGCCGCCCGTTTCCCTCACTGGACAAAGACAGCCATGAACCCAAACAGATTCAAGCGCATCGCAACGCTGGCCCTGGCCGCCTTGCTGGTGGCGCCTGCGACGCAGGCGGCCGACTACAAGCTGCTGAATGCCGCCTACGACGTCTCCCGCGACGTCTACAAGGACCTGAACCCGGTCTTCGTCGCGGAATGGCAGAAGGCCAACCCAGGCAACACGGTGAAGGTCGACCAGTCGCACGGCGGATCGAGCAAGCAGGCTCGCTCCATCATCGACGGACTGCAGGCCGACATCGCGGCGATGAACAGCTCGCTGGACATCGACGCCATCGCCAAGGCCAAGCTGACCCAGGCCGACTGGTCCAAGCGCCTGCCCTATGCCAGCAGCCCGTCCTGGTCGACCATCCTGTTCCTGGTGCGCAAGGGCAACCCGAAGAAGATCAAGGACTGGAATGACCTGGTGCGCTCCGACGTCAAGGTCGTGATCCCGAACCCGAAGACCTCCGGCAATGCGCGCTACAGCTACCTGGCAGCCTGGGAATACGCACGCCGGCAACCCGGCGGCAACGACACGACGGCCCGCAGCTTCGTCTCGCGCTTCCTGGCCAACGTTCCGGTGTACGACACCGGCGGCCGTGGCGCCACGACGACCTTCGTGCAGCGCGGCATCGGCGATGTGCTGCTGACCTTCGAGAATGAAGTGCAGCTGATCACCTCCGAGTTCGCGGCCAACCAGTTCGAGATCGTCGTGCCGTCGCTGTCGGTGCGCGCCGACAACCCGATCGCCGTAGTGGATCGCGTGGTGGACAAGAAGAAGACCCGCGCGGTGGCCGAGGCCTACGCCAAGTTCCACTTCTCGGCCGCTGCCCAGGACATCTTCGCCAAGTACGGCCTGCGTCCGTCGGATCCGGCTGCGCTGGCACGCAATGCCAGCCGCTTCCCCGAAGTGAAGCTGTTCACGGTGGACGAGGCCTTCGGTGGCTGGGAAACCGCGCACAAGACCCACTTCACGGACGGCGGCGTCTTCGACCAGATCTACCTGAAGCAATGACTCTCCAGATGACTTTGCTCATGCGCTGTATGGCCTGTCGGACGACCCGTCGTCACACGACCATCGACGCACCACCCCTCTCCCGGTGAGTGAAGTCTTTCGGGGCGCGTGAGCGCCCCGTTCTTTTTTACGCGCACCCGCGCTTTTCCAATCCCCCCGAAGCGCAGAACAAGGAGTTCACATGTCCACCATCGCAGCGGTAAACACCCGCAACCAGTTTCGCGGCAAGGTCGTCGGCGTCAAGCGCAGCCCGGTCGTGTCCGAGGTCGAGATCGAGACCGGCGCCGGCATCGTCAGCGCCATCGTCACCTCGTCTTCGCTCGAAGTGCTCGACCTCAAGCTCGGCGATCCGGTGATCGCGCTGTTCAAGGCCACCGAGGTCTTGATCGCCGCCGTCTCCGGCAACGACTGAAGCGCTCGCAGAGCCCCGCAAGGAAACCGCCATGTGCCTGATCGTCCATAAACCGGCCGGACAGCCGATCCCGGAAGAATTGATCCGGGCGGCGCTGGAACTGAACCGTGATGGCTGGGGCGCCATGGGTTTCGACGACAACGGGCAACTGTTGCTCGAGAAGCAGCTGGAGCCGGATGCCAAGGCTATCCTGGATTTCGAGCGGCGCCACCGCAACCATGAGTACGTGCTGCACCTGCGGCGGCGCACCAAGGGCGGTGGGGGCCTCGACAACGTGCACCCCTTCCGCGTGGTGCCCGGCGTCTACCTGATGCACAACGGCACGCTGCCGCTGGAGCCCAAGCAGGCCGGACGCTCCGACACCTGGCACCTGGTGGCGGAGATCCTGCGCCCGCTGGCCCTGCGGCACGAGTCGCTGCTGTCGGACCCGGCCTTCTTGCAGTTGCTGGAACTGGGGCTGAAGTCCGAGAACAAGCTGGCGCTGCTGCACGAGGCCAAGCGGGAGATCGTGCTGGTGAATTGGCAGCATGGGGCCGAGCTGGACGGCCTGTGGCTGAGCAGCACCCGCTGGATCGACCGGCGCCGCTTCCCCCTGGCGCATGCACCCCAGCCCCAGGAACAGGTCTACACGCCCGGAGACCTGCATTTTCTTTAGATTAAAAAAGAATATATAAATGCGTTTATATTTTCTTTAGAAAAATTTATGCTAAGCAACATCCTGCGATATTCCACCGATACGGCTTCCTGCCTTCCATGACCGCCGCAACCCCTTCGTTCCAGCGTGCCCGGCGCGCCCGATCCGTGATTCCCGGATTCGGCCTGACCATGGGCTTCACGCTGTTCTATCTCAGCCTGATCGTGCTGATCCCGCTGGCCGGCGTGTTCTTCAAGTCCTCGCAGCTCGGCTGGGACGGCTTCTGGCACGTGGTCACCCATCCGCGCGTGCTGGCTGCGCTGAAGCTCAGCTTTGGCGCCGCGCTGATCGGTGCGCTGATCAATGCCGTGTTTGGCACCCTGGTGGCCTGGGTATTCGTGCGCTATCGCTTCTTCGGAAAGCGCTTCTTCGACGCTGTCATCGACCTGCCCTTTGCCCTGCCCACGGCCGTCGCCGGTATCGCCCTGACGGCGCTGTACTCCGGCAACGGCTGGGTTGGCCAGTTCCTGGAGCCCCTGGGCATCAAGGTGGCGTATACGCCGCTGGGCGTGATCCTGGCCTGCACCTTCATCGGCCTGCCGTTCGTGGTGCGCACGGTACAGCCGGTTCTGGAGGAAGCCGAGAAGGAGCTGGAAGAGGCCGCCGCGTCGCTGGGCGCCAACCGCCTGCAGACCATCGTCCGCGTGATCCTGCCGACCATCCTGCCCGCCATCCTGACCGGCTTCACGCTGGCGTTCGCGCGCGCCGCCGGTGAGTACGGCTCCATCATCTTCATCGCCGGCAACATGCCGATGGTGAGCGAGATCGCACCGCTGCTGATCATCATCAAGCTAGAGGAGTTCGACTACGCCGGCGCCAGCGCCGTCGCCGTGGCCATGCTGGGCCTGTCGCTGTTCCTGCTGCTGCTGATCAACGGACTGCAGGTCTGGTCCCGCCGCCGCCACGGTCAGAAGACCTGAGCCCACGAATTCCGACGGACGCCAACCATGACCGCCGACGCTTCCCTGCAAGATCCCCCTGCCCTACCCCCTCAGTTCCGCCCCGAGGGACCGCTGGTCCACCGCAACGCGGCCATCAGCGAACCCGCGTGGGTACAGCGAATCCTCATCACCCTGGCCCTGCTGTTCCTGCTGGGCTTCCTGCTGCTGCCGCTGATCTCGGTATTCGCCGAGGCGCTGCGCAATGGCTGGGTCACCTACAAGGATGCGCTGGTGGAGCCCGATGCCATCGCCGCGATCAAGCTGACGCTGCTGGTCGCCGCGCTGGCCGTGCCGCTGAACCTGGTGTTCGGCGTCGCCGCCGCCTGGGCCATCACCAAGTTCGAGTTCCGCGGCAAATCGGTGCTGATCTCGCTGATCGACCTGCCATTCTCGGTCTCCCCGGTGGTGGCCGGCGTGATCTACATCATGATCTTCGGCCGGCATGGCTGGGCCGGGCCCTGGCTGGACGAGAACGACATCAAGATCGTCTTTGCCGTGCCCGGCATCGTGCTGGCCACGGTGTTCGTGACCTTCCCGTTCGTGGCGCGCGAGCTGATCCCGCTGATGCACGAGCAGGGCACCGACAACGAGCAGGCCGCCCTGACCCTGGGCGCCAGTGGCTGGAAGACCTTCTGGCACGTGACCCTGCCGAGCATCAAGTGGGCCCTGCTCTACGGCGTGCTGCTGTGCTCGGCGCGAGCCATGGGCGAGTTCGGCGCCGTCAGCGTGGTGTCCGGCCATATCCGCGGCCAGACCAACACCATGCCGCTGCATGTCGAGATCCTCTACAACGAGTACCAGTTCGCGGGTGCCTTCGCGGTGGCCTCCATCCTGGCGCTGTTTGCGCTCGTCACCCTGGCGCTGAAGAGCTACCTGGAATGGCGGCATGGCGACGAACTCGCCGCGACGCGCCGGCACTGAGTCGTCCCTGAAAACGAATCATTCCTGACCAAGACCGGGCCTTCCATGGCCCGGGAATTCAAAACAAGCAGGTCCTGTACATGAACATTCAGATTCGCGGCATCCACAAGGTCTTCGCCAACTTCCCGGCGCTGGACGGTGTCAATCTCGACATCGAGTCCGGTGAGCTGATCGCCCTGCTGGGCCCCTCCGGCTCCGGCAAGACCACGCTGCTGCGCACCATCGCCGGCCTGGAGTTTCCCGATGAGGGAGCGATCCTGTTCGGGGGTGAGGACATCGCCAACCGCCCGGTGCGCGAGCGCGGCGTCGGCTTCGTGTTCCAGCACTACGCGCTGTTCAAGCACATGACGGTGGCCGAGAACATCGCCTTCGGCCTCGACGTGCGCAAGGATCGCCCTTCCAAGGAGGCGATCCGCAAGCGCGTGAACGAGTTGCTGGAACTGGTACAGCTATCCGGCCTGGACAAGCGCTATCCCACACAGCTTTCGGGCGGTCAGCGCCAGCGTGTGGCCCTGGCGCGAGCCCTGGCGATCGAACCCAAGGTGCTGCTGCTGGACGAACCCTTCGGCGCGCTCGACGCCAAGGTGCGCAAGGACCTGCGCCGCTGGTTGCGCGAGCTGCACGACAAGACCGGCTACACCACGATCTTCGTCACCCATGACCAGGAGGAAGCCCTGGAGCTGGCCGACCGCGTGGTGGTGATGAACCGCGGCCGCATCGAGCAGGTGGGTAACAACCAGCAGGTCTACGAGCAGCCGGCCACCCCCTTCGTGTTCGACTTCCTCGGCAGCGTCAACATCCTGCCCGGCGAGGTGAAGAACCGCGAGCTGCGCTTCGACGGCAGCGACGACGTCTGGGACAGCGAGAGCCAGGAGACCGGCCTGGTCGACATCTACGTGCGCCCGCACGACCTGCAGATCGTCGATTCACAGGCCCCCGGCCTGGACGCGACGGTCACCCTGGTGCAGCGTGCCGGCGCCCTGATCCGCATCAGCGCGACGTTGGCCACCAGCGGCGAGCGTATCGAGCTGGAGCTGTCGCACCTCGACACCCTGGCCCGCAGCCGCCAGCCGGGCGACGCGATCCGCGTAGCGCCGATCACCTTCGGGCTGTTCCCGCGTGCGCCGCATCGCCGGCCCACCACCCTGCCGGACGTGGTGCCGAATGCACCGGCGGAGAATCGGGAGCGGGCGCGCTAAGTCCCGGTCCGGCGAGTTAGAAGAAGTTAAAAAAGGCGCGCCGTGAGGCGCGCCTTTTTTTGCGTCCCGGCCATGGGATGGGATTTGCTTAAGCCCGCTTCATCTGCGGGGAAAGAACCGTCATGAGAGGGGGACCTGTGCGCCCCTCGATACACCGCTGCGCGGCACTCGGGGTGAACGGGTTGGTGAGGCATCCCGGCTCTACGGCTCCAATAAGAAAGGGCGCGTCTCGCGACGCGCCCCATTTACTTACCGCAACCGCTCTCAGCTCTTCTTCTTGCCGTCTTCCTCGGCCAGGGCGTCATCCGCGCCCAGCGTCAGGTCGTGGCCGGCGTACTTCAGCTCTTCCTTGCCCAGGAAGTGGGCCAGGGCCGGCAGGACGACGATGGCGCCGATCATGTTGGCGGTGAAGCCGAACAGCAGCAGCACACCCATGTCGCGCTGGAACTGCAGGCCGGAGAACAGCCAGAGCGCCACGCCGGAAGCCAGGCCGACGCCGGTGAACAGCGTGGCCTTACCGGTGGAACGCATCTTCTGGTAATAGGCGTCTTCCAGTGTCATGCCCTTGCGCAGGCCGGCCGCGATCACGGAGTAACTATAGATGCCGTAATCAACGCCGATACCGCAGGCGAAGGCCAGCACCGGCAGCGTGGCCACCTTCTGGCCGATGCCCATCCAGACCATGACCGCGTAGCCGAGCGCCGTCACCACCGACAGCGGGATGATCACGCAGAGCACGCCGGAGAGCGTGCGGAACGACAGCCACAGGAAGATCACGATCACGACGTAGACGTACGCGATCACTGGCAGCTCGTTGCGCTTGACCTCCTCGTTGGTCGCCGCCATGACGCCGATGTTGCCGGACGCCAGGCGGAACTTGACCCGGTGATCGTGCTGGGTGTCCTTGACGTAGGCCTTCACCGCATTGGTGAGGTCATCGATCGTCTTCGCCTTGTGGTCGGTGGTGAAGATGAACAGCGCCAGCGCCGAGCAGGTGTCGTTGAGGAAGCCCGAGGTGGGGGGCACCAGGGCCGTGGACTGCGCCAGCGACTGTGGCGCGCGTGGCAATACCTCGGCATCGAGACGGCCCTCGCTGAGGCCGGAGTTGGCGATCTTGGCCAGTTCCGGCAGCGACAGCACGTCACGTACGCCCGGCTGGTTCTTCATATACCAGCTGAAGCGATCCAACTCGGACATCACGCCGTAGTCGACGCAACCGTTGTCGAAGGACTCCGCGATCACCTTGAGGTGGTCGACGCCCATCGTGAAGTGCCGGGCCACCTCGGCCGCATCCTGGTTGAAGCGCGAATCCGGCTTCAGCTCGGGAACGCCATCGGTGGTGTCGCCGATCTGCACGTTGTGGTACTGCGAGGCGCCGTACACACCCAGAATCAGCGAGATGGTGATGGTGATGATCGCGGGCTTGCGGCGGCAGAACACCGTCATCTTCTTGAAGATCGAGTCGCCGATGCGCTCGCGCTTCTCGGTGGCGATGCGGAAGGCCGCCAGGTTGGGCAGCTTGATGAACGACAGCACCGCCGGCAGCAGCACCTTGTTGACCATGATCACGCCGACCATGCCGAGGGCGGCGTTGATCGCCATCTCGCGGATGATCTGGATGTTGATCAGGTAGATCGTCAGGAAGCCGACGACGTTGGTCAGCAGGGCGACCAGGCCCGGGATCGCCAGCGAGCGGAAGGTAGCGAGCGAGGCCTGGTGGGAGCTGGCGTTGCGGGTCGAGATCTCGTTGGCCCAGGAGCTGACGTACTGCACGCCGTGGCTCACCGAGACCGCCATGATCAGGAACGGCACCAGCATGGCGAAGGGATCGAGCCCGTAGCCGACCAGGTTGAGCAGGCCCATCTCCCAGATGCAGGACACGAAGGACGTGGACACCACGATCAATGCCAGCGGCAGCGAGCCGAGGTAGATCCACAGCAGCGCGCCCATCACGATCAGGGCGATGAAGAAGAACCCCGCCACCTTGTACGACTCGCTGGTCATGTCATGCACGACCTTGGCGAAGCCGACGATATGGATGCTGGTGTTCTCCGACTCGTACTTCTTGCGGATCTCCTCGAGCTTTTCGCCGATCTTGACGTAGTCGAGGCTGGCCTCGCCCTCGCCCGGCTGGTTGGCCATGAGGATGCCGCTGACGGCCTTGATGCGCTGGCCGAAGGAGGGACCGCCCTCCGGCGGCAACTCGCCCGGCCGGGCACCGGTGCTCCAGGCCGCGCCCAGGCGCTCGGACATCGGCTTGGACATCTCCTCGAGATCGGCCGTGGTGCCGCTGCTGGGGTCATGCTCCAGCAGTTCGAACTGCACCAGGGCGGATTCCTGGTCCTCCGAGACCAGGCGGCCGATGACGCTGGCCTTGCCGACGTTGATGCGGATGCGCTCCATCATCTCCGGCGTGGGCGTGTAGTCCGAGGGGATCACGTTCTCGCCGGACAGGCCACCTTCCACCACCTCCACGTAGAGGATGCTGGGGGAGAAGATCGAGGTGACACGCGCACGATCGACACCCTGGACGTTGAAGACGTCCTCCTCGACCTGGCGCAGCGTTTCCATGAATTCCGGCTGGTAGATGTCGCCCTTCTTGTTGTGCAGGGCGATCAGCACCGTGTTGGCACCGCCGAAATCCTTGTAGTACTCCATGAAGGTCTGCATGTACGGGTGCTCTTTGGGCACCATCTTCAGCCAGCCCGCGTTCGGCTTGAGCTGCGAAGCCTGGAACATGAAGAACACGGTCAGCAGCGTCAGCAGGCCTAGCGTGAAGCGCCGGTACTTGAAGACCGGCGGCTCGACGACCCGCAGGATCGCGCGGGTCAGTTTGTTGGATGCGATTTCGGCCGTCACGGCAGGGCCCCCAGGTTTTGTACGCCGCGACGCCCCACGGCCATCAGCTTGCCGCCATAGGGCAGCACGTCGACCAGTGTTTCCGCCGCGGGCAGCTTGACCAGCTTGAGCGAACCCAGCGCCGGATCAGATTTGAGTGCAACGGCATTGATACCCACCAGCAGCACGCTGCCATCAGGCAGGCGGGTGCCACCGAACAGGCTCTCCTTCACCGGGCTGTCGACACGACGCCAGCCGAGCGCGGCGATGGCCGCGGGATCGGTGAGCGTCTCGGCGGTGTACGGGTCGTACTGGGTCGGGTCCTGCGTCGGTGCCGTGGTGACGTCCTGAGCCACGTAGACGTTGCCGCGCATGCCGTAGATCATCACGCTGCGCCCGCCCAGCGCGATCGCGCCGAAGTAGGAGCCGGCATAGGGGGATTTCAGCATCTCCCAGTTGACGCCGCCATCCACAGAGCGCGCCAGCAGGCCACGCTCGCCGGCGGCGAACAGGGTCTGGGCGTCCAGCCGCAGCAGGCGGTTGAAGTGCTGGCCCATCTCGGCGAGCGGGAAGTGCTGCTGCGCCCAGGTCTTGCCGCCATCCGTGGTGCGGTAAAAGGCGCCGTAGGCACCGGCCGCGATGCCGGTCTGCGCGTCGAGGAACAGCACGTCGTACAGCACGCGCGCCTCGGGATCGCTGTGCTGCAGGGTCCAGCTGGAACCTGCGTCGGCGGTGTGCAGGATGGTGCCGTCATAGCCCACGGCCCAGCCCAGCTTGTCGGTGAGGAAGCGGACCCGCGTCAGCATCACGCTGGCCGGCGAAGGCACCTGTTTCCAGTTGGCGCCACCGTCGTCGGAGACGACGATGACGCCCTGCTGGCCCACCGCCACCAGGCGCTTGCCGGCCTGGGACAGGTCCAGCAGGCGGGCTTTGGCGGCACCGGTGACCATCAGGGCCGGGCGCGGGACGTCGGGAGGAGCCGCCTGCTCGCCGGCAGGCGTTTCCGCGGTGGTTTCCTCGGCGGAAACGGCCGCAGGCGCCGAGAATTCCTCCTCGGCGCCCGCAACCGCCGCCCAGACCGCCAGCATCGCTGCGGCGGCCGGCAGCATCATCCGGCTCATTTCGACTTGGCCTTACGCTGCAGCGAGGCCGGCGTGAACATGGCGTCGTCGTACTTGACCTCGAAGTCCGAGATGGCGTCTTCGTTGGTCATGGTGGTCACGAAGTAGCGCTTGGACTGCAGGTCGTAGATCGTCTCCGGGATGCCCGACACGGTCGGGATGAAGGGGATCGACAGCAGGTGCGCTTCCTGGACCTTCCAGAGCTGGCCGCGGTTGTCGTAGCAGTCCACGGCGGCGATCGCCCAGGAATCCTCGTCCAGGTAGAAGCGGCGCTTGCCGAAGCGGTGGCGCTGGCCCTGCTTGAGGGTCGCTTCCACCACCCAGACACGGTGCATCTCGTAGCGCGCCAGGTCCTGGTTGATGTGGCCGGGGCGGATGATGTCCTTGTACTTGAACGTGGGGCTGTTGAGCATCCACGAGTTGTACGGGATCAGCATTTCGCGCTTGCCGATCAGCTTCCAGTCGAAGCGCTCAAGCGAGCCGTTGAAGACGTCGATCTGGTCGTTGAACTGCTCGCCGTCGGAACCGATGGACGGGTTGTCGAAGCCCACGTCCGGGGCGCGGTTCACGCGACCCAGGCCCGGGCTGTAGATCCAGGCGAGGCGCGAGTTGCCTTCACCACCGGCGGTTTCGTGCACCAGGATGATCTGGCCGGCGACGCGCGGCGGTTCCAGCACCTCTTGCAGGTAGTACGCGAACAGGCCGCCCTTGCGCATCTCGGCCGGCTCCTTGAGGTTGGCGTACTTGAGCTTTACGTCCTCGACCAGCTTGGAGATCTTGTACGTGCCGTCCGGCTTGACGATGGCCTGGTTGTTGTAGCGCTTGACCGCCGAACCGCGGAACTTGAGCTTGTGGTTCCACAGCGGCTCGGCGCCGGACTTGGGGATCGGGAACGGGAAGCCCAGTTCGGCCTTCTGCACGTCGTCGGTGCCGACCAGCGTGGCGCGGGTGGCGTTGGCGACGGTGGCCTTGAGGATCTCATCCGGGAAGAACGCGTTCCGGTACGACGGGAACACGATCATCTTGTAGTCCGGGTAGGTCTTGAACATCGCCTTGTGGCCGTCGGTCAGCACCTTGTCGTACTGGGCCAGGTTGGCCTTGGTGATGACGTAGAGCGGACGCATCGAGGCCAGCGGATCGGCCGGCTTGCCCGGGACGTTGTACTGCAGGAAGCCCTTGACGTAGGAGGGCGTGTACTTGATCAGCAGCTCGTTGGCCTGCACGCGGGTCTTGGGATCGTCGACGATCGCCAGGATCTCCAGCACGCGGGCGATGTCGAAGGCCTTGACCAGGCGCGACATCCAGTCCTGCTTGCCCTTCATGCTCTGGATGACGGCAACGATGTCGTCCTTCAGGGCCGGCAGCTTGACCTGGCGCGACTTCACGGAGGCGATCAGGCCGTCCACGCTCTTGCCGCCACGGCCTTTCAGCACCTTGTCGAATTCCGCCTTGAGCTGCGGGTCGGCGCTGAGCATCTGCTGGGTGATGGCGATGACCTTGTCGGCCTTGGCCGGCTCGGCGTCCATGATCGCCTGGCCCTGGTTCAGGATGTCGCCGACCACGCCGGCGTCGCTGATCATGGCCTGGATGTCCTTCACCAGGCGCACGCGCAGGTCTTCGAGCTGGGCGCGGGTGATCTTGAGCATCTCGGGGCTGAAGGAGGCCTTGCCGACGTAGGCCGGGATGGTGCCGTCCTTGTTGCCGGCGCGCTCGGCGCCGACTTCGGTCAGTTCCTTGCCCAGTTTTGCCGCTTCGGCGGCGGACACGACGGCGGACGCCGGTCCCGAAAACATCGCGGCCGCGAACAACGCGGCACAGGTGACAACCTGCCGTTTCATGGGCTCTCCTCCCAGATGATGTTAAAAACGTTTACAGCGTCTAATGTTACACACGCCGTCTGGCCGGGGACTGTCCGTACAGACGTTCAGCGTTGTCAGAAACGTCAGCAACTGTCCACCGGACCGGCCTCCCGGGCCGGCCGAACACGTCCCCTCAGCCGGCTTGCCGGCCGCCCCCGAAACGGCTGCGGAACCAGGCTTCCAGCATGTTCTTTTCGTAGCGTAGCGGGTCGCTGCTGCGGCCGGACGCCGCATCCAGGTAGTTGCGGTCGCTGAGGTCTTCCTGCCGCTGCTCCAGCGTTCGCCCGCCGCGGGTGAGGCGGTAGCTCAGCCGCATGCGCGGCCAGGTGACGGCGTCCATCACGCGGACTTCGCCACGGCTGGCATCCCACCACTGGAAACGGCCGGCCAGGTCCAGGTCGAGCACGTCGATGGACAGCTCCTGGCCGGGCTCGAGGTACTGCTCGCCCAGGCGCTGCAGCTCGGCGGTCAGTTCACGCTTGAGGGATTCGGACGGGGCCCGTCCACCGGAGCGCTGGCTGGCGTCGGTGTACTCGTCAGGCTCCAGATACTGCACCTGCACGGCGGCTGGGGCGGCCAGGGGCAACGCCAGCAGGGCGGCGGCCAGCAGCTTCGAAGCGGATCGCATGGCACCTCCTGCCGGCAGGGAGCGGGCCTTCGATCTTACTCCTCCGCCGGGCCGTGGGAAGTACCCGGAAAAGCCGCCGGATGTGCCTTTTTATCCCGGCAGCTCGCCGGGACCCGGCTAGGCCTTGGCGTGCTCGCGGATCAGCGCGGTGAAGTCCCAGCCGTACTCGTCCAGCTTCTTGGCGCCGACGCCGGGGATGGCAGCGAAGGCGTCCTGGTCGGTGGGCTTCTGGCGGGCCATGGCCCGCAGGCTGGCGTCGTTGAACACCACGTAGGGCGGCACGCCGTGCTCGGTGGCGATCTTCTTGCGCAGGGCGCGCAGGGCGTCGAACAGGGCGTCCTCCTCGGAGTCCGGCTCGACACCGGCTGCCACGGCCGCGCGGGCCGCCCTGCCCTTGCCCGAGGCCTTGGGCGCGGCGGCCGGGGCGGCCATGCGCACCGCGCGCTCGCCGCGCAGCACTTCCCAGCTGGCCGCATTGAGCAGCAGCACGGGGTAGCCGTCATGGGTCTCTTCCATCAGGCCCTGCTGCATCAGCGAGCGCACCAGGGCGCGCCAGTCTTCCTGGGAGCGGCCGGCGCCGATGCCGTAGACCGTCAACGTGTCCAGGCCGCTGGAGATCAGCTTCTCGGTCTTGGCGCCGCGCAGGATGTCGATGACCGTGCTGGCGCCGTAGCGCTGGCGGCGCTGGGCCAGGCGCGCCACGGCGGAGAGCATCTGCTTGGCCTCCAGGGTCCAGTCCTGCAGGGGGCGCGGGTTGAGGCAGTTGTCGCAGTTGCCGCATCCGCCCGGATGGGGCTCACCGAAGTAGCGCAGCTGCACGGCGCGGCGGCACTCGCTGCTGTCGGCGTAGTCCAGCACCTGGCGCAGCTGCTGGCGGGCGATGCGCTGCTCGTCCTCCAGCGGGTCGCCAGTCTGCGGGTGGACCTTCTGCGCGATCAGGAACTCGGCGGTGCGGATGTCGCCCATGCCGAAGTACAGGACGCAGCTGGCGGGCTCGCCGTCGCGACCCGCGCGGCCGGCCTCCTGGTAGTAGCCTTCCATGGTCTTGGGCAGGTCGTAGTGCACCACCCAGCGCACGTCGGGTTTGTTGATGCCCATGCCGAAGGCGACGGTGGCCACCATCACCTGCACGTCGTCGCGGATGTAGCGGTCCTGGTTCTCGCGGCGGGTGTCGCCGCTGAGGCCGGCGTGGTACGGCAGGGCCGAGACGCCGGCGGCCTGCAGGTCGGCCGCGATCTCGTCCACGCGCTTGCGCGACAGGCAGTAGACGATGCCCGAGCCCTTGTTGTGGTAACGGATGTGGCCCAGCAACTCGTCGAAGGCGCGGCCGCCGCGCGGCTTCACCGCGTAGTAGAGATTGGGCCGGTTGAAGCTGGCGAGGTGCAGCGCCGGGTCGTTCAGGGCGAGCTGGCGCGCGATGTCCTCGCGCACGCGCTGGGTCGCGGTGGCGGTGAAGGCCAGCACCGGCACATCCGGGAACCACTCGCGCAGGCGGCTGAGCTGGCGGTATTCAGGCCGGAAGTCATGCCCCCATTCCGAGACGCAATGGGCCTCGTCGATGGTGAAGGCGGAGATGCCCACGGTCTCCTGCAGGGGCTGCAGAAAGCTGTCAACGAAGCCTGGGCTGAGCAGGCGCTCCGGCGCCAGGT
The DNA here is from genome assembly GCA_030149365.1 of Solimonas sp. Lineage (GTDB taxonomy): Bacteria > Pseudomonadota > Gammaproteobacteria > Nevskiales > Nevskiaceae > Solimonas_A. The sequence continues at coordinate 66,013 of JASBRP010000014.1, forward strand.
ACAGCAGCTTGATCTCGCCGCGCCGCAGGGCCTGGATGCGCTGCGCCGCCTCGATGCCGCCCAGGGTGGAGTTGAGGAAGGTGGCGGCAATGCCGTTGTCCTCCAGCAGCCGCACCTGGTCCTGCATCAGCGCGATCAGCGGCGAGACTACCACCATCACGCCCTCTTTCAGCAGCGCCGGCAGCTGGAAGCACAGCGACTTGCCGCCGCCGGTGGGCATGATGGCCAGCAGGTCGCGCCCGGACAGCGCATCCCGCACCACGGCTTCCTGGCCGGGGCGGAAGCTGTCGAAGCCGAAGTGGCGCTTGAGGGCGGGCAGCAGGTCGTCGGTCATTGGCACTCAGTACACCGACCGAATCTCGCAGGGGCCGTTCGCCCTGAGCCTGTCGAAGGGCAAACGGCCCCCATCAACCGCAGGGCGCGGAGTCCGTTCATGCTTCGACAAGCTCAGCACGAACGGACTTCGAGGGACGGAAAAATCCTCAGGCTTCCGGACGCATCTGCGGGAACAGCAGCACGTCACGGATGCTCGCGGAGTCGGTCAGGAACATCACCAGGCGGTCGATACCGATACCCACGCCGGCGGTCGGCGGCAGGCCGTATTCCAGGGCGCGGATGTAGTCGGCGTCGAACACCATGGCTTCGTCGTCGCCCGCGTCCTTGGCCTGGACCTGGGCCTTGAAGCGGCTGGCCTGGTCATCCGGGTCGTTGAGCTCGGAGAAGCCGTTGGCGACCTCGCGGCCGCCCATGAAGAACTCGAAGCGGTCGGTGACGTCCGGGTTGCTGTCGCTGCGGCGCGCCAGCGGCGAGACTTCCGTCGGGTACTGGGTGATGAAGGTCGGGTCCATCAGGGTGGCCTCGACCGTCTGCTCGAAGATCTCGGTCAACAGCTTGCCGGGGCCGTAGCCCGTCTTGGCGTCGCCGCCCACCTTCTTGCAGAACGCCGCGAGGTACTCGCGGTCATCGCTGCGGCCGATGTCGAAGTCGGGGTTGTTGCGCAGCACCGCCTCCTTCATCGTCCAGCGGTTGAAGGGACGCTCCATGTCGTAGTCGCGGCCGCCGTAGCTGAGCTTGCCGCTGCCGTTGACGGTGATGGCGGCGTCACGCACCAGGGTCTCCACCAGGTCCATCGCGTCGCGGTAGTCGGCGTAGGCCTGGTAGAACTCCAGCATGGTGAACTCGGGGTTGTGCCGGGTGGACAGGCCCTCGTTGCGGAAGTTGCGGTTGATCTCGTAGACCTTCTCGAAGCCGCCAACGACCAGGCGCTTGAGGTAAAGCTCCGGCGCGATGCGCAGGTAGAGGTCACGGTCCAGCGCGTTGTGGTGCGTGATGAACGGGCGCGCCGTGGCGCCGCCGGGGATCGGCTGCAGCATCGGCGTCTCGACTTCCTGGAAGCCCAGGGAGTCGAGGAAATTGCGGATGAAGCGCACGGTCTGGCCACGCTTCTCGAAGGCGCTGCGCACCTCCGGGTTGACGATGAGATCGACGTAGCGCTGGCGGTAGCGGATCTCGGTGTCGGTGAGGCCCGCCCACTTGTCCGGCAGCGGGCGCACGGTCTTGTTCAGCAGCTTGATGCTGCTGACGCGCAGCGACAGCTCGCCGGCCTTGGTGCGCATCAGCGTACCCACGGCGCCGACGATGTCGCCGACGTCCCAGGTCTTGAAGTCGTTGTAGGCGTCTTCGCCCAGGGCGTTCAGCTGCACGAACAGCTGGATGCGGCCGGACTGGTCCTGCAGCTCGACGAAGCTGACCTTGCCCTGCCCGCGCTTGGCCATGAGGCGGCCGGCCACGCGGAATTCGGTGGCGTCGCCTTCCAGCGAGGCGGCGTCTCGCTCGCCGTAACTGCCGTGCAGGAACTCCGCCATGGTGTCGCGACGGAAATCGTTGGGGTAGGCGTTGCCCTGGGCGCGCAGCTTTTCCAGCTTCTCGCGCCGTGCCGCCATGACGTAGTTCTCGTCCTGCGGGGGCTGGTTCTGTTCTTCGGTCATGGCTTAGAGGCCTTGCTTCAAGCTTGCTTCAATGAAGAGATCGAGGTTGCCGTCCAGCACCTTCTGCGTATCGGCGACTTCCACGCCGGTGCGCAGGTCCTTGATGCGGGACTGGTCGAGCACGTAGGAGCGGATCTGGCTGCCCCATTCGATGTCGCTCTTGGAGTCCTCGACCTTCTGCTTCTCGGTGTTGCGCTTCTGCAGCTCGACGTCGTACAGGCGCGCCGCCAGCATCTTCATGGCGCGATCGCGGTTGGCGTGCTGCGAGCGCTGCGTCTGGCAGGCCACGACGATGCCGCTGGGGATGTGCTTGATGCGGATGGCCGATTCGGTCTTGTTGACGTGCTGGCCGCCGGCGCCCGAGGAGCGGAAGGTGGCCACTTCCAGGTCGGCCGGGTTGATGTCGATCTTGATGTTGTCGTCCACCTCGGGCGAGACGAACACGCCGGCGAAGGAGGTGTGGCGGCGGTTGCCGGAGTCGAACGGCGACTTGCGCACCAGGCGGTGTACGCCGGTTTCGGTGCGCAGCCAGCCGTAGGCGTAGGAGCCCTCGATGAACAGGCTGGCCGACTTGAGGCCGGCGACTTCGCCGTCGGAGCGCTCCAGCAGCTCCACCTTGAAGCCCTTGCCCTCGGCCCAGCGGATGTACATGCGCAGCAGGATGTCGGCCCAGTCCTGCGCCTCGGTGCCGCCGGCGCCGGCCTGCAGTTCCACGTAGGCGTTGGCGGTGTCCATCTCGCCGCTGAACATGCGGCGGAATTCCATGTCGTCGGCCAGCTTGCCGAGCTTGATCACGTCGCTCTCGACCTCGGCGACCGTACCGGCATCGCCTTCGGCCTCGGCCATGTCGAGCAGGTCACCGGCATCGTTGAGCCCGTTGGCGGCCCGGTCGATGGAGTCGATCACGTCCTGCAGCAGGGCGCGCTCGCGGCCCAGGCTCTGGGCGTATTCCGGCTTGTTCCAGACCTCCCCGCCCTCCAGCTCGGCGTTCACCTCGGCGAGGCGGTCCTTCTTGTTATCGTAGTCAAAGATAGCCCCGGAGCGCGTCGAAACGCACTCGCAGGGCTGTGATCTCGCTCTTGATCTGCTGGATTTCCATGATCGGCCGGAGGGGCCCGCCAGAGGGGCCGTGAAAATGAGCCGCGGATTATAGCCGCAGCGCCGCTGCATCGGTTGTCGGCCGCCGCGCCCGCATGATAGAAATCCAGGAATAGCAGACGGTTGCCACTGGCGACTGTTATATTTATCGAACAACTAGGGTTCCCGACAGGGAAGAATCACAGGGGAGAAAGCATGAAACGTCGGTTCGGTCTTTTCGCAATGCTGCTGGCACTGGGCATGATCGCCCCGGTCCAGGCCCAGGACGAGGCCGCGCCGGCCGATCCGGCCACCGAAGCCGCCCCTGCGGACGCTGCCGCCGAAGCCCCGGCCGACGCCAGCGCCGAAGCTGCCCCGGCTGACGCCGCCGCCGAAGCCCCCGCCGAGGAGGCCCCGGTCGAAGAAGCCGCCGCCCCCGCCGAGGAAGCCCCGGTGGACGACTCCGCCTCGTCGGAGTCCTATGACGACGGCAGCAGCGGCGAATCCTCCGAGGAAGGCTCCGGTGCCGGCTCCGCCCTGGCCCACCGCCGCTGGTACGTCTCGCCGATGTTCTCCTACATCTATGCCGACGATGACCGCGGCACCGACGACGGCCTGGGCGGCGTCATCTCGATCGGCAAGAAGGTCACCAACGGCATGGCGCTGGAACTGATCGGCGTCTACGGCCAGATGGATGCCGAAGCCGGCGGTGGCTCGGCCGAGATCAAGGGTGTCGGCCTCGGCGCGCTGATCTCCTTCTTCAACAACATGCCGAACCTGTACACCAAGCTGAACCTGATGTACGGCGCGGCCTCCAAGCACCCCGGCCCGATCCCCGACTACAAGACCACGCTGTTCGATATCGGCCTGGGCTACATGTACCCGCTCAGCGAGAAGATCATCCTGCGCGCTGAAGCCCTGTACCGCGTGGACGCCCACGGCCGCAACCTGGCCGGCACCACCCCGGACGAGAACAAGAGCTTCTATGACGGCGTCTTCAACGTCGGCGTCCTGATCCCGCTGGGCCACACCCAGAAGGCCGAAGAGCCGGCTCCGGAAGTGGTCGAGACGGTCTGCCCGCCCGCTCCGGAAGGCGCGACGGTGGATGACAAGGGCTGCGCGGTCGATTCCGACGGCGACGGCGTGCCCGACGGCCTCGACCAGTGCCCGGATACCCCGGCTGGCAAGCAGGTCAACGAGCAGGGTTGCGTGATCGACGGCGACGGCGACGGCGTGCCCGACGAGATCGACGAGTGCCCGAACACCCCGGCTGGCGCCAAGGTCCTGGCCAACGGCTGCGCCCTGACCGGCGACTGCCGCAAGCCGCGTGCCGGCGAGCAGGTGGACGAGAACGGCTGCGCCGCCAACAAGTTCGTGCTCAAGGGCGTGAAGTTCGAGTTCGACTCGGACCGCCTGACCGACGACGCCAAGACCATCCTGATCGACGTGGGTGCCACCCTGAACTCCTACCCGGAGATCAAGGTCGAGCTGGAAGGCCACACCGACAGCTCCGGCACCGACGCCTACAACCTGGGCCTGTCGGAGCGCCGCGCCAACGCGGTGAAGACCTTCCTCAGCGGCCAGAGCGTCACGGCCGACCGCATGACCCCGGTGGGTTATGGCGAGGCCCAGCCGATCGACACCAACGACACCGAAGCCGGCCGCGAGAACAACCGCCGCGTCGAGCTGAAGGTGATTGAGTAAAGCAGCGAGCCGCGTGGAGGGGCCCATGCCATCAGGCATGGGGATCCTAGCGCAGCGAGTCTGCGGGTTTAGCTGACCGAACCCCGCCCTAACCGGCGGGGTTTTCTTTTTGGCGCCTCACGATGAGACTGCTACCCTGCCGGCATGTCCGAACTCAACGATCCCCGCGTCCTGTTCGCCGCCGAGCGCACCCTGCTGGCCTGGAACCGGACCTGCCTGACCCTGATGGCCTTCGGCTTCGTGATCGAGCGCTTCGGCCTGTTCCTGCGCTATGTGGCGCCGGAGACGGCGGCGACACCCGGGCCGCGGCTGGCGTCGCACCTGGTGGGCGTGGGCTTCATCCTCTGCGGCGTGCTGCTGGCGCTGCTGTCCAGCGCGCAATACGTGAGGGTGCTGCGCAGCCTGCGCGGCGCGGAGATTCCGCAGGGGCACTGGGTGCACCTGGCGACGGTGACCAACGTGGTGACGGCGGCCTTGGGCGTGGCGGTGGCGGGGTACCTGTTCGCGCAGGCGTAGAGCTGGGCTGACGATTGAAACCCATCTCTCGCCGGGAGATGGCTGCAAAAAAGGCTCTAGACCGCCTTCCCCGCCGCGACGCCCGAAGCCCAGGCCCATTGAAAGTTGAACCCGCCCAGCCAGCCCGTCACATCCATCACCTCGCCCACGAAGTGCAGCCCTGGCACGAGCTTCGACTCCATGGTGGCGGATGACAGCTCGCGGGTATCCACGCCGCCCAGTGTGACCTCGGCGGTGCGGTAGCCCTCGGTGCCGGAGGCGGTGATGGGCCAGTCTGCCAACTGGCCGGCCAGGTCCTTGAGCTCCTGCGGGCGGTACTGGCGCATGGGCTTGCTGGTGAACCAGGCCTCGCAGAGGCGCTGGGCGAAGCGCTTGGGCAAGGCCTCGGACAGGATCGTGCGCAGCTCGGCCAGGGGACGCTCCTGCTGCTGCTCCTGCAGCCAGGCCAGGGCATCGCGGTCCGGCAGCAGGTCCAGCTGCAGGGGCTCGCCGGGCTGCCAGTAGCTGGAGATCTGCAGGATCGCCGGGCCGCTGAGGCCACGGTGGGTGATCAGCATCTGGTTGCGGAAGGACTGGCGCCCGGCGCGGGCCTCCACCTCGAAGGACAGGCCGCTGAGGTCCTGGTATTGCTCCTGGGGCTTGCCGCTGAGTGTCAGCGGCACCAGGCCGGCGCGGGTGGGCAGCACGGCATGGCCGAACTGGCGGGCCAGCTGGTAGCCGAAGCCGCTGGCGCCCATGCTGGGGATCGACAGACCGCCGGTGGCCACCACCAGGCGCTCGCAGCTGATCTTGCCCAGGGCCGTGGCCACGGCAAAGCCACCCTCGCGCCGCTCGACCTGCCCCGTCTCGCAGCCCACCTCGATCCGGACCTGGGCGACGGCACACTCATCCAGCAGCATGCGCACGATCTGCTTGGAGGAGTCGTCGCAGAACAGTTGCCCGAGCTCCTTCTCGTGGTAGGCGATGCCATGGCGCTCGACCAGGGCGATGAAGTCGGCCGGGGTGTAGCGTGCCAGGGCCGACTTGCAGAAATGCGGGTTGGCAGACAGGAAGTTCTGCGGGCCGGCGTGCAGGTTGGTGAAGTTGCAGCGCCCGCCGCCGGACATGAGTATCTTCTTGCCCACCCGGTTGGCATGCTCCACGACCAGCACGCGCCGGCCGCGCTGGCCAGCGGTCAGCGCGCACATCAGGCCGGCGGCACCGCCGCCCAGAACGATCACGTCGTAATCCATAGGGCGCGCAGTGTCGGGGTTCCAGGCGAGAGTTTCCACCTGTTCCCGTGGGTGCGACGCAAGTCGCGAATCGATTTCCCCGTGGCAGGCCCAGGATCGCGGCTTGCGCCGCTCCCACGGGGCGCTGGAAAGCCGGGCTGGAAACCCTGAAAATTCACCGATGCGACTCAACAAGTACATCAGCGAGACCGGCATCAGCTCACGCCGCGAGGCCGACAGCTGGATCGAGGCCGGCCGGGTGCAGGTGAACGGCCAGGTGGCGACGCTGGGCACCCAGGTCAACGAGGGCGACGAGGTCCTGGTGGATGGCCGGCCGGTGGGCCGCCGTGCGCAAAAGCACGTCTACATCGCGCTGAACAAGCCGCCGGGCATCACCTGCACCACCGAACGCCATGTGCGCGGCAACATCGTGGACTACATCCACCACGAGGAACGCATCTTCCCCATCGGACGCCTGGACAAGGATTCCGACGGCCTGATCCTGCTGACCAGCAATGGCGACATCGTCAACGAGATCCTGCGCTCCGAGAACAACCACGAGAAGGAATACGTGGTGGACGTGGACCAGTGGGTGACCGAGGACTTCCTGCAGGGCATGGGCGGCGGCGTGCCGATCCTGGACCAGGTGACCAAGCCCTGCCGGGTCTGGCAGGCCGGGCCGCGGCGTTTCCGCATCGTGCTGACCCAGGGCCTGAACCGCCAGATCCGCCGCATGTGCGAACACTTCGGCTACGAGGTGCGGCGGCTGCAGCGGGTGCGGATCATCAACATCGAGTTGGGGGAACTGCGGCCCGGGCAGTGGCGGGATCTGACAGCGGACGAACTACGTGAGCTGTTGCCGCAAAGGACGCAGTGGTAGCGATCGCCTGCCCGTAGCAGAGCCCTTCGCGGTCGCCAGCAAGCTGGCTCCTACAGGTGGAGTTGTTGTAGGAGCCAGCTTGCTGGCGACACGCTCCGGCGGAACAAAAAGGCCGCCTTTCGGCGGCCTCTTCATTTCACGGCACAGGCCTTAGAAGTTGGCGACATCCAGCTCCATCAGCGAAGCCGAGCCGGCGCGCGCCTGCTTGATCAGCGACGCGGTCTCCGGGTAGAGCTTGGCGAAGTAGAAGCGCGCGGTGGTCAGCTTGGTCTTGTAGAAGGCGTCGCCGCTGTCCTGCTTCTTCACCGCCACGCCGGCGGCGTAACACCAGGCAAACGAGAACACCAGGTGGCCAATGATGCGCAGGTAAGGCACGGCGGCCGCGCCGACCTCGTCCGGGTTCTTCATCGCCTTCTGGCCGATATCCATGGTCAGCTTCTGCACCTCGCCCAGCAGCGCAGTGAGCGGCTCGCTGAATTCCTTCATCGCCGGATTCTCGGCGTGGAACTTGACCAGGTCCTGGATCACCTTGCCGAACTTCATCAGCTTGGCGCCACCGTCGGCCAGCACCTTGCGGCCCAGCAGGTCCAGCGCCTGGATGGTGTTGGTGCCTTCATAGATCATGTTGATGCGCGCGTCGCGCACATGCTGCTCCAGGCCCCACTCGGCAATATAGCCGTGGCCGCCCAGCACCTGCATGGCCAGGGTGGTGGAGTCATAGCCGTTGTCGGTGATGAAGCCCTTGATCACCGGCGTCAGCAGCGCGACGAGGTCGGCGTTCTCCTTGCGCACCTTTTCATCGGGGTGCTTGTGCTCCATGTCGATCGCCAGGCCCGCCCAGTAGCTGAAGGCACGCGCGGCTTCGATGTAGGCCTTCTGCGTGAGCAGCATGCGGCGCACGTCGGGGTGCACGATGATCGGGTCGGCCGGCTTGTCCTTGGCCTTGGGGCCGGTCAGCGAGCGGCTCTGCAGGCGGTCCTTGGCATAGGCCAGCGAGTTCTGGTAGGCCACTTCGGCCAGGCCTAGCGACTGCATGCCCACACCCAGGCGCGCGCTGTTCATCATCACGAACATGGCGTTGAGGCCCTTGTTGGGCTCGCCGACGAGGGTGCCGATGGCGCCGTCGAAGTTCATGACGCAGGTGGCGTTGCCGTGGATGCCCATCTTGTGCTCGATGGAGCCGCACTTGAAGTCGTTGCGCTTGCCCGGGTTGCCATCGGCGTCCGGGATGAACTTGGGCACGATGAACAGCGAGATGCCCTTGGTGCCCGGAGGCGCATCCGGCAGGCGCGCGAGCACCAGGTGGATGATGTTCTTGGACATGTCGTGCTCGCCGGCCGAGATGAAGATCTTGGTGCCGGTGACACGGTAGGTGCCGTCACCAACGGGCTCGGCCTTGGTCTTGAGGATGCCCAGGTCGGTGCCCGCGTGGGACTCGGTGAGGCACATGGTGCCGGTCCACTCGCCGGACACCAGCTTGGGCAGGTAGGTCTGCTTCTGCTCGGGGGTGCCGAAGGCATGCAGCGCGTTATAGGCGCCGTGCGACAGGCCCGGGTACATGGTCCAGGCCTGGTTGGCGGAGTTCATCATCTCCATGAAGGCGCTGTGCACCACGTGCGGCAGGCCCTGGCCGCCGAAGTCCGGGTCCATGCCCAGGGCGCCCCAGCCGGCTTCCACGAACTGGGCGTAGGCTTCCTTGAAGCCGGTGGGCGTGGTGACCACGCCGTCGCCCTTGTAGGTGCAGCCTTCGCGATCGCCGATCTGGTTGATCGGGTACAGCACCTCGGCGCAGAACTTGCCGCCTTCCTCAAGGATGGTGTTGATGGTGTCGGCGTCGATGTCGGCGTGCGCCGGCAGCTTCTTGAGTGCGCCGGTGACGTTGAGCATTTCGTGCAGGACGAACTGCATGTCGCGAAGCGGCGGAGTGTACTGACCCATGAACGGTCTCCAGGTAGGAAGTGAAAGGAATAAGCCCGAATTTGAGGGCCGTACTCTACCGTATGTTGGTCCCGAAGCCCATGCCTGGGCTGGTTTTTCTTACCCTGGATGGACGCCGACCCGCAAGTTCGCATCGATGACGCTTGCCCCAACGCAAATGGGAGCGGCTTCAGCGGCGATCTCCTGCCAAAAGGCCTGGAAGATCGCCACCGAAGCCGCTCCCATGGGAGGGCTACGTACGGCTTAGTAGCGCGGCTTCTTCGGCCCGCGCGGCTCGGGCTTGCCGCCGCCGTGGCTGAAGCCACCCTGCCCGCGAGGGCCGGACTTGCCGTGGCTGATGCGCTGCCCGCCGGTGGCGACGCGCGGCGTCATCGGCTTGCTCAGGCCCATGGGCTTGGCCGGCTTCTTTGCCGGGGTGGAGTACGGCAGCTCCGGCGTGTCGCCGGCGCGGCTGATGCGCAGCTGCTGGCCGCAGACCCAGGTCTTCTGCAGGTCGCGGAACACATCCTTGGGCATGCCTTGCGGCAGGTCCACGAAGCTGTGGTCCTCGCGGATGTCGATGCGGCCGATGTACTCGCTGTCCAGGCCGGCCTCGTTGGCGATGGCGCCGACGATGTTGCCCGGCTGCACGCCGTGGGTGTGGCCCACCTCGATGCGGAAGGTCTCGGTCGGCTCGTCGTTGTTCTTTTCGCGGCGCTGGCGCTCCGGGCGCTCGGCGCGCGGCTCGACACGCTCGGGACGTTCGGCGCGCTCCGGGCGGGATTCGATACGTTCGGCGCGCTCGGCGCGTTCAGGGCGCTCGACGCGCACCGGCTTCTCGAAGCGCTCGGCGCGGGCCGGAGTCTCGACCGGCTCGGCGCGGGCGGAGTGCTCTGGACGCTCGAAGCGTTCGGCGCGCACCGGGCGCTCCGGCGCGGCGTAGTCACGGCGCTCGGGGCGACGCTCTTCGCGGAAATCCCGGGCGGCCGGACGCGCCGGCGCCGACGGCGCGGCGGAGGCCGTCACCAGCAGCGGCGTGTTGCCCTGCACCAGGCGCGCCAGCGCGGCGGCGATCTCCACGGCCGGCACGTTCTGCTCGCGCTCCACCGCTTCGATCAGCTCGCGGAACATGTCCAGGCCGTCGCCGCCCAGGGCGTCGACGATGCGCTGCTTGAAGCGGCCGATGCGCTGGTCGTTGACCGCGTCGGTGCTGGGCAGGTCCATGCGCTGGATCGACTGGCGCGTGGCCCGCTCGATGGCCTGCAGCAGGTGGCGCTCGCGCGGCGCCACGAACAGGATCGCGTCGCCGCTGCGACCCGCGCGGCCGGTGCGGCCGATGCGGTGCACGTAGGACTCGGTGTCGGTCGGGATGTCGTAGTTGACGACGTGGCTGATGCGCTCCACGTCCAGGCCGCGGGCGGCGACGTCGGTGGCCACCACGATGTCGACGCTGCCGTCCTTGAGCTTCTGCACGATGCGCTCGCGGTCTCGCTGGGCGATGTCGCCGTTGAGCGCCACGGCGGAGAAGCCGCGTGCCGACAGCTTGTCGGCCAGGTCGGCGGTCTCGTTCTTGGTGCGGGCGAAGATGATCATGCCCTCGAAGCTTTCCACCTCGAGGATGCGCGTCAGCGCGTCCAGCTTGTGCATGCCGCTGACCATCCAGTACCGCTGGCGGATGTTGGTGGCGGTGGTGGTCTTGGCCTTGATGGTGATCTCGGCCGGGTTCTTGAGGTAGGTCTGCGCGATGCGGCGGATCTGCGGCGGCATCGTGGCGGAGAACAGCGCCACCTGGCGGCTTTCCGGGGTCTGCTGCAGGATCTTCTCGACATCGTCGATGAAGCCCATGCGCAGCATCTCGTCGGCCTCGTCCAGCACCAGGTAGCGCAGCGCGTCTAACTTGAGCGTGCCCTTCTCGATGTGGTCGATCACGCGGCCCGGCGTGCCGACGATGACCTGCACGCCACGGCGCAGGCCGGCCAGCTGCGGGCCGTAGCTCTGGCCACCGTAGATCGGCAGTACCTGGAAGCCGTGGATGTGCGAGGCGTACTTCTGGAAGGCCTCGGCGACCTGGATCGCCAGTTCGCGCGTCGGCGCCAGCACCAGCACCTGCGGCTTCTTCTGGCTCTCGTCCAGGCGCGACAGCGCCGGCAGCGCGAAGGCGGCGGTCTTGCCGGTGCCGGTCTGGGCCTGGCCCAGCACGTCACGGCCGGCCAGCAGCTCGGGAATGGTGGCGGCCTGGATCGGCGAGGGCGACTCGTAGCCCACCTCGGTCAGCGCCTGCAGCACAGGCGCGCTCAGGCCGAGGTCGGCAAAATGGATGGTGGACTCGTCGGACATGGGGTACCCCTCGGGCGTCAGAAATGGGCTCTGAACGGCGACCGACCGCAGCGCAGAGTGCGCTGTCGGCATGCAGGCCGGCAACGCGGAAAAGTCTCGGCCTCAAGGGCAGAAGGCTTTTCCTCATGAAGGCGTCTTTGCGCCTTCGAAAGCCGGGGACCCAGGGGCTGCTCGATAAAAAAACCGCCGCAAATCATGCAGCAGTGCACACATCTTAACCGATTCCCGAGGCAATTGCTGCACAGCAGCAAAATATCTACAGGGCCATCCAATTAGTTGCATTGCATATAATCATCTTTAGTGATTATATTTGGCGATGAGCGCACCATCCCCCGCCCCTTGTCCCTTGTTCAGCGACCTGCTGCCCGCCGAGTTCAAGGGCAACCTCAGCTTCCTGCTGGCCCGGACCCGGCAGGACCTGGCCGAGGAAATGGATGCCGTCTTCGCCGATGACGGGCTGGGCATCCGCCACTACGCCATCCTGAGCCTGCTGTTCCGCAAGGGCGGCCTGCGCCAGACCGATATCGCCGCGGTCATGAGCCTGGACCGCACCACCACGATGAAAGTGGTGGACGAGCTGGAAAGGCGGGGCCTGCTGCAGCGCAGCCGTAGCAGCGAGGACCGCCGGGCCAATGCCATCGACCTGACCGACGCCGGACGCGCCTGGCGCGAGCGCTACATGACCGGTGTGCTGGAGCAGGAGCAGCGTTTCCTCTCCTCGCTGAGTCCCGGTGAACGCACGCTGCTGCAGGAACTGCTGCTCAAGCTGGTGGCTGGTGTGCACCAGCGAAGAAATCCGGATACGGGACCCGAATACTCATGAAGGCTGAGCTTCCCTATTGGCGCATCGGCGCGGCCCTGGTCGCTGCAGCGCTGCTGGCATCACCGGCCATGGCGCAGGACAGCGCCCCGCTGACGCTGCCCGCATTGGTCAAGCGCGCCCTGGAGTTGTCGCCGCCGCAACGGATCGCGGAGGCGTCCGTGGGCCTGGCCGAGTCGCAGCGCGACAACGCGCGCGCCAGCCTGCTGCCGCAGCTCGGCGCGGCCGTTTCGCAGACGCGGCAGACCACCAACCCGGCAACCCTGGGTTTCGAGTTTCCGGGGCTGCCTTCGCTGATCGGGCCTTATTCGGTGTTCGACGCACGCCTGAAGCTGTCGCAGGCGGTGCTGGACTTTGCCCGGCACAGCGAACTGGCCGGCGCCGGCTTCGCCGTGGAAGCCGCCCGGGCTCAGGCGGAACAGAGCCGCGAGCAGATCGCCGCACAGGTGGCGCTGAGCTACATCCAGGTGCTGGCCGGGGAGCAGGCGGTGGAAGCAGCCCGCGCCGACCTGGTGCTGGCCGAGGACCTGCTGACCCTGGCTCGCGACCAGCGCGAGGCCGGCGTGGCCTCGGGCGTGGACGTGGCCCGCGCGCAGACCGCCGTGGCGCAGGATCGCTACGCGCTGTCGGAGGCCGAGACCGCCATCGCCCGCTCGCGCCTGCAGCTGCAGCGTGCCGCGGTGCTGCCGATGGATGCGCCACTGCAACTCGGCGGGCACCTGCAGGTTTCGGACGCGGCAGTGCCCGGTGCCGCGCAGGCACTGGAGGAAGCCAGGGCGCACCGCGCCGAGCTCGCGGCGATCGACGCCGCGCTGAAGCAGGCCGACGCCGAGTTGCATGCCGCGCAACGGCGGCACTGGCCGACGCTCGCGCTGTTCGCCGACTACGGCCAGTCCTCCAGGACGCCGGTGCGCGCCGAGGAGGACACCTATCGCTACGGCGCCAGCCTGGAGCTGCCGATCTACAGCGGCGGCGCGCTGCGTGCCGGCGAGGACGCGGCCCGGCTGAAACTGGAACAGCAGCGCGAGCGCGCCGAGGACCTGCGCCAGCAGGTGGAACAGGACGTGCGCCTGGCCCTGGCCACGGTGCAGAACACCGCGGAGCAGGTGAAGGCCGCCACCGCCACACGCGACCTGGCCGGCCGCGAGCTGGAGCTGGCGCGCGACCGCTTCCTCAACGGTGTGGCCAATAACGTGGACGTGGTCAGCGCGCAGGCCAGCCTGACGCGCGCGCGCAGCCAGCACATCGCCGCGCTGGCCGCCTACCAGCAGGCACGCGTCAACCTGGCGGCGGCGCAGGGCCGCGGCCAGGCCTTCGAACTCTGAAGCGGTACGACTCCCCGATGAATACGATCCCGACTCCCTCCCCTGCCCCCAAGGAAGGCGGCCGACGCCGCGGCGTTCTGCTGGCCGTGCTGGTCACCGCCGTGCTCGGCATGGGTGGCTGGTGGTGGCACTCGCGCAGCTACGAGACCACCGACGACGCTTTCCTGGAAGCCGATGTGACGATGGTGGCGCCGCGGGTTGCCGGCACGGTGGTGGCGGTGCACGTGGAGGACAACCAGCAGGTCAAGGCCGGCCAGCCGCTGTTCGAGCTGGACCCGGCGGACTACGAGGCTCGCTTGCGCCAGGCCGAAGCCAACCTCGCCGCCGCACAGGCGCAGGCACGCTCGGCTCAGGCCGACCTCACCATGACCAACACCAGCGCTCCGGCCAACGTGGCACAGGCGCAGGCGGCGGTGCGCGCGGCACGTGCCCAGGCGGAGCGCGCACGGTCCGACGCGCGGCGCTACGAGTCGCTCTACGCCAAGGATGAAATCTCCGCGCAGGCGCTGGACCAGGCCCGCAGCACGGCACGCGCGCTGCAGGCGCAGGCCGAGCAGGCCACGGCGCAACTGGCCATGACCCAGACGGCGCCGCAACAGACCGCCGCCAAGGAGGCGCAGCTGGCCAGCGCCGAGGCCGCGGTGGCACAGGCACAGGCGGCGCTGGACCTGGCGAAGCTGCAGCGCTCCTACACCCGCGTGGTCGCGTCCGCCGACGGGCACATCACGCGCAAGAACCTGCAGCCCGGCTCGCAGATCGCGGCGGGCAGCCCGGTGATGGCGCTGGTGGGCACGCAAACCTGGGTGGTGGCCAACTTCAAGGAAACCCAGCTGCAGCACATGCGCGTGGGCCAGCCGGTGAGCGTGGAGATCGACGCCTACCCCGGCCGCGACTTCCCCGCGCATGTGCACAGCCTGCAGGCCGGCACCGGCTCGGCCTTCGCCCTGCTGCCACCGGAGAATGCCACCGGCAACTTCGTGAAGGTGGTGCAGCGCGTGCCGGTGAAGCTGGTCTTCGACACCGCACCGGAAGCAGCCTTGCACCTGGTGCCCGGCATGTCGGTGCGGCCGCGTGTGGATATCTCCGACGACGCCCACGGCGCCGCGCTGCAGGCCGCCGCGCGGTGAGCGGGGCCGCCGCCAAGCTGGAGGAGCCTGCCCGGCGCCCGGCGGCGGCAGGCAGGCGCTTCACCTACCTGATCGCCGTGGTCTGCGGCATGGCGGCGTTCATGGAGGTGCTGGACACCGCCATCGCCAACGTCTCGCTGGTGCATATCGCCGGCTCGCTGTCCGCCAGCACCGAGGAAGCCACCTGGGTGCTGACCTCCTACCTGGTCGCCAACGCCATCGTGCTGCCGATGACCGGCTGGCTGTCGGACACCATCGGCCGGCGGCGCTACTACATTGGCTGCATCGTCGCCTTCACCGTGTTTTCGCTGCTCTGCGGCCTGGCGCCGTCGCTGCCGGCATTGATCGGCCTGCGCATCCTGCAGGGCGCCGCCGGCGCCGGCCTGCAGCCGGTGTCGCAGGCGATCCTGGCGGACTCCTTCCCGCAGGAACAGCGCGGCATGGCCATGGCGGTGTACGGCATGGCGGTGATCTCCGGTCCGGCCTTCGGCCCGGCGCTGGGCGGCTGGATCACCGACCAGTTCTCTTGGCACTGGATCTTCCTCATCAACGTGCCGGTGGGTATCGCGCTGGTCACCATGGCCCTGGCCCTTATCCGCGACCCGCCGGAGGCCCGCGAGATCACGCGCAAGCGGCGCGAGTCCGGCATCCGCGTGGACTACATGGGCTTCGCACTGATCGCACTGAGCATGGGCAGCCTGCAGCTGATCCTGGACCTGGGACAGAAGCACGACTGGCTGGATTCGGACTTCATCGTCTCCAGCCTGCTGGTGTTCGCCTTCTCGCTGGGATTGCTGGTGTACCGCGAACTGACGCACGAGCACCCGATCATCAACCTGCGCCTGCTGGGCAACCGCAACTTCGCCATCGCCAACCTGCTGGTCGCCGGCATGTCGATCCCGCTGCTGGGGCTGTCGGTGCTGCTGCCGCAGATGATGCAGACCCTGCTGGGTTACTCGGCGATGGATGCCGGCATCGTGGTATCGCCCGGCGCGCTGGTCACGCTGGTGATGATGCCCATCGTCGGCAAGCTGGTCACGCGCATGGACTCGCGCATCCTGTCCAGCGGCGGCTACGTCCTGATCACACTGGCCATGCTGATGCTGACCACGATCGACCTCGACATCTCGCATGGGCAACTGGTGGCGCTGCGCATGTTCCAGATGTTCGGCCTGGCCTTCGTGTTCATACCGCTCAATGCCCTGGCCTACGCGGACACGCCACCCGGCCAGACCAGCAGTGCCACCGCCATCATCAACCTGATGCGCAACCTCGGTGGCAGCATCGGCATCTCGATGGTGACCTTCTCGCTGGCGCGGGCGAACCAGGTCCATCATTCGCACCTGGCGGAGCACATCGACCCGCTGAACCCGGCCTACCAGGCCACGATGCAATCGATGAGCGCCAGCCTCGGCAGCGAGCAGGCGGCCCACGCCGCCATGGCCGGTATCATCGGCCGCCAGGCCGGCATGCTCGCCTATATCGACGTGTACTATCTGCTGGCCGCGCTGACCGCTGTCATGGCGATGACCGTGTGGCTGGTGAAGCGATCCAAGCCTCCGGCCACGGTGCCGGTGGATTCACACTAGGAAAACACAGATGCCCTTCGTCACCGCCCGCGACGGCCAGCGCCTGTATGTGCGCGTGGTTGGCCGCGGACAGCCCGCCCTGCTGCTGCACGGCATGGGCATGGACAGCCGCTATTGGCTGCCCTTCCTGCTGCCTTACCTGCACCGCTTCCGCTTTTACCTGCCGGACTTCCGCGGTGCCGGCCGCTCGGCCGGCATACGGCTCAACCAGGGCGACATCTTCCAGAACCACATGGAGGACGTGCAGGACATCATCCAGCACTTCGGCCTCCAGGATTTCCTGCTGGCCGGCTATTCGCTGGGCGGCAGCACCGCGCTGCACCTGCTGCACCGCGGTGGCTTTGGCGGCGTACGGCGCTACCTGCATATCGACCAGTCGCCCTGCGTCGGCAATCGCGAGGGCTGGAGCCACGGGCTCTGGGGTGAGCGGCAGGAGGAACTGTTCGGCGCGCTGCGGCGGCTGGTCAATGTGCTGGCCGAGAGCCCGCAGGTCGAGCGGCTGACGGAACTGCCGCCACCCGCGCGGCGGCAGACGATGGACACGCTGGCCGACACGCTGGCGCAGATCGCCGGCAAGCCCGGCCTGCGCCGCACGCTGCGCGTCGCCTCGCACTGGCCCTGGCTGTTCTCGCGCCTGGTGCCGTCCACGCACCTGGGTGACCTGCGCGCCACGCTCTCGTCCTACCTCAGCGGCGGCCACGACTATCGCCCTGCCCTCGCCGGCTGCGAGGTGCCGGTGACGGTGCTGGTGGGCATGCGCTCCGACCTCTACCACCCGGACGGCCAGATGAGCATCGCCCGCCAGGTGAAACAGGGCCGCGTCGTGCGCTTCGAGAAATCCGGCCATGTGCCGCTCAGCGACGAGCCGCTGCGCTTCATGCGGGAACTGGGGCGCTTCCTGCGGGGCTAGCCTCACATCACCCGCGACACCAGTGCCGGCGCCTGCTCGATGGCGTCCTCGATGATCTCCAGGGTGTGGCGGCATTCCTCGCGATCGGCCGGACCACCCAGGCAGACGCGTACCGACTCCGGCGCCGACCCGCTGACGGTGAAGGTATCCGACACCACCACGCCGACCCCGTGGGCCCGCAGGTGGGTGGCGAACTCGATCCGCGTCCAGGCCGGCGGCACCGTCAGCCAGAGATGGAAGGCCTCGGGCTTGGTGAAGTAATCCGCCTTGCGCAACACCTCGGTGGCGAGCTGCTGCCTGGCCATCGATTCCTCGCGGATCGCCAGGGTCATGGCGCGCACGGTGCCGTCGTCGATCCAGCGCGTGGCCAGGCGTAGCATCGGTGGTGGGGCCATGACGGTGGTGGTGCGCATGATCGCGGACAGGCGTGCGGTGTAGCGCGCGCTGGGCAGCGAGACGTAGCCGATGCGCATGCCGGCGCCCAGGCACTTGGAGAAGCCGGTGACGTGGAAGGTCAGCTCCGGCGCCAGCGCCGCCAGCGATACCGAGCGCTGCCGCGGCAGGCAGGCATAGGGGTCGTCCTCCACGATCGGCACGCTGTAGCGACGGGCGATCTCGGCGACCGCCTCGCGCCGCTCCTGCGACATCACTGCGGTGGTGGGGTTGTTGAAGGTGGGGTTGAGGTACAGCGCCTTGGGCGGATCGGCGGCGCAGAGGGCGCCGAAGGCCTCGGGATCGATGCCTTCATCGTCGGCCGGCAGACCGGCGAGGCGGATGCCGAGCTGCGCCGCCAGCCCCTTGATGCCCGGATAGGTCACGGACTCGCAGGCAATGCTGTCGCCGGCTCGCGCCAGCAGGGTGAACAGGGCCAGCAGCGCGCCCTGCGCCCCGGGACAGACCAGCACACGAGAAGCATCCACCCCCGGCACGTGGCGCGACAGCCAGCGAGCGCCGGCTTCGCGGTCCTCCGGCAGGCCGCCGAATTCCTGGTAGCGCAGCATGGCGTAGGGGTCTGCCTCCGCCAGGCTGGCGAAGCCCTCGCGCAGGCGCTGCAGCAGCGCGCGGTCGCGCGGCTCCGGCGGCATGTTCATGGTCATGTCCACCAGACCGGCCGGCGGCGAGCGCCGCACCGGCCCGGAGCGCAAGGTCTCGCGCACGAAGCTGCCGCTGCCGGCACGGCTGTCGATCAGGCCGCGCTGCTGGGCCTCGGCGTAGCCGCGGGCCACGGTGCTGAAATTCAGATCCAGCGCGACCGCCAGCGAGCGCAGCGTCGGCAGGCGCTGCAGCGCCGCGAGCTTGCCCGACTGGATGTCCTCCGCCAGCGCATCGGCTAGCGCAACGTAGGCCGGCTTGCTGCTGGCGCGGATGGCCGCGGACCAGCGGCTGGTTTCATTGGACATGGATGATCTCCCTGGCGGACCACCCGGAGCTCGCAACAACTGTTCCATATTGATTGCATACAAGACGCTAACAATTCGGGGCCCTGTTGCACGACAAATGCCCAGGAGCTGCACCGCCAGGCAGCGCGCGCGCCATCCTGACGCAAGAGCTTATTCCTTGAAAACCAGGTGTTTCGCGGTGTTTCGCACGCCGGCTCCAAAGCGCGTCGCATCGCCGGAATCGATGACGGAAAAAATTCCGCGCAGATTCCGGAATGTCTCACATTGATCGTATTTCCAAAGCGATTCCGGCGAAACAATTGGCACATCGGTTGCGCTGTTCCAGGTGCCGCAGAGGGAACGGCGAAATTCCCCGAACCACCGAATCCACCTGGAGAGTCACCATGCCCGCAGTCAGCACCCCCGCCACCAAGAAGGGCGATTTCTTCGTCGACTACGAAGAGAAGGTCTTCGAGGACGTCAAGGCCAAGCCGGGCGAGAAGGCTCTGGTCACCTTCCACACCGTGGCGTTCGAAGGCTCCATCGGCCTGGTCAATATCCTGCAGGGCAAGCGCCTGCAGCGTAAGGGTTTCGAGACCTCGATCCTGCTGTACGGCCCCGGCGTGACGCTGGGCATCCAGCGCGGCTTCCCCACCATCGGCGACGAGGCCTTCCCCGGCGCGCAGAACTTCAGCAAGCAACTGGAATCGTTCATGGCCGAGGGCGGCAAGGTGTACTGCTGCCGCTTCGCGCTGCAGATGCTCTACGGCCACGGCGAGCACTCGCTGCTGCCGGGCATCCGCCCGATCAATCCGCTGGACGTGCTCGACCTGATCCTGCTCCACCGCAACGACAACGCCTTCATGATCCACACCTGGACCGTGTAGGGCAGACCGCAAGCACGGAGCCATCGCCATGACCGCGAGAAAAGTCCGCGCCGCCGCTGTCCAGCTCAATCCCGAGCTGGACAGTGCCGACGGCACCGTCAGCCGCGTACTGGAGGCCATCGCAGAAGCCGCGCGCGAGGGCGTACAGCTGATCGTGTTCCCGGAAACGGTGGTGCCCTACTACCCCTACTTCTCCTTCGTCACACCCGCGGTGACGATGGGCGCGGCGCACCTGAAGCTGTACGAGCATGCGCCGACCGTGCCCGGCCCGGTCACCGACGCGGTGGCCGCCGCCGCGCGGCGGCACGGCATGGTGGTGGTGCTGGGCGTCAACGAGCGCGACCACGGCACGCTCTACAACACGCAACTGGTGTTCGACGCCGACGGCACGCTGGCGCTGAAGCGCCGCAAGATCACGCCCACCTACCACGAACGCATGGTCTGGGGCATGGGAGACGGCTCCGGCCTGCGCACCGTGGACACCGCCGTAGGCACCGTCGGCGCGCTGGCCTGCTGGGAGCACTACAACCCGCTGGCGCGCTACGCGCTGATGGCGCAGCACGAGCAGATCCACTGCTCGCAGTTCCCGGGCTCGCTGGTGGGGCCGATCTTCTCCGAGCAGATGGAAGTGACCATGCGCCACCATGCGCTGGAATCCGGCTGCTTCGTGGTCAATGCCACGGCCTGGCTGACGCCCGAACAGAAGAAGGCGGCCGCGCCTTCGCCCGACATGGAGAAGGCCTTCGCCGGCGGCTGCTACACCGCGATCATCTCGCCCGAGGGCAAGCACCTGGCCGAGCCGCTGCGCGATGGCGCGGGCATGGTGATCGCCGATCTCGACTTCGCGCTGATCGACAAGCGCAAACGCATGATGGATTCGGTGGGCCACTACGCGCGGCCCGAGTTGCTGAGCCTGCAGCTGGACCGGCGCAGCACCTCGCCCCTGGCCGACCTGCCTGCGCCCAATCCCGTGCCCAAGCCCATGCCGCTTCCCGCCGCCGACGGCGTGGAGGCGGCCTACATGAGCGCCATTGCCAGCCTGATGGGGAAACACTGATGGAAACCGCCGCCCTGCCCCTGGCCGCCCTCGGCCAGCATCTGATCACCGAACTGCAGGCCAGCGGCCTGCGCCTGGAGAACCCGCAGGCCGGCGCCGCCGCGCGCAAGGGCGGCGCCGGTCCCACCGACCACAAGGCCGTGACCGTGGAGGGGCGCACGGTGATGGTGCCGGTGCATGGCGATGCGGCCCGCTCCTCGCCCTTCCTAGCGCGCGCGCCGGATGCCCGCGGCATCAGCGTGCTGGAACGCAACGGCCTGGCCGTGGGCCGCGTGGAGTTCCCGCGTCAGCCCAGGTTCTACAAGCTGCAGACGCTCGACGGCATCCCCTACTCCAAGATCGCGCAACTGCACGGCGCCGACGTGCTGGCCACCACGGTGCTGCAGACCTGCATCCGCTATGGGCGCCGCAGCACCTCCTGCCAGTTCTGCGCCATCGGCGAATCCCTGAAGGAAGGCCGCACCATCAACCGCAAGACACCGGAGCAACTCGCCGAGGTGGCGCGCGCGGCGGTGCTGCTGGATGGCGTGAAGCACATGGTGATGACCACCGGCACGCCCAACTTCACCGATCGCGGGGCGGAGATCCTCTGCCAGAGCGCCTTCGCGGTGAAGGCGGCGGTGGACTTGCCGATCCAGGCGCAGTGCGAGCCCCCCGACGACGCGGCCTGGTTCGCGCGCCTGAAGGATGCCGGCGTGGACGCGCTGGGCATGCACCTGGAGGCGGTCACGCCGGCGGTACGGCAGCGCATCATGCCGGGCAAGGCCAGCGTCACGATTCCGCAGTACCTGCAGGCCTTCAAGGACGCGGTGCAGGTCTTCGGACGCGGCCAGGTCAGTACCTACATCCTGGCCGGCCTGGGCGACAGCGACGAAGCGATCCTGCAGATGTGCGAGCGCCTGATCGCCCTGGGCGTCTATCCCTTCGTGGTGCCGTTCGTGCCGGTGGGCGGCACGCCGCTGG
Source organism: Solimonas sp. (assembly GCA_030149365.1). GTDB lineage: Bacteria > Pseudomonadota > Gammaproteobacteria > Nevskiales > Nevskiaceae > Solimonas_A. The sequence continues at coordinate 87,700 of JASBRP010000014.1, forward strand.
CGCATCAGCCTTCGCCCAGTGCGGCGGCGATGCGCGGCCTGCTGGCACCGCTGGGCCGCATGGTGGTCGAGGGTGGCCTGAAGTCGGCCGACATCAAGGCCGGCTGCGGCAAGTGCGGCGCCTGCTCCTCGCTGGCCTCCTACGAGCAGGGCGCCGCGGAGGTGCGCGCCCATGCCGGCTGATGGCGTCGTGCTCGACTGGGTGCCCGCCGGCGGCAGCGCGGCCGGCCTGTTCCTGCCCAGCGAATACTTCGTGAAGCCGGCAACGGAGCGCTGGGAACGGCGCGAGGCCATGCGACTGCGTCGCACGGTGTTCTGCGGCGAACAAGGGCTGTTCGGGCGCGACGACCGTGATGCCATCGACCGCTCTGCCCTGCTGCTGGTCGCGGTGTCCTGCCTCTCCGGCATGCCGGAGCAGGTGGTGGGCACGGTGCGCATCCATGAAGGCGAGCCAGGTGAATGGCAGGGCTCGCGCCTGGCGGTACACCCGGACTACCGCCGCGTCGCCTGGCTCGGCAGCGAGCTGATCCGCCTGGCCGTGGGCACCGCGCATGCGCGCGGCGCGCGGCGCTTCACGGCCCAGGTGCAGGCGCAGAACGCGCCGCTGTTCCGCCGGCTGCACTGGCGCACGCTGGAACAGATCGAGCTGCACGGCCGGCCGCATCACCGCATGCTGGCGGACCTGGCGCACTATCCACCCTGCGATGCCGCTGGCTTCGTCTCCATGCCCCGGCGCGCCGCATGAATCCACACGCCCTGGTCGATGCGCTGCAGGACAGCCGCGGGCTGGCGCAGAAGCGCGATATCGCCGGCGTGGTGCAGGCGCTGGATGTCGGCGCGCACAGCGACGTGCCGGTAGGCGATGACTGCGCCGCGATCCCCGACGGGGATGGCTGGCAACTGCTGGCCATCGAGGGCTTCATCCCGGAATTCGTCGAGCGCGATCCCTGGTTCGCCGGCTGGTGTGGCGTTATGGTGAACGTGTCGGACATCTACGCCATGGGCGGACGGCCGCTGGCGGTGGTGGATGCCGTCTGGGCCCGCGATACAGAGCGCCTGCAGCCGCTGCTGGCCGGCATGGCCGCGGCCTCGGCGGCCTATGGCGTGCCGGTGGTGGGTGGGCACAGCAATCTGCGCGGCAGCGGCGAGAACCTGGCGGTGTCAATCCTGGGCCGCGCCCGCCGCCTGCTCAGCAGTTTCGACGCCAGGCCAGGCGATATGCTGCTCTGCGCGGTGGACCTGCGCGGGGCCTACCGCGAGCCCTTTCCCCACTGGAACTGCGCGGTCGGCACCGATCCGGCGCGCCTGCGCGGCGACCTGGAGCTGTTGCCGTCGCTCGCGGAAGACGGCCTCTGCGCCGCGGCCAAGGACATCAGCCAGGCCGGGCTGATCGGCACCGCGATGATGCTGCTGGAGTGCTCCGGGGTCGGCGCGACCATCAACCTGGACACCATCCCCTGCCCGCCCGGCGCGGACCCGCAGCGCTGGCTGCTTTCGGCCTTTCCCAGCTACGGCTTCATCCTGTCGGTGCCGCCGCGCCATGCGGACGCGGTGATCGCCCGCTTCCGCGGGCGCGATCTCGCCTGCGCCGCCATCGGCCGCTGCGACGACAGCAGGCGCCTGGTAATGGAAGGCGACGGCAGCCATGCGCTGGCCTGGGATTTCCGCCGCGAGGCCGTCATCGGCTGCGGTCCTACCCTGCTGCCGGAGCGCCGACATGCCTGAGACCCTGTTCTTCGTCCGCTGGCCCGACGACTCCACCAGCCGCTGCTACTCGCCCTCCAGCACGATCCGCGAGGCCTTCGAGACCGGCCGGCGCTACCCGCTGGCGGACTTCGTCGAGCGCAGCCGCGCCGCGCTGGAGCACGCCAGCGCCCGCGTGACGCAGAAGTACGGTTTCGGCTGCGGCCAAGCCCTGGCACAAATCCGCGCCATCGAACAGCGCGCCGCGCTCTATCCCGACGGCGGCCACGTGGTCGTCGAATCCTTCGAATCCTGACCCGAGATGCCCATGAGTTCCCCGATCTCCCCTGTAGCCGAACCTCGCCGCGTTGCTGTCGCCGTCATCGGCGGCGGCCAGGCAGGCTTGTCGATGAGCTGGCACCTGAAGCAGGCCGGCATCGAGCATGTGGTCTTCGAGCGCGACCGCTGCTTCAGCGAGTGGCGCAAGGCGCGCTGGGATTCCTTCTGCCTGGTGACGCCCAACTGGCAATGCCGCCTGCCCGGCCACCCCTACGCCGGTCCCGATCCCCAGGGCTTCATGCTGCGCGAGGAGATCGTGGACTACCTCGATGCCTACATCGCGCGCTTCGACCCGCCGGTGATGGAGGGCGTGCAGGTGACGCAGCTGCAGCGCGGCGCGGGCGGCCGCTTCCTGCTGGCGACCAGTGCCGGCCCCTGGATCGCGGAACAGGTGGTGCTGGCCAACGGGGTCTACCAGAAGCCGGTGATCCCGCGCGAGGCCGAGCGCCTGCCGGCGGACATCCTGCAACTGCACTCCTCCAGCTACCGCAATCCGCAGTCGCTGCCGCCCGGCGCGACGCTGGTGGTGGGCAGCGGCCAGTCCGGCTGCCAGATCGCCGAGGACATCCACCTGGCCGGGCGCCAGGCGCATCTCTGCGTCGGCCGCGCGCCGCGTTCGCCGCGCATCTATCGCGGCCGCGAAGTCACGAATTGGCTGACCGAGTCGGGCTACTACGACATCCCCTACGAGCAGCATCCGCAGAAGGCCACGGTGCGGGAGAAGACCAACCACTACCTGACCGGCCGCGACGGCGGCCGCGAGATCGACCTGCGCCGGCGCGCGCTCGAGGGCATGCGGCTGCACGGCTCGTTCCGCGGCGTGCAGGATGGGCAGATGCTGTTCGCGCCCGACCTGCGCCACAACCTGGACGAGGCCGACCGCTCCTACAACAACATCCGCACGCTGGTGGACCAGTACATCGCGCAGGCCGGCATCGACGCACCGCAGGAGCCGGCCTACCAGCCGCCCTGGGCACCCGCCGAGGAAGTCACCGCGCTGGACTACGCCGCCGCCGGCATCACGAGCATCGTCTGGGCCATAGGCTTCACGCCGGACTACGGCTGGGTGGACCTGCCGGTATTCAACGGCCGCGGCCACCCGGTGCAGCGCCGTGGCGTCACGCCGGTGCCCGGTGCCTACTTCCTGGGCCTGTCGTGGCAGAACACCTGGGGCTCGGGCCGGCTGGCCGACGTCGGCAAGGACGCGGAGTACCTGCTCGGCAGCATCCGCCGCCTGGCCGGCCTGCCGGAAGCCGCAGCCGCCTGAAGCGGCTTCAGCCCGGCAGCCGTGCGCGCAGGCCCGGTAGCGCGATGCCGGCGAAGCCACGCAGCGAGGCGCGGCCGATGTCCATCCAGTCGAAGTAATCGCGCCACAGCACGATGCGGCCGTCCTGCACGCGGAAGGTGCCGCAGACCCAGAAACACATCTGGAAGGGGCCGACCTTGAGCAGGTCGGTGCGCTCGGTCAGCACGGTGTCGTCGTTGACCGCGATGGAATGGATCTTCACGCCGAAGCCGCCGCCGCGGCGCAGGCCGCGCTCGAACAGGCGCGCCACCTTCTCGCCGCCGCGGATCGTCGGCAGCGAAACGTTGGTGTAGACCAGGTCCGGGTCCAGCAGCGCCGCCATGGTGGCGTAGTCGTGCTCCGCGATGGCATGCAGGAAGCGCGTGACGATGGCGTCCGGCTTGGCGATGGATTCCACTTTGCTCTTGCGGGTGCTGGCCATGGGCATGCTCGGTCAGGTTGGGGCGAATGCATCCTAGCGCCGTCGAACACAGGCGTGACTGGCCTGGGAGCCCGCGCCCCACGGCTCAGAACACCGTGTGGCAGTCGCCGTCCACGCAGAGCTCCGGCGAGGGCCCGCCGAAGTGCCAGGCCGCCAGTGCGATCAGCAGCAGCGCCAAGGCCAACAGCAACCAGTTTCGGACGTTCTCGGACATGGGCGGCGGTTCACGGGCCTGGGCCATCATCGGCCCTTCTACGATCTTGGACCAGGGGCCCGCCGACAAGTGCCCCGGCGGGCAAGGCACACTGCGTTTGCAGGGGGATTCGGCAAGCCGCCGGCCGTTACCCTGGACCCAATTCCGGGGACCGCCGGTCCCCGCCTGGAGCGAGCATGTCCAAGACCGTTCTCCTGACGGGGGCCTTCGGCAACATCGGCACCCATGTCCTGCGCCATCTGCTGGCGGCCGGGCACCGCGTGGTCTGCCTGGACCTGGCCTCCGACCGCAACCGCCGCAGCGCCGCGTCCTTCAGCAGCCGCATCCGCGTGGTCTGGGGGGACCTGCAGCACCCCGAGGTCATCCGCGAAAGCCTGGTTGGGGTCGATACCGTGGTGCACATGGCCGGCATCATCCCGCCGCTGTCGGAGCGCAATCCGGCACTGGCCACCGCCGTCAACGTGGATGCCACCGCGGCGCTGATCCGTGCCATGGAGGCGTCCGAGCAGGCACGCCGGCTGGTCTTCGCGTCCAGCATGGGCGTGGCCGGCCAGGAGCAGCACCGCCGCCAGCCGCCGCTGACCGTGGACCTGGCGCCGTCGCCTTCGGACCACTACGGCCAGACCAAGGTCCGCTGCGAGGAGATGATCACAGCTAGCACGCTGCAGTGGTCGATCCTGCGTATCGCCGCCTGCCCGCCGATGGACCTGGGGACCGGCGACCCGACCCAGTTGGCCATCATGTTCGAGGCCAGCGTGGACGGCCGCGCCGAGTTCGTGCACATGGACGACGCAGGCCTGGCCTTCGCCAACGCGGTGGACTGCGATGGCGCCGTCGGCAAGGTCCTGTTCATCGGCGGCGGCGAGCGCTGCCGCACGAATGCCCTGGCCTTCTACAACAGCCTGCTCGGCACCATGGGCCTGGGCCCGCTGAACCCGGCCAAGTTCCGCCCTGGGCCGAGCTACTTCTTCGGCGACTGGCTGGACACGCGGGAGAGCCAGGCCCTGCTACGCTTCCAGCGCCACAGCCTGGAGGATTACTTCACCGCGATGCGCCAGCGCGTGGGGTTCAAGCGGCACCTGATGCGGCTGGTGGCGCCGTTGGCGAACCGGCATATCGAGAAGCACTCGCCCTACGGCTGAAAAGCGGCGCCAACAAAAAAGCCCAGCTTTTCAGCTGGGCTTTTTGCCTTGTGCGACAAGGACCTTGTAAATGGCTCCGCGACTTGGACTCGAACCAAGGACCCAGTGATTAACAGTCACTTGCTCTACCGACTGAGCTATCGCGGAACAGCGGGGTGCGCATTGTAGTGAGGCAGGATCGCGGATGCAATACCGTCTCGCGTTCAAAGACTTACAGGCTACTTTTTTGACCGGCGGCCAAGGGGTTGCCGCCCGCCCTTCGACAGGCTCGGGGCGAACGGCAACCTCAGGGACCCGCGCTCAGACTCCGGCGGCCAGCGCCTTCATGCGCTCGACGCTGCCCTTCAGCACCTTCTCGGAGGTGGCGAAGGACAGGCGCAGGTGACCCGGCGCGCCGAAGGCGGAACCGGGCACCACGGCGACCAGGGCCTTTTCCAGCATCAGGTTGGACAGCTCCAGGTCGGTCTTGCAGCCGAGCTTGTCCATCAGGCCTTCCACGTTGGGGAAGGCGTAGAAGGTGCCGTCGCCCGCCAGGCAGTGCACGCCCGGGACCGTGTTGAGGTCGGCCACCAGGGCGTCGTGGCGGGCCTTGAAGGCCTTGACCATCTCGGTGACGCAGGTCTGGTCGCCGCTCAGCGCGACTTCCGCCGCCACCTGGGCGATGGAGTTCGGGTTGGAGGTGGACTGGCTCTGGATGTCGGCCATGGCGGTGATCAGCTTGGCCGGGCCGCAGGCCCAGCCGATGCGCCAGCCGGTCATCGAGTAGGTCTTGGACACGGCGTGGATGACCACGGTGCGGTCATACAGGTCCGGGCAGACGTTGATGATGTTGGCGTAGGGCTCGGCGGTCCACAGGATCTTCTCGTACATGTCGTCCGTGGCGATGACGATCTGCGGGTGCTTGCGCAGCACCTCGCCCAGCGCCAGCAGCTCGGCGCGGCTGTAGGCCATGCCGGAGGGGTTGGACGGCGAGTTCAGCCAGATCATGCGGGTGCGCGGCGAGATCGCCCGCTCCAGCTGCTCGGGGGTGATCTTGAAGCGCTGCTCGGCGGTGGTCTCGATGAACACCGGGGTGGCGTCGGCCAGCAGCACCATGTCCGGGTAGGACACCCAGTACGGCGCCGGCACGATCACCTCGTCCGTGGCGTTGAGCAGGGCCTGGCACAGGTTGTAGCAGGACTGCTTGCCGCCGTTGGAGACCAGGATCTGGTTGGGCTTGTAATCCAGGTCGTTGTCGCGCTTCATCTTGTCGATGATGGCCTTCTTCAGGCTGGCGGTACCGCCGACCGGCGTGTACTTGGTGAAGCCCTTCTTGATCGCCTCGTGGGCGGCGTCCTTGATGTGCTGGGGGGTATCGAAGTCCGGCTCGCCGGCGCCCAGCGACAGTACGTCCTTGCCCTGCGCTTTCAGCTCGGCGGCCTTGGCAGTGACGGCCAGGGTCGGCGAGGGCTTGATGCGGCTGTTGCGGAGGGCGAGAGTCAGTTCCACGGCGATTCCTTTGTGGGGGTCGAAAAAGCGCGCGGAATGATACCGGACAGGGGCGGCGGCGCCTACCTGCCCGGGCAAAAGGCAACCCACCCCGCCCGCGGCCGGGCGGCGGCATTGAACCCCGGGGGTTCGCCCCCAGTTATGCTAGGTCCCCGCCTGCCCCCGCCCTGCCTCCCATGAAAGAAGGCTCCCGCGAAACCCTTTCCGACGTAAAGACCGCCCGCCTGGCCCGGCGCGCGGATGACCGTTTTCACCTGAAAGCGGACTGGAAGCCCTCGGGCGACCAGCCTACGGCCATCGCGCAGCTGGCCGAGGGCCTGTCGGACGGGCTTGCCCACCAGACCCTGCTGGGCGTGACCGGCTCGGGCAAGACCTTCACCATCGCCAACGTCATCCAGCAGTTGCAGCGCCCGGCCATGATCCTGGCGCCCAACAAGACCCTGGCGGCCCAGCTCTACGGCGAGTTCCGCGAGTTCTTCCCGGAGAATTCGGTGGAGTACTTCGTCAGTTACTACGACTACTACCAGCCGGAAGCCTACATCGCCAGCACCGACACTTTCATCGAGAAGGACTCGTCGATCAACGAGCACATCGAGCAGATGCGCCTGTCGGCCACCAAGGCGCTGATGACGCGCAAGGACTCGATCATCGTCGCCTCGGTCTCGGCGATCTACGGCCTGGGCGACCCCGAGAGCTACTTCTCGATGACGCTGCACCTGATCAAGGGCGAGAAGCTGCCGCAGCGCGAACTGATCCGCCAGCTCACCACCATGCAGTACACGCGCAACGAGATGGCGCTGGAGCGCGGCACCTACCGCGTGCGCGGAGACGTGATCGACATCCACCCCGCCGAAGAAAGCGAGGCGGCGGTGCGCGTGGAGCTGTTCGACGACGAGATCGAGACCATCTCGCTGTTCGACCCGCTGACCGGCGAGGTGCGGGCCAAGGTGCCGCGCATCACCGTGTTCCCCAAGACACACTACGTCACGCCGCGCGAGAAGATCCTGGCGATGATGGACGAGATCCGCGCGGAGCTCGACAACCGCATGAAGGTCTTCCGCCAGGCCAACAAGCTGATCGAACTGCAGCGCATCGAGCAGCGCACCAATTTCGACCTGGAGATGATCCAGGAGATCGGTTACTGCAACGGCATCGAGAACTACTCGCGCTACCTCTCCGGGCGCCGCCCGGGCGAGGCGCCGCCCTGCCTGTTCGACTACCTGCCGCCGGACGCCATCGTGGTGATCGACGAGTCGCATGTCACCGTGCCGCAGCTGGGTGCCATGTACAAGGGCGACCGCTCGCGCAAGGAGACCCTGGTGGAGTACGGCTTCCGCCTGCCCTCGGCGATGGACAACCGGCCACTGCGCTTCGACGAGTTCGAACGCCTGACCCCGCAGACCATTTACGTCTCCGCGACGCCCGGGCCCTACGAGCTGGAGAAGTCCGGCGACGCCATCGCCGAACAGCTGGTGCGCCCCACCGGCCTGATCGACCCGCCCACCGAGATTCGCCCGGCCTCCTCGCAGGTGGACGATCTGCTGGGCGAAATCCGCCTGCGCACGGAGGTGCAGGAACGCGTGCTGGTCACGGTGCTGACCAAGCGCATGGCCGAGGACCTGACCGAATACCTGCACGACAACGGCGTGAAGGTGCGCTACATGCACTCCGACGTGGACACCGTGGAGCGCGCCGAGATCATACGCGACCTGCGCCTGGGCAGCTTCGACGTGCTGGTGGGCATCAACCTGCTGCGCGAAGGCCTGGACCTGCCGGAGGTCTCGCTGGTGGCGATCCTGGATGCCGACAAGGAAGGCTTCCTGCGCTCCGAGCGCTCGCTGATCCAGACCATCGGCCGTGCGGCGCGCAACCTCAACGGCAAGGCCATCCTCTATGCCGACCGCATGACCAACTCGATGGAACGTGCGATCGGCGAGACCAACCGCCGCCGTGAGAAGCAGGTGGCGTACAACCTGGCGCACGGCATCACGCCCAAGGGCGTGCAGAAGCGCATTGCCGACGTCATGCGCTATGGCTACGAAGACCTGGTACCGACGCTGAAGGCCGCCGAGGCCCGCGCCAAGTACGAGGCGATCCCGCCGGAGCAGTTGGCCAAGCGCATCTCCAAGCTGGAGAAGGAAATGAAGCAGCACGCCATGAACCTGGAGTTCGAGGCGGCAGCCAAGGTCCGTGACCAGATCCGCAAGCTGCGCGAACAGGCGCTGATGAACCCGAACTGAGACTTTGTTGGCAGGCCGGCGCCCTTCGGCGCTGGCAGCCCCACAAAGCCATCCCTCATGATGGAGCCGGGCCGCGGGGGCGGCCCGCTCTTCACTACCGACAGGGAGCTTTCATGTTCAAGCCATTGGTTCTGGCCGGCGCATTGGCGCTGGGCCTGGGCGGCCATGCCGCGTTCGCACAGGAAACCGCCGAGGCCGATCCGGTCTCCGCCGCCTTCAACGCCGCCACGCCGGCGATGCAGCACGGGCCCGCCAAGATCACCTTGCGCGATCAGGCCACCATGGACCTGCCGGAAGGCTTCGTTTTCATCCCGAAGAAGGAAGCCGGCGTCATCCTCGACGCCATGGGCAACAGCGTAGACGACCAGCTGGTCGGCATGATCGTCGCACCCGAGGCCAACGGCTTCTCCGTGGTCGACTACATCCCTTCCGGCTACATCAAGGACGAAGAGGCCAAGGACTGGAAGGTCGACGAGATGCTGGACAGCATCAAGGAAGGCACCGAGCAGCAGAACGCCGTGCGCAAGGAGCGCGGCCTGCCGGAGATGGAGATCGTCGGCTGGGTACAGAAGCCGGACTATGACGCCAGCAGCCACCGCTTGGTCTGGTCCCTGTCGAGCCGCCACCGGGGCGCCGGCGCCGGCGAGGCCCAGGGCATCAACTACAACACCTACGCCCTGGGCCGCGAGGGCTACATCAACCTCAACCTCGTCACCTCGCTGGCCGACATCGAGAAGGAAAAGCCCACCGCCCAGAAGCTGCTGGCCGGCATCCACTACAACGACGGCAAGCGCTACGGCGACTTCGACCCCGCCACCGACAAGGTGGCCGAGTACGGCATCGCCGCGCTGGTCGGCGGCGTGGCGGCCAAGAAGCTGGGCCTGCTGGCCATGATCGGCGTATTCCTGGCCAAGGCCTGGAAGCTGGTGCTGATCGGCATCCTCGGCCTGGGGGCCTTGTTCCGGAAGCTGACCGGCCGCGGCGAACAGGCCTGAGCACGGCCCGGACCGGCGATCCTGCTTGCGCAAATCCTGCCGAAAGGGTATCTTTCGCGCCCTTCGTAAGACCCATAGGCGCGTAGCTCAGCTGGTTAGAGCACTACCTTGACATGGTAGGGGTCGTTGGTTCGAGTCCAATCGCGCCTACCAACTTAGTTGGTAGAAAGCCCCCGAGAGTATCGGGGGCTTTTTTCGTTGGGTTAGCCTCCCCGGACTCTCACCAACGCCCCTTCGGGCCGTGGTTGTTCGGCCCATCCATGGGCCTCACCCCTCGCTTGCGCTCGGGGCTGCCCTGCGGGCGCGCAATTCCGCTCCTGCGGAATTGTCGAGTCCAATCGCGCCTACCAACTTGTTGGTACGGAAAACCCTCGCTTCGGCGGGGGTTTTTTCGTTGGGCTACCTTCCGCGGACTCTCACCAACGCCCCTGCGGGTCGTGGTTGTTCGGCTCATCCATGAGCCTCACCCCTCGCTTGTGCTCGGGGCTGCCCTTCGGGCGCTCAATTCCGCTCCTTCGGAATTGTCGAGTCCAATGGAGTCATGCGGCACCCGCAAGCGGGTCATCTACAAACTGCTGCCTGACGTCGAGTGCATTGAGCGAGTTCAAGGAGCAATAGCTGTCGGTGATGACAAAAGCGCTTAAGTCACTGATGCTGCTAGGCCTGCCCCAGCCGAAAGCCCCCCAGATCGGACACCTTGGAAAACCCGCAAGAGTCGCAACGACAACGATTCCGGGATCATTCGCCCGAGGTCACAGCGTACGGAGGGAGACCCCTCCGTGTTCTGATGGCCCAAACTCAAACGGAGCGAACCATGCAGCAAGTCATCGACCTCTTCACGAATCCCACCGTCTTTGCCGCGCTCATTGGCGGCTTGGCGGTCATCACCGCCGCGTACATCCGTCGCGGCAGGGGAGGCGAGTGATCCACCTAATAGCGACCAAGGCAGGCTACGATTTCCGCGCCGGCATGCAGCCAGCAGGGGGAGCGAGTGGGGATGATTGAAGACAAACTGACACGATGGCAGCGACTGCGGCCGTACTTGGAGCGCTGGGTGCCGCTGCTGACGGCCTTCTGGGCGGGAATGATTACGCTGGCGCTGTTGATCGCCTGCCTGCCCTGGTTCCGCGACACGCCGCACGTATCCGGGTCCTGGCTCACGCCCTGGACCTGGCCGCACATGGAGTCGCTTGCGGCTTGGATCCAGGCAATCGGCTCGGTAGCTGCTATCTACTTCGCCGGGCGCAGTGCGGAGAGGCTGTTTGATCGACATCGGACGCACGATCTCGCCCGCGATGCTGACGCGCAGAAGCGAGAGTTTGAGCAGAACCGATACCGCGTGATGGAGATTGCCAACGACCTGCGCAACATGCTGGTGTTCCTAGACGCTAGGAATGACTTCAACCGTGGCGCACTTGGTCAGCGGGTCCTGACTGAAGATTTGCTGCAAAGCCGGGTCATCATCCCCGACCGCATCATCGACTTGAGTAAAGCGGCGAAGGCCCACCTTGACGCCTTCGGTCACCCCTTGGCGGAAATGCTTGTCGGTCTGAGTGGTGACATGGAGTTTTGGAACCGACAGGCCCCCGGTTTTTTGGGCGATGAGCGGACACTGCAGGAGACCGTGGAAGACCTCAAAGTCATCACGGAGCTGACTCCCGAACTGTTCCAGGCGATCCGCCAGGGGCTTCTGCCATTTGTGCCGAGACCAGCAGCGGCTCTGGCACGGCAGCAGGCGCAGCGCAATGCTTGAGACTAAATTCTTGTTCTTCATGAGGCCGCGCCCTTGCGGATGAAGCCAAGCATTGCTCGACGTCGGCGATGATGCTGCACTCCGGCTGCGGCTTCACGATCCGGCGCGTCTGCGTCTTGCGCCCCTCCAGCAGGGCGCGGATCATGAGGCCCGAAAGCAGAATGAGCGGGCATTCATGTGGGACTTCGCGGGAGAACGATATGGGGGGATGGTTCGGTACTGGCTACGTCATCGACTGGAATTTCGCCGGTCCGATACTTTCGGCGGCCATCGCAGCAGGGTCCGGTCTCATCGGCGCCTTTATTGGTAGTCGCGCCGCAATAAAGGCTGTGAAGCTTCAGCAGGACGATGCGCGGAGGGCTCGCAACGAGGAGCTCAAGGAAGTGCAGCGCCACACCTGTCGAGCTATCGCGGCGGAAATAGGCACAATTGGTGATATATGCGAAGCCAGATCCACCGGTTTTAGGAGACAAGCCGCGAGGGGCCAGTTGCTGCCGTCCACCTATCTCCAGAAGGAGCTTATTGGCCAGCCCTTTTACTATTCGAAACTGGGCGACCAAGTGCGAGCAATACCTCTGGATCTTGTGGAATACGTCGCGATTTTCTATGCCCTGTGTGCAGCTTATGACTCCGCTCTGCAGCGAAACATGCTGGTAATCGACATTGATGCGAACGCACTTTTGGCTTTGGCGAATATGCTCGACAGATTGACCGAGCGAGCCACGGCGACCACTCTTAAACTGAGGGCGACCTGAAGCTGCCATGCAGCCCTCCGGCGCTCGACCTGCAGCGGGCCGTAGCTCGCGGCGATCAAGATGCGCCATCCACCCACCCACCGGCGCCAGATGTCCCAGCGAAGGCGTATACCGCCTACTATCGCGCGCCAGGAGGCGGGCTGCTTCCACCAAGGCTTGTTCCAGTCAGAGGGGAGATAATGCCCCTCTTGGCTCTCCAATTTTGAGTCGTATCGGGGGCTTTTTTCATTGGACTCGCCTGCCCGGACTCTCACCAACGACCCTGCGGCCTTATTGGCGCCATGCATGACTAGACTTCATCTCCCGGTCTAGCCCCTGCCCGTGTTTGGCTTGTAGGGGCGTGACTTTAAGTCCCACTCCAGCCGGGCCAAACACTCCATGGCCGGGCGTGCATTGCGCTCGGGGCCGCCCTAGCCGCTACCCAGCCCTGCCCCGGTCGCCGGGTTGCCTTCCACGCAAGGCAGCGAGGTGCCGGACTTGCGGTAGCGCTTGAAGAAGTCCCACACGGCTTCCGAGGCACTCATGGCCCGGGGCTCGATGAAGGCCGGCAGGTCCGGGTCGTCGGATCCGCCAGGGTACAGGTGCTGCAGGCCCTGTATCCGGATATGGCGTACCACCAGGCATCCCTCGGGATCGCGGTAGTCGTCTACTTCGTAGGGAAAGTCCTTGCCCTGGTCGTAGGCTTTCGTTTCGCTGGGGGCCAATGGGAAGGGCCCCGACCTCGCCCCCGATGCGGCAAGGTTGTTGGTCATCAGCCACTGCTGTACGGCATTGGCTCCGTTCACCGGATAGATCGTGGTGTCCGCGTCGCCGTGGATTTCCAGCAGCGGGACCACTCGCGCACGCGGGCCCATCGCCAGGTGGGCCAGTTGCGCCTGCAAGGCCGGATTTGCCAGGGCCGGGATCAGGGGATTGGCGGCGTCGAGGAAGGTGGAGGCATAGGGGCCGCCGGCGAGATTGGCCATGGCCGCATAAAGATCCGGATAGGCGGCTCCCAGGATGCTGGTCAGGAACGCACCCGACGATCCACCCATGACGTAGACCCGCTCCGGATCGACGGACCAGCGCTCCATCACCATGCGCGTCAACCCGACGACGCCCGCGGCATCGCCCTGACCACGGGTCCATTCGGTTGGCAGGTAGAAGCGCCAGCAGACCAACGGATGGCTGTCCTGATCGATGAAATCGGGGTAGACGACGATGAAGCCTTCGCGCTGGGCAATCTCGTCGAACTGCGTCCCGGCCTGCTGCAGCTCGGCGGTCTGGGCACAGCCGTGGATGTTGACCACCACCGGCACCGGCGTGCCCGGCTTGTAGCTCGCGGGAACATGGACCAGCGCCCGGTACTCGCTGATACCGCTGCCGTAGCGGATCTCCACGGTCTCGCCACCGGCTGACCCGGATGGACTGGTGGAGTCATGGCAGCCCGTCAGCAACGCGGCCATGCAAAGGACGGCCAATACCCATGCCCGGCTGGCACCTTCAATCACTGCATTCATCGGCAACTTTTCCTCGTATCGCCCCTGCCCTGCAATGCTGACCCTGCGACATGGAACATATCCGGCCACGGCCCTTGCAAGGCTCTCCTTCAGTCATTGTCCCGGCCGTGGAATGGGCTGCAAAGATGTCCTTCCGGACGATTCATGTGATTTCCGGAAACGCTGCGCTGCGTTGCGATCCGCGTCCAGCGCATGGAAGGAGCAAAGATGACTTTCCCAAAATTTCACGCGAATATTGAGGCTTAGCTACCCATCTGCTCAGTGAACGCGAACATGCCTCTGGATGCTGGGTGAACAAGCGTGGTTGTGATGTTCGGACACTCCAGACGCCCCTGCGACGGATCGCGGTGACAGGACATGCAAATTTCCCGAAGCATCTACAGTGTGGTGCAAATGGTGGACACGGCAGCCGAGTGCGGGCTGAGCACCCGTGCCTGCCTGGCCGGCTCCAACATCGAGCCCGAGCAATTGCTGCAACTGGAATCCCAGATCTACCCGCAGCAGGAATTCGCCGTCATCGCCAACATCGTGCGCGAGCTGCCCCAGGTGCCAGCGCTGGGGTTGCGCATGGCGGCGCGCTTCCACATGCCGGTTTATGGGGTGCTCACCTTCGCCATGTGCAGCTGCGCCACGGCGGGTGATGCCATTGACCTGGGCCTGAGTTATCACGAACTGAGCTTCACCCTGGTGGAGAAGCACCAGCAGGTGATCGGCAACGACCTGGTCTTCACCTTCGGCGATCGCCATATCCCGCCGCCGCTGCGCCAGATCATCGTGGAGCGGGACATGTTCGCCCTGCCCCGTGTCATGGACGAGGTGTTCTCGCGCCAGATGCCCAAGCGCAAGGTGCGCTTCGCCTTCAGCGCACCGCCGCACGCGAAACTGTACTCAGAGCTCCTGGGGCTCGAACCTGAATTCGATGCGCCCGCGCACCAGATCGTGGTGGATGCAGGTTTCCGGAAGATCCCCATGCCCCAGGCCAATGCTGCCACGCTGCGGCATTGCCAGGCGCAGTTGCAAGCCATCGTGGCAAGGCATAAGACCTGGGGCGGCACCTCGGGCCGGGTGCGCGACATGCTGTTGCGCCACCCCGCGATGGGCCCGGACATGGAAGCCGTGGCGGCAGAGCTGCGCATGACCTCGCGCAACCTGCGCCGCATGCTGGAGGCGGAGAACACATCCTTCCGCGAGATCGCCGACGAGGTGCGGCAGACGCTCGCCGAAGAGCTGCTGGGCCTGGGGAAATTCAGCGTCAAGGACGTTGCGGCCCGGCTGGGTTACAGCGAGGTGTCGAGCTTCACCAATGCCTTCAAGCGCTGGACCGGCCGCGCTCCGCGCGACTGGCGTTCAGGACAACGCTAGCTCGCGGCCGCTTCCAGTGGCACCAGGGCAGTTTCGCGCGCAATGCGCACGGCATCGCGCTTGCCCCTGGCGCCAAGCTTTCCGTAGACGTTCCGGAGGTGGCATTTCACCGTGCTGCGGCTGATGCCGAGCTCATGGGCGATATCGTCCGTGGAGCACTCCGCCAGGAGCCGTGACAGCACCGCTTGCTCACGCGAGGTCAGCGGCTCCCTGCCGCCGGCCATCACCTGGACCCTGCGCATCCGCATCACTCCCCTTCCGCAGGCATTGCAGGAGCACGCGCGCTCAAGGCCGGGACTCCACGCAGGGCAGCGAGGTGTCGGACAGGCGGAAGCGCTTGAAGAAGGCCCAGGTCAGCTCCGCCCCGCTGGGAGCCTGCGGATCGGTGAAGCCGCGCAGCTTGGGGTCGTCCGATCCACCGGGCCAGTAGTGCGCCATCTCCTCGATGCGCACCTGTTCGAGGATGCGGCATCCGTCCTCGTCCTTGTAGATGTCGATGTGGTACGGATACCCGCTCTGCGGCGTCACATCAATGGTTTCCGTTGGGGACAGCGGGAACGGAGCGTTCAGGTTCCCCGACGCCACCAGGTTGTTCGTCATCAGCCACTGCCGGACGGCGTGCGCGCCGCTCGCGGGCGTGGCGGCGGGGTCTTTTTCGCCCTGGATGTTGATGACCGGCAGCACGCGCGTACGCGAACCCATCGCCTGGTAGGCCGCTAGCGCCAGCAGCTCGGGGCGCAGCAGCAAGGGCCCCAGGGGTTGGCCGATACCGGCCAGGCCGATCCCATAGGCGCCGGACTCCACCAATCCGATGGCGGCATACAGATCGGGATAGGTCGCGCCCATGATGCTGGTCATCCATCCGCCGGCCGACATGCCGACGATGTAGACGCGCTCCGGGTCCACGTTCCAGGTGGCCATGGCCTGGCGCGTGAGCTCCGCGATGGCCTGCGCGTCTCCTACGTCCCGTTGCATCTCCAGCGGATTGTAGAAGTGCCAGGACTGCAGCGGATGCTGGCCCAGGGCGCTGTCGGTCTCGTGATCCGGATACATCACGATGAAGCGTTCACGCACGGCAATGGGATCGAACAGGTTCGACGCACGCTGCTGCTCGGCCGTGGTGTTGGCACCATGCAGGACCACCACCAGGGGCGCCGGATTGCCGGGCCGCACCGAACCCGGCACATAGACCAGGCTGCGGTATTGTCCGAAAGCGTTGGAGTAGTAGATCTCGGCATTCGTATCCGGCGCCTCGACCTCGTCCGACCGCCCGCTCGAACAGGCGGCCAGGCAAAGAGCCAGTAGCCCGAAAGCGATTGCCAGCCGGCCATCCTGCCTGCCGATACCCTTCATGTTTCTCTCCTCCCTTTGATTTTTTATGTGCCGTCATCTGGTGCGGCGCCGATGGAGGGCGCTGCAGCGAAGCGGCATCTGGAACTGGCCGGGCCCGGGAATGGCTCGGCGCAGGGACAAAAGTACTCAAGAAGGCCGGCAAGGCCAATGGCTCAGGCTGGCGCGCGAGCCGCCACTGCCGGAGGCCATCGGCGTTCCACCCTTGGCGGAACCAAGGGGCTGGCTTGCGATGCCGGCGCGTTGGGTTCGGCTTGCTCGGGGGCAGCACCCCCGGTGATCAACTGGTACACCCTCGAGGCGTCGGCAAAGGAAAAGAAGTCGCCAACGGCCATCGCCGGCCGGCCCGACGCGAGCCCGAAGAGGCGCCAGAAGGCCCTGCCCTTGCTTGAGAACGCCATCCTCAGTGCAGCGTCGCGGCTGGCACAGCGCTGGACCAGGCCGTTCTGACCGTCCTCGTAGACGGGGCAAATCTCGTATCGGGAAAATCTGTCGGTGGCCAAGGGGATTCCCGTTGGGGCGGCGCGGGCGGCACCGGTGCACCCTGAGGGCTCAGCTTAGGAACTCGCAGGGCCGCTTCAAATGCTCGCACCGGACGCGAGTTGTTCTTTCCGGACATTGATGCCCCGCCACGGATGCTGCGCCGCAACATCCGTGGCGGGGAGCCGGCTCAGTTCGGCTGGTGGAAGCCGCGCGTCGGCGCGACGGCTGGCGACACCGGATTGCCGAAGTAGTCGCGCGCGCCGTTGTCGGTGATGAAGGCGCCAGCACCCACGGCCGGTGAGCTCGGCAACAGACCGTAGCCCGCCACCGCGTCGAGACCTTCCGGCGCCACGGCCAGCGGAGCGATCATCTGCGGATCCGCGGTGATCTTGTACGCGTCGGCCGGCTCTCGCGCGGTGTGGTTGCCGAAGATCAGGTTATGGCTGATCGTGGTGCCGCTGCCCTTCGGCTGCTCCCAGGCACCCGTGCCGTGGTTGACGATCACGTTGTTCTGGAAACTCCAGGTGTTGTTGTTATCCCCGTCCCAGCCGAGCTGGAAGGTGGGGCGCGACGTCAGCCCCGGCGCGATATAGACCGTGTTGTTGTAGATCTTGGAGCCGGACAGCAGGCCGCTGGAGAGCGTGAAGACGCCATTGGTGACAAAGGCGTCGTTGACGCTGAGGTTGTAGCGCACGGTGGCGTTCGAGCCGGAGAAGTTGCCACCCATCAGCAGGATCATGCCGCCTTCGTTGTCGTGGCTGTAGTTGTACTGGACGATGGAGTTGTAGGCCATCAGGTCGACGTCGTAGGCCTGCCCGTCCACCACGTTATGGCGCACGCCGGAGACCTCGTTGAACTGCATGATGCTGTTCGTGGTCTTGGCGATGAACATGCCGACAGTACCCGGCTGCGTCGTCCCTGCCACGGTGACCAGGCCGGCCGTGTCGATGCGGTTGCGCTCGATGAGATTGTTGATCGAGCCCGACAGGATGATGCCGTCGCCCTCGATGTCCTTCAGCCGGTTTCCGGCGATCGTCACGTTCTTGCTGAGCATCGCCTGGTTGACGATGTAGAACAGGATGCCCGTCGAGTAGTCGTTGAAGGCGATGCCGGTGCGGCCGACGCGTTCGATGACGTTGTCCAGCACCTGCACGCCGTCGAAGCTGCTGCCGCCATTGGAGAGGCCGTTCATGACGTCGGCGATGACGGCGATGCCGCCGTTGGTCTGCGGGTTGGCGCCGGAGCAGACGAAGCAGCCGTTGACGTCGCGGACGTAGTTGTCGCGGATGATGATGCCGGATCGCAGCTTGCCGCTGGCGTTGTACACCATGATGCCGCTGCGGTTGCTGCCGGGGCGCATCACGGTACCCACGTTGTTCTTGCCCGTGTCGTTGGTGACCTCGAGCCCGCTCACCGTCCAGTAGGAAACGCTTTTGAGCAGCACCGCGGCCCCACCCGCGCCGCCGCCGGCCACGTTACGGCCGTCGATGATCGGGCGCGGGCCTTCGCCGTAGGAGCCGATGGTGATGGGATTGCCGCTCACACCCGAACCCTTGGGGTTGAGCTGCTCCACCCATTGCTGCCCGGCCCGCAGCAGGATCTTGTCGCCCGCCGAGAAGGTCGTGGCGTTGACCTTGGCCAGCGTCTTCCAGGGCGCCGCCTGGCTGGTGCCGGGGTTGCCGTCAGCGCCTGCCGTGGCGTCGACGTAGTACGTCGTGTTCAAGGCGAACGCCGGCGTCGCGGCAAACAGCGCCCCCATGCCCATGAGGGCGGCCAACGCCGACCCGATCCTGTGATTCCTGCCCATCGGAACTCCTTCCCTGGTGATGGTCCCGGATGGGACGCTGCGCACATTAAGAATTCATGGGGCTGCTTCAAATGCTCGCGTCGGACGACAGTTGCTTAATTCGGACATTGGCAGCGGACCTGCTCACCCCAAGCCCCCCTTTTAATACTTGACTTAAGTCAAATTTAAGCATTGAATGGGCCATCAGATAACGCAGCGACACGTGGAGGAGCGACCGTGAATTCTGCGAAGTGGGTGCCTTGCGCCCTGGTGGCGATGCTGTGGCTGGCCGGTTGCGGAAACTACAGCGGCCGCAGTGACGGCGTGGCGGGCGGCAGCAGCGGCAGTTCGCCGCGCAGCATGGGCGAGCTCTTCAGCGGCCAGGTGCAGCCGCGCCTGGACTTCTGCCGCAGCTGCCATGTCGACGGCGGCCCGGGCGACGTGGAGAACGGGCAGGACTTCATGCTCCACCCCACCGACAAGTCCCAGGACATGGCCCTGCTCAAGCTGAGCTGGGAGCGCCTGGGCAAGAACAACCCCACCTCGCGCATCCTGCTGATGGCCTCAGGCCAGGAAACCCCTCACAGCGGCGGCGCGCCCTGGCCGGTGGGCAGCGACGCCTACAAGGCCATGGACGTCCTGCTCAAGTGCTTCGAGGACGAGGGCGCCTGCGCCGGCCTGCTGGGGACCATCGGCGGCGGCACGGTGACCGAACTGCCGCTGCTGGGCAGCCGCCACGGCGGCCACCTGTGGTTCGACTTCTGCAAGGACAAGCCTGCCGACACGGCCCTCCCGCCCGACCCGCGCTCGCGGGTGCTGCCCGGCGCCAGCGATGGCAAGGCCGTGCACTACAACATCTATTGGGCCGACTGCCGTGCCGAGCCGGAGCTGATCGGCGAAGAGGGACAGCCCAAGACCTGCGGCGACCTGCAGCAGAGCTACGAGATCGGCGAACGGCTGATGCGCGGCAACGGCGCCGAGGGCGCCGGTACGTTCTTCGCCGGAGACAATCACGATGGGCGCGGGCTGCTGCAGCGGCCGATCGACGGCTACAACCGCCTGTGGGCCCTCTGGGGCCTCACCGAGCGCCCGGAGAACTTCGACTACCTTGTGTCGCAGCGCTACGGCATGCCGCTCGCATCGGAGCCCAACCCCTACCCGCTACCGGGTGAGGATCCGAACGATCCGGCCAAACCGGGCGGCAGCGGACAGTTGCCGGCCTTCATGACGCAGTTGCGCGGGCCCAATGGCGAGTGGACCGGCAATATCGGCTTCACCTGCCACGCCTGCCACAGCAGCGCCGCAGGCCTGCCCGAGGAAGGCGGCGGCTTCCACTATGGCCTGGGCAACAACCTGCAGGACATTTCCCTGATGGCGCGCGAAGTCGGCGAAAGCGCGCTGTCGCCGGGCGTGATCTTCGCGTTGTTCGGCACCGGCCGCGGCACCAACAACGCCAGCGACGTCAATGTGTTCTTCCTGCTCAACCAGGATTCGGGCCTGCGCCTGGACCAGTACACGCTGGGCATGCTGCTGTCCGGCTCCACCGCCTCGGGCGACACGCCTTCCTGGTGGAACATGGGCTCACGCCCGGCGAAGTTCCAGGACGGCTTCTGGGCGGCCGATGCCAGTCGCGTGGACATGATCTTCTACCAGCCGATCGATGCATTGTTCGGCGGATCTGCGGGCGAGCAATGGATGCGCGCGCACTCCCAGCATGCGGACAAGTGGATCCTGTCGCTGAAGTCGCCGGAGTACCCGCTGCCAGTCAATACCCGGCTGGCGGAACAGGGAGCGATCCTGTTCCATAGCAAGGACCTGTGGGGCGCGGGCCTCGACAACCCGGCGCCCAAGCCGGAGGGCGGCAACGGCTCCTGCGCCAGCTGCCATGGCGCCTATTCCCCGCGCTTCGTCCATGACCCCGGCTACCTGGTGGACCCAAGCCTCGAGGGCGTGGCCAGCAACATCACCGCCCACGATGTGATCCGCACGGACCGCCGCCGCGCCGACACCAACAACGAGTCGGTCAACCAGTTCGGCTCCACCAGCTTCCTTGGCTACTCCGAGACCACCGGCACCAAGAACGACTGCGGTCCGCTCAACCGCCGCGAAATCCGCGGCGACCGCCCTTTGGGCTATCTCGCCCCGCCGCTCTATGGCGTCTGGGCCTCGGCCCCCTACCTGCACAATGGCTCGGTGCCGGACGTCTGGTCCCTGCTCAAGCCGGAGGAACGCCCGGAGTTGTGGCGCCGCGTCTCCACGCCCAAGCCGGAAGGCGCGGATGCGCGCATCGTCATGGGTTACGACTTCAGCCTGGAGCGCGCCTACGACCCGAAGAAGCTGGGCTGGAAGTACGATGTCATGGCCTGCGGCGTCGGCACCCTGCCCTTCGTCGACTGCAACCCCGTCATCGGCGGAACGCCGCTGGTGCAACAGGTGCTGCACGCGATCTACGGCAACGTGCTGCTGGCCTGGAACCTGGGGCAATTGCCGATCTTCCTGCAGGTAGCGCCACAACAGGCCGAAGCCCGCAAGATCTATAACACCCACCTGTACAGCCAGGGCAACCAGGGCCACGACTTCACCGCGGTGCTCACCGACACCGAGCGCGAGGCGATCATCGAGTACCTGAAGACCCTGTAGAAAATCCTGCAGCGGCAAGCCCCGGCGCGGACCGAATCGCGCTTCCACATTGGCCCTCAGGCCGCCTGATCAGCTAATGTCCGGTTGATACAGGCGGCCTTGGTTGTCATGCCCTTTTGGCGTGCAATCTGCAATGCGGACGCCCTTCGAGAACTCATTGCCAGGAAGGCTGGAAGTTTTCCGGCAGTCCCGCCCGCTACAGGATTTGCCGATGACCCCGCAGTCGCCTGCTCCCGCCGCCGTCTCCGACCTGCGCAGCATTCCCTGGCTGCCGCCACGTGCCTTCCTCGCCTTTGCCGTGGCGGTGCTGGCCATCATGATCATCGCCGTAATGTCATATAGCGCCCTGCAGGCGCGGACGAACGGACGGCAGGCGATCGCCAATACCTTGATGACCCTGGAAAACCTGCAGCGCACGCTGTCGGCGGTCAAGGACGCGGAGACCGGACAGCGCGGCTTCCTGTTAACCGGAGAGGAACCCTATCTGGAGCCGTACACGCAGGCGACCGCGCGGCTCCCGGGCGAGATCCAGGGGCTCCAGCGTCTTCTGGAGGACAACCCGGAACAGCTCAAGCGGCTGCAAACCTTGCAGGGCTTGATCGACCAGAAGCTGGAGGAATTGAAGCGGATCATCGAACTACGGCGCGACAAGGGCGTCGAGGCCGCTCTTGCCGCCGTCTTTACCGACCGCGGCAAGGAGGTGATGGACCGCATCCGCGAATTGGTGGCGCAAATGGAGGCGGCCGAGCGTACCGAACTGACGGCCCGCCAGGATGACTGGACCCGAGCCGCCACGATGTCCTCGTTGGTGACCTGGGGCGGCTCCGGCCTGCTATTGGCCCTCACGCTGATGGGCGCGCTCTTTGCCTCGCGCGACTATCGGACCCGCGAAAAGGAAATCTGGCTCAAGGCCGGGCAGATGGGCCTGAGCCAGCAGTTGCAGGGTGAGCAACGCCTGGACCACCTGGGCGAAAACCTCCTGTCCTTCCTCGGAAAGTTCCTCAGCGCGCAAGTGGGGGCGGTGTACATGCCCGATCACGGCCGGCTGCGCCGCTTCGCCGGTTATGCCCTGCCGGGCGACGACGGCAACGCGGAACTGCGTGCCACGGAGGGCCTGGTGGGCCAGGCGGTGCGCGAGCAGCGCAGCCTGCTCGTGCGCGAGGTTCCGTCGGGTTATCTACCGGTCAGTTCCAGCCTGGGGCGCGCGGAGCCGAGCACGCTACTGATCGCACCGGCCATCGTTGACGGCAGGGTGCAGGCGGTAATCGAGCTGGGCTTCTTTCGTCCGCTGCTGCCGGAAGAGCAGGAACTGATGGATCGTGTCTCCGAGATGCTGGCCGTGGCCGTGCGTTCGTCGCGGGATCGTACGCGGCTCGAGGAGTTGCTGGAGGAAACCCAGCGCCAGAGCGAGGAGTTGCAGTCGCAGCAGGAGGAATTGCGCGTCAGCAACGAGGAGCTCGAGGAGCAGAGCCGCGCCCTGCGCGAATCCGCCGTGCGCCTGGAGTCCCAGCAGACCGAGCTCGAGCAGACCAATACCCAGCTCGAAGAGCAGACCCAGATGCTGGCGGCACAGCGCGACGATCTGGAACGTACCCAGGGCAACCTGGAACAAAAGGCGCAGGATCTCGAACGCGCCAACCAGTACAAGAGCGAGTTCCTGGCCAACATGAGCCACGAGCTGCGCACGCCGCTGAACTCCTCCCTGATCCTGGCCAAGCTGCTGGCCGACAACAAGCAGGGCAACCTCAGCGACGAGCAGGTGCGCTTCGCGCAGACCATCTCCTCCGCCGGCAACGACCTGTTGCTGCTGATCAACGACATCCTGGACCTGTCGAAGATCGAGGCCGGCAAGGTGGAGGTGCTGGTGGAGCCGGTGACCGTTGCCCGCACGCTGGAGTCCCTGGGCGCTGGCTTCGAGCCAGTGGCCCGGCAGAATGGCCTGGAGTTCAGCATCCAGGTGGAGCCCGGCACGCCGGAACGCATCGACACCGATCCGCAGCGGCTGGGCCAGATCCTGCGCAACCTGCTGTCCAACGCCCTGAAGTTCACCGAGAAGGGCAAGGTCAGCCTGACGGCGCGCGCCCTGCCGGGCCAACGTGTCAGCTTCACCGTGCGCGACAGCGGCATCGGCATCCCGCCGGCTCAACAGGCCATCATCTTCGAGGCCTTCCGCCAGGCGGACGGCAGCACCCACCGCAAGTACGGCGGCAACGGCCTGGGATTGTCGATCTCGCGCGACCTCGCCCGCCTGCTGGGCGGCGACATTACGGTGGAGAGCAAGCCTGGCGAGGGCAGCGCCTTTACGCTCGAGCTGCCGCTGAAGGCGCCCGCGCCCGGCACCGTGACGCTCTCCCAGCCCAGTAGCGCGCCCTCCCCCACCCCCCCACCCCTGCCGGTGCCGATGACCCGTGCCGAGATGCCGCCAGCCGCCCCCTTGCCGGCTGCCAGCTTCGACGACGACCGCAATCGCCTGGTGAAGAATGCCCGCCTGGTGCTGGTCATCGAAGACGACCCTCGCTTTGCTGCGATCCTGCGCGACCTGGCGCACGAAATCGGCTTCCAATGCATCGTCGCCGCGTCGGCCAACGAGGGCCTGGCCGCCGCCGCCCACTATCGCCCAGATGCGATCGTGCTGGACATGAACCTGCCGGACCATTCCGGCCTGGGCGTTCTGGACCAACTCAAGCACAACTCGCAGACCCGCCACATGCCGGTACACGTGGTATCGGTGGCCGACTATGCACAGGAGGCGCTGGAGCTGGGCGCCATCGGCTACGCATTGAAGCCGGTCAAGCGCGAACTGCTGGTGGAAGCCTTCCATCGCCTGGAACAGAAGGCCTCGCAGGTACTGCGCCGCGTGCTGGTGGTGGAGGACGACGAACGCCAACGCGAGAGCATCGGCCAGTTGCTGGGCGACAGCGAGGCGCAGATCGTGGGGGCCGGCAGCGCCGCCGAGGCCCTGGAGCAGCTGCAATCCTCCACCTTCGACTGCATGGTGATGGACCTGAACCTGCCGGACTTCAGCGGCTACGAGCTGCTGGAGCGCATGGCGGCACGCGATGAGGTGTCGTTCCCGCCGGTGATCGTCTATACCGGCCGCTCGCTGACCCGCGACGAGGAGCAGAAGCTGCGTCGGTTCTCACGCTCCATCATCATCAAGGACGCGCGTTCGCCCGAGCGCCTGCTGGATGAGGTGACACTGTTCATCCACCAGGTGGAGTCGCGCCTGCCGCCGGAGCGCCAGCGCATGCTACAGGCCGCCCGCGACCGCGAGGCGGTGCTCGAGGGCAAGCGCATCCTCGTGGTGGAGGACGACGTGCGCAACATCTTCGCCCTGTCCAGCGTGCTGGAGCCCAAGGGCGCCAAGGTGGAGATCGCGCGCAACGGACGCGAGGCACTGGAGGCCCTGCGCCGCCATCACGGCCAGCCAGGGTCGGCGATCGACCTGGTGCTGATGGACATCATGATGCCGGAAATGGACGGCTTCACCGCGATGCGTGAAATCCGGCGCAACCCGGACTGGAAGAAGCTGCCCATCATCGCCCTCACCGCCAAAGCCATGAAGGACGACCAGGAGAAGTGCCTGGCCGCCGGCGCGAACGACTACATCGCAAAGCCCCTGGATGTGGAGAAGCTGCTGTCCCTGGTGCGGGTGTGGATGCCCAAGTAATGCCGCACCGCAACTTCGACATCGAGCTGCAGTTGCTGGTCGACGCGATCTACCTGAAGTATCACTACGACTTCCGGGGATACGCCCAGGCCTCGCTGAAACGCCGCCTGACCACGGCCATGAGCCGCTTCGACTGCAGCACGCTGTCACAGTTGCAGGATCGCGTCCTGCACGATCCGTCGGTGTTCCAGCCGCTGCTGGATTACCTCACGGTGCAGGTCAGCGACCTGTTCCGCGACCCTGCCTACTTCCTGGCTCTGCGCGAAAAGGTGGTGCCGCTGCTGCGCACCTATCCCTCGCTACGCCTCTGGGTGGCGGGCTGCAGCACCGGCGAGGAGGTCTACTCCCTGGCCATCCTACTGCGCGAGGAAGGCCTGCTGGACCGCTCGCTGATCTACGCCACCGACATCAATACCCAGGCCCTGCAGATGGCCCAGGCCGGCGTCTACGACATCGACCGCCTGCCTGGCTTCACCGAAAACCACCGCCGTGCCGGCGGCCGCACCTCGCTTTCGGACTACTACAGCGCCGCCTACGGCAAGGCCGTATTCGACAAGAGCCTGCGCAAGCAGATCGTGTTCTCCGACCATAGCCTGGCCACTGACAGCGTCTTCGCCGAGATGCACCTGGTGTCCTGCCGCAACGTGCTGATCTACTTCAACCGCGACTTGCAGGACCGCGCCGTAGGCCTGTTCCGCGAGGCCCTGTGTCGCAAGGGCTTCCTGGGCATTGGCGCCAAGGAATCGCTGCGCTTCTCGTCTCATGCCGAGGCCTTTGCGGACTACGCCCTGGCCGACCGCATCTACCAGAAGAAGGATCTGCCGTGAGCGCCCCCGCACTGCCACGCCACATCACCGCCGTGGCCATGGGTGCCTCCGCCGGAGGCGTGGACGCCCTGGGCCAACTGCTGGCGGCGCTGCCGCGCGAGTTTCCGGCCGCAGTCTTCATCGTGCTGCATATGTCACGCGAGCGGCCCAGCCTGTTGGCGGATCTGTTCCAGGCACGCTGCGCATTGCCGGTGCGCGAGGCCACCGACAAGGAGCCGGTTCAGGCGGGCTGCGTCTACCTGGCGCCGCCGGATTATCACCTGCTGGTGGATGCCGGTCCGCAGCTGGCGCTGTCCGTAGACGAGCCGGTGCAGTACTCGCGCCCTTCCATCGATGTGCTGTTCGAAACCGCTGCCGATGAGTATGGCGAGCGCCTATTGGGCATCGTGCTCACCGGCGGCAACGACGACGGCGCCCGCGGGCTGGTCGCGATCCGCGCGGCCGGTGGCCTGGGCGCGGTCCAGGACCCCGCCACCGCCATGGTTCCGGCCATGCCCTCGGCCGCATTGGGCATCGCCTCGCCCGAATACGTACTATCGCTGGACGGGCTCGCCGCGCTGTTGCGCAGCCTGGCTGCCCCAGCTTCCGCCTCCCCTGCCGCCGAACGCCTGCGATGAGCCACGCTACCGTCAAATGTCTGCTGGTCGATGACCTGGAGGAGAACCTCTTGGCCCTGTCGGCCCTGCTCGGCCGCGAGGGCGTCGAGATTCTCACTGCCCGCTCCGGCAGCGAGGCCCTGGAGCTGCTGCTGGAGCACGACTTCGCCCTGGCGCTGCTGGACGTGCAGATGCCGGAGATGGATGGCTTCCAGCTGGCGGAGCTGATGCGCGGTAGCGAGCGCACGCGCCACATCCCGCTGATCTTCGTCACGGCCACCTCGCGCGACCAGCATCGCTTGTTCCGCGGCTACGAAACCGGCGCGGTGGACTTCCTCTACAAGCCGGTGGAACCGCACATCCTGCGCAACAAGACGGAGGTGTTCTTTCAGTTGCATCGCCAGAAGCAGGAACTGGCGCAGCAGCTGCAGGAGCGCACCGAGGCGCTGCGGCTCAACGAGATGTTCATGGCGGTGCTCGGCCATGACCTGCGCGATCCGCTGCATGCCATCGTGCTGTCCGCCAGCCTGCTGCAGACCCAGTCCTCCGACCCCAAGATCCGCAAGACCACCGACATGGTGCTGGCCAGCGGCATGCGCATGACCCGCATGATCGAAGACCTGATGGAGGCTGCCCGCGCACGCCTGGGCGGCGGTATCCCGGTGCGCCCGGAACGCATGGACATGGGCCTGCTGCTGCAGCGCGTGCTGGACGAGTGCCGTGCCGGCAATCCCGGCCGCCAGGCGGAGTTGCTGATCCAGGGCGATACCCAGGGCGAATGGGACCCGGACCGCATGGGCCAGGTCGTGGCCAACCTCATCGGCAACGCCTTTCATCACGGCGAATCCGGCGTGCCATTGCAAGTGCTGCTGGATGGCAGCCAACCCGACCAGTTCCGTCTGTCCTTCGTCAATGCCGGCCGCATCGCGCCGGAATTGCTGACGCATATCTTCGATCCCTTCCGCTCCGGCCAGGGCCGGTCCGGCCGCGGCCTGGGCCTGGGCCTGTACATCGTGCAGCAGGTGGTGCTGGCCCATGGCGGCCGCATCGAGGTGCAGTCCGGAGAGGACCAGCGCATCCGGTTCGAGATCGGGTTGCCGCGCGAGGCCAAGGCCTCCGTCTGAGGCTATGCTGCCGGCCTGATCCACCGGGGGGAACGTCCATGCTGTCCCGACTCAAGCGCCTGCGCAGCGACCTGGGCCGTCGCGGCTGGGAGCTGTTCCTGGATCGAGCCTATCCGTTGGCCGACACCACCGCCGCGGAAGAAGGCCGGCCGATCCCGGCCGACTGTCCGATGCCGCCCTACGTGAACTCCAGGCGCTATGGCTGGACCCACTACGGCGTGATGGTCCCCAACCTGCCGGCACCACACCGCTTCTTCTCGATCATGTCCATCGTCGGCACGCCGGGGGCGCTGGCCTTCGACACCGACCACGCGCTGAAGGACAGCCCGCGCCGCAACGCCACCGTGGTCAGCGGCACCGCCGCCACCCACCCCGCCCACTTCGCCGGCTATTCGATCGGGCGCGACTGCGAGATGGCGGAGGACGGCAGCGTCATCCGCTTCGGCAACGAGGTGGAGATCCGCGGCCAGTACCCCGAGTACCGCGTGCGTGCCGAGTACGCCGGCCTGAGCCTGGACCTGCAGATCCGCAACACCGACAAGGTCAGCTGGTTCATGAAGACACCGGTCTACGACCACTTCAGCCTGCTCTCCGAGTACAGCGGCCAATTGCGCTGGCAGGGCAAGACCCGGGAAATCGCCGGGCTCTGCACCTTCGAATACGCCGCTTGCTTCAGCCCCTACCTGCTGCGCGACAAACCCCTGCCTCCGGCGCTGAAGCTGCCGCTGGATTTCTTCACCTACCAGATCATCAATCTCGACGAGAAGACGCAGTTGCTGCTGACCCGCGTGTGCATGGGCGGCGCCACCGCGGTCTGCCGGCTCTACGTGCGGGCGCTGGACCACTACAGCCTGCGCCACGAGGCGGAGCTGGAGGTGACGGAGTATCGCGAGGAGCCGGGCATCGCGCCGGATGGGCGACGCATGCGCCTGCCACGGCGCTTCCGCTGGAACGTGCCGGGCGAAGACGGCATCCCGCTACTGCGCATCGACTGCGAGGTGGACACGCCTTTCACCTATGGCCTCGGCAGCGGCTACGTCGGCGGATACCTGTATGCCGGTGAGTACGAGGGCAAGCCGGTGTCGGGGCGCGGGTACGTGGAGTACATCGACCGAACGGATGGCTGAACAAGCCTGGCGAGCAGGAGCCGGCTTGCCGGCGACGCGGGGCCTCCTGTCGCCGGCAAGCCGGCTCCTACAGTTGCAGTAGTGCGACCGGCAACCTCAGTTCTTCAAGCGGTACCCGCTCTTGAATATCCAGCCCACCACCAGCAGGCACAGCCCGAAGAAGCCCAGCGTGGCCAGCAGGCTGACCTCGATGGCCACGTCCGACTCGCCGTAGAAGCTCCAGCGGAAGCCAGAGATCAGGTAGACGATGGGGTTGAACAGGCTGAAGGTGCGCCAGGCCGGCGGCAGCATGTCGATGCTGTAGAAGGCACCGCCGAGGAAGGTCAGCGGCGTCACGATCAGCATCGGGATCACCTGCAGCTGCTCGAAGCCCTTGGCCCAGACGCCGATGATGAAGCCGAACAGGCTGAAGGTAACGGCCGTGAGGATCAGGAAGGCCACCATCCAGAACGGATGCAGGATCTGCACCGGCACGAAGAAGTTGGCCGTCAGCAGGATCACCGATCCGATCAGCATCGACTTGGTCGCCGCCGCACCCACGTAGGCCAGCACGATCTCGGCCGGCGACACCGGCGCCGACAATATCTCGTAGATGGTGCCGGTGAACTTCGGGAAGTAGATGCCGAAGGACGCGTTGAAGATGCTTTCGGTGAACAGCGACAGCATGATCAGGCCCGGCACGATGAAGGCGCCATAGGGCACGCCGTTGACCTCGCTTATGCGCGAGCCGATAGCGGCGCCGAACACGATGAAGTACAGCGAGGTGGTGATGACCGGGGTCATCAGGCTCTGCCACAGGGTGCGCCGGAAGCGCGCCAGCTCGAAATGGTAGATCGCCCAGACGCCGTGGCGGTTGAACCTCATGACGCGCTCTCCGTGCGGGTGCTGACCAGGCTGACGAAAATATCCTCCAGCGAGCTCTGCTCCGTGTTCAGGTCCTTGAAGCCGATACCCAGCTCGCCCATGCGGCGCAGCAGTTCGGGGATGCCCGACTTCTCCTCGTGGACGTCGAAGCTGTACTCCAGCCCGTGGCCACCGTCCCGCAGCGTCAGGTTCCAGTCCGACAGGCCCTCGGGGATGGCCTGCATCGGCTCCTGCAGCTGCAGCGTCATCTGCTTGCGGCCCAGCTTGCGCATCAGCGTGGCCTTGTCCTCCACCAGGATCAGCTCGCCCTTGCGGATGACGCCGATGCGGTCGGCCATCTCCTCCGCCTCGTCGATGTAGTGCGTGGTGAGGATCACGGTCACGCCCTCGTCGCGCAGGCGGCGCACCATGGCCCACATGTCGCGGCGCAGTTCCACGTCGACGCCCGCGGTGGGCTCGTCCAGGAACAGGATGCTGGGCTCGTGCGACAGCGCCTTGGCGATCATCACGCGGCGCTTCATGCCGCCGGACAGGGTCATGATCTTGTCCTTGCGCTTGTCCCACAGCGACAGGTCGCGCAGCACCTTCTCCACCAGGGCGGGGTTCGGCGCCCGGCCGTAGAGGCCGCGGCTCAGGGTCACCGTGGCCCAGACGGTCTCGAAGGTGTCGGTGGTCAGCTCCTGCGGCACCAGCCCGATCTTCATGCGGGCATCGCGGTAGTCACGGACGATGTCGTGGCCGTCGGCCACCACCGTGCCGGAACTGGCCGTGACGATGCCGCAGACGATGCTGATCAGCGTGGTCTTGCCGGCCCCGTTGGGGCCCAGGAGGGCGAAGATTTCGCCCTTGCGGATTTCCAGGTCAACTTTCTTGAGTGCCTGCAGGCCGGACGCGTAAGTCTTGGTCAGGCCGGATATCGAGAGGATCGCGGACATGGGCGCGACCTTAGCAGAGTTTGAAGGCGGTTCGGAGATGGCTTTGAAGCTCTACTTGCCTACCCTCCCGTTCACCCCGAGTGCCGCGAAGCGGTGTATCGAGGGGCGCTACCGTGCCTCGATACGCGACGCTTCGCGGCGCTACTCGGCATGAACGGTTCGGGGGTATATCTACTTCAGCCTGGCCTTGCCGTTGTCCGGCCCACCCTGGGGCTCGCTCCAGACCCGGGTCACGCGACCGCGGATCAGCTCCACCCACAGCGTCCGGGGCGGCTTGCCCTGGCCGATGAACATCCATTGCTCGCCGATCGGCAGGCCTTCGGTGGGGTTCAGCGGCACCGCCCGGTCCGGGTACTTGCCGGCCACGGCGCGCACCTGTGCCTCGGCGCCGCCCAGTTTCACCACGCCGCCGTTCCAGGGCACCGGCTTGTCGGTCACCAGGGGTGCGGCGGACAGCCCGGCCGTCCAGATCAGGGCCAGCACGGCGATCCAGCGCCGGTTCACGCGGCTGTTCATGAAAATGCTCCTGCGGCGGGTCCAGGCCGCCGCAGGAGCATCATACGCCTCAGGCCGCAACGCGCGCCGCGGCCGGCGAGGAGTTCAGGTAGGCCAGGGCCTGCTCGGTGGAGCCTTCCTTGACCGGGTCGTACCAGGGGCTGAAGAACGGCAGCTGCTTCAGGAAGATCAGCCAGAAGGGATTGGGCAACTGTCCGGTCTTGCTGACCCGCAGCCACTCGCGCCAGATCCAGGGCTTCCACAGCGCCGGCTTCTTGCCGGCGAAGCGCGGATCCTGCCCCATCAGGTTGGCGGCACCGTCCACCCAGAGGCCGAAGACGGCGGGCGTCGCGATGCAGGCCAGGTAGTAGCGCGAGGGGTAGCTGCCGCCCAGGTGCTGGTAGAGGTCGAAGGCGACGCTGCGATGCTCCACTTCCTCGGCGCCGTGCCAGCGGATCAGGTCCAGCAGCACGGGATCGGCGCCGACCTTGTCCCAGTTCTTGTTCTCCAGAGCATAGGTGCCCAGCACGCAGGTCATGTGCTCCACCGCGGCGATGATGCCGAGGCGGAACACCAGCCATTCCTTCTGCAGGAACTTGGGCAGCTTGCGGCCCAGGGGCTCGTCGGCCAGCACCTGCTCGAACAGGAAATCCATGATGCGCTCGTTGCGCTCGGTCCGGATGCCGCGCTGCTTCAGGTAGCCCTCGATGGCCGCGGAGTGGGCGCGCGCGTGCATGGCTTCCTGGCGCATGAACATCTGGATGTCGTCGCGCAGCTTGGCGTCGGTGACGTAAGGCAGCGCCTTGTTGTACAGGCGGCAGAACCAGAACTCGCCGGCCGGCAGGATCGTGTTGATCTCGTTGATGAAGTAGCTGGCGAAGGGTTGGCCCGGGATCCAGTCGGTGGGGGTCTGCTCCCAGTCGAACTGCACCTTGCGCGGGATCAGGCGGCCTTCGGTATTGGACGCAGCCTTGGCGCCCTTGCGGGACTTGCCCAGGTTCTCGGTGATCTGGCTGACGGACATGTTCGGGCTCCGGCGATGTTCGTGGTTCAGGGTTCGAGCTTCAGGGCGCGACGTCGAGGCGCGCCAGGCGACGTGACAGCGCCGGGAAGAAGCGCGACAGCAGGCGCGAGCCATGGGCTTCCACGCCCACCGGCACCTCGGCGCGCTTGTGCTCCACGGCATCCACGATGGCGCGAGCAATGGTCTGCGGCTTGAGGTTGCGCTTCTGGTAGAGCTGGGTGGCCTTCTGCTGGCGGCGGGCCTCCTCTTCCGGCGAGGCGCCGACGAAGCGCGTGCTCTGCGTGATGTTGGTGATCGACAGGCCGGGACAGATGGTGCTGACGTCGATCTTGTGGTCGGCCAGCTCGGCGCGGATGCAGTCGCTGAGCATCATCACGGCCGCCTTGCTGGTGTTGTAGGCCGACATGAAGCGCGAGGGCGTGAAGCCGCCCATGGAGGCGACGTTGACGATGTGGCCGCGCTTGCCGGCGGCGATCATCTGCTTGCCGAACAGGCGCGAGCCGTGGATCACGCCCCAGAGGTTCACGCGCAGCACGCGCTCCCAGTCGGCGTCGGAGGTGTCGAAGAACGAGCCCGCCACGCCGATGCCGGCGTTGTTGACGACGATGTCCGGCGCGCCCAGTTCCTGCTCCACCCAAGCGGCCAGCGCCTGCATCTGCTCGATGCTGCCGACGTCGGTCTGGCGCGCCCAGGCCTGCGCGCCCAGCAGGCGCGACAGTTCGGCCGTACGCTCGGCGGCCTCCAGGTTGATGTCCACGGCGATGACGTCTGCACCCGCCTCGGCGAACAGCAATGCGGTCTCGCGGCCGAAGCCGGACCCCGCACCGGTGATCACCACCAGCTTGCCACTGTGCGCCTTGCCACGACGCTCCTCGCGCACGCGGGCACGCTTGAGTGCCGGCGTCTCCTCGCCGCTTTCGACGAAGTCCACGAACTCGGCGGCCTGGGCCGCGACC
Organism: Solimonas sp.; assembly: GCA_030149365.1. Classification (GTDB taxonomy): domain Bacteria; phylum Pseudomonadota; class Gammaproteobacteria; order Nevskiales; family Nevskiaceae; genus Solimonas_A. The sequence goes on from JASBRP010000014.1 coordinate 120,773, forward strand.
AGCTCCGGATGGCTGACCTGCAGCCAGTGGCCCGCATCCACCTCGCGGCGCCACAGGTTGGGCACCCACTGCGGCAGGTCGTCCCAGATTTCCTGCACCATGAACTTGTCGCCGCGCGGCACGATCAGCTGCACCGGCAACTCGGTGCGGCGCTCCTGCGGGTTGATCAGGCGCTGCACGAAGTTGGCACGGTAGAGGTTCACGCCGTTGGCGCCGTCTCGGGTCTGCGTCGGGCTGGCCTCGACCTCGCCGATGCCCTCCACCTTCTCCAGCAGGGTCGGCCAGAGCTTGTCCAGGCCACCCTTCCACAGGGCCGGTGCCAGCACCGGCAGCTGGAACATGCCGATGTACCAGCTGTGCGCCAGCTGGCGGCCGACCTGCGCGATCTTCTCCGGCGAGCCGCTGCGCAGCCGGTTCATGATCCAGTAGCTGGCGTGGTCGATGCTCGGGCCGGAGATCGACGTGTAGGAGGCGATGCGACCCTGCATGCGCTCGGTAGTCACCGCCTCCCAGCACTGGATCGAGCCCCAGTCGTGGCAGACCAGGTGCACCGGCTTGTCCGGGCTGGTGATATCCACCACCGCGGCCAGGTCCGCCACCAGGTGATCCAGGGCATAGGCCGCCGTGTGGTCCGGCGTGCTGGAGCGGCCGGCGCCGCGCACGTCATAGGCCACCACGTAGTAGCGCTGCGACAGGATTTCCGCGGTCTGCTTCCATACGCTCGCGGCGTCGGGGTAACCGTGCACCAGCACGATGGTCGGCTTCTTCTTGCCGGGCTTGCCCCACTCGTAGACGGCGAGTTCGATGCCGCCCGACTGGACGATCTGGCTGGGTGTCATACCTTGCTCCTCTCGAAATCTGTTTTCTTATGCAGCCTGTTTCCACAGGCCCCGCTGCGCCCAGCGCCGCACGTGCGGCACATCGTCGTCCAGCCAGAAGGCATCGGTGTCGGTCACCACCAGCAGTTCCTCCCACTTGGCGCCGACATCGCGGAAGCCCAAGTGCGGTTCCACCGCCCAGAGTCCCGGGGTCGGCACGTGCTGGGAGGCGTCGCTGCTGTTCCAGATCGGGTTCCAGCCCTCGCGCGCGCCGCGGAGCTTGTCGCGCAGCAGCTCGGAGATGTTGCGCACGCCGAAGTTGGCGATCTTCAGGTGGCTCTTCTTGCCGTCGTCCTTCAGCTTCTCGATGCGGTGCGCCAGCGTCTCGAAGGGATAGGCCTTGTGGCGCGGATCGTAGCCATGCTTCGCGCAGAGCGCGTCCACGGCGCGGCTGATCTCAGCCAGCGGGCGGCGCGCCTTGACCTGCTGCAGGATCAACTGGCGGTACTCGATCAGGTCGTCCATCAGGCGATCCAGGATCGCGTTGTGGCCGATCACGCCGCAGTAGCCGATGTCGGCCGTGCAGCCCTGGATCGTCGGGGCGCAGTCGAGGATGAACGGCATGTTCTCCTCCAGGCGGCGCAGGCCCGGATAGAACGCCGGGTTGAAGCCGCCGAGCTGCTTGACCGCGATCAGGCCACGGAAGGCCGTGCGGTCGCCGAACCAGGCGAAGGGCTCATGGAAGCAATCGTCCGCGCCGTGATCCAGAAGGTATTCCTTCATGCGCGCGGCGACATGACGCTCGGTCATGCCCGGCTTCATCTCGGCGGTGATGGCCTCGGCACAGTCATAGGCCAGTCGCTGGGCCTTGCGGAACCCGGCCAGCTCCCCGGCCGACGGAATCCATGCCTCGCTCATGATTGCTACCCCAAATAAATGTGACATCGAACGGTGTCACATTATATCCGGGTTGTCATTGCCCGGCAGACGGGCGGCACTGGCAAGCAGGCCATTGCCGCCGGATGGTCGGGGCGACGCGCTCGCCGACCTTGAAGCCCGTCCTCAGAACTCGTCGCTGGACATCACCAGGCAGGTGTCGTCGAGCCTGGCCAGCAGCTCCGCCTGGCGTGCCGCCTTGGGCAGCTCGTAGCGGAAGAAGTAGCGGCAGGCGCGCAGCTTGCCGGCGTAGAACGCGCGGTCCGCAGCACCGGCCCCAGCCTGCCCTGCCTGCGCCTTGAGGGCCTGCTCCAGCCACAGCCAGGCGATCACGGTGTGGCCCATCATCTCCAGGTACAGGTGCGCGTTGGCCAGGAACAGGTCCACCTTGCCCTGCATCGCCGCCTGGCCCAGCGTCATCGTGACCTGGGCGGCGGTGTCGGCGGCCTGCTTCAGGGCCTGCGCGTACTCCGCCAGCTCCGGCACCGCCGCGGCGGCCTTCACGGTGGCGCCGATGCGGCCCAGCAGCAGGCGCAGCGCGGCGCCGTTGTGCATCGTCACCTTGCGGCCCAGCAGGTCCAGGCCTTGGATGCCGTTGGTGCCCTCATGGATCGGGTTGAGGCGATTGTCGCGGTAGTAGCGCTCCACCGGGTAGTCGCGCGTGTAGCCGTAGCCGCCCAGCACCTGGATCGCGAGCTTGTTGGCCTCCAGGCAGAAGTCGCTGGGCCAGGCCTTGGCCATCGGCGTCAGGATTTCCAGCAACAGGTGCAGTTCCTCGCGCCGCTTCGGGTCCTGCTCGATCGACTGCTCGTCCACCAGCTTGGCGCAGTACAGGCACAGCGCCAGGCCACCTTCGACGTAGGCCTTCTGCTGCAGCAGCATGCGGCGCACGTCCGAGTGCTCGATGATCATCACCGGCTTGGTGGCCGGGTCCTTGGCCGAGGCCGGGCGGCCCTGCGGGCGGTTGCGTGCGTAGTCCAGCGAGAACAGGTAGCCGGCATAACCCATCGTGGCGGCGCCCATACCGACGCCGATGCGCGCCTCGTTCATCATGTGGAACATGCAGGCCAGGCCCTGCCCGGGCGTGCCGACGATGTGACCCACGGCTGGCACCGTCTCGCCGAAGTTGAGCGCGCAGTTGGTGGTGCCGCGATAGCCCATCTTGTGATTGAGGCCCGCCAGGCGCACGCCGTTGCGCTCACCCACGCTGCCGTCCTCGTTCACACGGCGCTTGGGCACGATGAACAGCGAGATGCCTTTCACCCCGGGCGGCGCGCCATCAACGCGCGCCAGCACCAGGTGCACGATGTTCTCCGACAGGTCCTGCTCGCCGCCGGAAATCCACATCTTGTTTCCAACGATATGGAAACTGCCATCCGGCTGTGGAATCGCCCGCGTGCGGATGTCGCCCAGCGAGGAGCCGGCCTGCGGCTCCGACAGACACATGGTGCCGAACCAGCGGCCCTCCAGCATCGGCTGCATGTAGCGCGCCTGCTGCTCCGGCGTGCCGTGGGCGCGCAGCAGGTTGGCGGCGGCCGAGGTCAGGAACGGATAGCCCGAGGTGCCGCAGTTGGCGGCCACGAACATGCCGTTGGCCGCGGCCACCACCGTGTAGGGCAGCTGCATGCCGCCATGCTCTTCGTCGAAGGCGGCGGACATCCAGCCGCCCTCCACGTAGGCGTCCAGCGCCTCGCGCACCTCGGGGATGATGTGCACGCGCTCACCGTCGAAGTGCGGCTCGTTGGCGTCGAGCTTGGCGGCGTGCGGCTGGAACTTCTGCTCCGCCAGCTTCAGCGCCGCGTCGAGCACGCCGTCGAAGGCGGCGCGGTCATGCATGGCGAAGCGCGGCGCGCTCGTGAGCTGGCCGATGTCGAGCAGCTCGTAGAGCATGAAATCCAGGTCACGGCGGTTCATCAGGTGCGGCACGTTCTCTCCTCCGGCGCGCGGACAACAAAAAGGCGGCAGGTCTGGGACCTGCCGCCATCATCATATCGGGGTGGGCGCCAACCGCGACCACCCCGGAGCGAAGGATGCTTCAGTTCGTCATCTGGCGCTTGGTGCCCCAGGACACCAGCTTCTGGTAGCCGGTGGGCAGGAAACGCACCATCGCGTCGAAGGCCACGGCGTCCGGGCCGACCAGCACGCGGCGGCTGTCCTTCTGCACGGCCTTGAGGATGGTCCTGGCCGCCGAGTTCGCCGTGGTGATGAACAGCTTCTCGAAGTTGGCCTTGGCCTGCTTGTCGTCCTTGCCGGTGAAGTCCTTCATGTTGTCGGAGAAGCGCGCGGCGGCGGCGATGTTGGTCTTGATGCCGCCCGGGTGCACGCTGGTGGCGGAGACGCCACTGCGGGCCATGTCCAGCTCCTGGCGCAGCGACTCGGTGAAGCCGCGCACGGCGAACTTGGCGGAGTTGTAGGCCGACTGCGAGGGGATGCCCGCCAGGCCGAAGATGCTGGAGGTGTTGACGATGTGGCCCTCACCGGCAGCCTTCAGGTGCGGCAGGAAGGCCTTGGTGCCGTAGACCACGCCCCAGAAGTTGATGCCCATGAGCCACTCGAAGTCTTCGTAGTTCATGCCCTCGATGGTGCTGCCCAGGGCGACGCCGGCGTTGTTGAACACCAGGTTGACCTTGCCGTGGTCGGCCACCACCTGGTCGGCCCAGGCGTAGACCGCCTCGCGCTTGGCCACGTCCAGCTTCTGCGAGGTGACCTTGACGCCGTAGGCGCGCGCCAGCGCGGCCGTCTCGGCCAGGCCCGCCTCGTTGACGTCGCTGATGGCGACATTGCAGCCGGCCTTGGCCAGTTCCACGGCCAGTTCGCGGCCCATGCCTGAAGCGGCGCCGGTGATCGCGGCAACCTTGTTCTTGAACGACTTCATGAATCCCCTCTCTGATTTGAGTATCGCCGCCCCCGGGCGGCGATGAAAACCTATACAGCGAATGATGTAACGATAGCGCGGATCAGGCCTTGGCCGTGGAGCCGCGGCTCTCCGTCCGATAGTCCACCAGCTCCACACGGCGGGTCAGCTCGCGGAAGCGGAAGGTGAAGCCCGGCCACAGCGTGGTGTTCTTGCCGGCCTCGTTGACGTACCAGCTCTTGCAGCCCGACTGCCACACCGCCTTGCCCAGCTTCTGCTGCAGGCCGGCGTTGTAGCGCGCCTGCGCCTCGGGGCGCACTTCCAGGCTGCGCAGGCCGTCGCGCTGCATGGTCTGCACCGCGTCCAGCACGTACTGGATCTGCGATTCGATCATGTAGACCATGGAGCTGTGGCCCAGGCCGGTGTTGGGGCCCATCAGCATGTAGAAGTTGGGGAAGCCGGCCACCGCGGCGCCCTTGTAGGCCTCCGGGCCGTCGCTCCAGGCGTCCAGCAGGTCCTGCCCGCCGCGGCCGAAGATGGCGCCGCGCGGCATCGGGTCCTGTGCCTTGAAGCCGGTGCCGAGGATGATGGCGTCCACCGCGCGCTCGACACCGTTGGCATCCACCACGCTGTTGGCGCGGATCTCGCGGATGCCGTCGGTGATCACGTCGACATTGGCCTGCGACACCGCCGGGTAGAAGTCGTCGGAGATCAGTACGCGCTTGCAGCCGATGGTGTAGTCCGGCGTCAGCTTCCGGCGCAACGCCGGGTCCTGCACCTGGCGGCGGATATGGCTGCGCGCCTGGCGCTCCACCAGCTTCATCACGCGCGGGTTGAAGACGAAGCCCAGCACGCGCGATTCCAGCATCCAGTAGATGCTGTTGCGCAGGGCGCGCTGCGCCGCCGGGAAGCGCTTGAACAGCAGGCGCTCGGCGCCGCTGATCTCGCGGTCCGGCTTGGGCAGGATCCAGGTGGCGGTGCGCTGGTAGAGGTCCAGGCGCGCCGCCTGCTTGGCCACCTGCGGCACGAACTGGATCGCCGACGCGCCGGTGCCGATCACGGCAACGCGCTTGCCCTCCAGGTCGTAGCCATGATCCCAGTGGGCGGAGTGGAACATCTTGCCCTTGAACGCCTCCAGCCCCTTGATCGACGGGAAGGCCGGCGTGGACAGGCCGCCCATGCCGGACACCAGCACGCTGGCGCTGTAGGTCTCGCCGGCGCGCGTGGTCACGGTCCACAGGGCGCTCTTCTCGTCGTACTCGGCGCGCACCAGTTCGGCGTTGTAGCGGATATGCGACAGCAGGCCGTACTTGCGGGCGCAGCGCTGCAGGTAGGCCTTGATCTCCGGCTGCGGCGCGAACATGCGCGTCCACTCCGGGTTGGGCTCGAAGGAATAGGAATACAGGTGCGACTGTACGTCGCAGGCGCAACCTGGGTAGTTGTTGTCGCGCCAGGTGCCGCCGACGTCGTCGGCGCGCTCCAGGATGGTGAAGTCCTCGAAACCGGCCTGCTTGAGCTTGATGCCCATACCCAGCCCCGAGAAGCCCGTGCCGATGATCAGCACCGACAGCCCCTTCCCGCCACGACCGCCCCTGGAATCGAACGCCATGACCCACTCTCCTCGACGCATAAGTTGACAATCAGTGTTGTCAATTTACTTCTGACAATGCTTCATGTCAACATGTGCCCCATGGAATCGCTCGACGAAAAGCCGAAACGCCGTACTTTCAAGGGCCTGGCCCCGGAAGAGCGGCAGCGCGAGCGCCATGAACGCTTCATGGAGGCCGGCCTCGCCCTCTACGGCACGCGCGGCTATCACGGCGTGACCGTGAAGGAGCTCTGCGCCGAGGCCAAGCTGACCGAGCGCTATTTCTACGAGTCCTTCAAGGATCGCGAGGCGCTGTTCGGCGCGGTCTACCAGCGCCAGGTGGAGCAACTGCGGGAGCGCGTGCTGGCGGTGATCCGCCGCCACCTGCCCGATCCCCGCGCCATGGCCCGGGCCGGCCTGGAGACCTTCTTCCAGGGTTTGCGCGAGGACCCGCGCTGCGCCCGAATCCTGTTCGTGGACGTGCTGAGCATCAGCCCGGCGATGACCGAGCAGTCGCGCCAGGTCACCTCCGGCCTCAGCGGCTTCCTGCTGCAGTTCACCCAGGCGCTGTACCCGCAGCTGCGGGCGCAGGGCCTGGACCCGGAGATCGTCGCCACCGGCCTGGTTGGCGCCTGCATCAACGTGGCCATGCACTGGGTCTACGGCGGCTTCGCGCAGCCGGTGGAAGCCGTGCGGGACAACTGCTACGCGCTGTTCGAGGCCATGATCCTGACCTGGTCTGTCAAGACTTCTAAGCCCGGCTGAGCGTGCGATAATCCCCGCATCCCGGCGCCCCCGCTTTTCGCAGCGCCGACTCCCCTGATGCAAGACGCGCGACAGCCACCTGTCGCCCGTGGGTACCCGTCGCCATGTGGTTCAAGAACCTGCAGGTCTACCGTCTCCCGCCCGGCTGGGCGATGTCCCCCGGCGAACTCGAGGAAGAGCTGGCGCGCCAGCCCCTGACCCCGTGCATGGGCCAGAACCTGCAGTCGCGCGGCTGGGTCGCGCCGCAAGGCGAGGTGCCGCTGGTGCGCTCCATGGAGCGCCAGCTGATGATCGCCCTGGGCACCGAGCAGAAGCTGCTGCCGGGCGCCGTGGTGCGCCAGCACACCGAGGAGCGCGCCGCGCAGATCGAGCAGGTCAAGGGCTACAAGCCCGGCAAGAAGATGATGCGCGAGATCAAGGACCAGGTGATCATGGAACTGCTGCCGCGCGCCTTCGTGCGCCGCCGCAGCCTGCGCTCCTGGATCGATCCGGTCGCCGGCTGGCTGGTGGTGGACGCGAGCGCCCCCGCCAAGGCCGAGGAGCTGGTGGAGATGCTGCGCAACACGCTCAACGGCGAACTGGCCGTGACCCTGCTGGAACCGGCACAGGCGCCCTCCGCCCTGCTGACCGGATGGCTGGCCTCGCGCGAGGCCCCGGGCCGTTTCGAACTGGGCGACGAGTGCGAGCTCTGCGGCAGCGACGAGAGCAAGCCCACCGTGCGCTACGTGCGCCACGGCCTGGACGGCGACGACATCCGCCGCCACATCACCGAAGGCAAGTTCGCCACCAAGCTGGGCCTGACCTGGAACGACAAGGTCAGCTTCGTGCTGACCGAGAAGCTGCAGATCAAGAAGGTGAAGTTCCTGGCCGTGCGCGAGACCGAGAACGAAACCTCGGATCACCCGGAAGAGCAGTTCGATATCGATTTCGCCCTGATGAGCGGCGAGCTGTCGCTGCTGCTCAAGGATCTCGCCGAAGCCGTGGGCGCGCCGCTCTCCGGCGGCTCTGAGCGCAGTCAGAAACGTGAGACGGCGGAAGCGTAGAAAACCCCTCAGCCATACCGGCGAAAGCCGGTATGGCGATGCCCATCCGTCCGGCCCACCGGCAGGCCGAACAGGCGCGCCAAGCTGATCATCAGGCTCTCGTAGTGGGGGCCGCGCAGCGGCCCCAGCGCCCGCGGGTCCTGCGGCAGATCGACACCGCGCTCCGCCATCAGTTCGCGCAGCGAGCGTAGGCAGGCCGCCGGCAGTGTCGGTGGCGGTTTGAGCCACGAACGCGCCGCAAGCCCCCCGGCGTTGCCACCGGGGAGTCGTTTCGCAGGGTCGAACACGAGCGACCTCAGGGGGAGGTATTGCGCAGCACCGACAGCTGCCCCCCGGCACCGGCGACGGCGATGTCCGGCTTGCCGTCGCGGTTGTAATCGGCCACCACCGGGGTCTGCGGCTGGTTGGTCACGCTCAGGTTCTGCGGACCGCTGAGCGTGCCGCTGCCGTTGTTGGTGTATACCGCCAGCTTGCTGGTGACCACGGCCGAGACCACGATGTCCGGATCGCCGTCGCCGTCGAAGTCGGCCATGCGGATTCCCACCGGGCCGCCGATGCCGAAGTAACGCTTGGTCGGCTGGTAGTTGCCGACGCCGCTGGACAAAACCACCGACATCGAGAACGAGAACGAGTCGGCCGAGGCGAGGTCGTCGATGCCGTCGCCGTTGAGATCACCGGCGGCAATATCCTCTGCGATGAAGCCCAGGAAGGCGGTGGCCATCTCGGTGAAGCTGCCGTCGCCGTTGCCGCGCATGATGATCGCACGCTGCGCCACGTCGTCGATGATGGCGATATCGACGATGCCGTCGTTGTTGAAGTTGCCGCGGGCGGTGGAGCTGATGATGGTGTAGACCGGGCTGGTCGGGCCGTCAACGAAGTCGCCGTTGCCCTGGCCAAGGAAGGTCTTTACGCCGCCAGGTGTCGGCGCCACGATGTCGAGGCGTCCGTCGTTGTTGGTGTCGAACACGTAGGCCTGCACCTGGCCCGAGACCATCAGCGTGCGGCGGCTCAATTCGGTGAACGTGCCATCGCCATTGCCGCGCAGGATGATCAGCTGCATGCCGGTGGCCACCGCGATATCGGCCTTGCCGTCGCCGTCGAAATCACCCGCGCCGACCGAGCCGGTGCTGGTGAGCAGGTTGGTCACGATCGCCGGGCCGAAGCCACCGCCGCCGTTGTTGAGCATCGCGCGGATGCCGGTGCCCCACCAGTCGGCCATCACGATGTCGGCGTCGCCGTCGTTGTCCAGGTCCACCTGCACCATCGCTTCGGCCGCCGGGCCGGGGCCGCCGGCGCTGCCGGTAGGGTAGTTCACCATCGGTGCGAACTGGATCGCCGCCTGTGCGGTGGCGCTGAGCGCCAGCCCGACGAGGCCCAGCAGAGCCATCAGTCGCTCCTTCGCATTCGTGTGCTTCTTCATGTCTGAAACTCCATTTCCATAGTTGTTGAGTCCATCAAAGCGGCGTCCAGCCCGGATCACCGCCACTCTCCTCCTCCGCCGGCGCTGCAGCACCGGCGTCGAACGGGTTCCTGTCCGGAATGCCTGCCGGACTCAGGGCACCGCACAGCGCGTGGGTGCCTTGCCCAGGGCCGCGGTCGTGTCGAGCGAGCCGCGCCGCTCGGAAAGCCGGGCAGCGTCGGGGCCGCCCGCGCGCCCCCACCAGTTGCCGCGCATGAGAACGTCGAGGCCATCGGTGGTCGCGTCATGGCGGGTGCCGCCGGCGATGCAGTTGCCGCCACGGCTGCCCAGCGTGCCGCCGCCGAAGTCGATGCTGGCCGTCTCGATGCGCCCGAGGTTGATCTTCTTGAAGGCCAGGGCGCTGTCGCCGGCTCCGCGAAAGTCGCTGTTCTCCACACGCAGGCGCAACTCGCGCAGCGGCGCGATCACACCGACGACGAGGTTGCTGTAGGCGTTGTTGCGAAAGCTGGAATTGATCACTTCCACGTCGATCAGTCCGTCGGACAGGCCGCCGTTGAGCAGGGACACCCCGCTGAGGATCGTGAGGCCGTTGTTGCAGTTGGAGAACTCGCTGTCGCGCACGCGCAGCACCGTGGTGTTGTTGGCGCCATCGCTGCCGGCGAGGATGCATTCGCCAAGGTTGAAGGGCAGCGGCTGCGAGTCCGGGCTGCCGGGTCTCTCGGTGGTATCACGCACGATGACGCGATCCAACTCAAGGATCAGCGTCGAGCCGCTACCGAGGTTGTCCTGCTGCAACATGTCGCCGGGATTGTCGACGAAAGTGCTGTTGCTGATGCTCATTTCGCCATGAGCAGGGCCATGGCTGATGACGGCCTCCATGCCATTGCAGGAGAAGCCACCGATACCATGCTCGAATCGGTTGCGGTCGATGGCCCAGCGCGCGTAGGCGTTGTCGGCCAGGTTCATGAACAGGCCCTCGCAGTCGGCACCCGGCCCGCCAATGAAGGTCTGCGTGTTGTTGACCGATCGCGCCTCCAGGCGCGCGTCGTCGGTGATCTGCGTGGTGATGGCATGCACCAGATGCAGCTCCCGCGTCTGCCACAGCGGGCCCCTTTCCAGCGCGTTGACGAAGTTTCCGGAAATCTCGGCGCGGTAGTCGGCCGCGCCCTTGATGCGCAGGTCGATGCCGTTGCCGCAGGCCGCATGATGCACATGGTTGTCAAGGATGCGGACTTCGCCTGCACTCTCGTCGGCATCTATCATGATCCCGGCCCAGCCGGCCGGCAGGATCAGCGGCACCCCGAAGTACGGCAGCCGCGTCGGCGCGGTGAAGCGCTCCACCGTGAAGCCGATGGCGCAGCGTGTGTTGTAGCCGGAGACGTCATTGCCACGGATGATCGCGCCCGGCACGTTGAGCCCATAGATGCCGCCGCGCGAGGCGGAGGCGATCACGAGGTTGCGCACCTCGCTGCCCGGCGCCAGCCGCACGGCGTCGCCGCCCTGGCGCAGCGGGTTGCTGTTGGCGATGCGCGGCAGAGCAGCAAGCCCGCTGCTGCCCTCCACCGCCGCGTCGGACTTCCTCCGCACCACGTCCGGCCCGACGCCGATCAGCCTCTGCCCCTCCTGCAGGGCGATGCCGCCTTCCAGCGGCGTCACATCCAGCGGCGCAGGCAACACCATCAGTGTGTCGCCGGGCGCGGAGGACTCCTCCAGATCAGCTAGCGAGTTGAATGGACGCTGCCGGCTGCCATCGCCGCCCTCCGCCGCCTCGGCACTGACGTAGAGCGTCCTGCCTTCGGTTACAGGCATGCTTCCATCGGCGCCGCCACCCGCGCCGCAGCCGGCCAGCAACACCAAGGGCAGGATCCAGAACGCGGACTTCACGACTGCGCGGCCTGCAGAGCGGAAGCGGGAACCAACGGGATCACGACACTGGACGGATACTCCGCGTCGCCATGGATGCGCATGACGCCGGCCAGCGACTGCAGCAGGCCCGGAATCGGCATCATCGCGAACGGGAAGTTGCTGGCACCCACCGAGATGCGCAGGCGGTGCCCCTTGCGGATCAGCGCGCTGGTCGGGAACACCTCCACCGGCACCTTGACGAGATTGCCAATCCCCACCGGTTCCACCGAATCCACGGTGAAGGGATGCCAGGGCTGGATCATCTCGCCGTCGAGGTAGCGCGAGCGGCTCTCGTCCACCGCGCGCAGCGAGGCCGTCTGCAGGCCGCTACTGAGCGAGCGTGCGTTGCCGTTCGGCTCCAGATCGGAGACGCGCACCACCAGGCCCGCGTCCAGCGCCGTGGTCGACATCCAGATGTCCGCCTGGATCGGCCCATTGATATACAGGTCCTGCTCCAGCGGCGCGGTATCGAAGGTGGCTTCCAGCGTCTGTGCCAGGTTGTCGCTGTACCAGCAGGGCAGCGGCGCGTAGGCCACGATGCCGATCGCGATCTGCATGGCGCTCTCGGAGCAGATGCCGTTGAAGGGCTGCTGGATGACGGTGGCCGGCGCCGCGCGAGCGGCTGGCTTGTCTACGGCGAGGGTGCCGCTTTGCAGGTACAGCCGCTGAGCGCGTGCCTGCGGATGCGGCCAGTCGCTGCTGGTGTCGAAGCGCTCATGACCCCAGACCCATTGCGTGACATTGGGCAGGCGCTCGGCGCCGTTGGGGATGTTCTTCAGGTAGCGGTCGAACCACATCATCGCGATGTGATCCAGCGTCGGCACACCATCCATCGGCAGGCCCGCGCCGGTAGCGGCTTCCAGGTGGTGCCAGGGGCCGATCAGCAGCTTGGCCGTGGTGTGCCCCTTCAGGGCCTCGTAGTTCAGCGGCTCGCTGCGCTGGAAGATGTCGAACAAACCGCCGACGATGAAGGTGGGCACCTTGACGCCGCGTGCCACTTCCAGCGGCGCCTTGTCGGCCCAGTAGCCGTTGTCATAGGCGGTGTCGGGCTCGGCGATGAGCACTCCCAGGGTGCGCGACACCAGGAAGCCGTTGAGCCCCAGCAGGTGATCCGCCACTGCGGCGGCATACTGCGCCGGCTGGTCGTAGAACGTAGGGTTCACCGTCGCCAGCGCCGTCACGACGCCCATCCAGGCCGGCAGGAAGGCGATGCTGCCCTGCCCGCCCACCAGCACCACGTCACGGTAGATGTCGCCATGCGGCACGATCGGGAACACTGCCTTGATCGCCGGGTGACCGCCCTTGGCTGCCAGCAGCGCGGTGGTGGCCGTGGCGGAGATGCCCCACATGCCGACCACGCCATTGCTCCAGGGCTGCTGGATGACCCAGTCGATCACCTGCGGGTAGTCCTGCTGCTCGCGCGCGCTGAAGGGATCCCAGCCGCCGCCGGAGCGACCGGTGCCGCGCACGTCGACCTGCACGTGGTTATAGCCGCGCTTCACGAAGTAGGGGTTGATGGCACCGCCCAGAGAAACATAGGCGGTGGCGTTCTTGTTGTACGGCGTGAAGGTCACGATGGTCGGCAGCGGGGCGCTCTCCGCCACCCCGTCTGCGCCAGCAGGCCGCACCACCTGCAGCGAGATGGCGGTGCCGTCGTCCATCGTCACCGCGATGTTGTCCCGCTTGACGGTGCCGGCGTAGGTCTCCGGCGTCTCGTAGTCCACCCAGCCGGAGGCGCCGCTGCTGCGCGGCGCCTGGCTGCGCTGGGCCGGCAGGGCACGCGTGCCCAGCGCGGTCGTCAGGCCACGCGCCGCTGGCGCGTCGCTGCCGCCCTCCACTTCCGAGGAAGTGCCGCAGCCTGACAGCAGCGCCAGCACGACGGCACCCAGCAAGGAACCCAGCGGCTTCCTATCCATCCTCATGAGCACCCCCCTGAATTGTTCCAGTATCCATTTGGATACTTAACGTATCCACTTGGATACTTATCGTCAAGAAGGGTACAATTCGCGACATGGAAACCGCGAGCGCCATCCAACCCGGCGGCAAACAACGTCTGATCGAGGCGGCCTTCCGCCTCGCCGCGCGAAACGGTACCTCGCTGGCTTCACTGGGACTACGCGAACTGGCTCGCGAGGCCGGCCTCAACCACAACACCTTCTACCGCCACTTCGCGACGCTGGAAGACCTGGGGCATGCCGCTGCCGCCGAGGTGGCGGGTCAGCTGATGGCGGCGATCAAGGAGATCCGGCGCAATGCTGCGCGGCATGCGGATGCCTCGGTCGGCGTCGCGGAGTACTTCCTCGACTGGGCCCGCGACAATGCCGACCTGGTGACAGTGGGTGTGCGTGAGCTGCACAGCACTGAGACGCCGATCCGCAAGGCCATGCAACGCGTGGTGCACGAGATCGCCACCGAGAGCGTGGAGCAGATCGTCAGCATGCGGCTGGTGCCAGGCATCGAGCCAGACGCGCTGCTGCGGGCGACCACGTCGATCACCCACTACATGTTCTACCGCGCCCTGGACTACATCGAGAGGCCGCGCCAGCGCCGTGCGATACGGGACGAACTGGTGAACTTCATGCGTGCCCAGTTCCTGGGCCAGCTGGCACTGCAGAGGACCACGGCCACGTCGGCCTAGGGCTGGGGCAGGCGCAGCTCCGTCGCCACGCCGCGCATGCCCTCTTCCAGAGTGACCCTCGGCGCGTACCCCAGCACGCGCCGCGCCTTGTCGATGGAATAGGCCCCGCGCCGCCGCAGGAAATGGATGCCGGCCGCACTCGCGGGTGGCTTGCGGCCGGCGAGCCGATACAGCCAGGCCAGTGTGCCTACCAACGCGATCAGCAGCCCGCCCGGCGCCGTCGGCACGCTGCTGCGCCCCAGCATGCGCGCGTGATGGCCGAAGAACTCGCTGCAAGGGGTGGCCACGCCGTCGGAGATCGTGAAGCACTCGCCACCCGCGTTCTTCTCCAGCGCCAGGAACACGCCGTCGAGCAGGTTGTCGACGTGCACGTGGTTGATCACGCCCTGCCCACCATCGGGCAGCGTGAACAGGCGCTGCCGCAGCAGCTGCAGCGGCCGCAGCACCCAGGGCACGCTGCCGGCGCCGTAGACGTCCCCGGGGCGGATCACGATCACGTCGAACGTGTCCGGGCGGTGGAACTCCAGTGCCACGCGCTCGCTGCGCAGCTTGGTCTCGTTGTAGATGTTGCCGTCGTCACGGAAGGGGCCTTCCTCGGTCACCCCATCGGGATAGTCGAAGCCGTAGACCATCACCGACGACAGCTGCACCAGTTGGCGCACACCTTGGGCTTGCGCCGCATGGCAGACCGAGCGCGTTCCCTCCACGTTGACGCGCTCGTAGAGCTCGCGAGAGCCGTCTTCCTCGACGATGGCGGCGGTGTGGAACACGATGTCGGCACCGCTGAAGCAGCGCTGCAACAGCAGGGCATCGTTGATGTCGCCAACGAAGACTTCGGCACCCTGCTCCCGGGCACGCTGCGCAGCGGCCGGTGACACATCCAGCCCGCGCACCTGCCAGCCCAGGGCCTTGGCGCGCTGCGCCATGCGCAGGCCAATGAAACCACCGATGCCGGTGATCGCGATCGTCGTCATTTCTTCTTCACCTTCTGTTCGTGTTGCGCCATCGCCGCGCCGCCCAGCAGCAGGGCCTGCATCACGTCGCTGATCGCCTGGTGCAATTGCTGCAGGCTGCCCGGGTCGCCGGACATCAGCCATTCCGCCAGCAGCTCGTTGATGCCGCCGACCAGGGCCAGGCTCACGGGGTGGTAGTTGCGCCGCGGCAGCAGGCCCTGCGCCACCAGCGAGTCGGCATAGCCTTCCAGTACCTGGGCGAATTCGCGGATCACCTCGCGACGGCGCTTCTCCACCGCCGGGCTCACGCCCACCACCTCCAGCACGCCGACCTGCGCGCGGCGGCGGTCGCGGACATAGGTCTCGATGAAAGCGCCCATGACCTGCGGGATGCGCGTGGCCAGATCCAGGCCCGGACGCTGCAGCGCCTCGCGCACCGCCGCCTGGGCCTCGCGGATGATCCGCTCGTACAGCGCCAGCAGCAGCGCTTCGCGCCCGGCGAAGGCTTCGTAGAAGTGCCGCGTGGTGACCTTTGCGGAAGCACAGAGTTGCTCGATGGGTGTGTTCTGGTAACCCTGCGTAGCAAACAGCTCCAGCGCCGTCTCCAGCAGGCGCTCGCGACGCTCCTGCACGCGCTGCCCGGCGTCGATGCCGCCGTAGACGCGGCGCTTGGCGGGAGTGGGTTTCTTGCTCATCCGCACATTTGACAAGATTTCTTTCCCAAAATACAGTCGCCCCGCCGCCACCCGTCCGGACGGCTGCGCTTTACCCGCAACCCAGCCAACGCCAGAGGTTTCCCGATGAGCATCCTGAACCGCATCACCAGCTTCGACGGCACGCGCGACGCGCTCAAGCCGCTGGACCGCGTGGACAACGTCAAGCAGGCCTCGGGCGACTTCCGCAAGCGCATGCTGGCGGGACCCAAGGTGCGCTACTACCAGTCCTTCGAACTGGTGCGCGTACCCTATCCGTCCAAGTACGGCTATCTCAACGCGCACACCGGCCCCTCGCCGTACATCCACCTGTGCAATCGCCTGTTCGTCATCCAGTTCGAATCCGACGATGGCCTCAAGACCCTGCTTGCCAGCCCTTCGGACTGGGAGCACCAGCTGGAGACGCCGTTCTTCAAGCGCCTGACCGATTCCTACGGCGTGTTCGCGCCGGTGTCGGAGGCGCTGGTGTTCCGCAAGACCAACACGGTGCTGAACATCCTCAAGAGCATCGGCCTGGATCCGGCCGACGTCGACTACATCACCTACGATCACCTGCACACGCAGAACCTCACGCGCTGGCTCGGCGGCAACGGCCAGCCTGCGCTGCTGCCCAACGCCAAGCTGCTGGTGATGCGCGAGGAGTGGGAGAGCACGCAGTCGCTGATCCCCTGGCAGAACCAGTGGTACTGCCCCAACGGCATCGCCGGCATCGCGCAGGACAAGGTGATCCTGCTGGACCACGACACCGCGTTGGGCGACGGCTCCGTGGCGCTGGTGCGCACCAAGGGCCACACCGAGGGCAACCATTCCATCGTGGCGCACACGCCGGAAGGCCTGAAGGTGACTAGCGAGAACGGCGTCTCCGTGGAGGCCTACGTACCGGCGCTGTCGCCGGTGCCGGGCGTAGCGGACTTCGCGCGCTACACCGGCGCGGAGGTGGTGCTCAACGGCAACACCGCCGAGTACGCCATCGACCAGTACATCTCCATGGTGCAGGAGAAGAGCATCGCCGGCCCCAACCCGCGCGACGAGCGCTATCCCAACATCGCGCCCTCCTCCGAATCCGCCGGCTACTGGCTGTTCCCGCGCACCGCGCCGGGCTTCCGCGTGGGCGACCTGCAATACGGCACGCTGCAGAAGGCGCAGCCGCGCCGCAAGGCGGCTTGAGGCCATGGCCAAGACCTACCTGCTGACCGGCTGCGGCAGCGGCATCGGCCGCAACACCGCCATGGCGCTGGTACGCCGCGGCGACCGCGTCTGCGCCACCGACATCAACGCCGAAGCCCTGGCGATCCTGCGCAAGGAACTGGCGGCGCCGGACAACCTGCGCACCGAGCTGCTCGACGTGCGCGATCCGCAGGCCTGGGAGAAGCTGGTGACCACGCTCGCCGCCGACTGGGGCCGCCTCGACGTGGTGATGAACATCGCCGGCTACCTCAAGCCAGGCTATGTGCACGAGGAAAGCCCCGAGGAAGTGCACCGCCACTTCGACATCAACACCAAGGGCGTGGTGTTCGGCACGCAGGCGGCGGCGCGGCAGATGCTGCGCCAGGGCGGCGGCCACATCGTCAACATCGCCTCGCTGGCCGGCATCGCGCCGGTGCCGGGCCTGAACCTCTACAGCGCCAGCAAGTTCGCCGTGCGCGGCTACAGCCTCTCCGCCGCCATGGACCTGGCGCCGCGCGGCATCAAGCTCAGCGTGATCTGCCCCGACGCCGTGCAGACGCCGATGCTGGACCTGCAGGTGGACTACGAGCAGGCCGCCATGACCTTCTCCGGCAACGCCCAGCCGCTGACCGCCGAGGACATCACCGACGCCATCCTGCGCGCGCTGGACAAGGCGCCGATCGAGATCACCCTGCCGGCCTCGCGCGGCCGCATCGCCAAGCTCGGCAGTGCCTTCCCCGGCCTGTCGGGCGCATTGCTGAACTGGCTGCGCGAGCGCGGACGCCGGCAGCAGCAGAAGCGCGCCGGGGCACGCTGAGCTCCGCGTTTGTAGGAAAAAGCCGGCAGCGGACGAGAGGTCTCTCCGCCACGGCTCCTGCCCTCTAGGATCGGTTCACCCAGCAGGCATCAAGACCTGCCGTGATCCGTCCCGGAGGAGAAAGTGCATGGACCTGTGTAGCCCTGCCCGCAAAGCCGCGGGCCTCCTGCTCACGAGTCTTGCCCTGTGGGCCGCCGCTGCGACCGCCGCGCCGGGAGACCCGCTGGGCCCGCCGACAATTGTCAGCCTGCAGCCGGGGCAGACCGAGCCCAACGACGTGATCGCCAGCAGCACGGGTGTGCGCGTGTTCTGGACGGCCTATACCCCGGTCGCCGGCTACCAGACCCTGTTCGCCGGTGACGGTACGCGACTGAGCGGCGACCTGGCAGTTCCCGATACCTACAACGCGAGCCCCGCCACCGCCGCCGACGGCCGCCATGTCGTGGTCCAGCACCGTTCAGACACCGGAAGGACTCGGCTGATAGCACGCCGCCATGCCGCGGACGGCAGCCTCTCGGGCCCGGAACTGGAAGTGACCGACCCGGCCCTGGTGGCACGGCCCACCGAGGTAGGGCTGCCCCGGGTGGCCATGAATGCCGCCGGCGATTTCATCGTGGTCTGGGCGCAGCGCAAATCCGTTGGGGTCGCGGGCCCCACCGCCTGCACCATCGGCTTCGGCCGGCCGCGCAATTGCCTGGGCCTGTACCAGACTCAAATCCTCGCGCGCCGCTATACCGGCGCAGGCACGGTGGCCGGCGAGATCACCCCGGTCGCCAGCGCCAGCTATCTCACGGCCATGGCTGCCGACCTGGGCATCGAGGCATTGGGGCCGGAGGTGAATTTTCCCTCCGTAGCACTGGCGGACGACGGCTCTTACGCCGTGGCATGGACGCAGTACAGCGAGGCAACCAACCTGCTGCGCAACCGGCAGGTGAAGCTGCGCCACTACCCCGCCAGCGGCACGGCGCCCCTCGCACGCACGGTGGAGGATTCTGGCGCGCACGCCGCCCCCGAGGTGGCGCTGGACGGCCTCGGCAACATCCTGGTGGTCTATCGCAAGCATCCCTTCGGCCAACGCGCGCTGGCCAGCCTTTGGCTGCGTCGCTACGCCAGCAGCACCAGCAATGCCCTGGGTGCCGCCGTGCGCGTCGATGGCGGCACGCAACTGGAGCAGGCCAGCCTGGCGCGCATCGCCGTGGGCACGGCAGGCGCCTTCGCCGTGGCTTGGAATGCACCCGATGGCGTGAGGCTGCAGCGCTACGCTGCCGGCGGATTCGCCACGGGAGGCAACATCGCCGTCAGCGGCGCTGGTAGCTATCACGATTACGTGCGGGTAGCGGCCCATGGCGGACGCTTGGCCGTCGCCTGGAAGCAGTCGCCGGAGCCTTTCAGCCCAGGCCAGGTGCTGGTGCGCTTCTACGAAGGCCCCTGATAGGTCCCGACATCAGGGGGCTGACGCCACCTGCAGGCGCCGGTACTGGCTGCGCTTGATGCTGACGTATTCCTCGCGCGTGCCCTCTTCCTTGAGCTGGCGCGGGTACTGCTCCACCGCGTCCAGCCAGCGCTGCAGGCTGCGCTCGAAACGCTGGCTTTCCGGCGTGGCCTGTTCCGCCAGGTGCGATTCCAGCGCCAGGTAGTAGCGCATGGCATTGCGCTCGATGCCGCCGCGCATGCCGCCGATGTAGCCCTCGCCCTGCGGCGTGAAGCCCACCTTGTTGCGGCCCTTGGTGCTGAGATACGCCTGCGTCGCCATGCGCGAGGTGAAGCTGGGCACGTAGGAGTACGAGAAATGCAGGAAGGTCTTGCCCTCGTCCGCGGGCACCGCCTCCACCAGGATGCGGTAGTCGCGCGTACCCACCGGGCCCTTGTCCGCCTCCAGGCGCAGCTGCAGGAAGCCGTCATCGGCCTGCAGGCGGCGGAATTCGAACTCGGCGTAGTACGGCGCCTCGGCCGAGGCATCCAGGCGCGTGCCCAGGCTCATGCCCAGCTTCGGCGTCGCGCCGTCGCCGACTACGCGGCAACCGGCGACATTGGGATGAACCATCATTGCCTCGCACCAGTTCTCGGGACTGGCCAGGGCCGCACTCACCTGCGGCAGCGGCTTGCTGATCACGGCATGTATTTCGCCCTTCAGGGCGCCACCGGACTCTGCAGATTGCAGGATGATCGGCCGCTTGAAAGGGCTGTCACGCAGGCGCTCGGTACTGGCCTGGTAGGTGGTCACCAGCGCCGATTTCGCGCTGTCCGCGGGCGCTGCCGCGGTGGCTGTGCCCCAGGCGGCGCTCAGCAGCCAGAAGGACGTAAATGCGAGGGACCGGATTCTGTTTGGGGATTGCATGCTCATTCTGACCGAGCCTCGATGATGGAGGTTCGCAGGCTTCATGCTCCTGCAACAACATGAACGTCGCATGAAGCGTGCCGCCGTCCCCACGGCGGCACGTGGCAGGTCAGCTTAGCTTTTTCCGGCTGTCTTGCCAGCGGCTTTCGCCACCGTTTTCTTCGCGGGAGCCCTCTTGGCCGCTGCCTTTTTCACGGCAGGCTTCCTGGCTGCCGGCTTGCTGGCCGCGGCCTTCTTCGCAGCCGCCTTCTTCTTCGGCGCCGGAGCCGCCTCGTCCTCGTTCTCTTCCATCACGCGTTTGATGTGCTGCGCGTCTTCCAGGTTCTCGATCTGGTCGGAGACCAGGTCGCCGATCTGCTGGTTGATGCGGCGGATCGCGTCATAGACCATGGTGGCGGCCTGGCGGTTGCGCTCGCGCAGTGCCAGCTTGTCCTCGCTCAGCACGCCGGCGCGCTCCAGCAGCTCGAAAGGCAGGTCGGCGATCTGCTGGTGGATCTGGCCGATGGAGCTGACGGCGCGGTCGATGGCCTGCTGCAGGGAGTCCTTCAGCAGCTCGAGTTTCTGCAACTTGCTCATGCTTGTTCCTGTGGCGTCGCAATATCGGGGCTTGTAGGGTGGACTGTACCCGAGCCCCGTGACGGATGACGATGGGCGGGGAGACCACCCCCGCGTCCCCAGGGCCAAGGCCCACGCCCGTACACCGAAACCCGGGATTTCGCCACACCCGTGGCCCAAGGCGTTGATTTGACTGCTGTGCTAACGTAGCCAGTGTTAGCCGAACCTGCAGTCGATGACCACCCGTACTCCCCGCTCCCGTGCCGGCGCCGAAGACAGCGCGCTGGTGACCCGCTCCGAGCGCAAGCAGCGCACGCGCGGCGCCCTGCTCGACGCTGCCCTGCAGCTCATGAGCGAGGGTCGCAGTTTCACCAGCCTCGGCCTGCGCGAGATCACGCGCGAAGCCGGCGTGGTGCCTACCTCGTTCTATCGCCACTTCCGCGACATGGACGAGTTGGGCCTGGCCCTGGTGGAGGAAAGCGGCCTGACGCTGCGCCGGATGCTGCGCGAGGCGCGCAAGCAGGGCCGCCCCGATACGGACATGGTCCGGCGCTCGGTGGAGGTCTACAAGGAATACGTCGAGGCCAACCGCCTGCAGTTCTTCTTCATCTCCGGCGAACGCCATGGCGGCTCGCCGGTGATCCGCCGCGCGGTGCGCAACGAGGCGACGCACTTCATCAATGAGATGGCCGAAGACATCCGCCAGCTCAATATCGCGCCGCGCCTGTCCTTTGCCTCGCTGCAGATGATCTGCAACCTGATCGTCTCGACGATGATGCAGGCCGCCACCGACATCCTCGACCTGCCGGCCAACCAGCCCCAGGCGCACCGCGAGTTGACCGACTTCCTGGTCAAGCAGCTGCGCGTGATCTTCCTGGGCGCCATGCAGTGGAAGGAAAAGCCACTGGACTGAGCCTGCCCCTCTCCCGCCGGGGACAGGACAAGCTCAGGCGCTCTTCGGCGCCAGCACCCGCAACATCACGTTGGCCCCCAGGGCACAGCAGGCCAGCACGGCCGCCATCGGCAGGGCCGTGCCGTCATGCCAGGAGCCCGCGACGGCTGCCGACAGCGCGGCAGCCCCGTACTGCACCATGCCCAGCGCCGCAGCCGCCGTGCCGGCGTTGTTCTCGAACGGCGCCATTGCCAGTGCGGTGGAGTTGGGGAACACCAGACCCATCGAGGCGATGCACAGGAACAGGGGCACCAGGATCGCCGGCAGCCCGCCGCGACCGATCAGCACCACCGCCAGCAGCGCGAGCCCCGCCACGGCGTGCGTCAGCAGCGCGCCGCGCAACACCTGCTCCAGGGAGAAATGGTCGAGCAGGCGGCCGTTGAGCTGCGTGGCGGCGATCAGGCCGAAGGCATTGGCGCCGAACAGCCAGCCGAAGTGTTCCGCCGGCACCTTGAACAACTCGATGAAGACGAAGGGCGCCGCGGCGATGTAGGCGAACATGCCGGCCTGCGCCAGCGCCCCGCCCAGCGCGTTGGACAGGAATATCCGGTTCGAAAACACGCTGCCATAGCCCCCACGAGGCCCGCCGCGGGGCTTGCGGGTTTCCGGCAGCATGCGCCAGGTCGCCAGCAGCGTGCCCATGGCGAACAGCATCAGTGCGGCGAAGATCCAGCGCCAGCCGAACCCTACGAGAATCCATCCGCCCAGCAGCGGCGCCAGGATCGGCGCCAGGCCCATCACCAACATCAGCAGCGCGAACACCTTGGCCGCGGCCTTGGGCTCGAACAGGTCACGCACCACCGCGCGCGACACCACGATGGCGCTGCCGCCTCCCAGGGCCTGCAGTGCGCGGAAGCCCATCAGCGCCTCGATCCGCCAAGCCAGGGCACAGCCCAGCGACGCCAGGATATAGAGCGCCAGTCCGGCATACAGCGGCCGCTTGCGGCCATAGCGATCGATCAGCGGACCATAGAGCAGCTGCCCCAGCACCAGCCCCGCAAAGTAGGCCGACAGCGTGAACTGCGCCTCCCCCTGCGAGGCTGCGAGTTCCTTGGCCAGCGTCGGCAGGGCCGGCAGGTACATGTCGATCGACATCGGGCCGATCGCGATGGCGATGCCCAGGACCAGGATCAGTCGTCGGTGCTGCGTGGTGAGCGGCATGAAAGGCTTCAGGCCATGGCCGTGGCCATGGCGGGTTCGGTGAATTGGTAGACATCCATCGCCAGCACCTCGTGGGTGACGCCGCCAAAGCGGCGGTCGGCGACGGAGCCCTCGCCCGCCGCGCCCAGCGCGACGAACAGCGGCAGCAGGTGTTCTTCCGTGGGATGCGCGCGGGCCGCCTGCGGAGCGCGGCGACGGTAATCGAGCAGGGCCTCGATGTCACCTTCGGCGAGGCGTTCGGCGAACCAGTGCTGGAACTCGGCGACGTAGGGCGCGACCTCGCCGCTCTCCTCGAAGCGCACTTCGTGCAGGTTGTGCGTCAGGCTGCCGGAGCCCAGCACCAGCACGTCCTCCGCGCGCAGCGCCTGCAGGGCGCGGCCCAGCCGGTAGTGATGCTCCGGGCCCAGGCGCGGCTGCAGCGCCAAGGGCACCACCGGCACATCGGCCTGCGGATAGAACTCGCGCAGCGGCACCCAGACGCCATGGTCCAGGCCGCGCTCCACGCCGTGCACCTCGAAGCCCGCAGCCGCCAGCAGTTCCGCCGCCCGGCGCGCCACGGCGGGCTCGCCCGGTGCCGGGTACTGGATCTGGAACAGCGGATCGGGAAAGCCGCCGAAGTCGTGGATGGTCTCCGGCTGCGGCGCGGCGCCCACTGCCGGGGCACTGGTCAGCCAGTGGGCGGAGGCCACCACCACCGCTCGCGGGCGCGGCAACCCGGCCGACAGCCCACGCCAGGCCGCGCCGGTGTCGCCGCCGCCCAGCGCCAGCATCGGCGAACCGTGGGAAACGAAAACAGCGGGCAGGCGGGCCATGGCGGACTCCGGTCTCGTGAGGGGGCGCCAGCATGCGCCCCACCGCCTGCGCGATGAATCCCCGTTTGTTGAATAGAGATTTCAGACTATTTGAAGGATCGCCCTGACTCGCCCTCGCCCATCTGCGGTATCTTGCGGGAAACAAGGGGAATTTCGATGGGCGCCGAGCGGCATCGCCGCAGCCTTGCAGCAGGGGAAATGCTGTTCCGGGAGGGCGATGGCGGCCACGAGGCTTACGTCATTGAGGCCGGCTGCGTGGAGATCTTCACCGGTGCCTTCGAAACCCGCCGCAGCATCGCGCGCCTGGGCGCGGACGAGATCTTCGGCGAAATGACCCTGCTGGGCGGCCACACCCGCCTGGCCTCCGCCGTGGCGACGGAAGCCACCTCGCTGATCGTCATCAGCCACGAATACCTGGAAGAGCGCGTGCTGGCGGCCGATCCGCTGCTGCGCCACCTGCTGCGTGTGGTGATCGCCCGTACTCGCGACAACGTGCTGCGCCTGGGCCAGAACACCAGCGAGCCGGGCGCCGGTGTCTCCGGCACCGCCCATGCGGCGGCCGACCGCCAGGCGGCCCTGCAGCACCTGCGCCTGGAACAGGCCATGGCCACGGCCCTGGAGCAGAAGGAATTCCAGTTGCACCTGCAGCCCATCGTGCGGCTCGGCGACAGCCGCCCGGCCGGCTTCGAGGCCCTGATCCGCTGGATTCGCCCCGATGGCAGCCGGGTGTCGCCCGGCGAGTTCATCCCGGTGGCCGAGCAGAGCGAGCTGATCTACGTGCTGGGTCACTGGATCATCCGCGAGTCCTGCCGCTGCCTGGCCGAGCTGGACCGGCTCGTGCCCGGCGCCGCCCCGTTCCTGAGCCTGAACCTGTCCCTGCGCCAGTTCGACGACCCCGACCTGTTCCCGGTATTGGAAGCCGCCCTGGCCGACAGCGGCCTGGACCCGCGGCGGCTGCGCCTGGAAATCACCGAATCCATGATCGCCCGCGATGCCGACGCCACCCTGAAGCTGCTGCAGCGCTGCAAGGCCCTGGGCGCCAAGCTGTCGGTGGACGACTTCGGCACCGGCTACAGCTCCCTGTCCTACCTGCAGCGCCTGCCGGTGGACTGCCTGAAGCTGGACCGCAGCTTCATCAGCGATCTGGAGACCAGCCCTGCCGCCACCCGCATCGTTGGAGCCGTGGCCCGCCTGGCCCACGAGCTAGGCATGGAAACCGTGGCGGAAGGCATCGAAACCCCCGGCCAGGCGGCCCTCTGCCGCGAGCTGGGGGTGGACTATGGCCAGGGCTTCCACTGGTCCCCGGCAGTACCCCTGGAACGGGCGGCGCAGGTCCTGTCCCCCAGCCAGGCCGCCTGAGGCGCTTCCATGCCCCGCCCTGGAGTACGGAATCGTTTGATTCACCTTGAGATTCGCCCCCAGCGCTGGTAGGATGCGCGCCCTCATGCTCCGCCTGTGCGGGGCTATTCGGCTTGACGCGGGAGATGAACCATCGCAGCAGAACGTGAAGACCGGCGCAACGGCCAGATCAATGTACCCCGCGTACGCGTGATCGCGGCAGACGGCGAACAGGTCGGCATCATGCTTACCCGCGACGCCATCGCCAAGGCCGAAGCGGATGGCCTGGACCTGGTGGAAGTGTCGCCCAATGCGGAGCCGCCGGTCTGCAAGATCATGGATTACGGCAAGTACCTTTATGCAAAGGACAAGGCCGCCCATGCTGCGAAGCGCAAGCAGAAGCAGATCCAGGTCAAGGAAGTGAAGTTCCGGCCGGCCACCGAGGAAGGCGACTACCAGACCAAGCTGCGCAACATCACGCGCTTCCTGGAAGAAGGCGACAAGGTGAAGGTGACGATCCGCTTCCGTGGGCGCGAAATGGCCCACTCCGAGCTGGGCATGGAAGTCATGAACCGTCTGAAGACGGAGCTGGATGCGCTGGCCCTGGTCGAGCAGCATCCGAAGATGGAAGGCCGCCAGTCGGTCATGGTGATCGCTCCGCGCAAGCGGATCTGAGCCACACAGTTTTTACGGCCTTGCACCCCGGTGCAGGGCTGGAAAAAGAGAAGCCCTGCCGGCCTCCGGCAGGCCCGGTCAGCTCCCCAGGGCGGGGATGTGAAACCGGCAATCGAAAGCTTTAAGGAGTAAGAAATGCCCAAGATGAAAACCATCAAGAGCGCCGCGAAGCGCTTTGCCAAGACTGGCAAAGGCGGCTTCAAGCGCGGTCACTCGCACAAGCGCCATATCCTGACCAAGAAGTCCGGCAAGCGGATCCGCCAGCTGCGCGGTGAAGCCCAGGTGCACAGCTCAGACGTGCGTGAAGTTGCGCACATGCTGCCCTACGCCTAAGGAGAACTGATATGGCACGCGTCAAACGTGGTGTTACCGCTCGCGCAAAGCACAAGAAGGTCCTGAAGAAGGCCAAGGGTTATTACGGCGCAAAATCGCGCACGTATCGCTCGGCCAAGCAGCAGGTCATCAAGTCCGGCCAGTACGCCTTCCGCGATCGTCGCGTGAAGAAGCGCGAGTTCCGCGCCCTCTGGATCATCCGTATCGGTGCCGCCTCCCAGGAACTGGGTCTGGCCTACAGCCGATTTATCAACGGGCTCGCCAAGGCTGGCGTCGCCCTGGATCGCAAGGTTCTCGCTGACCTCGCCATGCACGACAAGCCGGCTTTCGCCAAGCTCGTCGAGCAGGCCAAGGCCCAGCTCGCCGCTTAATCGCAGCGAACCGTCGTAGATCCGAATTAGGGGGACGGCACACAGCCGTTCCCCTTTTTTGTTTGTTTTCTGGAAACTGAAGGATTCTGTGGGCCGTTCACACCGAGTAGCGCCGCGTAGCGTCGCGTCTCGAGGTGCGCACCACGCAGGCCGAGCCGCATGCGGAGCGATCCAGCATGGGCGCGCCATGGATTCCACCGGCATCAAGCCATTCATCCGATTGACGAAAGCATGAGCGAACAACTCGATCAGCTGCTGAACGAAGCCAAGAGCGCCATCGACGCCGCCTCCGACGCCCGCGCGCTGGAACAGCTGCGCGTGGACTACCTGGGCAAGAAGGGCCGCATCACCGAGCTGCTCAAGCAGCTGGGCGGCATGGCGCCCGACGAGCGCAAGAGCTTCGGCGAGCGCGTCAACCGCGTGAAGGAAGCCGTGGTGTCCGCCATGGATGAGCGCGGCTCGACGCTGGAGCAGGCCGAGCTGGCACGCCAGCTCGCCGCCGACAGCATCGACGTTACCCTGCCCGGCCGCGGCGTGACCCCGGGCGGCCTGCACCCGATCGTCCGCACCGTGCAGCGCATCGAGCAGCTGTTCAACGAGCTGGGCTTCGAGACCGTGGAAGGCCCCGAGATCGAGGACGACTTCCACAACTTCGGCGCGCTCAACATCCCGGAGCTGCACCCGGCGCGCTCGATGCAGGACACCTTCTACGTCCGCAACGGCCAGAACGTGCTGCGCACCCACACCAGCCCGGTGCAGATCCGCACCATGAAGGCGCTGGTGGAGTCCGGCCGCCGCCCACCGATCCGCATCATCTGCCCGGGGCGCGTCTACCGCTCCGACTCCGATCGCACGCACAGCCCCATGTTCCACCAGGTGGAGGGCCTGTACGTCGCCGAGAACGTCACCTTCAGCGACCTGAAGTACGACCTGGAGACCTTCCTGTCGCGCTTCTTCGAGCGTGACGTGAAGGCGCTGTTCCGCCCGTCCTACTTCCCCTTCGTGGAACCGGGCGCCGACGTGCACATCCGCTGGGCCGACCCGGGCAAGGGCGAGCGCTGGCTGGAGGTGCTGGGCTGCGGCATGGTGCACCCCAAGGTCTTCGAGGCCGTGGGCCTGGACCCGGAACGCTACACCGGCTTCGCCTTCGGCATGGGCGTGGAGCGCTTCGCCATGCTGCGTTATGGCGTGGACGACCTGCGCCAGTTCTTCAACAACGATCTGAGATTCCTGGAGCAGTTCGCCTAGCAAACGGGAATCGGGAATGGGGAATCGGGAATCGTAAATGCCTGAAACCACCGCCCGAACCCGCTTCTACGATTCCCCATTCTCGATTCCCGATTCCCGAATTTTTATGAAACTGAGCGAAAACTGGCTGCGCGAGTGGGTCAACCCGCAGGCCACCATCAACGAGATTTCCGACCGCCTGGTGATGGGCGGCCTGGAACTGGAAATCGAGCCCGTGCTGGAGACGCTGCCGCAGGGCGTCGTCGTCGGCCGCATCGTCAAGGCCGAGCGCCACCCGCAGGCCGACCGCCTGCAGGTCTGCGAGGTGGACGTGGGCCAGCCTGAGAAGCTGCAGATCGTCTGCGGCGCCGCCAACGCACGCGCCGGCATGAACGCGCCCTGCGCCGTAGTCGGCGCCAGGCTGCCGGACGGCATGGACATCAAGCAAGCGCAGCTGCGCGGCGTGGATTCCTTCGGCATGCTCTGCTCGGCCAAGGAGTTGGGCCTGACGGAGAAGTCCGATGGCCTGCTGGAGCTGGACGCCGACGCCAAGCCGGGAACGCCCATCGAGCAGTACCTGGGCCTGAAGGACAACGTCCTCAACCTGGAGATCACCCCCAACCGCGGCGACTGCCTCAGCGTGCTAGGCCTGGCCCGCGAGCTGTCGGCGCTGTACGCCATCCCGACCAAGCGCCCCAACTTCCCGCAGGCCGTGGTCGTGGGCCACGCGCAGGTGAAGGTGGAGATCGAAGACCTGCAGAGCTGCCCGCACTACACCGGGCGCGTCATCACCAAGCTCAACCCCAAGGCCCTCACTCCCGACTGGATGCGCGAGCGCCTGCGCCGCTCCGGCATCCGCTGCATCCACCCCGTGGTCGACATCACCAATTACGTGATGATCGAGCTGGGCCAGCCGATGCACGCCTTCGACTCCGGCAAGATCTCCGGCCAGGTGCGCGTGCGCCGTGCACGCGCCGGCGAGAAGCTGGAACTGCTCAACGGCGACACCCTGGAGTTCAACCACGGCGAGCTGATCATCGCCGACGACCACGGCCCGCTGGCCCTGGCCGGCGTCATGGGCGGCCAGGAATCCGGTGTCCAGGTCCGCACCACCGGCATCTTCCTGGAGTCGGCCTGCTTCGCGCCCACCGCCGTGGCCGCCACCGCGCGCCGCCACAAGCTGGCCTCGGATTCCTGCTATCGCTTCGAGCGCGGCGTAGACCCCAACCTGCAGCGCAGCGCGCTGGAGCGCGCCACGCAGCTGATCCTGCAGATCTGCGGCGGTGAAGTGCACCCGGTGATCACCGCCGGCCGGCCGCCGGCCGAGCCCATCACCGTGCGCCTGCGCCAGACCCGCCTGAACCAGCTGCTGGGCCATGAGATCGCCGAGAAGGACGTGGAGCAGCTGCTGTCGCGCCTGGGCATCACCACCCGCCACGAACTGGGCGGCGCCTGGATCGCCCGCGTGCCGAGCTACCGCTACGACCTGCGCATCGAACCCGACCTGATCGAGGAAGTGGCCCGCCTCTACGGCTACGACCGCATCCTCGCCAAGCCCTACGCCGCGCGCCTGGCGCCCGGCCGCCCCAGCGAGGCCGCCCGCTCGCTGACCCGCGTGCAGGACGTGCTGGTATCGCGCGGCTGGCAGCAGATCGTCAGCCTGTCCTTCGTCGAGCCAGGCCTGCAGGGCCAGCTCAACCCCCAGGCCCGCGGCATCCCCCTGGACAACCCCATCGCCGACACGCTGTCGGTGATGCGCACCACGCTGTGGGCCGGCCTGATCCCGGCCTGGCTCTACAACCGCCAGCGCCAGCAGAACCGCCTGCGCCTGTTCGAACAGGGTGTGGCCTTTGCCGACGTGGACGGCCAGATCGTGGAGACCAGCCGCCTCGCCGGCTTGGCCGTGGGCGCCGCGCTGCCGGAACAGTGGAACAGCGCCGCGCGCCCCGCCGATTTCTACGACCTGAAGGCCGACGTGGTGGCACTGCTGGGCAGCACCGCCGGCGAGTACCGCTTCGAGAAGGCCGAGCACCCGGCCCTGCACCCGGGCCAGAGCGCGCGCATCCTGCGCGGCGAGCGTGCCGCCGGCTGGATCGGCGCCATGCACCCCAAGCTCGTGCGCACGCTGGACCTGCCGGACACCCCGCTGCTGTTCGAGCTGGACTGGGAGGTCATCCGCGACACCCGCGTGCCTTCCACGCAGCCGCTGTCCGAGTTCCCGTCGTCGCGCCGCGACCTCGCCCTGGTGGTGCCGGAAACCGTGTCCGCCGACGCGTTGATCGCCTGCGCCAAGGCTTCTGGTGAAAATTTGTTGCAGAAAGTTTTCATCTTCGACATTTATCGGGGTGAGAACTTACCTACTGCCTGCAAAAGCGTGGCTTTAGGGTTGATTTTCAATGACTATTCCCGCACCCTAACCCTAGAAGAAATCGACGCGTCCGTTACGAGAATCATCTCGCAGCTGACACGCGAGCTGGGCGCTGTGATCCGGCAGTAGAAATAGGGGTGCAAGAACGTGGCGTTGACGAAGGCTGAACTAGCCGATGCGCTGTTCGACGAGTTGGGTCTCAACAAGCGTGAGGCCAAGGAATTTGTCGACCTGTTCTTCGAAGAAATCCGCGAGCGCCTGGAAGGCGGCGAGGAAGTGAAGCTCTCGGGCTTCGGTAACTTCGAACTCAGGTCCAAGAACCAGCGCCCGGGCCGCAATCCCAAGACCGGCGAGGAGATTCCCATCTCCGCGCGGCGCGTCGTCACCTTCCGTCCAGGCCAGAAGCTGCGTCTGAGAGTGGAGTTCGATGCGACCCGCCGATAACAAGCTGGCACCACTCCCGGAGATTCCGCGTAAACGCTACTTCGCCATCGGCGAAGTCAGCGAGCTTTGCGACGTGAAGCCGCATGTCCTGCGCTACTGGGAGCAGGAGTTCCCCCAGTTGCGCCCGGTGAAGCGCCGCGGCAACCGCCGCTACTACCAGCAGGACGACGTCCTGATGGTGCGCCGCATCCGCAGCCTGCTCTACGAACAGGGCTTTACCATCGGCGGCGCGCGCCAGCGCCTGCGCGAGATGCCCAAGGTCTCCGCCGTGGCGGCCGACGGCCTGCGCCTGTCCAACCCCGCGCCCCTGCAGATGCAGAACGGCAGCACCAACGGCGCCGCCAAGCCCCGTACGGGTGTCGCCGCCAAGCCCCGCGCCCAGCAGATCCAGTCGCTGCGCGACGAGCTGGAATCGCTCCTGCGCCTGCTGCCGGACCCGGAATAAGCCCCAGGTACCCGCAGCAGGTACAAGCCAGGAGCAAAGCCCCGCACTACGGGGCTTTTTCTTTATCGGCGAAGACGGGCAGCCCCCTGTTCCGGGCATTCAGCCACGGCCAAGCCGTCACGCATACTTGCCGCGCGTACCCGCCGGGCCACTCTCCCATGCTCCGCACGGGACGCCGGAGAACGAGCATGTCCTTACGTCTGCCCCATGCCTTGCGGGTCTTGTCCTGCGCGCTGGCACTAATACTGCCGACCGGCAACAGCCAAGCCCTGACATTGGCGGAAATGCGCAGCAAGGAGGGCCTGAAGCCTCCTGCGCTGGCCCCCAGCAACAACATCTCGCGCTACGACAGCAAGTACGCCTTCCTGATCAGCGCGTGGAAAAAGGATGGCCTCTGGGGCGTCGTCAGCGAGCAGCAATTGCAAGATAGCGACAAGAACAGGAGCTACACACCCAAGGCAACCTGGCTGGCCCCGCCGGAGTTCGAGCAGGCACTGGTGGCCAGGACGGGCAAGGGCTACATGGCCCACGTCTGGCTGAAGCCAAAGGGAGCAACGCACTGGCAGGCCTTCAGCACCGACGGCCAGAAGCTCACGGCTCTGGGCCCGACTCCCTACACCCGCATGTGGCTCATACCCGAAGGCCGGGACACGCGCACCGAGGCCGACCGCGCCAATCCCGCCGCGGACCGGCGCGAGGCTTATTGCCTGCTGGTCCTTGGCATGCACGAAAGCCAGGACCCCGCGAGCGCCACCGTGGACCTGATCGATGCCGTGGACAACCGCGTCCTGATGGGCCTGCGCCAGGTGGATACGCGCGTGGACCCTCGCGACGAGGATGCGGCCCTCGTCTTCCGGCACGACACCGCCGTCAACGGCTATACCATCGTCAGGCTGACCAAGCCACCGCTGCTTCCCGAGGCCAAGCTGAAACCGCCGCCGGAGGACACGGACTTCTACCGCGAGATCACCCTGGACGACCCCGTGCGGCACGCGCTCGACGCCAGCGGCAAGCCAGTGATCCTGGCGCGGGACTTCCAGCCCTTTTCCCCTGCCGGCCTGACCCTGGGCAAACCCGAAGCGCTACGACAGGGCAACGACATCAAGGCCCGGGACTTCAGGCGGGTGCCGGTCACCACGGCTGCCGGCCAGACCGGCTATCAACTGATCTATCGGGACAAGACCAACCAGCCAACGCTCGCCCCCACGCTGTGGAAGGAAATCTTCGAGGACGATCAAGGCCTGCTGATTGCCAAGGGCACCGACAACCAGTGGCAATTGCTGTATTGGTCCCACTGGGACTCCACCTTCACGTTCCTCCCGCAAGCCTTCGACATTGCCGGGACCCGGCGCGTGACAGGCAACTCGCTGGAAGCGCTGTACGTCTCGATTGCCGAATGGGAGCGCTCCCAGGCCGAGCACAAGCAGCGCTACGAGCGCGAAACCCAGGCTTGGCTGGCGCAGGAGCCCGAGCGGGCACGCAAGCGCGCCGCCGACCTGCAGCGCCGCATAGACGCCAACGCCAAGGCACGTGCCGTCGCAGAGGCCGAGTACCAGCGCCAGAAGGCGCAATCAGACGCCGAGTTCGCCGCGCGCAACAAGAGCAGCTGGGGCAACCTGCAGCCCATCACCCTGCCCACACTGCAGGGCGCCCCCGGGCTCAGCAGCCTGGAGAAGGATCACTACGACAATCGCGGCAATGCCCGGAATCCCTATGTGATACGGGAGAAGCGCAAGCCCTAGCAGGAGCTGCGGGGACTTGCGCAAGTGCGATCTGGGGCTGGGCTTCCGGGCACGGCGGAGCGAGGGCGCGACTCCCGTAGTCCAGGATGGAGACCGGATCGGCGCCAAAATGAAAAACCCCTGTAATCCTCACGGAATACAGGGGCTTACATGATACTGGTCGGGGCGAGAGGATTTGAACCTCCGACCACTTCCACCCCAAGGAAGTGCGCTACCAGGCTGCGCTACGCCCCGACTTTTGAAACGGTGCTGCTAAGGGGTCGCGAAGTGTAAACGAGGCGGGCGGTCAGCGGAAGCCATATCGGCACAAGTAGCGTGGCTTGCCGAGCGGACCGCCTTCGCGAAACCGGGCTACACCTCGCCCACAGGAGCCGCACCTGAAACAATGGAGCACCCTCCGCCCGCTCGACAGTCCGCCCATGCACCTGCGCAGCCTCGCTCTCGCCCTCTGCCTGCTCCCCCTGGCCTCCCCCGCTGCCGACTGCCTGCGCCTGCAGACCAAGTCCCTGGGCGAGATGAGCATCCCCCTGCCCGCCGTGGATGCCCGCGCCGCACGCCAGAGCGTGCGCTACACCCACGAGATCGAAGTGCCGTCCGAGCGCTGCGTCTTCCAGGGCGGCACCCGCCAATGCAGCCTGCGCCCGGACAAGCTCGACGTGGGCTTCACGCTGGAACGCGAGGGCGACGACTGCCGTTTGGTGGACACCCACGTGGTCGGCGGCAGCAAGCGCACTGTCGCCGGCAAGGAAGTGGAAGTCCCGGAGCTGAAGACCGACAAGCAGCGCTTCAGCTGCGCCGCGCAGATCAGCGCCTGCCCCTGAGCGCCGCCATGAACGTCCGACAGGCTTCGGTCGAAGACCTCGGGTTGATCGCGCCGCTGTTCGACGGCTACCGTCAGTTCTACGGACAGCCCTCGGACCCAGCGGGCGCTGCCGCATTCCTGCTGGAGCGCTTCCGGCATCATCAGTCGGTGGTCTTCCTCGCCGAAGGCGAAGACGGACAGGGCCTGGGTTTCACCCAGCTATACCCCAGCTTTTCCTCGGTACGGATGAGCCGCAGCTACATCCTCAATGACCTGTTCGTCATCCCCGAAGCAAGGCGCGGCGGCGTGGCCGCCTTGCTGCTGCAGGCAGCGGCCGGCTATGGCCGCTCGGTAGGCGCGGTGCGCCTTTCACTCTTCACCGCCCAGGACAACCGGGCGGCGCAGGCACTCTACGAATCGCAGGGCTGGAAGGCGGACGAGGTGTTCCGCCACTACACCCTACCGCTGTAGCTTCGCTCAGTTGGCAGCCGCGCTCAGGGCTGGCAGCGCCTGCTGCGCCCGCGTGCGCTTGCCCGCCATCAGGAAGAAGCGCGCGGCCACCCAGCAGGCACCCAGGCCAAAACCGAGGTCCAGCAGGCTCTCGTCACCCAGGTCCAGCAGGCCGGACACCAGGAAGGGCAGCGCCAGCAGCACCGACAACAGGCCAGCAGCGGCCAGCCACAGCCGGGAGCCCTTGGACCGCGTCACCACTCCATTCTCGATCTGCATGTTCCGCATCCCTCTGTCGAAGTCCGACGAATGAATCTTCGCGCAGGAAAGCTGCAGTTTCGAGACAGTGCCCGTGGCAGGGCCGGCATCCCGTCAACGCCACCCGGCCCCGGCCGTTGAGCCCGGACAGCCATTTACACATTCATACGATCACGCCCGCCCTACGGCGCTATGCTCCGCGCTGACCATTTTCCCTGCGCCATGACCAAGACCGCCCTCGCCGCCCTGCTCCTGCTCAGCCTCACCGCCTGCGCCAGCCACCCGCCCCTGGATGGCCGCGGCGCCGGTGTGCGCTCCGAGAAGGAGATCATCATCACCCTGTCCGAGGTCCAGGCCACCCCGGAGCAGCGCGCCACCGTGCTCGCCGCCTTCGACAAGGCCCTGCCGGAGCTCAGGGGCCTGCAGACCGAACGCAAGACCCTGCAGGCACAACTGCAGTCCCTCTCCCCCAAGCAGCCCGACTACGCCACCCGCAGCGATGCCCTGGCCAAGCAGTGGGGCGCCCTGCACGAGCGCGAGGTGCTGGCCTACGCGCGTTTCGAGTCGGCGGTGGCCGGTGCGCTGGACGATCGGCAGTGGGGACGCTGGCGCGAGTTCTCGTCGGAGATGCGCTTTGTCGGGCGCGGCTTTGATGATGGCGGGATGGAGCGGCGGCGGCGCTGACAGCACCGCAGGGCGGGCACCTGCGCTTTGCCCGCTTCCCCCGACTGCGCGAGACTCCCTCCATCGCCACCCGGAGCGGAATCCATGAAAGCCGTCGTCTGCCAGAACCAGCAGCTGCGCGTTGTCGAACGCCCCGAGCCCAAACCCGGCAAGGGCCACGTGCTGGTCAAGGTCCTGCGCTGTGGCATCTGCGGGTCTGACCTCCACGCCCGCCAGCACTGCGACCACCTGGGCGGGCTGATGCAGCGCAGCGGCATCCGCAACCCCATGCGCTCCTCGCAGGAGATCGTGTTCGGCCACGAGTTCAGCGCCGAGATCCTGGAGTATGGCCCCGGCACGCGCCGCAAGCTGCCGGTCGGCGCCGCCGTCTGCGCCGTGCCACTAATCCGCCGTGGCAAGGAGATCGACCTCATCGGCCTCTGCGAGGAAGCGCCGGGCGCCTATGCCGAGCGCATGCTGGTGCAGGAATCCCTGATCATCCCAGTGCCCAATGGCCTGGACGCCGAGCGCGCCGCCCTCACCGAACCCCTGGCCGTGGCCTGGCATGCGGTGCGTAAGGGTGAACTGAAGAAAAAGGACACCGCCATCGTCATCGGCTGCGGCCCCGTGGGCCTGGCCGTGATCCTGATGCTGCGCTCGCTGGGCGTGGAGAAGATCGTGGCCAGCGATCTCTCCCCCGCTCGCCGCGAGTTGGCCAAGCGCTGTGGCGCCGCCGTGGTGCTGGACCCGCGCCAGGGTTCCCCTTTCGCCGCTACGCCGAAAGCCGGCTTCATCAAGGACTCACCCGCCGCGCTGGAACTGGGCGTGGGCACCCGCGAGAAGCTGGGCCTGCTGCCGGTGGCCTGGCACCGCAGCTGGCGCCTCGCCGAGGCCCTAGGCGCCGCGCCCAAGCGCCCGGTGATCTTCGAATGCGTCGGTGTGCCCGGCATGTTGCAGTCCGTGATCGACGGCGCCCCGATGTTCTCGCGCGTGGTCGTCGTGGGCGTCTGCATGCAGAGCGACCAGATCGAACCGGCGCTGGCCATCAACAAGGAGATCGAGCTGCGCTTCGTGCTGGGCTATACGCCGCTGGAGTATCGCGACACGCTGCAGATGATCGCCGAGGGCAAGGTGGACCCGGCGCCGCTGATCACGGGGACAGTGGGGCTGGCGGGTGTGGAGGATGCTTTCACGGCGCTGGGAAGTCCGGAAAAGCATGTGAAGATTTTGATCGATCCGGCGAGCACAGCGAAGAAGCCATGACTCATCGTAGTGTGGGCCAAGCGTAGCGTGCCCACCACCGAGCCACTGCATTGGTGGGCACGCTTCGCTTAGCCCACCCTACGGTTGCTAAATAGGCGACCCCACTTCCGTGGGGCCGCCTATCGAACTACTTACTTCTGATGCTTTGTTGCATCCGCTAACTGATACGTCTGTCCAGGCTTAGGGGTTGGAGGCAATGGCTCACCCTTTACAACAGTAACTTCATTGCCGGTAGATGTATTGCGGTACTGCCCCGAACGAGGCGCGGTGTTGCCTGGCTTCAAAAACTTGCTCATAGATACCTCCGTTAAAGTCGAGCAAGTGGATCAGCCGGAGAATCGATTCCTTAGCCCCATTGCCATTGACGAAGACGTCAATCTGCGACAGGGTAGAGTTGTTGCAACTGACTCCCTTTGGGGAATCGGTCCGCCCCTCCAGTAGGTGCAAACTACTGGAGGGGTTTTTCCGGTCCATATCAACGCTCCTGACCAGTACATAAGTTGTGGTCGGGAGTGTCGATAGGCCCGAGCTTAATTTATCCACAAGGTCTTGCAAGCCCAAAAGCCGACTCGCTCTCGGGACTGTTCTCCCTGGTTCTGAGATGACGTATTCAGAGAGGGGCTACTACTCGTGAGCCCTCGCCACCAACCTCGCCACAGGCGCCCCCACCCCCAGCGTCCCGAACACCAGCCCATGCTCCCCACCCAGCCGTGAGCTGCAGAAAGCGTTCGCTACATCGGCACTGCCCGCACGCAGCAAGATAGAACCCTGCAGCGCCAGCGCCATACGCTCCACCACCATGCGCGAACGCAGTTCCAGCGTGGTGCGGTCTTCCAGGGTCTGTTCCAGCCAGCCGATCTCGCGGTCGAGGTCGGGGTGTTCGCCCTTGGCGGCGAGCAGTTCGCCGAACAGGGCCTCGCGGGTCTCGGGCTCCTTGTTGAGGGCGCGCAGCACGTCCAGGCACTGGATGTTGCCGCTGCCTTCCCAGATGGAGTTCAGCGGGGCCTGGCGGTAGAGGCGCGGCAGGCTGGTCTCTTCCACGTAGCCGGCGCCGCCCAGGCACTCCTGTGCCTCGTTGACCAGTGCGGGCGTGCGCTTGCAGATCCAGTACTTGCCGATGGCGGTGCCGACGCGGGCCAGCGCGGCTTCGCCGGGGTGGCGGGTGGAGGCGTCCACGGCGCGGGCGATGCGCATGGTCAGCGCCACGGCGGCCTCGGTTTCCAGGGCCAGATCAGCCAGCACGTTCTGCATCAGCGGCTGCTCGGCCAGCAGGTGGCCGAAGGCCTTACGGTGCCGGGTGTGGTGCAGGGCCTGCACCAGGGCCTGACGCATCAGGCCGGAGGAGCCGATCATGCAGTCCAGGCGCGTGAGGGCGACCATCTCCAGGATGGTGGCGACGCCGCGGCCTTCCTTGCCCAGGAGCTGGGCGTAGGCGCCGAGGAACTCCACCTCGGAGGAGGCATTGCTCCAGTCGCCGAGCTTGTCCTTGAGGCGCTGGATGCGGATGGCGTTGCGCGAGCCGTCCGGGCGGATCTTGGGCATCAGGAAACAGCCCAGGCCGGCATCGGTGTAGGCCAGCACCAGCCAGGCGTCGCACATGGGTGCGGAGAAGAACCACTTGTGGCCGACGATCTCGTAGCTGCCGTCGGCCTGCAGGTAGGCGCGCGTGGTGTTGGCGCGCACGTCGGAGCCGCCCTGCTTTTCGGTCATGCCCATGCCGATGGTGCAGCCGGTCTTCTCTCCGGGGGGCAGCACACGGGCGTCGTACTCGGTGGAGGTGATGCGCGGCAGCCACAGCCTGGCCAGCTCCGGCGAGTGGTTGATGGCCGGCACGGCGGAGTGCGTCATGGTCAGCGGGCAGCCGGTGCCCTGCTCGGCCTGGTAATGCAGGTAGGACAGCGCGGCGCGTGCCACCTGGGCGCCGGCCTTGTCGGCATTGCGCCAGGCGTAGGCGTGCACGCCGTACTGCATGCCGAGCTGCATCACGCGGTGGTAGGCGGGGTGAAACTCCACCTCGTCGATCCGGTGGCCGTAGCGGTCGAAGGTCTTGAGCTTGGGCTTGTTCTCGTTGGCGGTGTAGCCGAGCTCCATCAGCTCGCCGCCGGAGACGATGCCGAACTCGTTCAGGTGGGCCTCGGCCCAGCCACCGCCTTCGCGGTGCACGGCCTCGCGCAGCGCGGTGTCGGTGGCGTAGGCGTTGTAGCGGCCCAGTGGCGGGGCCTGGTTGTCGACGCTGTGGGTGATGAAGCGTTCGGCGACGGTCATGGGAACATCCTCCGGAAGATTTGAGGGGGAGGATAGCTCCGCAGGACGGGGAATTGGGGTTTCCGGGGCGTGCCGTTCATCCTCCGACAGGCCCAGGATAAAGGGCAGCAGGCCTCAGGGGATGCCGCTCACTCCCAGGCCATCTCGCCCGAATACGCCACCGACAGCGCGCCGGCGCCGACGTTGACCGCGGCCACGGCGCTCATGATGGACAGCAGCAGCTTCACGCCGCGAGCCTCGCAGGCGGCGCGCAGGTCGCGGAAGCCGGCCAGTTCCTCCATGCGCTCCGGTTCGCCGCCGTAGCTGGCGCAGACGAAGCGGCTGGCCAGCCAGCCCTCCTCCACCACGCGGGCCACGCGGCGCAGCAGGTAGTTGGCGGCGGACTCCCAGCCGCGGCGGCTGGCCACCATGCGCATGCGGCCATCGTGCAGCGCCACCACCGGCTTGATGCCCAGCACCTGGCCGGCCACGTGCAG
Organism: Solimonas sp.; assembly: GCA_030149365.1. Classification (GTDB taxonomy): domain Bacteria; phylum Pseudomonadota; class Gammaproteobacteria; order Nevskiales; family Nevskiaceae; genus Solimonas_A. The sequence continues at coordinate 159,328 of JASBRP010000014.1, forward strand.
TAGCGAGCCTACGTTCTCGCCGCGCTGGCGCGAGCGCTCGCGCACGTAGGCCACGTCCTCCGGCACCAGGCAGGAGACGGTGTGGCGGCTGACCTCGCCCAGGTGGGCCAGGATGTCCAGGTAGGCGCGGCCTTCCTGCACCTTGGCGGCACACTCGGCGGCCTGCACGCCCAGGCCGGCGAACAGGGTGCCGGAGTCCAGCACGCGCATGGAGAACGGCGCCCGCGCGGCAGCGTCGGCGCGGTATTCGCGGTAGTTGGAAAGGATGCCCAGCGAGGCCTCGGTGATCTTGCCGTGCAGCGGGCTGCGTTCCTTCCAGATGGGGATGCAGATGACGTGGTCGAAGTCCGACACCAGGCGATCCAGGAAGAAGTTGCGGATACGCCCCACGGGGTAGGACTCGGTGCGCGCCTGCAGGCTGCGGCGGCCGATGCGCCCGGTATAGAAATCCAGCGTGGCCTTGGGCTCGCGCGCGTCGCTGTGCCGCTCGGCGCCGATATGGATCGAGCTGGGCAGCACCTGGATGTTGTGTTCCACCAGAAAGCGCGGCGGCAGATCGCAGCTCGCGTCGACGACTATCCCTGTCCTCATCCGCACTCCCCCGGGGTGCACCGCGCCCGGTGGGCCGGGCTGCTCTAAGACCGCTAGGTTGTCATGCCGCGCACGAGGTGTCGATTCCACACCGGCATTCCCATGGCCCGGGAACGTCGTCTCGCTGTTCCCTGGCGGCAGGAGCGCTTCAGCCCGCCTGGCTGCGCCAGTCGCGCGGGCTCATGCCGGTGTCGCGCTTGAACGCGCGGCTGAAGTTGGCGGCGTCGGTGTAGCCCAGCTCGTGCGCGATCTGCGTCACCGACAGGCGCCCGGCCTCCAGCAGGGCGCAGGCGCGCTCACGCAGGATTTCCTGCTGCAACGCGCGGAAGCCGCTGCCCTCGCGCTGCAGGTGGCGATCCAGCGTGCGAGCGGAGAGGTTGAGCGTGTGCGCCAGGTCTTCCAGCGACGGCAAGCCGCCGCTGGCCTCGCGCAGCATCATGCGAATCCAGTCGGCCACGCGGCCTTCCGACACGGCGTCGGTCAGCAGCGCGCGGCAGCGGTCCTCGGCGAGCTTCAGCGCCGTGGCGTCCGCCAGCGCCGGCGCACGGCCCATGACCGCCGCGGACATCAGCATGCGTACGCCAGTGCCGTCCCAGCCGAACTGCACGCGCGCGCCTTCCAGGTCGGCGTAGCGCGCGGCATGCGGCGGCTCGGCAATGGATATCTGCATCTGGTAGCGCGGCAAGCGCTCGCCCAGCAATTCCTGCAGCGCGTTGTGGATGCCGGCCGCCACCGCCTCCAGGTGGAACACCAGGGCGCGGTGGCTCAGCGGCAGCACCGGCTCGAAGCGGATCTCGGCGGAGGAGGCATCCAACCGGTAGCCCATGCGCACGGTCGGCGAGATCAGCCGGAAGAAGCGCGAAGTGAGCCGCATCGCGTAGTCCAGCGTCGGGCTGCTGAGGATGCCGTAGCCCACGATGCTGTGTGCCGAAAGGCGCAGCGAGCGCCCGAGCTCGAAGGCAAGGTCGCTGCGCCCCACCGCCGCCTCGGACTCGGCGATCAGGTTCTCCACCTGGTCCAGCCGCAGCATCGCGTCGGCCGCCAGCAGTTGCTCGCGGCGCAGGCCCGCGCGCTGCAGCAGCGGCAAGGGGTCCACGCCCATGCGCAGCAGCACTTCTCCCATGCGCAGGTAGTAGCGGGCCGGCAGTTCCGGGTATTGGGCCATGGAATGCAGTGTCAATAAATGACAAGTTCATGTCAAGAAATGACAGGTCCGCAGAGGGGCGCAGGCGCAGCATGTGATCCAGGCAATGACTTCTAGAGAGGAGATTCGACATGACGACTCAAACCCTGGCGACCGGGACCCCCGCGGCCTGGAAGGACGGCAAGCGCGGCCTGTGGATGATGGGCGTGCTGTGGCCGGCCCTGCCGCTGATCAGCGCGGCGCTGGCGTTGTCCACCGGCATGGGCCTGTTCTGGTGGCTGACCCCGGTGGTGATCTACGGCGTGCTGCCGCTGCTGGACCGCCTGGTGGGCGAGGACCGCGTCAACGCGCCGGAATCGGCCGTGGCGGCGCTGGAGAATGACCGCTACTACCGCATGGCCACCTTCCTGTTCATCCCCGTGCAGTACATCTGCCTGATCGGCGGCGCCTGGCTGGCAGTGAGCGGCGGCCTGCCGGCGCTGGACATCCTGGGCCTGGCGGTCTCGGTGGGCCTGGTCAGCGGCGCGGGCATCAACACCGCGCACGAGCTGGGCCACAAGCGCGAGAACCTGGAGCGCTGGCTGGCGCGCATCACGCTGGCTCCGGCGATGTACGGCCACTTCTACGTGGAGCACAACCGCGGCCACCACGTGCGCGTGGCCACGCCGGAAGACCCGGCCTCCTCGCGCCTGGGCGAGAGCTTCTACGCCTTCTGGCCGCGCAGCGTCTGGGGCAGCCTGACCTCCGCCTGGCACCTGGAGAAGGTGCGCCTGGAACGCCAGGGCAAGAGCGTGTGGAACTGGCGCAACGACAACCTGCAGAGCTGGGCGATGACGCTGGTGCTGTTCGGCGCGCTGGCCCTGTGGCTCGGTCCCATCGTGCTGCCCTTCCTGATCTTCCAGGGCTTCATCGGCTTCTCGCTGCTCGAGGTGGTGAACTACCTGGAGCACTACGGCCTGGTGCGCCAGAAGGAAGCCAGCGGCCGCTATGAGCGCTGCAAGCCGGAGCACTCCTGGAACAGCAACCACACCGTCACCAACCTGATGCTGTACCACCTGCAGCGCCACTCGGACCACCACGCCAACCCCATGCGCCGCTACCAGGCCCTGCGCCACTTCGAGCAGGCCCCGCAGCTGCCCTCGGGCTACGCCGGCATGATCGTGGTGGCCATGATCCCGCCGCTGTGGCGCTCGCTGATGGACAAGCGCGTGCTGGCCCACTACCAGGGCGACGTGACCCGCGCCAACATCCATCCGCCGGTGCGGGAGAAGATCCTGGCGAAGTACGGCGCCATGCAGCCCCAGACCGTGGAGGCCTGATCATGGACCGCTATGAGTGCAACGGCTGCAGCTACGTCTACGACGAGAGCAAGGGCGACATCCACAACGGCTATCCCGCCGGCACGCGCTTCAGCGCACTGCCTGCCGACTGGTGCTGCCCGGACTGCGCGGTGCGCGAGAAGCCGGACTTCCTGAAGCTGGCAGAGGCCGCGGCATGAAGACCTGGGCCTGCGTCACCTGCGGCGTGATCTACGACGAAGCGCTGGGCTGGCCCGATGATGGCATCCCCGCAGGCACGCGCTGGGAGGACGTGCCGGAGGACTGGACCTGCCCGGATTGCGGGGCGGCCAAGGGAGAGTTCGAAATGCAACTCGTGAAGGCTGCTGCTTAACAAACTCCCCTCTCCCGCGAGGGGGAGGGGTTCCAGAAACGCAGAAGGCCCGGTTATCAACCGGGCCTTCTGCGTTTCAACCATTCACCCTTCAACAGGCGCAGAACAAATAACCTGCAGAGCCCTCAAGCCCTGCAATGCTCCCCCACCCGCTCCAGCAACTGCCGGCGCCGCCGTACCGCACGGCGGCCGCTGCGCAGTTCGGCGCGCGCGATGCTGCGCACGTCCTCGATCAGCGGCGACAACTGCGACACCGGATTCTCGCAGCCGCTGTTGATCAGCTCCGAGTACAGCAGGTGCTGGAACGGCCGGCCGATGCGGCCCAGCAACTCCTGGCCTTCCGAACTCTCGGCCACCGGCCGCAAGGCACCACGGTGCTCGCGCACGGACTCCCAGAAGCTCTGCAGGCCCGCGCAGAGGCGCTGGTAGCCGGCGGGTAGCGCGGCGGTGGCATCGGCCACCTCGCCCGCCATGTCGCGCAGCAGGTCGCGGAAGCTGTCCGCTGCAGCGTCGGCCGGGGAGATCACATGCGAGGTCGTGTTCATGGCGAGGCATTCTGCTCGTGCACCGCAGCGCGGGCGATGACCGCAAAGGCCATCTGGAACGAGCGGCGGAGAGCAGCCGGTGAACGGCCGGGCCGTACTCCATCCCCCGAAAGCGATGGGTGATTTTCCTACAGGCGCGGCCTGCGGGCGCTGACGCGCGGTCTGGGCTCATTCGCCGGGCGCGCAAACCAGGCGCCCGTTACGCTTCTGCTGCGGTACCGGGGGCCAAGGATGGCCACCGGCTTTTCCTGGCTCGGGGCGGTTGCGGCATGATGCGCGCACCCTCTTCTCCCACTGCCCAGGATTTCCCCATGACCGCTCCGATGCTCGCCCCCGTGATCACCCTGGTGCTGTGGACCTTCGTGGTCTGGGGCTGGATGTATGCCACGCGCATCCCCGCCATCATCCAGAGCAAGATGGTGCTGAACCCGCAGGCCCCGCGCGGCGAGCAGATGAACCAGCTGCCCGCCAACGTTCGCTGGAAGGCTGACAACTACAACCACCTGATGGAGCAGCCCACGCTGTTCTACGCCGTGGGCCTGGCCCTGGCGGTGGCGGGCGACGCCACCTCGCTGAGCCTGGGCCTGGCCTGGGCATATGTCGGCCTGCGCGTGGTGCACAGCCTGGTGCAGGCGCTGATCAACATCATCCAGGTGCGCTTCGCGTTGTTCTTCCTGTCCTCGCTGGTGCTGCTGGCGCTGACGATCCGCGCGGCGCTGCTGGTGTTCTGATGCCCGGGGTGTCGCTTACCGCGCTGTTCCGCTTCTTCCTGGGCCTGACGCTGGCGCTGACCGCAGTGCTCGGCCTGCTGGACCTGGGGCTGCGCAATGCGGTGTCGCCCCAGGGCATCGTGTCCTTCGAGTTCTGCGGCTATGCGGGGAACTGCGAGGCAATGTTGGCGGCCTGGGGTGAGCGCGGGCGGGCGCTGGCCATGCTGGTACAGGGCCTGGATTACCTCTACCTGTTCGCCTACTCCGGCTTCGGCTGCACGGCCTTGCTGCTGCTGGCGCGCCGGGTGCCGCCGGTGCTGCAGCGCTTCACCGCAGGTCTCGGCTGGTTTGCCCTGCTGGCGGGCGCGGCGGACGCGATTGAGAACCTGGCGCTGATCCGCCTGCTGATGGGCGATACCGCACTGGAGACGGCAAGGCTGGCCGGGCACTTCGCCAGCGCCAAGTTCGCCATCGTGGGCCTGTCGCTGGCGTGGATGCTGGCCTGCTGGCTGTGCTTCGTGGTCGTCCGCAGGCCTGCCGGGGTGTCGGCATAGCGCCGTTCTGCGGACGCCGGGAAACGATTTTTAACTGCCGTTGTCGATTCCGGCCTGGTTCGTTCGACGCATCAACAGAACGGACCGCTGCCGGCATCTCTCCGGCTGCCCGAATGTGAAGAAAAAGATCATGAACGACAAGACGAATCCCCCGGTCGCCGTATCCGACCGCGGCCGCTGGCTGGCGCTATACCTACTGTGTACCGGCGTGCTGATGATCGTACTCGACACCACGGTGGTGACCGTGGCCCTGCCCACCCTGCAGGCGGAGCTGGGCTTTTCCGGCACGTCCATCGTCTGGGTGCTCAACGCCTACATGCTCACCTACGGCGGCTTCCTGCTGCTGGGCGGGCGCCTGGGCGATCTCTACGGCCAGCGCCGCTGGTTCCTGATCGGCCTCGCCGGCTTCACCGGCGCCTCGCTGGCCTGCGGCCTGGCTCAGTCGCAACTGGTGCTGGTGGTGGCGCGCGCGGTGCAGGGCCTGGGCGGCGCCATCGTCACCGCGGTGGCTCTGTCGCTGATCATGAATCTCTTCCAGGAAGGGCGTGAGCGCGCCCAGGCCATGGGCATCTACGGCTTCGTCTGCGCGGCCGGCGGCAGCCTGGGCGAGGTGCTGGGCGGCGTGCTCACCGACTGGTTCGGCTGGGAGTCCATCTTCCTGATCAACCTGCCGATCGGCGTGGCGGTGTACTTTTACTGCCTGAAGCTGCTGCCGGCCGACCAGGCGCCGGAGCAGCGCGGCCGCCTCGACGTGGGCGGGGCCGTCACCGGCACGCTGGGCCTGATGCTGGCGGTATATGCGGTGGTGGACGGCAACCGCGTGGGCTGGACCTCCGTGCAGACCCTGGGCCTGGGCGGCGCGGCGGCGGCGCTGCTGGCGCTGTTCCTGGTGATCGAGGCGCGCGTGCCCCAGCCGCTGATGCCGCTGCGCCTGTTCCGGCTGCGCAACATCGCGGTGTCCAACATCGTCGCCGTGCTGTGGGCCGCGGGCATGTTCGCCTGGTTCGTGATCAGCGCGCTCTACATGCAGCACGTCCTGGGCTATGACCCGATGCGCGTGGGCCTGGCCTTCCTGCCGGCCGACGGCATCATGGCGCTGTTCTCGGCGGGCCTGTCGGCACGCATGGTGATGCGCTACGGTATCCGCACGCCGATGTGGCTGGGCCTGCTGATCGCCGCCATCGGCCTGGCGCTATTCGCGCGCGCGCCGCTGGACGGCACGTTCCTGGTCGACGTGCTGCCCGGCATGGTGCTGCTGGGCCTGGGCGGCGGCATGGCCTTCAACCCCGTGCTGCTGGCCGCGATGAACGACGTGGATGCCAGCGAATCGGGCCTGGCCTCGGGCGTGGTCAACACCGCCTTCATGATGGGCGGTGCGCTGGGCCTGGCGGTGCTGGCCAGCTTTGCCGATGCCCACACCTCCGGCCTGCAGCAGGCCGGCACCGAGGCGCGCGAGGCATTGGCCAGCGGCTACCGCCGCGCCTTCCTGATCGGCGCCGTGCTGACGGCATTGGGTGCGCTCATCGGCGGGCTGCTGCTGCGGCCCAAGCCGATGCAGGATGGGATGCCGCCGGTGCATGCGGGCTGATCAGGCACCCCAGTCGCCGGCAAGCCGGCTCCTACAAACGCGAGCCCATGTAGGAGCCAGCTTGCTGGCGACCGCTGCAATCCGGAGTACCGCCAAACCTCAGGGCTTCTTCGCGTAGCAGCGCAGGAACATCTCCACCGCGCCCTCCACCACCTGCGCCTGCCGCTTCTGCGTCAGCGCCGGCTCGCCCATGGTGAGCTGCGGCCAGAAGGCGAAGCCCTTCACCAGCGCGTGCAACTGGTGCTCGGCGAAATCGATGTCCAGTGGCTTGAGCTTGCCGTCTGCCGCCGCGGCGCGGATCCAGGCCGTCAGCGCTTCTTCCGGGCCGCCTTCATCGAGCCGCGCGATCAGCTCGCGCGCCCGGTCCGGGCGGCGCATGCCCTCGGCCAGCGCCACACGCGCCAGGTCCAGGAAGCCGCGGTCCTGCATCAGCCGCATCTTCTGCCACAGCAACTCGCAGAGCTGCTCGCGCAGCGGCTTGCGCGGCTGATACGGGATCGCCTCCTCCGCCGTCGCGCACTCCCACAGCCTCCGCAGGATCGCCTCGAACAGCTCGTCCTTGCTGGGGAAGTGGTTGTAGACCGTGCGCTTGGACACCTCCGCGCTGGCGGCGATGCGGTCCATGCTGGTGCCGTCGAAACCCTGGGACAGGAACTCCCGCAGGGCAGCCTGGAGGATGCTCTCGCGCTTGCGGTCGGTTAGGCGTTGCGGACGTGGCATGCGGCAATTTTACACTGGACGGTTTACTTTTGGAAAAGCGGAAACTACACTGTGCAGTGTACAAATGCAGGAACCCCCTGATGCGCCCCTTCCGCCCCCTGCTGCTGATGACCGGAGTCCTCGCCATGACGGCCTGTGCCATGTCCGCTGCCGACAGTTCCAATGCCTACCAGGGCTCGCCGCAGTTCGCCGACGGCAAGTTCCGCAACCCGGTACCGCAGCCGCCGGAAGGCTTCGGCAAGATGCTGCGCATCGCCTGGAACTTCTTCTTCAACAAGCCGCAGGGCACCATGCCCGCCGCCCCGGTGCCAGTGGAAAAACTGACGCAAGACCAGTTGCTGGCCGCGCCGGACCGCACGCTGTGGCGCCTGGGGCATTCCACCATCCTGCTGAAGCTGCGCGGCCAGTTCTGGCTGACCGACCCGGTGTTCTCCGAGCGCGCCTCGCCCTTCCAGTGGATGGGCCCCAAGCGCTTCCACGCGCCGCCGATCTCCATCGACGAGCTGCCGCCGATCCGCGCCGTGATCCTGTCGCACGATCACTACGATCACCTGGACGATGCCGCCGTGCTCGCCCTCGCCGCCAAGACGCAGGTCTTCCTCGCACCGCTGGGCGTGGGTGATCGCCTTCTGGAATGGGGCGTGGATGCCGCCAAGGTGCAGCAGTTCGACTGGTGGCAGGAAATCACATTGGACGGCCTGCGCCTGGTGGCCACGCCAGCCCAGCACTTCTCCGGCCGCAGCCTCAGCGACCGCAACAGCACGCTGTGGGCGTCCTGGGCGCTGATCGACGGCGACACGCGCATCTACTTCAGCGGCGACACCGGCTACTTCGACGGCTTCAAGACCATCGGCGAACGCCTGGGGCCCTTCGATCTCACGCTGATGGAGACCGGCGCCTACGACAAGCAGTGGCCCTACGTGCACATGCTGCCGGAGCAGACCCTGCAGGCCCACCTGGACCTGCGCGGCCGCTGGATGCTGCCCATCCACAACGGCACCTTCGACCTCGCCATGCACTCCTGGAACGATCCCTTCGAGCGCATCACCGCGCTGGCGGCGCAGCACGGCGTGAACCTGACCACGCCGGTGATCGGCACGGCGCTGGACGTGCGCGCGCCGCGGGCCAACACGCCCTGGTGGCGCGGCGTCGGAGAGCAGCCCGCGAAGGGCGTGCTGCAGACCGCCGACTGATCAGGCGCGCGACGGCAGCCGCAGCGCCAGGATCAGCACGGTGGACAGCACCGCGGTGACCATGAAGGTGATCAGCGCGGTATCGTAGCTACCGGTGCGGTCGAAGACCTCGCCGATGTAGCGCACCGCGAAGATCGAGAACGGCACCATCAGCAGGTTCATGCTGCCCAGCACGCTGCCGAAGCTGGCGGTACCGAAGCAGTCCGCCGCCAGCGTGGTCCACAGTGGATAGGTGCCGCCGATGGCCAGGCCGATGATGCTGCAGGCGATCAGCAGCGTGACGTAGCCCGGACTCAGCAGCAGGATCACCAGGAAGGCGAAGTTGCAGGCCGCCACCGCGCAGAACAGCAGGCGCTTGTCGTAGCGGTCGGCCAGCGCGCCGATGGCCAGCTTGCCGAGGATGGCGGAGAAGGTCAGCGTGGACACCAGCAGCGAGGCCTGCGGCAGCGTCAGGCCGGCGTCGGTGCCATAAGGGATCAGCGAGGACAGCAGCGCCTGGTCTGCGCCCAGCAGGATGCCGGCGCCGCAGGACAGCAGCCAGAAGTTGCGCGTGCGCAGCAGCTTGGCCAGCGTCCAGGTCTCCCCCGCCGCCATCGCGCCCTGCCCCGCCTGCGGCAGCGGCTGGCCGTCCGGCGTCAGGCCCATATCGGAGGGCCGGTCGCGCATCAGCAGCCAGCCTACGGCAGCAATCACCAGGCCCACGATCAGGCCCTGCGCGATGAGCGCATGGCGCCAGCCGAAGCTCTCCATCAGGAAGGCCACCAGCGGCGGCATCAGGAAGCCGCCGGCGGAGGTGGCCACCGCCAGCACGCCCAGCGCGCGGCCGCGCTGCCGCAGGAACCAGCGGGCGGCGATGGTGTTGGCCGCCAGCGCGCCGGCGGCCAGCGTGCCGATGGAGACCGGCCCCAGGATCAGCAGCGCCATGGTGGTTGGCGAATGCGACAGGCCCATCAGCACGAAGCCGGCGGCGAACAGCAGGCCGCCCCCAACGATCACCTGCCGTGCCGAGCGGCGGTCCAGCATCTTGCCCACCAGCGGCGCCCAGACGGCGAAACCCAGCAGCAGCGCCATGAAGCCAATGTTGGCATTGGCACGTGACAGCCCGAACTCGGCCGACAGCGGCGCCACGAACAGGCCGAAGCTGTAGGTGGTGCTGCCGATCAGCAGCGCCGTGCAGACGAAACCCGCCGCCACGATCCACCAGCCATGAAAGATGCCGCCCGCTGCCTTGGCCTGCTCCATGCGTCCTCTCCTCATCGTTTCCGGATTATTGGCAGGCCCCGCACCCCGCCGGCTGGTCCGTTGGGGTGAGCTCCGGCCGAACGATGAATCACCGCATCTCGAGGAGCAGCCTTTAGTATGGGTTACCCTGCCCGCAGGCCGGAATGCGGCCCGCTTCCGACGGACTGCTCATGCATGAAGAAATCCTCGCCTTCTGGTTCCAGGAGATCGACCCGAAAGCCTGGTGGACCGCCGACCCGGCCTTCGACCGGCTGATCCAGGAACGCTACGGCGAACTCCTGGCTCAGGCGTCCCGCGCCGAGCTCCACGCCTGGCGCGCCACGCCGCGCGGACGGCTGGCGGAAGTGCTGGTGCTGGACCAGTTCTCCCGCAACATCCACCGCAATTCGCCACTGGCCTTCGCGCAGGACCCGATGGCCCTGACCCTGGCACAGGAAGCCATCGCCGTGGGCGCGCACGCCACGCTCTCCGCCGTGGAGCGGAGCTTCCTGTACCTGCCCTTCATGCACAGTGAGTCCCGCGCGATCCACGAGTGGGCCGAGCGGCTGTATCGCGACAACGGCATTCCGCTGAACCATGACTTCGAACTGAAGCACAAGGCGATCGTCGACCGCTTCGGGCGCTACCCGCACCGCAACGCGATCCTGGGGCGCGCCTCGACAATTGCGGAGATCGAGTTCCTCAAGCAGCCGGGGTCGAGCTTCTAGGGAAGCCCGGGCAAGCAGCCGTTCGCCCTGAAGTCCTGAGCGTGTCGAGGGATCGAAGAGTGAACGGCAACTCGCCGCCGCGCTGCGGGAAATCCAGGTTGTCGCGTCGCGAACGTTTCGCCCGCGGCCCGGCTCGGGCATCCTTGGCCCGCCCCGATAGAGGGCCAGGAGGAGCCTCATGCAGCAAGCGCGCGCAATTCCCGGTGACACTGGCTGGCCGCTGGTCGGGCATTCCTTCGACTACCTGTTCAACTTCGAGCGCTTCACCCGTGGACGCTTCGCGCGCTACGGCGAGGTCGTGCGCATCAATACCTTCGGCATGGAGTTCATCGCGCTGCTGGGGCCGGAGGCGAACCAGCTGGTGCTGCAGAACCGCGACGATCTGTTCAGCAATGCCTCCTGGACGAAGATCATCGGCCCCTTCTTCCGCCGCGGGCTGATGCTGCTGGACGGTGACGAGCACCGCCTGCACCGGCGCGTGATGCAAGTGGCCTTCACCAACTCCGCGTTGCGCCAGGACCTGGACGGCATCAACCGCACGCTGGACGAATCCCTGGCGAACTGGCCCACCGGCGAGGGCGTGAAGGTGTTCGACCTGCTCAAGAGCATGACGCTGGACGTGGCCAGCCGCGTGTTCCTGGGCCAGCCCGCCGGCCAGGACAGCGACGCCATGAACAAGGCCTTCCTCGCCACCGTGCAGGCCGCCACCGGCGTGGTGCGTCATGACCTGCCCTTCACGCGCTGGCGCGCGGGCCTGCGCGGCCGCGAACTGCTGGAAAAGACCTTTGCCGCCGCCCTGCCCGCGCACCGCAGCGGTAGCGGCAACGACCTGTTCACGCGTCTCTGCGCGGCGCGCACCGAGGACGGCCAGCCCTTCAGCGACGAGGACGTGATCAATCACCTGGTGTTCCTGCTGATGGCGGCGCACGACACCAGCACCATCACGCTGAGCAACATGCTCTACCAGTTGGCCAGGCACCCGGAGTGGCAGGAACGGCTGCGCGAGCAGAGCCTCGCACTGGGTCGCACGCAGCTGGAATACGAGGACCTGGAGCGCCTGTCCGACATGGATCACGCCATGAAGGAGACGCTGCGCCTGACGCCACCGGTGCCGGGCCTGCCGCGCCAGGCCACGCGCGACTTCGAATACGCCGGCTACCGGATTCCCAAGGGAACCCTGGTTTCGATCTCGCTGTGGATGACCCACCGGCTGGAGCGCTACTGGAAGGAGCCCGAGCGCTTCGATCCGGACCGCTTCGCCGCGGGACGCGCGGAAGACCGGCAGCACCCGTTCCTGTGGCTGCCCTTCGGCGGCGGCGCGCACAAGTGCATCGGCATGCACTTCGGCGCCATGGAAGTGAAGGCGGCGTTGCACCAGATGCTGCTGCGCTTCCGCTGGAGCGTCCCGGCCGGCTACACCATGCCGCAGGACTGGACCAGCCTGCCGATTCCGGCGGACCGGCTGCCGCTGCGGCTGGAAAAACTGGGCTGAAGTCCGTGACGCTCGTGTGGAGCTGCCGAGGCACGAACCAGCTACCTATAGGCGCCTCTCCAGCAACACCTTGAGCGCCTGCAGGTCCTTGGCCACCCACTTGGCATCGCGGGCAAAGGCGGCGTCATCCGCGCCGGGCTGACGGAACACGGTCAGCATCACCTCGGCTCCGTCGCCGTTGGCGATGACCCGCAGCGGGATGTACAGCCGGATGCCGCCCGGCAGCTCCACATGGTGGTCCAGCACGCCATGGTCGTTACGCGGGCTGAACCAGACCTTGGCCTGGCCTTCCGGCGCGGCGGCCACCCAGTGATCGCCCGCCTCGTGCAGCGAGTCGGCCAGGCCGCTGGCCCAGCGCGGGAAATTGAGCGGCTGGCAGGCGAAGTCGTAGACCTCGCGCCAGTCGCGCTGGATGGTCACGCTCAGGGTGCGTGCATGTAGCGATTCAGCCATGATGTTGCCCTCTCATTTGCGGACAGTGTGACAGGCATGGCCAAGGCGATCAGGATTTCCCGCAGCGGTGGGCCGGAGGTGATGGAGTACGTCGAGATCGACGTGGCCGATCCCTTCCCCGGGGAGGTGCGCATCCGCCAGGCCGCCTGCGGCCTGAACTTCATCGACGTGTACCACCGCAACGGCACCTACAAGCAGCCCCTGCCCGGCGGCGTCGGCATGGAGGCCTCCGGCACGGTGGTGGCCGTGGGTGCCGGCGTGACGCACCTGCAGGCGGGCGATCGCGTGGCCTATGCCGGCGGCCCCATCGGCGCCTATGCCAGCGAGCGCACGATGCCCGCCGCCATGGTGGTGAAGCTGCCGGACGGCATCGAGCTCGAGACCGCGGCCGGCATGATGCTGCAGGGCCTCACCGTGCAATACCTGTTCCGCCGCACCTTCCTGCTGCGTGGCGGCGAAACCATCCTGTTCCATGCCGCTGCCGGCGGCGTCGGCCTGATCGCCTGCCAATGGGCCCGCGCACTGGGCGTGACCATGATCGGCACCGTCAGTTCCGACGAGAAGGCTGAGCTGGCCCGCAGCAACGGCTGCGCGCACGTGATCAACACCCATCGCGAGAACTTCGTGGAGCGCGTGCGCGAGATAACCGGCGGCCGCGGCGTGCCGGTGGTGTACGACGGCGTCGGCAAGGACACCTTCACCGGCTCGCTGGATTGCCTGGCACGCCTGGGCACGATGGTGTCCTTCGGCAATGCCTCCGGCGTGGTGCCGCCCTTCTCGCTCAGCGAGCTGAGCTCGCGCGGCTCGCTGTTCATCACCCGCCCGACGATGTTCGACTACACCGCGCAGCGCGAGGACCTGGATGCGATGGCGGCGGAGCTGTTCTACATGGTCGGCAGCGGCCAGGTGAAGATCGACATCCGCCAGCGCTATCCGCTGTCCGAGGTGGGCCGTGCGCACCAGGACCTGGAAGCGCGGCGCACCACGGGCTCCACCATCCTGCTGCCCTGAAACGCAAAAGGCCTCCCGCCCCGGAGGGGCAAGAGGCCTGCGGACCGCAGGCTCAGAAGCGCAGGTTCAGCGTCACGCTGCCGCTGGACGGCGTGCCGAAGTAGAGATTGCCGTACTCGTCGAGCACGTAGTACTTACGATCCAGCAAGTTGTTGCCGTTGAGCTGCACGGAGAAATTCTCCGTCACCTCGTAGCGCGCCAGCAGGCTCACCAGGGTCACCGGGCTCTGCCCGAGCTCGGTGGCTACCGGGTCCGGCGTACCCGGCGCATACACCGTCGCCTTGCTCTTGGACTGCCAGTTCACGCCGCCACCGAGGGTCAGCTTGTTCCAGGCACCCTGCGGCGTCCAGCTGGTGAAGCTGCGCACCATGGTGTGCGGTACGTAGCGGTTCAGCCCGTTCCCGTCTGCGTCCTCCAGGGAGAGGTTGGACCAGCCCAGGGACAGGTTCCAGCCCTGGATCGGCTGGCCGGAGACTTCCAGCTCGAAGCCGCGGCTGCGGGCGCCATCGACATTGACCGAGGCCTGCGACAGCGGACGGCCGGGCACGGTGTAGGGAAGACCAGTGTCCGGATCGATCTCCTCGTCCAGCGCCGCAACGTTGTCCTGCCGCGTATCGAACAAGGTCAGTGCCGTGTTGAGCCGCCCGCCGAAGTGTTCGCCCTTGATGCCGATCTCCACGCTCTGGCCGGTGGTCGGATCGAGGAAGCTGGCGTTGCGATCCAGCTTGTTCTGCGGCTTGAAAATCTCGGTGTAGCTGGCGAAGGCCGTCCACTGGGGCAGGAAGTCGTAGATCAGGCCAGCGTAGGGCGTGATGGGATGTTCCTTGTAGACGAAGGCCTGGTCGTCGGAATAGAGGTCGAAGTAGTCCGTGTCCCAGCGCGTGTAACGCAGGCCGGCGATCAGCTTGAGCGGGTCTGCCAGCGAGAAGCGATAGGCCGCGTAGAGGGCGGTCTGGTCGGTGGTGATACTCGTGATCCGGTCCCCGGTCGTGGAGAACACCGGCTCGGGATAGGAGCCATCCCACTCGAAGAAATTGCCCGTCGGCGGTAGTTCTTCCGGCGGCGGCGCGGCGAACTCGTAGCCGTCCAGCTTCAGCCGCGAATGGTTGGCGCCCACGACCACCTCGTGCTTGCGACCAAACAACTCGAAGGGTCCCTTGGCGAACAGGTCCAGCGAGTTCATCTGCCCGCCTTCCGAGCTCCGGTAGGCATAAGGAATGAGTCCCTCGCCCGTCGTTGGGTCCGGGTAACCCTCCATGTAGAACAGGGCGGAATCGCTGCCCAGTTCGCGATGCGTCAACGTGGCGTTCAGCGACCAGCCGCCACCGAAGTCATGCTGCAGTTCGGCAAACAGCGTCTCGGTGCGCTTGTTCCAGAAGCTCCAGTTGGCCGCCGTGGTGATCGAGCGGCGCCAGTCGGTGCGCGTGCCGTCGCTGTAGAACAAGGGGAAGGAGCCCCAGGTATTGGCCTGCGGCTGTGTCTCCAGGTAATCGTAGCCCAGGGACAGCACCGTTTCAGGCCCCAGGTCCGCTGCCACCGTCGCGTAGAACGCCTGCTTCTCGTTGCTGTAGAGGGCCTGGTAGGAATCACGCCCCTGGTACACCCCCACGACGCGGGCACGAACGCTGCCGTCCGCCGTCAGCGGCGTGGAAAGATCGGCCACCGTGCGGTAGTCGTTCCAGGAGCCAACGCTCAACGAGGAAAGGGCCTCGAAGCCGCGGCTGTCGGCACGCTTGCGCACCAGGTTGACCGCGGCAGCAGGGTTGCCCGCCCCGGACAACAGGCCCGTGGCACCACGCACGATCTCGATGCGCTCGTACATCGCGGTTTCGACGGTCTCGTCGATCGAGCCGGTGCTGAACACCGTGCTGGCCGGGATGTTGTCGTACAGCAGGTTGTCGATAACGAAGCCGCGCGCCGTGAACACTACGCGCTCGCTGTCGTAGGCATAGGAGTAGATGCCTGGAGTGTTGTCCAGCACGTCGCGCATCGACTGCAGGTTCTGGTCCTCCAGGCGCTGACGGGTAAATACCGTCACCGACTGCGGTGTCTCGCGCAGGCTCAGCGGCAGGCGGGTGGCAGCGCCCGTCTCCTTGACGATATAGGGCTGGGTGGCCTCCGCCTTCACCTCCACCGCCGGCAGTGTCGCGGGCTCAGCTTCCTGGGCAGTGGCGGCGGCCGGCAGTGCGGCCAGCAATGCAACGGGCAGCAGATGGCGACGGGCGCGCGACGCGCGCCTGGGGAGCGGGGCGAAGTCCATTTCAGGCTCTCTTTTGAACTAATACTCATTATCAATTAATAATGAATATCATTCAATGATGGATTCCCCGCAGGCCGGCCTGCCGCGACGGGAAACGCCGCCCGCCCTCAGTCCGCCTTTCGTGTCACCGCGGCGGTTTCCGGACTCAGCGCCTCGCCCTGCTGGCGCGGCTCGGTCAGCGGACGTGGCTTCAGGCGGTTGCCGTGCATCAGGTCACGGCCGGCGGTGATGCCGCCGGTGACTTGGATGGTCAGCCGCTCCAGGTCGCGGCGGCGCACGTCGTCGGCGATCTCCTCGGCCTCCGCCGCCGGCACGCCCAGCGCCAGCAGCGCAGCATGGCCGAAGGCGCTGGCCGACTCGAAGGTCTCGCGGATCTGGTAGTCCACGTCGGCGGAGATCAGCTTCATGGCGTGCTCGCGGTCGAAGGCACGCACCAGAAGCTTGGCATGCGGGAATTCGTGCTTCACCAACTCCACGATCTTCATCGCCGCCTCACGGTTGTCGATGCACACCGCTACCACCTGCGCCTTCTCCACGCCGGAGGCACGCAGCACGTCCAGGCGCGTGCCGTCGCCGTAATAGACCTTGAACCCGAAGTCCGCGGCGCTGCGGATCATGTCGGTGTCGGTATCGATGATCGCCACCTGGAAGCCGCGCGCCAGCAGCGCCTGGCTGGCCACCTGCCCGAAGCGGCCGAAGCCGATCAGCAGCACGCGGCCTTCCAGGCCCTCGGCCGCATCCACGCCGTCCATCGACTCGCCCGCGCGCGGGATCAGCCAGCGCAGCGAGATCACCACCAGCGGCGTCAGCGCCATCGACAGGATCACGATCGCGGTGAACACCGCGTTGAGCTGCGCGTCGAAGATGCCCGCCGCCGCTCCGGCCGCGTAGAGCACGAAGGCGAACTCGCCGCCCTGCGCCATCATCGCCGTGCGATGCAGCGCGTCGTCATGGGCGCCGCGGTAGAGGCGCGCCACGCCGTAGATGCCGGCAGCCTTCACCGCCATGAACACCAGCGTGCCGCCCAGGATCAGTGCCCACTGCGCACCGAACACCGCCAGGTCCAGCGACATGCCCACGCTGAGGAAGAACAGGCCCAGCAGGATGCCGCGGAAGGGCTCGATGTCCGCCTCCAGCTGGTGGCGGAAGGTGGATTCCGACAACAGCACGCCGGCCAGGAAGGCACCCATGGCCATCGACAAGCCGCCGAGCTGCATCAGCAGCGCCGCCCCCAACACCACCAGCAGCGCCGCCGCCGTCATCACCTCGCGGGCGCGCGCCGCCGCCAGCAGGCGGAACAGCGGGTTCAGCAGCCAGCGGCCGGCCAGCACCAGGCCGACGATGGCACCCATGCCGAGGCCGACACTGACCCAGCGCGACTGCCCGCCCGCCTCCGCCGCCGGCGCCAGGAAGGCGACGAAGGCCAGCAGCGGCACGATGGCCAGGTCTTCCAGCAGCAGCACCGAGACGATGCGCTGGCCGCGCGGGGTGGAGGTCTCGCCGCGCTCGTCCAGCAGCAGCATCACCGTGGCGGTGGAGGTCATCACGAAACCCATCGCCGCGACGAAGGCCGCGGCCGGCGACAGGTCGAAGGCCAGGATACCCAGCCCCGTCAGCAGCAGCCCGCAGAACGCGACCTGGGTCAGGCCCAGGCCGAATATCTCGCCGCGCAGGCTCCACAGCCGCGTCGGCTGCATCTCCAGCCCGATCACGAACAGGAACATGACCACGCCCAGTTCGGCCACGTGCAGGATCGCCTGCGGATCGCTGAACCAGCCCAGGCCGAACGGGCCGATGACGATGCCGGCGGCGAGGTAGCCCAGCACCGAGCCCAGGCCCAGGCGCTTGAACAGCGGCACGGCAACCACGCCGGCCCCCAGCAGCGCCACTACCTTGACCAGCTCGCTCGCTCCGCCCTCGACCGCCATGCGCTTGTTCTCCTGGGTTCAGGCGGGATGCTACCCCGTGGCGCAGGCTGGCGGCCACAAGAAAGGCCGCATCCCGAAGGATGCGGCCTTGAGACCCCGAGACGAACATCGAACGCCTGTCGGCCGTTCATGCTGAGCCTCTCGCATGAGCGGACGGTGCGCCATCGTTGCAAGCCATGCCATCCATGGCGAGGCAGCAGTGAACTGAGCGATCCCCGGGGCGGCCCTCCATGGCCGCCCGTGATCCATCGCAGGCGATGACATTGAGTCATCGCCAAAGCGCGATGGACCACCCTTCGACAAGCTCAGGGCAAACGGCTTGTGGGGACACTCAGTCCTGCCGGATCGCCTCCACCTGGATGCGGATCAGGATCTTGCCCATGCCGTTGTCGGCGTACTGGGTCATGCCGTAGTCGGCGCGATCCAGCGTGCCCTCCGCGTCCGCCCCGCAGACCTCCTTCTTGTAGAAGGGATGGTCGATGCACTTGAAGTTCTTGATCTTCAGCTTCAGCGGCTTGGTCACGCCGCGCATGGTCAGCTGGCCGTCCACCTCGGTCGGATCGGCGCCCTTGCCCTTGAACACCAGCTTGCCCTTGTACTCCAGGGTCGGGAACTGCGCCGCGTTGAGCCAGTCCTCCGCGATGGAGTGCTTGTTCATCTCGTCATGGCCGAAGTCGATGCTGGCGGTCTCGGTCTTGATGTCCACGCTGCCGGTCTTCGCCTTGGCGTCGTAGGTCACCGTGCCGGAGCTCTTGTTGAACTTGCCGCGCCAGATCGAGATGCCCATGTGGCTCATCTCCAGGCTCGGGTAGGTGTGGTGCGTCTCGATCTCGTAGGTGGCGGCGGAAGCGGCGCCGGAGACCAGGCTGGCGGCCAGCGCCAGGGGCAGCATGCAGCGGGTGAACATGAAGATTCTCCTGTCGTCTTGTTGTTGGGGTGTCAGAACATGCCGTTTTCGTTTTGCATCTCCTCGGGCACCGGCTGGCCCAGGTCCCAGAGCTCGGCGATCCGCTCCCCTTCGAAGCGGAAAATATGGACCAGGGCCATGCCGCGATCCTCCGCCTCCAGGCGCAGGTGCGTGTGCACGGCCACGGTATCGCCGTCCTGCAGCGCATGCCGCACCTGCGCCTGCTTGTTAGGGAAGCGCTGGTGGTTCTCCTCCATGCCGCGCATCAGCGAATCCGCGTCCCCTGGGAACCAGGCATTGTGATGCCGGAATCCCGGGGCGACATGGCGGCGGTAGGCCGCCTGGATCTCACCCGCCGTCACCATGCGCAGGAAATCCAGCGCGCGATCCTTCAGCGAGGGCTCCATGTCAGGCCTTCACGCGGCGATGCTCGGAGCTCATGAACTGCGTCCATTTGCCATCATCGCCCTTGACCTGGGAGCTCAGGCGCCAATGGTCGCGGTCCACGATGGTGACGATGTCCTGGTAGTCGGCCCACTTGCCTTCCACGCCGAAGACCGGGCCGCGCGCATCCAGCGTCAGCACCTTGCCGCTCTCGTCCAGCTGCCCCTCGTAGAGCCACATCATCGTCATCACCGAGGCGATGAAGCTGCCGACATAGCTCTGCTTGGCGGGGTCATAGCCCAGGGTGATGATGCTGCTCATCTCGGCGCCGCCCGGTCCTGGCGCACGTCCCTCGATCTGGATCCACAAGCCGCCCAGCGTGCGGACGGTCTCGCTGCCGCTCATCTTCTCCGGCGGCTGGTCCGGCCCGGCAAAGCCCTCGCCCTCATAGGTCCAGGCGCCAAGCAGCTGCTGCAGCCACAGGTGTTCCTTTTGCGGTTCGCCGTGCATTCCAGTTCCTCAGAGCGAGACGATGGGCTTGAAGCCGCCCCAGAACATGCGCTTGCCGTCGAAGGGCATGTCCTTGGCACTCATGCCGGTCATGAACGGATCCTTCATGACCTTGGCAATGACGCTATCGCGGTGCTTGCGCGACTTGTAGACGGCATAGGAAAAGACCACCACCTCGCCTTCCTTGAGCTTTACCGCCTGCGGGAAGGATGTGCTCTTGCCGGGCTGCACGTCATCGGCCACGCATTCCACGTATTGCAGCGCTCCATGCTTCATCCAGGCCTTGCCGGCCTTGCGCGCCATCTTGCGGTAGGCGTCGAGATTCTTCTTGGGAACCGCCAGCACGAAACTGTCGACATAAGCCATGTTGCTCTCCTCGTTGGAAATCGGTGAGACGCGCAGATCAACCCTTGGGCGCCTCGGGGGACATATGGATCAGCTCCCAGATATGGCCATCCAGGTCCTGGAAGCCATGCTGGTACATGAAGCCGTGATCCTGTGACGGGTGGTAGGTGCTTCCGCCGGCAGACACCGCCTTCTTCACCATCTCCTCGACCGCTTCGCGGCTGTCGCGGCTGAGGCAGACCAGCACCTCGGTGCTCTTGCGCGCATCGCAGATCGGCTTGGGTGTGAACGTCTGGAACTTCGCCTCGGTCAGCAGCATCGCGTAGATGTTGTCGCCGATCACCATGCAGGCCGCCGTGTCGTCGGTGAACTGGTTGTTGAAGCCGAAACCCAACTGCTTGAAGAAATCCACCGACGCCGGAAGGTCACGGACCGGCAGGTTGACGAAGATCTGCGTGCTCATCTTGAAATCCTTTTCCTGGAATGAACGCCTCAGCAATCGACCCCGCACCACGTCGCGAGTTCGACACCGTCTTTTTTCAAGCTAGCACTGCTCGCGTCGGAGAGCCAACTCCTCACCAGCCCTTGCCCATCTGGGGAATGCAAACAACAAATCATTACATTTCATTGACTTGCAAATTTTCCACCCCATAACGCCGGCAAGCCTGTCGAAATCGGCCCGGCTCGCTCGACGTATCCGTAATACCGGGAAACTGGGCGGCGGAAACCTCCCCCCCGGCCCTCACTGAAGCCAAAGGAGAAGGACGATGCGTGTGATGGTACTGATCAAGGCCGACAAGAACTCCGAAGCCGGCGTGATGCCGGACCCGCAACTGCTGACGGAGATGGGCCAGTACAACGAGGAGTTGGTGAAGGCCGGCATCCTGCTGGCCGGCGAAGGCCTGCACCCGAGCTCACGCGGCGCCCGTGTGCGCTTCGAGGGCCGCCAGCGTTCGGTGATCGACGGCCCCTTCGCCGAGACCAAGGAACTGCTGGCCGGCTTCTGGCTGTGGCAGGTGCGCTCGATGGAAGAAGCCATCGAGTGGGTCAAGCGCTGCCCCAACCCCATGGGCGAGGCCTGCGAGGTCGAGATCCGCCCGGTGTTCGAGGCCGACGACTTCGGCGAGGCCCTGACGCCGGAACTGCGCGAGCAGGAAGACCGCCTGCGCGAACAGATCGCCGCGCGCCACTGAGTTCCACCACCACACCGCTGCATCACAGGGAGTGAACGCATGCTTTTCATGATCATCCGCAAGGGCGATGCCATCACCGAGTCGGGCGCCCTGCCCGGCGCGGAAGCAATAGAAGCCATGGGCCGCTATCGCGACGAACTGACCGCGGCCGGCGTCTACCGCGGCGGTGACGGCCTGCTGCCGACCGCCGTCGGCGCCAAGCTGCGCTACTCCAATGGCCGCACCACCGTGACCGACGGTCCCTTTACCGAAGCCAAGGAGATCATCGCCGGCTTCGTGCTGGTGGAGGTCGCCACATTGGCCGACGCAGTGCACTGGGCCCGGCTTTGCCCGTCCCTGGCCGGCGGCGAGGTCGAGATCGAAATCCGCCAGGTGGCCGAGGCGGCGCACTTTCCGGCGGCACTGCGGCCGGCGGTGGCACGCATGCCCTGGAGCACCGCCTCCGCGCAGGCGGCAACCAGCCCGCTGGGAGCTGCCGCATGAACGCATTGGAGCTCTACCCCGCCCTCGGCGCCTACGCGCTCACCTGCCTGCTGCTGGTGGTGAACCTGCTGTTCCTCTGGGGCTATAGCGGCGCCGTCCGGGGCCGGACGAAGATTGCCATCAACCCCGAGGATGCCGCGCAGTTCGGCGGCGAATTGCGCGACAGCGATCCGCCCGAGGTGGCGCGCGTGCTGCGCGCGCACCGCAACGCGGAATCGGCGATCTACCCCTTCCTGCTGCTGGGCCTGGTCTATGTGCTGATCGGCGGCGGCCTGAAGCTGGCCAGCGCGCTGTTCGCCATCTTCGTGGCGGCACGCTATGCCCACTCCTTCACCTACCTCAAGGCGCTGCAACCCTGGCGAACCATCAGCTTCCTGATCGGCGGTCTGGCCATGATCGTCCTGCTGCTCGACATCGCCTGGCTGCTGCTGAGTCGTTGAACCCTCATCACATGATTCTCTTCAGGATCAAATCAAGGAATACACCCATGAACATCCAACCCTACCTGAGCTTCGACGGCCGCTGTGAAGAAGCCCTGGAGTTCTACAAGAAGGCCGTCGGCGCGCAGGTCGAGATGATCCTGCGCTTCGGCGAAAGCCCCGAGCCCGGCATGACCCCGCCCGGCCACGAGAACAAGATCATGCATTGCGCCTTGCGCATCGGCGAAAGCACCCTGCTCGCCTCCGACGGCGAATGCGGCGGCACCACCAAGTTCGGCGGCATTTCCATGACGCTGAACCTCAAGACCGAGGCGGAGGCGGACCGCTACTTCCAGGCCCTGGCCGAAGGCGGCACGGTGACCATGGCGCTGGAGAAGACCTTCTTCTCGCCGCGCTTCGGCGTGCTGAACGACAAGTTCGGCATCACCTGGATGATCCACGTCGTCGGGGAGGCCTGATCATGCGCTTCATGATGCTGATGATCCCCGGTGGTTACGAGAGTGCCGCGCCGGGCACTATGCCCGACGACGCCGCCGTCGAGGCGATGATGAAGTACAACGCCGCGCTGCAGGAGGCCGGCGTGCTGCTGGCCCTGGACGGCCTGCATCCCCCTTCGATGGGCGCCCGGGTATCCTTCAAGGGCGGCAAACCCAGCGTCACCGACGGCCCCTTCGCCGAGGCCAAGGAGGTCCTGGGTGGATACTGGATGATCCAGGTGAAGTCGCGGGACGAGGCCATCGAGTGGGCCCGGCGCTGCCCCGGCGGCGACAACGAGGTCATCGAGATCCGCCAGGTGCAGGAGTTCGAGGACTTCCCCGCCGACGTGCAGGAAGCCGCCTCGGATTTCGTCGACATGCAGCAGAAGATCGGCCAGAAGGCCTGAAGGGAACCGACATGCTCAAGAAGATCCTCATCGTCATCGCCGTGCTCATCGCCGGCTGGCTGGTCTATGCCGCCACCCAGCCCGACACGTTCCGCGTCGAGCGCACCACGCTGGTCAACGCTCCGCCCGAGAATATCTATCCGCTGATCGCCGACTTCCATCGCTGGACCGAATGGTCCCCCTACGAGAAGCTCGACCCGGCGCTGAAGCGGACCTACAGCGGCGCACCCAGCGGCCTGGGCGCGATCTACGCCTGGGAAGGCAACAAGGACATCGGCGCCGGCCGCATGGAGATCACCGAGGTCACGCCACCGAATGGCATCCTCATCAAGCTCGACTTCTTCCGCCCCTTCGAATCGAGCAACGTCGCCGAATTCACCATGACGCCGGAGGGCAACGCCACCCGCGTCGCCTGGGCCATGCACGGGCCGGCCAACTACCTGTCGAAGCTGATGGGCACCCTGTTCGACATGGACACGCTGGTCGGCAAGGACTTCGAGACCGGCCTGGCCACGCTGAAGTCGCTGGCCGAGTCCGCTCCCGCTGCGGCGCCCGCCGAGGCACCCGCTGCTCCTGCCACCGAGTCCCCCGCGGCACCGGCGGAAACGCCGCAGGGGCCGCCGGCCGTGTCCGACGCCTCCCGGTCCTGATCCCAGCCGAAGATCGCCGATGAAGAAATTCCTCTGCCTGGGCTACTACGACGCGGAGAAGTTCGCCGCCCTCAGTCCCGAAGCAACGCAGGCCCTGGTCAGCCAGTGCCCGCCGCGCGACGCCCAACTGCAGGCCACCGGCCGCATGCTGTTCGCCGCGTCCCTGTCGGAGCCGCAGGACCGCGTCAGTATCCGCCCCCGCAACGGCAAGCCGGTGGTGACCGACGGCCCCTACGCCGAGGCCAAGGAGATGGTCGGCGGCCTGTTCCTGATCGAAGCCGCGGACATCACCGAGGCCATCGCCATCGCCTCCAAACACCCGGCGGCCGAGCTGGGCGAGGACGTCGGCTGGGGCATCGAGATCCTGCCCTTCGACCACTACATCCCTGGAAAGGCCGCGTAGGTGAACGACCCGGTCCGCCGCCGCATCGACGCCGTCTGGCGCATGGAGTCACCGCGCCTGATCGCCGGCCTCACGCGCCTGTTGCACGACGTCAGCCTGGCCGAGGAGATGGCACAGGACGCCCTGGTGGCGGCACTGGAGCAATGGCCCACGGCCGGCGTCCCGGACAACCCGGGCGCCTGGCTGATGGCCACCGCCAAGCACCGCGCCATCGACCGCCTGCGCCACCTCAAGCTCGCCGCGCGCAAGCACGAGGAGCTGGGCCGTGAGCTGCAGGAGGAGGAACTGGCCATGCCCGACTTCGACGCAGAGCTGGACAACGACATCGGCGACGACCTGCTGCGCCTGATGTTCATCGCCTGTCATCCGGTGCTGTCCACCGAGGGGCGCGCCGCGCTGACGCTGCGCCTGCTCGCGGGCCTGAGCACCGACGAGATCGCCCGCGCCTTCCTGGTGTCGGAACCCACCATGGCGCAGCGCATCGTGCGCGCCAAGCGCACGCTGACCGAAGCGCGCGTGCCCTTCGAGGTACCGCGCGGCGCCGAGCTGGGCGAGCGCCTGGGCTCCGTGCTGGAAGTGATCTACCTGCTGTTCAACGAAGGCTACGCCGCCACCGCCGGTGATGACTGGATGCGCCCCGCGCTGTGCGAGGAAGCCCTGCGCCTGGGCCGCATCCTCGCCGGCCTGGCGCCGCAGGAGCCCGAGGTGCACGGCCTGGTCTCGCTGATGGAGATCCAGGCCTCGCGCCAGCACGCCCGCATCGGCCCCAAGGGCGAGCCGGTGCTGTTGCTGGAACAGAACCGAGCGCGCTGGGACTTGCTGCTGATCCGTCGCGGCCTGGACGCCCTCAAGCGCGTCGAGCAGCTCGGCGGCGGCCTGGGACCCTACGCGCTGCAGGCCGCCATCGCCGCCTGCCACGCCCGCGCCCGCAGGGCCGAAGACACCGACTGGGTGCGCATCGCCGCGCTCTACGACGCCCTCTCGCAGCTGATGCCCTCGCCGGTGGTGGACCTCAACCGCGCCGTGGCCGTCTCGATGGCCTACGGCCCGGCGGCCGGCCTGGAGCTGGTGGACGCCCTGCAATCCGAAGCCGCCCTGAAGCACTACCACCTGCTGCCCGGCGTACGCGGCGACCTGCTGTTCAAGCTCGGCCGCCTGGATGAGGCGCGCAGGGAGTTCGAGCGAGCGGCCTCGCTGACGCGCAACAGCCGCGAGCGAGAGCTGATGCTGCGTCGTGCAGCGGAGTGCGACAGCACGCGGCTGCACTGAAGCGATTGCCACTGTCTCTCCATGCAATGACCTCCCTCTCCCCGCACGCGGGGAGAGGGCCGGGGTGAGGGGCGTGCCGCAGGCACCTGCGAGCCGGCAAGCCGTGGGGGCGCATACGGCGCTCCGCGCCCCCATCTACCCGCGGCCGGGGGGCTGGAACCTCCGCGTCCCCCC
>JASBRP010000024.1 GCA_030149365.1 Solimonas sp.
AAACTCCAGACGCTGTTCCACGATCGAAACCTCGTGCCAGGGCATGGTGGCTCTCCCCAAACGACGCCTGACGTCGGCGTCTGGGGTGTAAACCATGTCCTGGCACGTTTGTTAACCATGTGTCCGGTCTGAACAGACAAGCAAAGAAAAAGTGACTCGCCCTTAGGCGAAATAAACCTCCAGAGATCCACAGCTCCTGACCGGCGTAGTCGCCGGCACCACGGCTTCATCTACTCAATGAAAGCTTCGCCCCTCACCCCCACCCTCTCCCCGCAAGCGGGGAGAGGGAGTAGCAGCAGGGCGTGCCTCGATACACCGCTACGCGGCACTCGGCATGAACGGGTAGATTGGTAGTCCCAACAAAAAAAGCCAGCGGACTTGATCAGCCGCGCTTGAACTTGCCTGCCACGTTCACCACGCCGCTGATCAGCTTGACCATGGCCGGCGGGACCGGCTTGCCTTCGATCATCTGGGTGAGCTGCTTCTTGTACTTGTCCGTGAGCGGCGGGAAGAAGTCGCGGGGGTCCATCAGGGCCGGGCCTTCTTCCATTACGGCGCGCTGGTTGGAGCACTCCAGGAAGGTGGCGTGGCCGACCATGCGGCCGATGCCGCTGCTGTTGACGCCGCCGAAGGAGATGTAGGGGTTGGTGCCGGACTGGACCACGTTGTGGTTCAGCACCGTGCTGCCCGAGGTGGTGTTGTTGCGGAAGAACTCCCAGGCGGCCTTGTCCTTGGCGAAGACATAGAGCGCCAGCGGCTTGTCGCGGCCGCGGATCTCCTTGATCACCTCGTCGCGGTTCTTCCAGGGCTTGACCACGATCACGGGGCCGAAGATCTCTTCCTGCATGATCTTCATGTCCTCGGTCACGTTCATCACCACCGTGGGGGCGATGTAACGGTCCTCGGCGCGATACTCGCCGCCCATGACGATCTTGGCGCCCTTGGCCTTGGCGTCCTCCACCAGCGCCTTGATGCGCTCGAAGTGACGGGCATTGATGATGCGCGGGAACTCGGGGTTCTTGTCGAAGCCCTCGCCCTTGGGGTTGTACATGGCGGTGATTTCCTTCACCAGGGCGCTGGTGTAGCGCTCGATGATGGATTCATGGGCCAGGATGTAGTCCGGCGCGATGCAGGCCTGGCCGGCGTTGCACATGCGGCCCCAGGAGGTCTTCAGGGCGGCGTCCTCGACGTCGGCGCTGGGGTCGATGATCGACGGGTTCTTGCCGCCCATCTCCAGCGTGACCGAGGCGAAATGGTCGGCAGCGGCCTTCATGACGATGCGGCCGACCGTGTTGTTGCCGATGTAGAAGATGTGGTTGAACGGACAGGCCAGCAGGGCCTGCGAAACCTCGACGCCGCCCTCGACGACGGTGACGTCGCCGTCCGGGAAGGCTTCCTTGACGATCCTGGCGATCAGCGCCGAGGAGTGCGGTGCCAGCTCGGAGGGCTTGAGCATCACGGCGTTGCCGGCGCCGATGGCTCCCAGGGTCGGCAGCAGGCCGATCACGTAGGGGGCGTTCCAGCTCGGCAACACCAGGGCCATGCCCTTGGCCTCGTAGTGCATGTAGGCCTTCTTGCCCAGGGTCATCAGCGAGGGACCCTCGGCCAGCTTGGGCTTCATCCAGTTGGCGAGGTTGCGCTCGATGAACTCGGCCTCGAACTTGAGCATGACCAGCTCGCCGTCCATGTCCGGCGGCGTCAGGCCGCGCTCGAGGCGGCCGGTTTCGTAGATTTCCTGGCGGTACTTGAGCACCGTGGCCATCAGGCGCTTGATCTTCTCGATGCGCTGGGCGGCGGTGGTGAGGTTGTAGTCCGGCGCCTGGGCGGCGAGACGGTCGAACAGCGGGCGGACGTGGGCGGCCTGGCCGGCGCGGATGTCGACGACAGAACTCATGGCGGTGTCTCGATTCGAAAAATGGGTGCGGGATGCCAAGGGAAAAGCCCCCGGAAAACGCACAATGACCGCTTTCGCGGTCATTGTGGTCGTCCGGATGGCTTAGGGGCTGCTCAGTGGCCGGCTCTTGCGGCGGCTTCGGGGGTGAACATGCCCGGTGTCATCGGCGTGTTGACGCGCCACCAGTCCTCGGGCTTGCGCTCGTTGAGCAGGTTGGTGGCCTCGTAGACGCCGGCGGTCAGGTCATGGAACAGCTGCACGCCGCGGTGGTGCGCCGAGGATTCCTGTGAGTAGAAGTACAGGATCACGGCGATGCGCCAGAGCTGGTCGCGGCCGTCGTAGTGGTCGGCCCAGAGCACCTGCCAGCTGTCCTCGTCGACGTAGATGCGGCGCGTCTTGTACTGGTGGCGCAGGCCCTCGATCAGGTTGGCCTCGAGCACCCACACCCGGCGCAGTTCATAGCGCACGTACTTCGGGTTGATGGTGTTGGGCGTGATCAGTTCCTTGTACTTGATCGCCGGGTCGTTGATCTTGAAGTTGTGGAACGGCAGGTAGATCTCCTGCTTGCCCAGCAGCTTCCAGTTGTAGCGCTCCGGGGAGCCGTTGAAGCCGTAGTCCTCGTCGGTGGTGTGCAGGCCGGCCGGCGGCACCGGGTAGTCGTAGCCGACCTCCGGCGCCTGGCGCACGCGACGCGTGCCGGGCAGGTACTGCCAGGCCTGGGTCGCATCCTTGCTGTAGTCGTTGGGCTGGAAGCCCACGGCCACCAGGCCCTTGTCGCGCTCCGGCAGCAGGTAGCCGGTGTAGAAGTAGCTGTTGATGCGCTCGGTCAGCGGGCGGCGCGTCTTGGGGTCGTTCATCAGGTTCATAGTGAAGAACTTGTTACGGCCCCAGCCGATGGTGCCGTTGCCGTAGACGTTGGCGATGTCGAGCACACCCTTCTCGGTCCAGGCGCGGTAGGCGGTCTTCACCGACCAGATCGCCTCCAGGCCACTCTTGGGGATCGGGAAGGTCGGGCCGCCACCGGTGCCGGTGACCCCCTTGCCACCGTTGACCAGTTCCGACTCCAGCGCGTTCTTCTTGGTGACGTCACAGGCCCACTGCGGATTGCCGAAGTCACGATGCGTCGGGTAGACGATCATGCTGTAGTTCTGGGGGTACTTTTTGAACAGCTCCTTCTGCCCCGAGGTCAGCTTGGCGGCGTACTTGCTGTAGTTCTGCGCCGTGATCGTGAACAGCGGCTTCTCCGCCGCATAGGGGCCCGGCTCGTAGCCATGCGGCCCCTTCATGCCCGGCCACTTGCCGACCCACTGACCGCCCCACTGGGGGATGCTGCCGTCCTTGTTGGCGGCCTTGGTGCCGCCCATGCAATTGAGCTCCGGCCCGTCGAGCTTCGCCGCTTCCTGCGGCGTGAGCTTGGCGCTGGCCGTTGCGGGAGCGAGGGCCAATACGACCGCTGCGCTGAGAAAAGCCATGCAAATCCTGGAACGCATCACTGTCTCCTCCGACTGATGGTTGCCCTGCCCCGCGCCCTTTTTCGGGTCTAACGGTGATTGCAGTGTCGGTGAGGGCCTGAACCAGCCGCCTCACCCAAAAACAGTACATTTTTTGCCCGGTGATGCTGCACTTCGCAATCCACTTGTGGCGTGTTACATTGCAGTTGCAATGTTTTTTGACACAAGACTGCGGCCATGCAGCCGCAGCAGGAGGAGGAAGCCATGCTAGCCACCCAATCCCGTGTCCGTGCCAAGCTGCCGCCGCCGCGGCGCCTGCCCGCACCGGAGGCCGTTGACACAGAACCCCGCCAGATCGGCGACCTGCTGGGAGCCTTCTACGAAGGCGCCCTGGAACAACCGCCCTGGCAGCAGGCCCTGAAGATGCTGCAGCAGCGGCTGCAGGCGGCCCATGTATCCCTGATCCTGCGCCCGCCCACCGCCGAGAACTCCGGCGTGATGATCAACGTCGGCGAGGACCACGATGCCCGCGTGTCCTACGAGAAGCAGTTCTTCGCGGTGGACCCCTTCGTCAGCCTGAAGGAAGGCGAGGTGATGACGCCGGAGGAGTTGATCGGCAAGCAGTGGCTGGAAGGCCCCATGTACCTGGAGTACCTGCGACCGCAGGACGTGCGCTACGTGCTGGGGGCCGACGTCTACACCGCCGACGGCATCGAATGCCGCCTGCGCGCCACGCGGCGCCACGACTCCCTGCCCTTCGGCGAGCAGGACAAGGCCCTGTTCCGCTTCATCCTGCCGCACCTGAAGCGCTCGATACAGATCCAGTCGCGGCTGGACTCGCTGGAGTGCGAGCGGCAGATGCTGGCCGGCACGGTCAACCGCATGCTGCTGGGGGTGATCTCGCTGGCGCAGGGCGGCGAGATCCTGGAGATGAACGACGAGGCGCGCCGCATCCTGGCCGAGCGCGACGGCATCTGGCGCGGGCCCAATGGCCTGCAGGCCGACAACCCCGACGACAAGCGCGAGCTGCAACGCCTGGTGCAGCGTGCGCTGGGCCACGGCAGCGGCAATCCCGGCACGGGCATGGTGGAAGCCATGCCGGTGTCGCGGCCCTCCGGCCGCGCGCGCCTGTCGCTGGTGGTCAAGGCGGTGCCGGCCGGCGACTGGTGCGACACACGCAAGCGCCCGGCCGCGGTGATCTTCCTGCGTGACCCGGACTGCAACACCGCCCCGCCCTCGCTGGACCTGGTGCGGCGCCTGCTGGGCCTGACGCGGGTGGAATCGCGCATGGCCCTGCTGCTGACCGAGGGCTACACGCTGGACGAGGCGGCCGAGATGATGAACATCCGCCGCAACACGGCGCGCACGCACCTGCGCTCGATCTTCTGCAAGACGGGGGTGACGCGGCAGACGATGCTGGTGCGGTTGTTGTTGCGGAGTGTTTTTTCCTTGGGATGACTCGTGAGCTCCGGAGCCGTTCGCCCTGAGCCTGCCGAAGCCTGTCCTGAGCTTGTCGAAGGGGGTGAACGCCCGCCTGCCGCGGTCGGCGGTCCGCCCGCGCTTCGACAGGCTCAGCACGAACGGACTGAATCTTCGGCGCACTCAGAGAGCGGGATATATCGAGAGGTCGCGCGTGCCTCGATACACCGCTACGCGGCACTCGGCATGAACGGTTCTGAGGGATCAGCACAACGAAAAAGCCCCGCGCATGCGGGGCTTTTTCGCTACATCCTTTTGCAAGCTCACACGTTGTCGAACGCGTGCTTCATCTCCGGCTTCTTCTCCAGGCCCTTGTCGATCTCGACCACGCGGCGGTTGCGCAGGGCGGCAGGCACGGTGGCGGCGTCCATGTAGAACTGCTCGTACCACTGGCGGTTCTGGTAGACCGGGCCGTCGCCGTCGCAGAGCAGCGGGTTGTCGATGCGGATCTTGTTGTGCCAGATCTCCACGTCCTCACCGAAGGCCTTGTTGGTCAGGTCAACGTACTGCTTGACCATGGCGTCGCAGGCTTCCTGGGTCATGCCCGGGAACTTCTTCACCAGCACGCCGAAGCGCAGCTCGAAGCTGTTCTGGTCGATCGGGGTGTGCGAGTTCAGCAGGATCGATTCCACCGGGTAGCCACCCATGGAGCCGAACATGTGGGTGATCTGGTAGGCCGGGCCGTAGTAGCTGGCGATGGTCGTCAGGTACTCCTCGGAACCGCCGAGCTTGCTGTTGATGCCGACCATGACCTGGGTGGCCTTGTGGTCCTCGAACAGGTTGGCGAAGTAGACGACGTTGTCCGAGCCGTGCACGGACACGAAGTGGGCCATGTCGGCGATGTTGTCGACCAGCTCGCGGCAGTTGACCTTGATGGTCCACTGCACGATGGACCAGTCGGACCACTCTTCCGGGTTGAACACCGGCTCGATGCGCGGGATCGCCACGTCCGGCGTCGGGCCGTTGCCTTCCGGGTCGTTCCACACGAAGAGCATCTTGTTCTCTTCGCAGGTCGGCCAGGACTTCACGCGCGCCTTGGGCGGGATGCGCTTGGCGTAGGGAATCTCGTTGCACACGCCGTCGCCGCCCCAGGCCCAGCCGTGGAACTTGCAGACCACCGACTCGCCCTTGACGCAGCCCAGCGCCAGGTCGGCACCCATGTGCGGGCACCAGGCGTCGATCACGCTGAGCTTGCCGCTCTCGCCCTTGAAGATCACCAGGCGCGTGCCAAAGATGTTGATGCCGTGCGGCTTGCCGTCCTTGTACTGGTCGGCCAGGCCCAGGCAGTGCCAGCCGCGCGCGTACCGGTCGGGCGGGGCTTCAGCCTCGATCTTGTGCATCGGCGTCTTGATAACGGCAGCCATGGGGTTTGCTCCTAGGGGCTAATGGGGCGCAGTTTCCCCGGGGTACCGGGGGGGCGCATCATCCGTTTGAGTGAATCACTTGTGTGGTCTGCGCCGGCCCTGGCCGGTGACTCCGCCCGTACCCTGCGGGATCACGCAAACCCCTGATTTGTGGCGCCTGGCCGCCCTCTTTCCGGTCAGGCGCTGCGGGCTTCCAGCCAGCCCTCGGCCTTCAGGAACACCATTGCATCGCGCAAGGATTCCCGCGGCGGCCGGGGAGAAAAGCCCAGCTCACTCCGGGCCTTGTCGTTGAGCACCACGCGGTTCAGGACGGCCTGGCGCAGCACGCCGGCATTGAACTTTGGCGGCTGGCCGCTGAGGCGCGCGGCCGCCAGGGCCAGGGGCAGCGAGGCCCAGCCGACCCACAGCGGCAGCACCGTGCGCGGCATCGGCACGCCGCTGACCTCCTCCCAGACGGCCAGGAAGCGGCGCATGTCCAGCACCTCGCCGGTCAGCAGGTAGCGCTCGCCGCGGCGGCCACGGGTGGCGGCGGCGACGAAGCCGGCGGCCACGTCGCGCGCGTCGACGTAGTCGCTGACCACTTCCATCATCACCGGGATGCGGCGGTGGTACAGGTCCAGCAGGGCCCGGCCGAAGATCGAGGGCTCGTAGTCCTCGGGGCCGATCATGTTGCCGGGCATGCAGACCACGGCGTCGAGCCCGCGCTCCTGCACCAGCCGGGCGACCAGGGTTTCGGCCTGGGCCTTGCTGCGGGAGTAGTCGGAGCGCCCCTTCATGTTCAGCGCGCGGGTCTCGTCCAGCGGCAGCGCCAGCGGACGGTGCTCCAGCGCCGAGTGCGAGGAGCAGTGCACCAGGCGGATGCGGCGCTCGGTGCAGGCCTGCGCCACCGTGCGGGTGCCCTCGACGTTGACGCGCTGCATGCTGCCGTCGCGGTCGGGCTCGATGCTGACCTTGGCGGCGAGGTGGAACACGCAGTCCACCCCCTCCAGCAGGCGCGCCACGTCCTCGGCCGACAGCACCGAGCCGTGGACCATCTCCACGTCCAGCCCTTGCAGCGAACGCGGCATGCCGCGCCCCGGGGGCTCCAGCACGCGCACGCTGTGGCCCTCGGCCAGCAGCGCCCGCACCAGGGCGCAGCCCAGCCGCCCGCCTCCGCCCGTGACGGCGGCAAGCATCAGGCGTGCTTCACGCCGTGCTTGGCCAGGTAGTGGGCAGTGATGTTGGGCGGCTCGGTGAACGGCGTGACGATCTCGAAGATGCGCGAATAGGTGGCGCGCTTGATCAGCCACTTGCCGTCCACCTTGACGTAGCTGTCGCGGTACAGCGAAGAGCCGTCGGTGTAGATCTTGTTCTTCAGGTCGCAGAACCAGTCCTTCAGGTACCAGACGCCAGTGGCCTCGGTGGGCGACTGGAAATCGATCTCCGGGTGGTTGACGTGGTGGAAGGCGATGGCCTCGGCGTGGAAGGCGTAGCCGATGGCCTCCAGGATCTTGTCGCGGCCCTGGGCCTCGAACAGGTAGGTGCCGCCCTCGTAGCGCACGCTGGCATCCTCGGTGAAGAGCGTCTTGAGCTCGGCGAGGTTGGCCGTGTCGATGCAGCGGCAGTAGGCGTACTTCAGGCGCTTGATCAGCTCCAGGTCTTCCAGCGGCAAGGCCATGGGGTTCTCCTCTTTGGATGGTTGGAATTCTTCGGATCGCAGTATCGGAACGGCCGGGCCGGCCGGGCTTCACCCGTTAGGACGAAAGCGCCTGCGGTTCCGGCCTTAACCCGGGATGCCGAACGATCCGCCCCGGGAGCCGATCCGATATCCTTGGCCATCCCCTTTATCCCCTGGAAATCCCTCAATGGACCTGGAAGTCGCCAAGAAAGCCCTGGAAACCGGTATCAAGTTCGTCGCCAACTGCGGCCTGAAGGTCGTGGAGCTGCGCCGAGGCTACGTCAAGTGCCTGGTGCCCTTCGCCGGCAACGGCAACCATATCGGCACCATGTACGCCGGCGCGCTGTTCACCGTGGCCGAGATCCCGGGCGGTGCGCTGTTCCTGTCGTCCTTCGACATGTCGCGCTATGCGCCGATCGTCAAGGAGATGAACCTGCGCTTCCTCAAGCCCGCCAAGGGCGACGTGACCATCGAGATCGCGCTGAGCGAGGAGCAGATCACCGCGATCAGCGCCGAGGCCGACGCCAAGGGCAAGGCCGAGTTCACGCTGGACGGCGAGATCAAGACCGCCGACGGCACCGTGGTGGCGATCAGCCACGGCATCTACCAGATCCGCTCGCTGCAGCGTCTCTGAGCGGAGCGCAAACCACCAACCGCCGGCCGAGAGGCCGCCCCTTCATCGGTGTACTACCCGACGCTCAGTGGCCCGAGCGCCTGGCCGCCGACTCCGAGAACATCTCGGGCGTCAGGCCACCCTGGTTCAGCACCCACCACTGCTTCGACTGGTTGACCAGGCGATCGGCAAAATAGGCGCCTGCGGTGAGGTCATGGTAGACCGCGACGCCGGCCTGGAAGCCGCCGATCTCCGGTGCCCAGAAGTAGTTCACCATGCTGGCGCGCCAGAGGTTGCCGCGGCCGTCGTAGTTGTCCACCCACAGCGCGTGCCAACTGTCCTCGTCGATGTAGAAGGTACGGCGGCCATAGGCGTGGCGGTAGCCGGACTTCACCGTGGCCTCCAGCACCCAGACGCGATGCAGCTCGTAGCGCTGGTAGTCGGGGTTCAGGGTGTTGGGCGTCAGCAGGCTGTCGTAGCTGACGGCCGGATCGTTCTGGCGATAGGCGTTGTAGGGGACGTAGATCTCCTTCTTGCCCACCAGCTTCCAGTCGTAGCGCGCCGGCGAGCCGTTGAACAGGCGATCGTCATCCACGGTGCGGAAGCCACCCGCGCCCTGCGGCGTGTCGAAACCGAACTCCGGGGCCTGACGCACGCGACGCGTGCCTGGGCTGTAGAACCAGGTCTGGCGGTCGTCGTTGTGGTAGTCGTTGGGATTCCAGCCGATGAACAGCTCGCCGTTCTGGCGCTCCGGCAACAGGGTGCGCACCTTGAAGAAGGAGTCGATCTGGTCCTGCGAGCTGCGCGTCTGCTTGGGGTCGTTGCTCAGCGACAGGATCTTGTAGTCCACCCGGCCCCAGGACTTGTTGCCGTTGGGATAGACCACCGCGGAATCCGAGATCACCAGCTCGGTCCAGGCGCGGTGGGGCGTCACCATGCTCCAGTGCGCCTCGATGCCACTCTTGGGGAACGGGATGGCCGGCGCGCCGCTCACCGCCTGCACGCCCATGCCGTCGTTCACCACCTCGCCGCTGGTGGCGTTCTTCTTCAGCGCCTCGCAGACCTTGGCCGAGTAGGCGAAGTCGCGGTGGCTGGGGTACACGGGGATGCGGTAGGACTGCGGGTAGCGCTTGAGCAGTTCCTTCTGCCCTGCCGTGAGCCTGGCCTCGTACTGCGCGGCGTTCTGCGCGGTGATGGTGAACAGGGGCTTCTCGTCGGCATAGGGGCCGGGGCTGTACCTGCCGGGGCCGTTGTAGCCGGGATAGCTGTCGCTCCACTTGCCGGTCCAGGCGGCGACGGAGCCGTCGGCATTGCCGGCGCGCTCGGCGCCGACGCAGGTGAGCTTGCCGCCGAGCGCGGCGATCTCCTCGGGGGTGCCCTTGGCGTGTGCCGCAGGCAGCGCCGCTGCGAGCAGGCCGGCCGCCAGGATTCGGGCCATGACGTGTTTCATTTCGGATCTCCTCGCAATCAATAGCTGTACTTGACGTTGATCGCGACGTAGTCGCGGTCCGCGTAGGGGCGTTCGGCCAGCGTGGCCGAGCCCAGGTAGGCGTTGTAGCTGACCCCGACCTGCAGGTTCTGCAGGTAGGTGAAGTTGCCGGCCACGCTGAGGCGGCGGTCACCCTGGCCGTAGAGGCTGCCGAAGGAACCGGCCATCGCCGGGTTGCCCTTGGCCAGGTGCGCCCAGGTGATCGGCACCGCCAGGTCCCAGCCCTGGAAGACGTTGCGGTAGTTCAGGGTGGCGATCGCCGAGTACCCCCAGGCCATCTTGTCGTTGGTCAGCGTGGTGCTGCCCAGCGCGCCCTCCACGTCCTCGACGTGGATGTAGCCGGCCTCGCCCACCAGGCCGATCTCCTGCGACAGGAAGTTGGGCGGCACCGTGTACAGCGACGACAGCAGCACCTGGCTCAGGTCGCCACGGCTGGAGGTGGGGCCGAGCGCGGTGTTGACCAGCATGTTCACGCCCTCGCGGTAGCTCACCTCACCGGCGACGTTGGCGGGGCCCAGGCGCGTGGAGAAGCTGAGCGCCGTCATGTCGATGCCGTCGAAGTAGCCGACGTTGTACGACACGGGGGCGATCACGCCGCCGCCGACGTCGGCCAGGTTCAGCAGCACCGCCGGGTTGGTGTCGTGGTAGCGCAGGCGATACAGGCCGACGTTGGTGGCACCGCTGACCTGGACCTTCACGCCGACGCCGTACTGGCCGTTGTCGCTGGGCTCCTTGTCACCGGCATAGGGGATGCCCACGCCCGGCGCGAACAGCAGCGTCTCGCGGCCCGGGCCGGTGACGTCGGAGATCGAGAAGTAGCTGCCGACCGGATCGAGCTCGGTGGGCTTGTACTCCAGGTGGTAGTAGGCCATCAGGCTGGTGCGCGTGCCGATGTCGAGCTGGCCGGAGACCTGCGCCACCGGCAGCAGGATGTTCTTGATCTCGGCACCCGGCACGTTGGCCTTGGTGGCGTCGGCGGGGCCCTGGGCACCGGCGATGCCGGAGAGGAACAGGCTTTCACCCCAGGCCACCACCTGGCGGCCGCCGCGCAGGTTCAGCTGCACGCTGTCCGACAACGACCAGTCGCCATAGACGTAGGCATCCAGCACGCGGGCACGTCCGCCGCTGTACTTGCGGGCGTCATCGGTGAATTCGTCGTTGTCGCCGGCCTTGTTGATGGTGCCGGGCGAATCGTTGTCGTTGCGGCGGTGGTAGACGTCGTCGTAGAACGCGTCGCCGCGCAGCACGGCACCGTAACCGCCGCGCGACAGATAGAACTCCGCGAGCAGGCTGGCGCGATTGTTGATCAGGCTGCCCGAATCGAAGTTGCGGTCGCCATCGTCGCCGTTCAGCGCGGCCGGCCCGATCAGGGCGCTGTCGGGGCTTTGCGTACGCATGGCCGCGGCATAGCCCAGCGTCAGGTTGTACTTCGCATCCAGGCCACCGCCGAGATCCAGCGCCCCGGCGAAGGCCGTCCCCTGCACTCCCGCCACGCCGATCAGCGCGGCACCCATGAACCCGCGGCGGACAACGAGCCGACGGTCCTTACCCTTGCTTCTCATGTTTTCTCCTCCTTGACGGATGCCGCACCCTACCCCCGTCAGGAGGCCCCGCCTTCCACGCTTTGGTTACATCAAAACGGACTAGGAGCCGACTTCAGCCCTGCTGCATCGCAGCGAAATCGACGACGGTAGGCGTCTGCCGTCCATCCCAGTGTTTCGCCGCCTCGATGCCCTGGGCGAACATGCCGAGCATCTGCTCGTTGGCCTCCAGCAACTCGACGTAGACTAGGTCGCCGAGCTCGGCGGACTGCAGGTAGACGTAGCGCCCCGAGGGCATCTGGATGTCGCAGACCACCTGGAGGCCACAGGCTGCGGCGCGAGCCAGCTGCTCCTCCACGTGCTCGCAGAGAAAGGCCGTGTGGTGCAGGCCGCTACGGCCGGCGTCGAGCGCCGTGCGATAGGGCGATGCCGCGTCGTTGCGCTGCTGGATCAGCTCGATCTGCACCTCGTCCCGGTACGACAGGGCGATGTCGATCAGCGGCTGGCTGGGAGCCCCGTGATAGACGCACTGCAAGGGGATGTTGCGGATGAACAGCCAGGGCCCGACACCGAGTTGCGTGCTCCAGGCCGAGACCGCCCGATCCAGATCCTCCACCACGTAACCCAGCTGCCGCACCGGGCCGAAACTGCCGGGTGCCATGGCTTGCTTGCTCATCACTGTCCTCTCCTTGCCGGGTTTCAGTCTGTCGCAGGAGTCTTCTCGGTACTAGTCCCCGCCACTACATCAACCCGGACGAAGTGTCGCGATCCGGCCGGGCCTAGTCTGGATCGCATCTGCAACACGAGGTGCGACATGAAAGCCCATACCCTGCTTTATCCGGTCGAGTGCCTGGACCCGGCGATCGGCTTCTTCCGCGATGCCCTGGGCCTGCCGTTGAAGTTCCGCGACGGCGACCGCTACGCCGCGCTGGATACCGGAGGACTGACACTGGGCCTGGCGGCCGGCGAGGAGCGCATCGTCGACCGGCCCGCCCTGGCCCTGCGCGTGGACGATCTGGACGAAGCGCTGGCCCGACTGCTGGAACAGGGCGCCGACATCCTGCGGCAGCCCGAGGATGGCCCGCACGAGCGGCGCGCCGTGTTGCGGGCGCCTGGCGGCCATCCGCTGGTGATCAGTGCCAAGCGCTGAGGAGATCGACATGACACAGGACAACGGCTTCGACCCGCGCGAGTTCCGCGCCACGCTGGGCACCTTCACCACCGGCGTCACCATCATCACCGCACGCGGTGCCGACGGCCTGCCCGTGGGCGTCACCGCCAACAGCTTCAACTCGGTATCGCTGGACCCGCCGATGGTACTGTGGAGCCTGGCGAAGAGCTCGCGCAGCCTGCAGGCCTTCCAGCAGGCCGGACACTTCGCTGTACACATCCTGTCCGCCGGCCAGGAAGAGCTGTCGAACCGCTTCGCCAGGAGCGGCGCCGACAAGTTCAGCGGCGTGGACCTCGGCGAGGCGGCCGGCGGTGCGCCGCTGCTGCCGGACTGCAGCGCGCGCCTGCAGTGCCTCACGTCCTTCGTCTACGAGGGTGGCGATCACCTGATCTTCGTCGGTGAGGTCGTGGCCTTCAACCGCAGTGGCCTGCCGCCGCTGGTGTTCCAGGCCGGCAAGTACGCCGTGGCCACGCGCAAGGTGACCGCGCCGGCGCCCGCGGCGACGCTCGACGCCGGCTGGAGCGAGGATCACCTGCCCTACCTGCTGGGCCGCGCCTATTTCCAGGTGTACTTCCGCATCCGCGAGCAGGTGCGCGCGGACGGCCTCAGCGACGACGAGTACTTCATCCTCAGCACCCTGG
The DNA here is from genome assembly GCA_030149365.1 of Solimonas sp. Classification (GTDB taxonomy): domain Bacteria; phylum Pseudomonadota; class Gammaproteobacteria; order Nevskiales; family Nevskiaceae; genus Solimonas_A. Next base: position 13,301 of record JASBRP010000024.1, read on the forward strand.
CGGTGCGCGACGGGCGCACCCAGGCCGAGATCGAGGCCGGGCTCTCGCATGCCGGCTGCAATTGCGGTTTCCCGGTGCTGGCGGGCCTGCGCCAGCGCGGCCTGCTGCGGGCGGAGGATAACCCGCGTGACCTGCTGTGGTTCCTCAGCGACGAGGGACGCCGCCGCACCCTGCAGCTGATCGCCGCCGCCAAGGACATCGAGTCCACGGTGCTGGACGGCCTCGGCGAATGGGATGCCGTGGCCTTGAAGAACCTGCTGAAGCAACTGGTGCTGAGCACCGATCCCGGGCTGCCCGATCTCTGGAGCCCGCCCGCTCTCCACGCCACCGCAGCCGGAGCCTGAAGCATGAGCTCAACACTGAAATTCCAGGGCGGCGTCGCCGTCATCACCGGAGCCGCCAGCGGCATCGGCAGCGGCCTGGTGCGCCAGGCCCTGGCCGAGGGCATGCGCGTGGTGGCGGCCGACGTGCAGGCCGAACGCCTGCGTGAGTTCGTCACCGGGCTGGAGGGCGAGATCCTGGCGGTGCCGACCGATGTCAGCGATCCGGAGTCGGTGGAGGCCCTGGCGCGGCGCGCCTGGCAGGCCTATGGTGGCGTGGACCTGCTGTTCAACAACGCTGGCATCATGGCTACCGGTTTCTCGTGGCAGGTGGAACCGGCACGCTGGCGCCGCAGTTTCGAGGTCAACGTGCATGGCATCCACCATGCGCTGCGCGCCTTCGTGCCGCGCCTGCTTGCCCAGGGCCGGCCTGCGCAGATCGTCAACACCGCCTCGGTCGGCGGCTTCCTGGCGAGCCCGCTGATGTCACCCTACTCCGCCACCAAGTTCGCGGTGGTGGCGCTGACCGAGGCGCTGCGCGGCGAGCTGGAGATGCTGGGCAGCCCGGTGGGTGTCTCGCTGTTGGCGCCGGGCCCGGTGATCAGCGGCATCTTCGATGACCCTTTCGGCCCGCAGGCGCAGCAGGAGCCGGCGGTGCGGCAGTTCGTGGAGCTGATGCGCGGCATGCTGCAGCAGAACGGCCTGACGCCGGAGGCCTTCGCGCAGCGCGTGTTCGACGGCCTGCGCCAGCGCCAGTTCTGGCTGATCCCGCAGCCCGAGGCCTTCGACGAGTTGTTCCGCCAGAAGGCGGCGGATGTGCTGGCGCGGCGCGATCCGGTGCTGCCGTCGTTCTGAGACCCGGCGGCCCAGCTACTCTCTTGCGGGACTGGATACCGGCTTTCGCCGGTATGACAGTGGCTTTTTTCCGAAGCGGGCATGGGGCTTGCCACATCCGGGCGAGCAGGAAGCTCGACCACTTCGAGGAAAGGACATGAAGAAGCAGATCATCACCGCGGCGGCCTTGGCCGCCTGCATGGGCTTGGCCCAGGCCCAATCCAGCAGCCCGTCTCAAACCACCAGCCCCGGCAGCAGCAGCATCGGCCGCGCGCCGGGCACGCTGGATTGCCCACCGGGCAGCACGGCGCCTCGTTCCGGCAGCAATACCGGCATCAGCGACTGTGCTCCCGCGCCATCGGGCAGCACCGGTGTGCCGGGCAGCAGCGTCAATGGCAGCAGCGCTGGGACCGGCAATACGGGTAGTACCGGCAGCAGCAACCGCAGCGGCACGGGGCGCAGCAGCGGCTCCGGCGGCATCAGCTCCTCGCCGGGGACCAGTGGCGCGGGTAGCAACAATGGGGTCGGCAGTTCCACCGGCATCAACTCCGGCAATTCGGGCAGCTCGAGCGGCTCGGGTAGCAGCGGCTCGGGCTCGGGTTCGGGCAGCGGTGGCGGCAGTAGCGGCGGCAGTAGCGGCGGAGGTCGCTAGCCGGCAAATGTCCCGGCCCTCGGCGGGCCGGGACACACTTTGCACGGCTGGACCGCGCGTCATGGCTTCGCCCGGCGCAGCCAATCAGGGCTGTAGCGTTCCGTACGGCGCTGTCGATTGAGGGCGTTGCCCCTCACCCTGGCCCTCTCCCCGCAGGCGGGGAGAGGGAACACAGCGTTGGAACAAGTACGCGGTTACAGACCCGCAAGCGGGGCGAACTCGAAGGACGGGTTGGCGGTGGCGCCGGACTCGTTGTAGTAGTCGAGCATGCGCAGCTTCCAGCGTTGGCCGTTGGCGGCGACGACGATGTACACCACCTCGCGCGGCGAGATGTGGTGGATGCCCTCGCCGTCATCGCAGAAGCCGGAGTAGTAGTACCAGCCGTGGTCGCCGTTGATGCCGCCGCAGGCAGGCCGCGCCGGCGTCTCCGCCAGCGGATAGGTGGTGAAGGCCAGCGCGCTCGCGGTATCCGTGTGGAAGTCCGCCGCCAGCGGCACGCCGCTGCGGGCGGTCCAGTCGTCGCGCAGGATGCCGTGGATCTCGACGATGCCCGTGCCGGAACTGCCGCCGTTGACCTTGATGTCGGAGCGGCGCAAGGCGATGTCCCAGCCGGTGGCGTCGTTGGTCGGGTCCGTGGGCACGACCTGCTGCTTGCCGGAGAACTGGATATGGACCCAGGCCGCCTCGTCGCTGGCATCGACCTTGGCGATGGTGCTGCCGCCGCTGCCGGCCGCGAACGTGGCACGGCCCAGGGGCGCGACCGGTGCGGCACCGCCGCCGGAGCAACTGCCGGCGGAGGTGATGCGCTGGATGTCGAAGGTCGGGCGGCGGTCGCCGTATCCGGTCATGCGCAGCTTGTAGTAGCGGCACTCCACCGTGCTGATGACGTAGCCGACGTTGGCGCGGGCGGTGGTCGCTCCGCCGGAGCGGCGATACCAGCCGTGATCGACGAGCGCCCTGTCGGCGGTGGGTGTCGTGCCCATCGCCTGCCTGGGGCTGCCCAGGAAACCGGATTCGTCCGTGACGTACTCCACGGCGTTGCGCGGCGGCGCCTGCATCACGGTATCGAAGGGCCAGGCCGTGCCTTCGGTCACCTTCTCGCCATAGACGCTCACCGGGTCGCCGCCCGGCGGGGTACCCGACACGCCGCCGTTGAGCTTGATGTCCTGCGCCTTGAAGGCGATGTCCCAGGCGTCGCTGGCGGCGGGATCGGCGGGCGTCACCTGCGTCTGCGTATCCAGGTCGATGTACACCCAGGCGTCGCCGCTGGCGTCGATGCTGGCCTGGTAGTAACCACCGGAGTGTCGGCTGAACGATGCCTGGGCTCCGCCGGGGCCGGGTAGCGAGATGTTGTCGCCATCCGGGTTCGAGGGCGAGATGTCGCCGGTGCAGCCGGCGATCAGCAGGGCGGCGGCGGCGAGCGCGGCGCGCATCAGCGGAAATTCCATGTCAGCTCCAGGTAGGCGGCGCGCGGTGCGATCGGCAGGTACTGCGGATCGCCCTCGTCGAGCAGGTTGTCCATGCCCACCGCAAGTTCCAGGTGTTCCCAGCGCAGCCATTCGGCGCGCAGGTCGAACAGTGCGTACGCGTCCGCCGTGCCGGCGGGGGTCGGCGTGCCGCCGGTGTCGAGGTCCACCGCGAAGCTGCGCGAGCCGATCCAGACGCCGCGCAGCTGCAGGGCATAGGCGGGCTGCTCGTAGCGCAGGACGGCGTTGGCGCGATGCTCCGGACGGCCGCTGAGGGTTTCGCCGGTGTCGTCGTCGCGCGCGCGCAGCCAGCCGTAGCCCAGCTGCAGTTCCAGCGGCTGCCAGGGGTGCAGGCGCGCCTGCGCGTCGAGCCCGGTCAGCGTGGCGGAGGAGACGTTGCGGTAGGAGAAGACGATGGGCGGACCGGCGTCGGTCTGGATCACGTCGATCAGGTCGCTGACGCGGTTGTGGTAGGCACCGAAGGAGAAGCTGGCGCGTTCGGTGGCCAGCCAGGTGGCGCCGAGGTTGAAGCCGGTACTGCGCTCGGGCTTGAGGTCCGGGTTGCCTTCCACGCGGTAGCCGACGCCGGGGTTTTCGAACAGCAGCAGCAGTTGCTTGAAGTCCGGCGCGCGGTAGCCACGGCCGTAGCCGGCGCGCAGCACCCAGTCGTCGGACAGCTCGTAGCGTGCGGCCAGCTTGGGCGAGAACTGGTCGCCGAACTGCGAGTCGCGGTCATAGCGCAGGCCCGGCACCAGAGTCAGGCGGCCTTCGCGCCATTCCGGGGTCCACTCGTCCTGCGCGTACACCGCCTGGCGATCACGCTCGCCGGTATGGTCGAGGCGGTCCGCTTCCAGGCGCTCGAACTGAGCCTCAAGGCCGCCGATCAGGCGATGGGCACCGCTGCGGTGCTCGACCTGCGCGGCGCCGACGTAGATTTCATCCAGCGTCTCCTCGTCCAGCGCGACGACGCCGTCGGCGCGGTTGGTCTGCAGGAACTGGTCGAAGTAGCGGTTGTAGTAGAGATCGCCGCTGATGTCGGTGTTGGCGTCGAGCGCGTAACGCGGCGCGGCTCCGACGCGTACTTCCTCGACACGCTTGTGGGTATTGAAGTAGCGGTTGGCGCTGCCGCCATCGATGCGCTTGCCGTCGTCCAGCACGTAGGAGCCGGACAGGCCGAGGCTGGCGCGCTCGTCGATCCGCCAGTCGGCGTTGGTGGAGAGGAAGCGGCTGTCGCCGTCGACGCCATCGTTGGACGGCGTGGCGCTGTTCAGGTCATACGACTCCAGCCGGGAGATCCCGGCGGCGCTGTTGCCCTCAACCGGGCCCAGCGTCCAGCCGGCGTGGCCGTGCAGGTCGAGGTTCTGGTCTTCATCGATGCGCGCGGTGACCGAGCCGCCGCTGTCGCGGCCGCCGCGGCGGGTGATGATGTTGATCACGCCGCCGAGTGCGTCGGCACCGTAGAGCGCCGAACTGGGACCCTTCACGATCTCGATGCGCTCGACGTCGCCGATCGGCAGGCGCGAGAGGTCGATGGCGCCGTTGATGCGGCCGATCATGCGGCGGCCGTCCACCAGGATCAGCACGTGCTCGGAGGACAGGCCCTGCAGCTCGATACGGCTGCCGCGACCGGCGGAACGGGTGGCGTAGACCCCGCCCTCGCGCTCCAGCAACTCGGCGACGTCGCGCGCGCCGCTGCGGCGGATGTCCTCGGCGTCGATCAGCTGCACGGCCACCGGGCTTTCGTCCAGGGTGTGCGCGGTGCGGGTGCCGGTGACCACGACCGGCTGCAGCACCACCGGCTTGGCCTCGGCCAGCGCGGCCAAGGCGGGCACCGGCGGTGGCGTGTCGGGCAACAGGATGGTCGGGGTGTCCGGAGCGGCCGGGGCCGGCTCCTGTGCCGAGGCCATGAAAGGCCCGAGGGCCAGGAACATCCCCATCGCGGCCGGCCAGAGGCGGCGCGCGTACTTGTCGTTGTTGGTCACCCGAAACTCCCGCGGCGTGGCCGAAAAGGCCCGGTCCCGCCTAAAGACTGAAAATGCGAAGCATTCTCAAGTGAGAGTCTGAGGGATGCGAATCGTTCTCGTCAACGAGAACCGGGTTCAGATGCCACCCAACGTTTCAGTCCAGCAGGTCCACCCGCACCTGGGTACTGCTCTGGCTGCTGCGGCTGATCTCGCCCTGGCTGAGCAGGCCCCGGGAGGCGTCCCGGGACTGCTCCACGGTGCCGCCGATCTCCACCCATTCGCCCAGGGGCACGATGACGACGTTGCTGGAGTTGCGCGAGCTGATGCTGCCGTCGCGCTGCGGGGTCTGCTGCTGCGCCTGGATCTCCAGCCGCACGCGATCGCCCACCAGGCGGGGTATCACGGTGAAGCCGGTGCTGCTGTCGACGTATTCGCTGCGCTGCACGACGGCGCCGTTGGGCAGGCGCTCGCGCACCTGGTAGGGCACGGCACCGCCGAGGCTGATGCGGGCCTCACGCCCCTCCTCCGCCCGGACCTGCTGGCTGATGCCGCTGTCCTCGCGCCGCTCGCGCTCGCCGACCTGCAGTTCGATGTCGCGCGGCACGCGCCCGTCCGGGCCCGGCACCACGATGCGGCCGTCACCGCGGCGGTAGGTACCGGAGACGCCGACGTTCCGGCCGCTCTGATCGGTGAGGCCGCCCTGGCGCACCGAGATCATCATCTGGCGCGCGGCGCGGTCGAACTGGTCCAGCAGCGTGCGCAGCTCGGCCATCTGGGCCGGCGTGGCACGCACAATCAGCTTGTTGTCGTAGACGCTGGCACTGCCGGGGCCGGCCACCGATTCCACCAGCGGCACCAGCTCCAGCGCCGCGCGATGGCGCGGCTCGATCACATCGGTGGCCAGCTGCGCGAAGGCCGTGGCCGGCAGCAGGGTGGACAGCAACAGCAGGGTACGCAGCGTCATCGTTGCTCCTTGGGAGGAACCGGTGCGGCCATCTTGCCCGAGGGGGCCGCGGCCGGACTGTGACCCGGTCGACGTGCCGCCCAGTTCACATAGGCCGTGGCGGCCTGCTCCGCCTCTGCCTCCACCACGCGGTAGTCGTGCACGTAGCGCTGCGCGAAGCCGTCCACGCCCCAGCGGGCGAACTGGTCCACGTGCCAGAGCTCATGCGCCCACAGCTCGGCATTGGCCAGGGCATCCGCCTCGCGGGCGAACACCACCACCTCGTTCAGCGTGATCGCGGCGCGGTCGCCGTACTGGATCACGTTGAGCTGCAGTGATACCTCGCTGCCGCCGCCGGCCCGCCAGCGCACGCGGTCCAGCAACTCGTCACGGAAGTAGCCGCGCAGGCGCTCGCGCACGGCGGCCGGCAAGGGCTGCGTGCCCGCCGACAGGGCCTCCTGCCGCGATCTCAGGATGGCGTCACGCAGCATCGGCGCTGCATAGACCTCCGCCTGCTGCCGCATCTGCCCCAGGGCCTCGGGATCGAGTTCGAAGGTCCAGGACTCGGCTTGGGCCATGGGGGCTACGGCCAGCACGGCGGCAAGCAGGCCTGTGGCGAGGCAAAGATGTCTGGTTGCAATCATGTTCCCGTAGACCGCTGCGGCGCCCCGGGGTTCTGGGGCAAGAGGGGTACTACAGCGCCCGGCCGCTGTCCCGCGCCTGAATGTTCGCGCGGTCAATGCCGCCCTTGGCGGCTTGGCCGATACTCGGAAAAACACCACAAGGAGGAGATCATGGATCTTCAGGGCAAGACCGTCGTACTGACCGGCGCCTCCGGCGGCATCGGCGAGGAAGCCGCCCGGCAGCTGGCGCGGGCCGGCGCCCGTGTCTGCCTGGTGGCACGCCGCGCCGAGGAACTGCAGCGCGTGCAGCAGGCGATCGAGGCCGAGGGCGGATGGGCGCGCAGTTATGCCTGCGACCTGTCAGACCCCGCCGACCTCGAGCGCTGCGCCGACCTGCTGCTGGCGGAGAACCCGCGCATCGACGTGCTGGTGAACAACGCGGCTCGCTCGATCCGCCGTCCGATCCGCGAGGCGCTGGACCGCGTGCACGACTACGAGCGCACGATGCAGATCAATTATTTCGGCGCGCTGCGGCTGACCCTGCGGCTGCTGCCGCGCTTCCTGGACCAGGGAGCCGGGCACGTGGTGAACATCTCCACCATGTCCTCGCAGGTGCCGATCCCGCTGTTCTCGGCCTACCTGGCCAGCAAGAGCGCGCTGGAGTCGTTCTCGCGCTCGCTGAATGCGGAGCTGACGCACAAGGGGGTGACCTGCACGGTGGTGTACTTCCCGATGGTGCGCACGCCGATGTCCTCGAAGACCGCGATCTACAAGCACATGCCGATGATGGACACGGTGAAGGCGGCCGGCTGGATCGTGGAGGCGGCGGCCAAGCGCCCTGCCCGCGTCAGCAGCCCCTTGGGCACGCTGGGCGGCCTGGCCATGGCGGCGCTGCCGGGCGTGGTGACCCGGCTGAGCCAGCCGCTGTTCCGGCAGATGGACAAGCAGCTCAAGCGCAAGCTGGAGAGCGATTCTCGCTGAACCTCAGGGCAGCGGCCCGTCACCCCGCATGACGACCGTTTCCGTGCCGATCCGGACCTCGCTGTCCCACAGCCAGGACAGGTGCGGATCGGCTGTGCGCAGGATCTCCAGCGCGGCCGGATCGCGTCGCAGGTGCCAGTCCATCCAGGCCAGGGAGTAGCGCCCGGCCAGGTCCAGGCCCCAGGTGGCGGTCGGCAGCAGGGCGTAGTTGGTGTGCTGGGCGTGGGACGAGGCCTCGGCGACGATGAAGGCCCGGTCGCCCTGGAGCTTCTCGTAGACCGGCCGCACCACCGCCGGATTGAGGAAGGGGATCGGCGCCACCGGCCCGTCGTGGTCGCCGGTCTGGATCATCACCGGGATGGGGTTGGCGTCGAAGGGGGCGGAGGCCTCGCTGATGGGGGCCGCCGCCACCGCGGCCCGCAGGCGCGGCTCCACGGCCTGCAGGGCCAGGGTGGCGATCGCCCCCATGCTGTGGCCGACCACGCCGATCCGGCTGCGGTCCAGCACGCCCGCGACCGGGGAGTCCTGCAGCAGGTAGTCCAGAGCGTCCTGGGCGTCCTGCACGTTGTCGCCGGGGTCGCCCTCCCCTTCGTCCTCGGAATGGCCCTGGCCGCTGAAGTCAAAGGCGAAGACCAGGTAGCCGGCGTCGGCGTACAACTGGTGCCACCAGCGGTACATCGCCAGGTTGGTGTTGAGCCCTTCCAGCGCCAGGATCACCGGGAAAGGGCCGTCCGAGGGCGGTACCTGGGCGCGCTTCGGCAGCACGATCTCGCCGTACAGGGTGGTGCCATGGCGGTTCTGGAAGCGCACCGGCACGAGTGCCACGGCGTGGTTGTAGTCCGGGTGGCCGTACCAGTGATAGACCTGGTCCAGGCGGGAGCCGTCCTGCAACTGCGCCAGCGTGGCGCGCACGGTGAAGGCGACCAGGGCCGGATCGGTGAGATCGCGCAGCGTGGCACCGGTGGCGACGGGGTCGAACAGGGTCGTGACCACGGCGGCGGGCAGCAGGGCCGGCAAGCGGTCGAGCTGGGTGATCACGGCCTCGATGGGGGCCGGCGCCGGGGGCGGGTCTTCGCCGGGCCCATGGGCCGGCCAGGCCTTGGACGCGCTGCCGTCCGGTGACTCGCTGGCGCCGCAGGCGGCCAGCAGCAGGCTGGCCAACAGAAGTGCGGTATGCCGCGTCATGGATGCTCCCTGGGTTGGTTTTGTCGTTATGGATATAGCCTTCCACAAGCGGCCACGGCGCGCACCCGGCTAAAATGCCCCATTGCCCCGAGATTCTTGCCCATGCGCCGCCGTAAAGACCCTGATTTCAACCCCGACGAGTTCTTCGCCGGCCCCAGCAAGTCGCAGCTGAAGCGCGACATGCTGAGCCTGCAGGAGATGGGCACGGCACTAAATGAGCTGCCGCAGGATCGCCTCGACGCGCTGGAGATGAGCGATCGCCTGCGGGAGGCCTTTGCGGAGCTCAAGCGCCTGAAGAATGGTGAGGCGCGCCGACGCCACATGCAGTTCATCGGCAAGCTGCTGCGCGATGAAGACCCGGCAGCCTTCGAGCAGGCCCTGGCCGACTACAAGCAGGGTCAGACGCGCGCGGTGCAGGCGCTGCAGGAGCTGGAGCGCTGGCGCCAGCGCCTGCTGGCCGATGAAAAGGGCTTGGAGGCCTGGGTGGATATCCACCCGGTCAGCGATACGCCGGCTTTCCGCAAGCTGGTGGAGCGCGCCCGGCACGAGCTGGCGGACGACGAGGCGCACGGCCGCGGCGGCAGCAAGGGGCCGTATTACCGCGACCTGTTCCAGGCGATCCGTGAGGTTTTGCAGAAGAAGGACGCCTGAGCGTTCTCTTCCGTTGGGTGGGACGCGAGGCGCGAGGGGGCTTGCTGCAGCGAGCCTTGTTCGCGGCCAGCGGCCGCTCCTACGTTCGTGACTCGCTTGTAGCGGCGGCTGCGGGCATCGCCTATTTGAGCTTCGCGACTCGCGTCGCTCCCACGTGTAAAGACATCCAGCCCCACAAAAAAAGAAGGGACGGCGACCCGCAGGCGCCGTCCCCAAGGGCTGACTGTTAACAGCGGTTCTAGCCGACGTAGACCTCAAAGGCCGACTTCGGCGAACCGCACTCCGGGCACATCCAGTCCTCGGGCAGGTCCTCGAACGAGGTACCTGCCGCGATGCCAGCGTCGGGCATGCCGACTGCCGGGTCGTAGATGTAGCCGCAAATCACACAAATCCACTTTTCCATGCTGTGCCTTCAAGAAGGTGACGCCATCCATGGCGCGACTGCAGCTACCTGATTGAGCCCCGGCCGCGTTTGGCCAGGGCTGGGACATGACATTGAGTCATGTCCCAGTAAGCCAAACGCCATCCATGGCCGGGCGTTCGGACTCGCAGGCGATGACATTTAGTCATCGCCAAAGCGCGAGCCCTCACCCACTTTTCCATTCAAGCAGCCTTACGCGCCGCTTCGACGTTGGTCTTCACCAGCAGGCGGTTGATGCGCCGTGCGTTGTGGTGGTTGTAGTCGTACTCCACGTCGCCGTTGCCGTTGACCAGTTCGGCGTTGGGGAAGCGCTTCATCAGTTCCTGCAGCATCAGGCCGCCCTGCACGCGCACCAGGTAGGTGCCGATGCAGAAGTGGGCGCCGGCGCCGAAGACCAGGTTGCCGTCGAGGCGGCGCTGGATGTCGAGCTTGCGCGGCTCGGGCCACTTGGCGTCGTCCATCCAGGCGGCGGTGAGGTTGATCAGCACCGACTGGCCCTTCTTGAAGTGCTGGCCGCGCCACTCCAGGTCCTCGGACACGAAGCGGAACTGCGGGGTCTTGCCGAAGGCGCCGTAGCGCAGCAGCTCGATGATGGCGTTCTCCATCAGCTCCGGCTTCTGCCGCAGCAGCTGGTACTGGTCCGGGTTGGAGAGCAGGCCCTGGATGGCGTAGGTGTGCAGGTCGGTGGCGGTGTCGGAGCCGGCCACGATCACAGCCTGGATCACCGAGACGATCTGGTAATCGTTGAGCGAATCGCCGTTGTCGGAGGCCGCCACCAGCTGGCCGACGAAATCGTCGCCCGGGTGCGGCAGCGCGCGGCGCTCCTTGATCAGGTCCAGGAAGTACTGGAAGCCCGGCAAGGTGTCCTGCATCGCCTTCTCGCGCTCCTTGAGCGGCAGGTTGATGCGGGTGGACTTGACCACGCTCACGGCGAAGTCGTGGAAGAAGGTCTCCATGTTCGTGGGCACGCCGACCATGCGCGAGATGGAGCGCACCGGCAGCTTCTCCGCGATCATGGCGAAGGCGTCGAACTGGTCGGGCGTGCCGATCTCGTCGAAGCACTGCGTGATGAGATCACGGACCTTGGCGTCGATCTTGGCCATCACCGGCTTGGAGAAGGCGGGCATGGTCAGCTTGCGCAGGCGCAGGTGCTGCAAGGGGTCCACCGCGAACAGGCCGGCGTCGATGGCTCGCTCGAAGTGGTTCTGCTGCTCCACCGGCTTGGGCGGGGGCGCGAACTCCCAGTGCTTGTAGTTGGTGGAGAAGCGGTTGTCCTTGAGCATGTCCATCAGCGCCTCGTGGCTGCTGACGACCCACATGTTCAGGTGCTTGTGCCAGGCGACCGGAAATTCCTTCACCAGCTTGTCCCAGGTGGCCCAGGGCGAGCGGATGAAGTCGCGGGAATACGGGTTGAAGATCTTGCCGTCGATCTCGATGCGGGCTGGCGTGGTGCTGGCGCTCATGTGAAATCTCCTCGATGGTTCAGGGCTTGCCGCTGCCCTTGCGCTGGATGGGCACGGCTCTGTCGGCCGCTGGTGTCGCAAGAAGGTCTGCCGGCAGGGTCTCGCCGCGCGCGGCGGCAACGCCGGCCAGCAGGCTGCGGACGGTGAAGCGCCACTGCCCGATGCCGGGATCCACGAACTGCGGGTAGGCGCGGCGCACCAGGGGCAGCTCGTGGTCGTCGCGCGCGCCGAGCACGCGGCGCGTCTCGATCTTCCAGGGCTCGCCGGCCGCCTCGGCGGCGCGGTTGCCGGTCATGCCGGTGGCGGTGCCGACCACGACGGTGCCCAGCGCATGGAACAGGCTGACGCCCTCGTCGATGCTGAAGCCGTGCAGCGTGATGACGCCCAGGAACTTCTCCAGCAGGTCCACCTCGGCATGCGGACCCAGGCGGCCGCGCTGCAGCTCGGTGATCAGCTGGGGCTCGGCCAGGAAAGACTGCAGCAGCGTCTCGGCGTACTGCAGCGCCACCTCGGACCAGTGCGCGGACTCCGCCGCTGGCGCCTGCCGGCGCAGCATCAGCTCGAAGCTGGCCAGGCGCAGCAGTTCGTCGCGCGTGCCGACATGGCGGTACAGCGTGGCCAGGCCGATGCCGAGCTGGTCGGCCACCTGCTTCAGGGAGAGGTTGTCCAGGCCCAGTTCCAGGGCCACGGCGACGATCTGCGGCACGGTGACGCTGGGTGGCCGGCCGACACGCGGTGCCGCCTGCCCCCTGCCTGCCTTGATCGCCGCGCCGCCGCTCATGTGCCGGTCCTGGTCCCAATACGAGAATTGTTTTGCGAATATATTCTCGAAATTAGACAAAAACAACAGGGCCGGGTTTCCCCGGCCCTTTATCCAATCAACTCAAGGTCTTAAATGATCGGCCCGTAGACCCAGGCGAACAGGTCCAGCAGGAACAGCACGATCATGCTGACCGCCGAGGCCTCCATGAAGGCGCGCGAGGCGCTCCAGCGCTCGCCCTGGGCGCCGGCGAAGTCATCCTCGTCCATGCGATAGATGTTGGGGAAGCTGACTAGGAAATACAGCATGTAGCAGACCGAGCCGATGCTGAGCATGCGCGCCATGTCCACGTACCAGACGTGCTGCTTGATGCCCTCGTTGACGTAGAAGAAGGTCTCGGCCCAGGCGAAGAAGAAGGCCGTGACCGCGACCGTCAGCGCCCACAGCAGCTTGCGCAGCAAGGGGCTGACGTTGGGCGTCAGCGTGCGCACGCGGCGCATGATCACCACCGAGGCGCTGTGGTACACCACGAAGAACGCGATGGCGTTGAGGTACATGCTCGGCGGGATCTTCTGGAAGGTCTCGCGCGCGGTGGCTTCGTCCGGGCCCAGCAGGAAGGAGTCGAAGTACAGCGTCACCTCGGGGAAGTGGTAGCGCAGGCCCAGGATCTGGAAGAAGTACTCGGTGTGGAAGTAGGTCGCCCAGAACACGTAGGTCGACATGTATACGTTGTACTTGAACCAGTAGCTCTCCACCGCCGGCACGCCGCTGTTGCGGCGCAGCCACCAAGGCAGCAGCAGGCAGTACGGCACCCACATCAGGAAATTCTGGACGATGTTCCAGAAGTTGCCGGTGTCGAGCCAGCCCATCTGCTGCACCACGGTGTTGAAGACGATGAACACCGGCAGGAACAACAGGAAGAATTTCTCGCCCCAGGCCTTGTCGGGATTGCGCGAGAACCAGTAACCGGGGATGCGGCCGGAGGAGGCCGTGGCGGATGCGGCGGCGGTGTTCATGCGGCCCCCTGCGGCGCGTGCGCTTCGGCCTTGACGCTGTTGACGATCTGGAACAGCTGCGAGCCTTTGGGGTAACCGACGTACTGCGTCAGGAAGACAGCGACGGCGTCGAGTTGGGCATGCGTCAGCTCGCCGCGCAGCAGGGCGGAGCGCAGCTGGATGGTCAGCGTGCCGGCCTCGCCCTGCGCGGCGATGGCGCCGATCAGCAGCAGGCGCCGGTCGCGGATGGACAGCGTCTCGTCGGCCCATAGCGTGCCGAACAAGGTCTCCAGCATGTAGTCGATGAACGGGCTCTCGCCCTCCCCGGCCGGCAGCGGCACCTTGCCGCAGTAGACCTCGTTGAACAGTTCGACACCCTTCTTGCGGTCGTAGCGACTCATGTTTCTCTCCTCCGTTCCGGGCCGCTCAGCTTTCCTGCTCGGCGAGCACGGCCTGGATGTTGTCGCGCAGGTCATGCACGGTCCACTTGGTGTTGTTGTTGTGGAACAGGCGCGTGTCCACCTGGGCGCGGTCGGTGTAGAACTGCGAGTACCAGCGACGCAGCTTGGCGATGGGGCCGTCGGCCGCGCAGAGCGTCGGCTCCGGGCGGAACAGCTTGCGCTCCCAGATATAGACGTCTTCCATGAAGGCCTGGTACGAGGCCTCGCAATAGCCCTGCGCCGCCGCCTCCAGGTGTTCCGGCGGGAAGTTGTCGGCGTTGGCCTTCACGATCACGCCGAACCAGTACTCGATGGTGCTCTCGTCGATCGGGCACCAGGCGGTGAGGATCGCCGAGTCGAACATCTTGGAGTCCTGCGTCTGCCAGGTGTACTGGTAGGCCGGACCGAAGGTCAGCGAGCGCACGTAGAGCTTGTCGTCCTGCGCGTCGGCGGCCAGGCGCGTGTGCTTGCCCCACATCAGTTCGCCGGTCATGTGGCCGTCCCAGACCGGCAGCCAGGTGTCCACGTCGTAGCCGTGGATCGGCAGCAGGTGGCCCTTGTCCACGGTGTTCTCGATCACCTCGCGCGGATGCGTCTTGATGGTGATCTGGAAGCGGCGCCAACCCTGGGTCCAACCCTTGGCGTTGAAATCCTCCAGCGGCAGGATGTCGTAGTCCGGCTCGCCACCTTCGGGGTCGAACCAGATCAGCACGGTGTCGTTGATCTCCAGCGTCTTGAAGGCGCGCGTCTTGGCCTTGGCCGGGATGCTGGCGCAGTACGGGATCTTCACGCACTTGCCGGTGTCGCCGTGGTACTGCCAGTTGTGGAACGGGCACTGCAGCTCATTGCCGAAGACCTTGCCGGCCGAGAGGTCGGCACCCAGGTGCGGGCAGAAGGCGTCCAGGCAGCGGATCTTGCCGTCCTCTCCACGGAAGAAGGCCAGGCGCATGCCGAAGTAGTCGCGCGGCACCGGCTCGCCCTGGGGAAACTCGTCGCTCCAGCCCACCATGTGCCAGCCGCGCGCGTAGCGAGGCGAGCCGTCCGCATGACGTGGGATGGTGATGAGGTTGCGCTGCGCCGTGGCGGCGGAACTGCGCCGCAGGGTCTCGGCCTTGGCGTTCAGGTCGCCGCCCTTCCTGTTGTCCGTATCCATCTGTCTTGCCCTCTCCAGAACCCGGCTTTTGCCCGGAAACATTTCTTCAACAATGTTTTTGCAGCATGGAGCCGGCGCCGGGCCCGGTTCATCCCCCGACTGCGGTAGAAATGACCGGCGGCGGGGCTAAGATGGCCCTGCCCGAGCCACACGGAGTCTTCCCATGCATCCCTCCCTTCGCGCCCTGCCGCTGTTGCTGTGCCTGGCCAGCCTGCCGGCCTTCGCCGCGGCGCCTGGCGACTGCATCGAGACCATCAAGCAGGGCCGCTCCGGCGGCCTGATCAGCTTCCAGTCGGAGGCGCACGCCCGCGAGCTGCTGGGCACCGAGGCCGGGCGCTACTGCCGCGACCTGGGCGAGCCCACGATCACCGAGGTCCGCTGCGGCCACGATGCGCCGCGGGACCAGTCCGTGGTGTCCTCGGAGGGCGGCAAGCCGCTGGTGCTGGAGCGCCGCGAGCGCTGGTATTGCTCCGGCGACATCCGCTGCGCACTGCCGGAGAAGCGCTGCGGCACGGCGGCGCCAGCACACTGATACTGCCTTCAGGGTAGAACCCGCCCCGGGGGCGCGGGTTAGGATTCCGCATGCACTACCGTTCCCTGCGCCCCCTGCTGGCCCTCGGCCTGCTGCCCTTGCCCCTGTCCGCCGCCCTCGCCGAAGACGCGCCGACGCCACTGCCCCCGGTGGTGGTCAGCGGCATGCCCTCGCCGCGTCCCGAACTGGAGGCGCCGGCCGCCATCGGCCGTGTCGACGCCGAGGACCTGGAATGGACCCAGCCGGGCATCGGGCTGTCCGAAAGCCTGGTGCGCGTGCCGGGCCTGACCGTGCGCAACCGCCAGAACTACGCGCAGGACCTGCAGATCCAAAGCCGCGGCTTTGGCGCGCGCTCCAGCTTCGGCGTGCGCGGCATCCAGCTGCGGCTCGACGGCATCCCGCTGACGGCGCCGGACGGCCAGGGCCAACCCTCGAGCCTGTCGGTGACCTCGCTGGATCACGTGGAAGTGTTGCGCGGGCCGCTGGCCTACCCCTACGGCAACGCCTCCGGCGGCGTGATCGCCGCCTTCTCGGCCCCGCCGCCCGCCGAGCTCACCTTCGGCAGCCGCGTGGTGATGGGCAGCGACGACACCTGGCGCGCCTCGGCCTCCGCCGCCGGGCAGGCGCTGGACGGCAAGCTCGGGTATCGCGTCGAAGGCCTGCGCTTCATGACCGACGGCTACCGCGAGCACAGTGCCGCGCGCCGCGACCAAGTGGCGGCGACCGCCAGTTGGCAGATCGACGAGACCAAGCGCCTGGGCCTGGTGTTCAACAGCCTGTCGCAGCCCGATGCGCAGGATCCGCTGGGCTTGAGCCGCGCGCAGTACGCCGCGAACCCTCGCCAGGTGGACCCCGGCGCCAACACCTTCAACACGCGCAAGAGCCTCAACGATCGCATCGGTGGCCTGCGCTACGAGCAGCAGCTCGCCAATGGCGACAGCCTGGAGCTGGTGACGTATGCCAGCGCCCGTGCCGTGCGCCAGTTCCAGTCGATCCCAGTGGGGGCGCAGAACCCGCCGAAACAACCCGGCGGCGTGATCGACCTGGAGCGTGAGGGCTATGGCAGCGACGGCCGCTACAACTGGAAGCTGTCGCGCGGCACGATCAGCGCCGGCCTGCAGTGGCAGGCGCTGAACGAGAACCGCAAGGGTTACGAGAACTTCGTCGGCGCCACCACCGGCGTGCTGGGTGCGCTGCGGCGCGACGAGGACAACCAGGTGGACAGCTTCGACCAGTTCCTGTCCGCCGACTGGGCGCTGTCGGAGCGCTGGACCGTGCTGGGCGCACTGCGCCGCAGCGAGGTGGACTTCGAATCCGAGGACCACTACATCACCGGCGCCAACCCCAACGACAGCGGCGACAAGCGCTACAGCGCCACCACCCCGGCGCTGGCCCTGCGCTATGCCTGGAACCCGGCCAGCAGCGTCTACGGCAGCTGGGGCCGCGGCTTCGAGACACCCACCTTCAATGAGCTGTCCTACAAGCCGGACGGCAGTAGTGGCCTGAACCTGGACTTGCGCGCCTCTCGCAGCCAGACCTTCGAGCTGGGCTGGAAGCGCGCGCTGCCGCGTGGCGGGCTGTTCACGCTGGCGTTGTTCGATACGAGCGCGGAGGACGACATCGTGCCGGCCGTCAACAGTGGCGGCCGCGCCAGCTTCCAGAATGCCGATACGCAGCGGCGCGGCGTGGAAGCAGGGCTGACGCTGAGGATCGGCGGCGACTGGTCGCTGCAGCTGGCGGCGGACTATATCGACGCCGAGTTCGACAAGGACTTCAGCTACGTTGCGGGCGGCGCCACGATCCCCGTGAACAAGGGCAATCGGATCCCGGGCATCGGCCGGAACAACGCCTGGGCGGAACTGGCCTGGCGCCGCGCCCTGCCCGGCTGGTCGGCGGCCGTGGACCTGCGCCACTCGGGCAGCGTGGCGGTCAACGACCTGAACAGCGACGAGGCCGAGTCCTACCGCGTGCTCAACGCCCGCCTGGCCTGGTTGCGCCCCTATGGCCGCGGCAGCTTCGGCGCCTTCGTGCGCGTGGACAACCTGCTGGACAAGACCTATGCGGGCTCGGTGATCGTCAACGAGGGCAACAGCCGCTTCTTCGAGCCGGCACCGGACCGCAGCTGGTTCGCGGGCGTGGAGATGAATTTCACGCCGTAGGCGCAGGCTGGGAGGGGCCTGGGCGGGCTAGAATCCGTCCTCACCTCTCTCGCAACACTCCATGACCGTCCCCCTCGGCGATGAACTGGCAAGGCTGGGCTGGAACGCCGCGCTAAAGGCGGCGCTGGAACAGCTGCCCCCTGGGCCAGGGCGACCGGTGCGGATCGTCGAGCAGCATCGCAGCGAATACCGCGTCAACGATGGCGAGCACGAATTCAGCGCCCGCACCCATCCCGCGCTGCATCAGGCGCTGACCAAGGCCGATGACGGCATCGCGGTGGGTGACTGGGCGCTGTACCAGGACGAGGGCGACTGGCTGACCCAGCTCCTGCCCCGCCGCAGCCTGCTGGAGCGCACGCGCGAGGATGGGCGCCGCCAGCGGCTGGTGGCCAATGTCGATACCGCGCTGCTGGTGATGGGCCTGGACGGCGACTTCAGCCCCGAGCGCCTGATGCGCTACCGGCTGATGGCCGTGGCCGGCGATGTGACGCCCGTGCTGCTGCTGACCAAGCTCGACCGCGCCCAGGATGCCGAGGCCCAGCGCCGCGAAATCGCCAGCCTGGCGCCCGATACTGCCGTGGTCACGCTCGACGCTCGCAGCCCCCAGGTGCCGGAGCTGCTCGCGCCCTGGCTCCAGCCGGGGCAAACGCTGGTGCTGCTCGGCTCCTCCGGGGTCGGCAAGTCGACGCTGATGAACAGCCTGCTGGGCACCGATACACAGCGCACCGGCGCCACGCAGGACCACCAGGATGACCTGGGCCGCCACACCACCACGGCCCGCTTCCTGCGACGCTTGCCGGGCGGTGCCTGCCTGATCGACACGCCGGGCTTGCGCGAGCTGAAGCTGTCGGAAGAGCAGGCCAAGGTCGAAGACGATTTTGCGGATGTCCGGCAGCTGGCGGCCCGTTGCCGCTTCAGCGACTGCCAGCACCAGCGCGAGCCCGGCTGCGCGGTGGTGCGCGAGCTCTCAGCGCAGCGGATCGCGGCCTGGCGCGACAGCCTGGTGCCAAGGAAGCCGGACAGGAAACCCGGAACGTTCGGGCGCGGTAAGCCGTAGGGGAACTCTGAAGAATTCAGCTCGCGCTGAAGCCCTGGGCTTGTCGAAGGATCGAAGCATGGGCGGACTTGCCGCCAGGTCCGTCAATCCGTTGCCGCCCACCCTTCGACAGGCTCAGGGCGAACGGCAACTAAACCTGAGTGCCCCCGGCCATCAGGACTTCTTGTTGCCCATCATCGCCTTCAGGTCCGCGAACGGATTGCCGGTCGCCACCGTCTGGCTGCTCTCTCCCGATGCCTTGCGGCCATCGTTGTCGGTGTAGCGCGAGTGCTCGTTGTCGTGGCAGTACAGGCACAGCAGCTCCCAGTTGCTGCCGTCCTCGGGGTTGTAGTCGTGGTTGTGGTTCTTGTGGTGCACGGTCAGCTCGCGCAGGTTGCTGCGCGTGAACTCGCGCGCGCAGCGACCGCAGACCCAGGGGTACATCTTCAGGGCGCGCTCGCGGTAGCCGGCATCACGCTGGGCAGCGTTGCGCTGGGCGTCGGCGACGATCTGGTCGAGCCTGGCGTTGTCGATCGTGGTTTTCTTGATGACCATGGCGCTGTCTCCCGATTACGCGGCGCGGGCGCGGCGCTTGGCCTTGGCGCCCGTATCCTGGATGCGCCGCCAGGGCTGCGCTTCTTCCAGTGCGTAGGCCAGCTCCAGCAGCGTGCGCTCGTCGCCATGCGCGGCCGATAGTTGCACGCCGATCGGCAGTCCTGCTGCGCTGCTGCCCATGGGCAGCGAGATGCCCGGGCTGCCGCAGGCATTGTTCAGCGGCGTGAAGGAGACGTAGCGCAGCAGGTTGTCGAACAAGGGCCCGAACTCCTGCTTCGGCGACAGGTGGCCCAGCTTGGGCGTGACATGCGCCAGCACCGGTGACAGCACGGCGTCGTAGCCGCGGATGCCGGCGGCGTACTGCGCCTGGGACTTGCGCAGGCGGTAGAGCATCAGCGGCGTGCGATACATGCCGCGGCGGTACATGTCGGCCAGGCCACGGCTGAGGTTGTCGATCTGCGTGGCGTCGAAGCCCGGCGCCACGGTCTTCTCGCCGAAGCGCGAGACGAAGAAGGCCAGCATGCCCCAGTAGAGGCTGAAGTCGTCGGCGAACGAGGGCTTCACCGGCAGCGGCATCTCCTCCACGCGGTGGCCGAGGCTATCCAGCAGCCTGGCGGTGGCGTTAACGGTTTCGCGCGTCTCGGTGTCGGTGGCGTGGCCGTTGATGGAGTCGTGGACCAGGCCGATGCGCAGGCCGCGCTTGCCCGGGCCTTCCACCAGGCCCACCGGCTTGAGCTTGCGGTTGCGCCAGGTGCCTTCCATGCCGGCGAAGAAGTGCGCAGTGTCGCGCACGCTGCGCGTGACCACGCCCTCGGAGACGATGTTGACCGGCAGGCTGCGGGCCTGCTCACCGTCGATGAAGCGACCGCGCGTGGGCTTCAAGCCCACCAGGCCGCAGCAGGCGGCGGGAATGCGGATGGAGCCGCCGCCGTCATTGGCGTGGGCGATGGGCACCACGCCGGCCGCCACCAGGGCCGCTGAGCCGCCAGAAGACGCGCCACTGGAGTATTCGGTGTTCCAGGGGTTCAGCGTCGGCTGCTGGCGGATGAATTCGGTGGTGGCATTGAAGCCGAATTCTGGCAGGCGGCTCTTGCCCAGCACGGTGAAGCCCTGCGCCATGTACTGCTTGGCGAAGGCGCCGTCCTTGACGGCGAGCCGCGAGGGCACGGCGTCCGAGCCGTGGCGCGTGGGCATGCCGCTGACGTCGGTGTTGTCCTTGACGAAGGTGGGCACGCCGCAGAAGGCGCCAGCGCGCGGAATGCGCCGCAGCGCCAGCTCGTAGGCCTCGTATTCCACCGCGTTGAGGGCACCCACCGCCTGGGCACGGGCAACGGCGGCCATGGCGACCTCGCGGGCACCCAACTCGCCGCCCTGGATCAGGCGCGACAGGGCCACGGCATCGTGGTCGGCCAGGATGTCGTCGCGGAAGGCGTGCAGGGTCGTGGGGGTCTTGGCGGGCATGCGTCGTCGGCCGGAGGATGGGAGAGGCAGCACTATAGCCGGCACTCTGCCATTCGTCCGCCGCAGGCGGATGACAGCTCAGGCCGCGGGCAGGGGCAGCGCTGTCTCTGCCCGATCACCCGCTTGATCGAAGTGCCCCGGCAACCCCGCTCAACGCGGCGTTGCCTTCTCCAAGGCCCGCTCGCAGAGGCGGCGATTGGTCCAAGTGGCCTTGGCCACGCCGATGTAGTTGTCGAAGTCGCTGGGCGGCAGGCTTTCGTGCAGCTGCGGCTCGTCGGGCGCGGCCCAGGCGCGCGTCTCCTGCAGGGTCTTGAGGCAGGCCTGGGGCTTGCCCAGGTGATGCTGCGTGATGGCCAGGTCGTTGCGCAGCCGGTCCTTTTCGATCCAGTTGAAGAAGGTGCCGCATTCGCCGGACAGCGAGCTCATTGTCGCTTCGGCCTTGCCGTAGGCCTTGGCGCGGTACTGCTTCAGGAACAGGTCCTGCCGCGCGCGCAGCTTCTTCTGCGTGCAGCCGGGCGGCGGCAGGCGGTAGCGGCCGTCGAAGCCGGCCCGGGCGCCGCAGTACATGCGGCAGCCACCGCCGGACTCCACAGTCACCGTGTCGCCCTCGCCCTGGAAGCGGATCGCGCAGGCTTCCTCGAAGGTCTCGGTGGGGACTCCCTGGCCGGCACGGATATGGCCATCGACACCGCAGACATGGGCATTGCCGCCCACGGTCTCGATGGAGAAGGGCTGGCCCTTCTGGCCCGGGGACCCCACGGTCAGGCTGCCCCAGCCCTCCTGCAGCACGTAACGTCCCGGCTTCAGAGGCTCGGTGGCGGCGGCAGCGGTAATCCCGCAAGCCAGCAGGGCGACAGCGACGGCGGCGCGAAGCAAGGCTTTCATGGCGTTTCTTCCTAAAACGACATCCGCACCATAGCAAACCACCCCATGCAGGATAAGATCGCGCCATTCCTTCCGGAGCCCGCCATGGCGCATGTCCTGCTGATCATCGAACAACCCGGCTGGCGGCAAGGCCGCAGCGCGGAGCAGAAGCAGCTGCACCAGCAGCTCATGGAGAACTTCGGCGGTGAGCTGCAGGCCCGCGGTGTGCTCAAGGCTGCCGAATCCCTGCTGCCCACGCACCGGCAGGCCATGCGCCTGGAGACCCGCGACGGCCAGCGCCGTCAGTTCGACGGGCCCTTCGCCGAGGCCAAGGAAATGATCGGCGGCTTCTTCCTGCTGGACTGCAGCCGCGACGAGGCCCTGGCCATTGCCCAGGCCTGCCCGGCGGTGGAATGGGCCACGGTGGAACTGCGCGAGACGGGCGTCTGCTCGGAGAGCTGACCCCGGCTACTTCTGGAAGAACCCCAGCTTCGCCGAGCCCTTTACCTCAATTTTCTCGGCCACGACTTCCTGCGTCTCGCTGTCCTCGATCCAGACCGCCGAGTATTCCGGGGTAAGTTGTCCCTTGACTTGATAGTTTCGGCTTGCGACGGGGGTGAATGCCACGTCTCCCTGGACCTCGTAGACCTCCTGGACCATCGAGAGGATGGGAGCCGCATAGTGGGTGCGTCCCTTGATGGTGAAGATGGCGGCCTCAGCAGGCACCGCACGCCCTATCACCGCAGGCCGCATGGCCATACCCTGGCCATAGTTCCTTTCAACGGTGGCCCCGATGCTGTCGCCGATCTTCTGCCCGTTCACATGGGACACCACGAAGAAATCGGCTTTCGTTGAACCATGGACGGTCGCCGAGTCCTGGACCGCAGCAAGAGGCCCGGTGTAGTCCTTGGGAACCGGATTATGGGTACAGGCGCTCAGTCCCACTACAAACACCAGCGCTGCCAATGATTTCACCATGATCTCCCCCCTTGTGATTCCGGGATTCTAGGGGATGGACATCCGGCAGGCAGCCACCCTCTTGCCGCGGCAGGGGGCGTGAGGAAGGCACGGGTTGTCGCTACATACCCGGCTGACCCCTCCACCGGGGGGGCATCTGTTTTTACCAGTAGTCCCACGCACGTAGGGCCCTATGATCCCCGCCGAGAGGGGATCACATGAAAACAACAATCAGGGCCTCAGGCCTGGTGGCGGCCGCATTGCTGGCGGCCTGCAGCAGCAGTGACGGCATCGACAGTTCCATGGCGGAGAACGGCCTGCCGCGCGATGCCTATGCCGTGGACGACGCCGCCTGCCCGGCGCCGCGCTGCTTCGAGTTCGCGGTGCCGCTGCCCGAGGGCGTCAAGATCACCGACAACCGCGTGCGCGTGATCCTGCCCGAGGGCTACGCCACCTCCGGCAAGCGCTATCCCCTGCTCTACCTGCTGCACGACGCGCCGGGCGACTACACGTCCTGGACGCGCCTGGGCAAGGCGATGGATTACCTCAAGGACGAGGACGTGATCGCGGTCATGCCCGATGGCGGCGGCGGCCACGCCGGCTGGTATTCCGACTGGGAGGACGGCTCCTTCCAGTGGGAGACCTACCACATGGATGTGATGATGCCCTTCATCGAACAGCGCCTGCGCGGCCTGGGCGACGGTCATCGCGCCGTGGCCGGCCCCTCCATGGGTGGCTACGGCTCGATGATCTACTCGGCGAAGTATCCCGGCCGGTTCAAGGCCGCGGCATCCTTCTCCTCGCCGGTGGACTTCCTGCACCTGGACCGCATCAGCGCGCTCTACAGCTTTCTCGGCAACCCCATCGCCGGCACGCCCAACGGCCCAATCTGGGGCAACCCGGTGACGAACTGGGCCCGCTGGCAGGCGCAGGACCCCGGCACGAATGTGTCCGGCATGGCGGGCATGCGCATCCTGATCAGCAGCGGCAACGGCCTGCCCGGTGGGCCCAACGGCCTGGCGTCGCCGCCGTTCTACGTGATCGAGCCCCTGGTGCTGCTGCAGAGCATGGCCCTGGCGCAGACCACGCAGGCGGCCGGCGTGGATACGCGCACCCTGTTCTACGGTCCGGGCTACCACGACTGGCCCTGCTTCCTGGATGGCTTCGAATGGGCGCTGCCGCAGATGCTGGAGGTCATCGCGCCCGGCGCCTGAGCGGGTATCGACCGCCTGATCGCTTAACATGGGCCTCCCCTGCTGCGGAGCCGCGCCTTGAAAGCCGCCATCGTCGATTCCTTCGAGCGCGTTCCCCGCTACGGCGACATCGACGCACCTGTTCCACAGGCCGGTGAGGTGCTGGTCTCCACCCAGGCCGCGGCACTGAGCCAGCTGGTGCGGGCGCAGGCTTCGGGCAAGCACTACAGCGCCGGCAAGACCCTGCCGCTAGTGCCGGGCGCCGATGGCGTGGGCCGGCTGCAGGACGGACAGCGCGTCTACTTCGCCTTCCCGCGCGCGCCGATCGGCGCCATGGCGGAGCAGGTGGCGGTGAAGGCCAACCAGTGCGTGGCGCTGCCGGACGACATCGACGACGTGACCGCCGCCGCTATGGCCAACCCCGGCATGTCGTCCTGGGCGGCGCTGGAAGCGCGTGCCCATTTCCAGCGCGGCGAAGCCGTGCTGGTCAACGGCGCGGCCGGCACCTCGGGGCGGCTGGCGATCCAGGTGGCCCGGCACCTCGGCGCCTCGCGCATCGTCGCCACCGCGCGCAAGCCGGAGACGGAAGCGGAACTGCGCACGCTGGGCGCCACCGACTTCGTCTGCCTGGACCAGCCGCAGGAGGCGCTGACCGCCGCCTTCCGCGAGCAGATCCGCCTGGGCGTGGACGTGGTGCTGGACTACCTGTGGGGACCGCCCGCGGCGGCGATCATCGACGCCAACGCCGGCCACGGCAGCGGCGAGGCCGCGCGGCGCGTGCGCTTCGTCAACATCGGCTCCATGGCGGGCGCGGCGCTGCCGATCAATGCCGGCATCCTGCGCAGCTCCGGCCTGGAGCTGAGCGGCAGCGGCCTGGGCAGCGTCTCCAACGAAGGGTTGGTACAGATTGTCGGCAAGCTGCTGCGCGCCGCCGGACCCGCGGGCTTCCGGATCGACGCCACGCCGGTGCCACTGGCGGAGGTCGAGCGCGCCTGGAACAGCCCTTCCGCCGACCGCATCGTGTTCACACGGTAACGATCCAACACCAGCATCCCGCCTTCAGCCCACTCCTGCATCGACCCGGAACTTCATGGCCAAGAAACTCAGCAAATCCCAGCGCGCCGTCATGATCTGGCTCAGCCGCGGCTGGAAGGCCTACGTCGCCTACGGCAACCGCGTGGAGGTCAACGGCAAGCCGGTCTGCACCACCGAGACCATGACCGTGCTGGAGAAGGCCGGGCTGGTTGAACGCGAAGGCGTCGCGGCCTGGTCGGCCACCGAGGCCGGGCGCGAGTGGCGCGATCCGCCGGCGGAGTAGCACATCATGAGTGCGGAATATGGAATGATCCGCGCGACCGCATCACTTCAAGGAGGTCGGGCCGTGAGAAGCATGATCCTGCTCGCTGCTGCAGCGGCTGTCCTGGCCTTGCAAGGCTGTGCTGCGACACCCAAGGCAGCGCTCTCTGCCATGCAATCCTCGCCCAATGCGCTCTCCCTCGCAGCGGCCGCCGGGTCGGGCGCACAAAGCGCACTGATCAAGCCCGGAGAAAAGCTCGACCTGGCCCTCGGCCCGGAAAGCCCGGTCCTCACGGACGGCAGTCTCAAGGCCAGCTTCCAGCACGTCACCCTCACCCTCGACAAACCTGGTCCGGTCGTTATCGAGGTTCATGCCTGGTGCGATTGCCTAGGATTTGCCAAAAATATCTTCGTGCCGCGCCTGTTTGCACAGGGTGTCCAGGGCACCGTTGTGGAACTCCCTCCCTCAAGCCGGGCGCTGGTCGCTCCGACCTGGACGGCGGCGGCCAGTATGCTGAACGTCTGGTCGCTGCTCGATGTGCCCGAAGGGACGCACACACTGCTTATCGCGGCGGACACCCGCTTGGTGGGAGGCGCCGTGGGCACACAGGGCCGTTCCACCATGGTTGCTGCCGGCAACGGCGTCTACGTCCCAATGGGAGGTGGCGGCCTCGCCATGGCTGTGTACCCCTACGGAAGATATGAACTCCGCATCAAGTGAAGGCGGCGGAGAGGCAGCAATGACAGCGGGCATCAAGGAGGCAGTGGCTACCAACCGCGCCGCCTGGCTGCTGATGATAGTCGCCGCCACGATCCTGACCTTGACCATGGGCGTGCGGCAGTCGCTGGGGCTGTTCGTGATGCCGATCCACGACAGCAGCGGCCTGTCGATTGTCTCGATCAGCTTCGCGCTGGCGGTGGGCCAGCTGATGTGGGGCGTGGCCCAGCCCCTGTTCGGCATGTATGCCGACCGGCACGGCTCGGTGGGTGTGGTGCAGCTCGGCGGCGTGATGCTGGCCGGCGGACTGGTTCTGGCGCCGTTCCTGCCCAGCCAGTGGGGCCTGCTGTTCACGCTGGGCCTGCTGTCGGCGGCCGGCGCGGGTGCGGGCAGCTTCTCGATCCTGATCGGCGCCACCTCGCGCATGCTGCCGCCGGAGCGGCGGCCCTTCGCGGCCGGCTTCATCAATGCCGGCGGGTCTTTTGGCCAGTTCCTGTTCGCGCCGATCACCCAAGCGGTGATCGCCTTTGCCGGCTGGGCCGCGGCCATGTTCACGCTGGCCGCCAGCGCGCTGCTGACGCTGCCGCTGGCACGCCACCTGCGCGCACCGCCCGCCCCTGCCGGCGCCAGCACCGCGCCGGCCGAAGCCGACCCCGGCCTGGGGCAGGCCGTGCGCGCGGCCTTCGCCGACCGCAGCTACTGGTGCCTGCACCTGGGCTTCTTCACCTGTGGCCTGCACATCGCCTTCCTGGTGACGCATCTGCCGGGCGAAGTGGCGCTCTGCGGCCTGCCGGCCAGCGTCTCGGCGGTATCGCTGGCGCTGATCGGCCTGTTCAACATCGCCGGCAGCCTCACGGCCGGCGCTCTGGGGCAGCGTTACCGCATGAAGTGGCTGCTGGCCGCGATCTACGCCAGTCGCGCGTTGATGATCGCGATCTATCTGGTCTCGCCGCGCACGGCGCTGACCTTCTATATCTTCGCCGCCGCCCTGGGCTTCACCTGGCTGGCCACGGTGCCGCCGACGGCGGGGCTGGTGGGCAAGCTGTTCGGCACCCGTTACCTCGCCACCCTGTTCGGCCTGACCCTGCTGTCGCACCAGATTGGCGGCTTCTTCGGCGCCTGGCTGGGCGGCGTCACGATCACGCGCTTCGGCGACTACAACTGGATGTGGTACGCCGACATGGCCTTCGCCCTGCTGGCCGCGGCGGCGAACCTGCCGATCCGCGAGGCGCGCCCTACGCCAAGCCCCGCAACCGCCTGAACCGGCAGGAAAAATCCTGTTGGCGGGGGTATCTCGCACAAACGGGTGAGGCAGACTCACCAAGCCCTCCCTAGGCTTGCGGAAACTGCATGGGATGAACCGCGCGCGCGGCTGGCCAGCCTGCGATTGAGGCGGACTCATCCCAAGCCATCTAGCCAGGAGTAGTCATGTCGGAACCCGTCCTTGTCGAACGCCGCGGCGCGGTGCTGTGGATCACCATCAACCGCGAGGAACGCCGCAACGCCCTCAATGAGCAGGTCGTGCGGACCATCGACCAGGCCATCGCCGACGCCCAGGGCGGCGGCGAGGTGAAGGCCATCGTGCTGACCGGCGCCGGTGACAAGGCCTTCTGCGCGGGCGCGGACCTGGCCAAGAACGCCAAGGGCTTTGCCTTCACGGTGGATTTCGCCCGGCCCAAGCACTACATCGTGGACCTGTTCAAGCGCCTGCAGGAGTGCACCCTGCCGGTGATCGCCCGCGTCAACGGCCACGTCATGGCCGGCGGCTTCGGCATCCTCTGCGCCTGCGACATGGCGATTGCCGCCGACGACATCCGCATCGGCACCACGGAATCCAAGATCGGCGTCACGCCGATGATGATCCTGCCCTACATGCTGCGCGTACTGCCGCCGCGCAAGCTGCAGGAGATGTGCATCACCGGCGAGCAGTTCACCGCGAAGGATGCGCTGGACTGGGGGGTGGTGAACTACGTGGTGCCCCGCGCCGAGCTCGACGCCAAGCTCGACTGGCTGCTGGCCCGCGTTACCGACAAGTCGCCCACGGCCATCCGCCTGGGCAAGCAAGCCTACAACGCCATGCGCGACATGAGCCTGCGCGAGTCCCTGGAATTCGCCCAGGCGATGGTGCCGGTGATGTCCAGCACGGAAGACGCGAAGGAAGGCATGGCCGCCTTCCAGGAAAAGCGTCCGGCGAATTTCACGGGGAATTGATTCGCCCCTGGCAATGACCCACCAACCGTTCATGCCGAGTAGCCCCGCGAAGCGCGGCGTATCGAGGCACGCGCGGTCCCTCGATACGCACGCTCGCTACGCTCACGAGGCTACTCGGGATGAACGGGCCGGTGTTGGAGCAAGTAAATGAAAGAACAAGTACGCATCGGTTGCGGCGCCGGTTTCTGGGGTGATTCCGCTGAAGGCCCCAAGCAGCTCGTCGAGTCCGGCGAGATCGACTACCTGGTGCTCGACTACCTGGCCGAGATCACCATGAGCCTGCTGGCGCGCGCCCGCGCCAAGGACCCCAACACCGGCTATGCCACGGACTTCCCGGGCGTGGTCGCCTCGCTGGCGCCCAAGCTGAAGGAAAAGGGCATCCGCGTCGTCACCAATGCCGGCGGCGTGAACCCGCAGGCCTGCAAAGCGGCCATCGAGGAGAAGCTCAAGGAAAAGGGCATCGAGCTGAAGGTGTCCATCGTCACCGGCGACGACCTGCTGCCGCGCGCGGCGGAGTTCGCCGGGGTCAAGGAGATGTTCAACGGCTCGGACATGCCGCCGAAGCTGTGGAGCATGAACGCTTACCTGGGCGCCTTCCCTATCGCGGCGGCGCTGGATGGCGGTGCCGATATCGTGCTGACCGGCCGCTGCGTCGACAGCGCCGAGGTGCTGGGCGCGCTGATCCACGAGTTCCAGTGGAAGGCGGATGAATTCGACAAGCTCTCCGGCGGCAGCCTCGCCGGCCACGTGGTGGAATGCGGCGCGCAGGCCACCGGCGGCGTCAGCACCGACTGGGAGAAGGTCTCCGAGGACTGGGACCGCATGGGCTTCCCCATCGCCATCTGCAAGCCGGACGGCTCCTTCATCGCCACCAAGCCGGCCAACACCGGCGGCCGCGTGGTGCCGGAGACCGTCGGCGAGCAGATCGTCTACGAGATCGGCGACCCCTCCGCCTACCTGCTGCCGGACGTGAACTGCGACTGGCGCCACATCCAGCTGACCCAGGTCGGCGAGAACCGCGTGGAGGTCTCCGGCGCCAAGGGCCGTGCGCCCACCGCCAGCTACAAGGTCTCCGCCACCTACCAGGACGGCTTCCGCACCACCGGCACGATGATGATCGGCGGCGTGGATGCCGTGCGAAAAGCAGAGGCCGTGGCCGCCGCGATCCTGAAGCGCACGCGCGCGCTGATGGCCAAGCGCGGCCTGGCCGACTACACCCGCACCGACGTGGAGATCCTGGGTGCCGAGGCCAACTGGGGCGCCAACAGCCGCCGCCGCGATGCGCGCGAGGTGATCATGAAGCTCGCCGTGCAGCATGCCGACAGCAAGGCGCTGGACGTCTTCGGCCGCGAGTTCATCCCGCCGGCCACGTCCATGGTGCAGGGCATCACCGGCTTCTCCGGCGGGCGCCCCTCGCCGACGCCGCTGGTGCGCCTGTTCTCCTGCCTGGTGGCCAAGGACCAGTTGCCGATCGAGGTGGACGGCAAGCCTTTCACCGCCCCGGCGGTGAGCTACGGCGAAGCCACCGGCCTGCCGGCCAGCCCGAATCCGGGCGCCGCGCCCGCGGGGCCGACCAAGAAGGTCCCGCTGATCAAGCTGGCCTGGGGCCGCTCCGGCGACAAGGGCGACGCCGCCAACATCGGCATCCTGGCGCGCAAACCCGAGTACCTCCCCTGGCTGGCGAAGCAGCTCACCGCCGACGCGGTGAAGCAGTACTTCGCCCACTTCGTGCAGGGCAAGGTCGAGCGCTTCGACATGCCGGGCCTCAACGGCTTCAACTTCCTGATGCACAGCGCGCTGGGCGGCGGCGGCATGGCCAGCCTGCGCTATGACCCGCAGGGCAAGATGCTGGCGCAGGTGCTGATGGACATCGAGATCGACGTGCCGGCGGACCTCGCCGTCTGATGAGCCGCGCCGCCGCCAGGAAGCCGGTGGTCCGCCTCGCGCGCGAACAGCGCGTGGACGAGATACTGCAGGCGGCGCGCGACGTCTTCTGCGAGAAGGGCTACGAGGCCGCGGCGGTAGCCGAGATCGCCGCCCGCATGGACGTGGTGGAAGGCACCATCTACAAGTACTTCGCCAGCAAGCGCGAGCTGCTGCTGAAGGTGCTGGAGCACTGGTACGAGGAGATGTTTGGCGACTACGCCCGCGACCTCGCCGGCGTCAGCGACGCACGCGGCCGCCTGCGCCTGCTGGTCTGGCGCCACCTGCGCTCGATCCGCGACTACCCCCTGCTGTGCCGCCTGATGTTCCGCGAAGTGCGCTCGGAGCAGGACTATCACGGCTCCGATCTGCACGACATGAACCGGCGCTACACGCAGCTGC
The DNA here is from genome assembly GCA_030149365.1 of Solimonas sp. Classification (GTDB taxonomy): domain Bacteria; phylum Pseudomonadota; class Gammaproteobacteria; order Nevskiales; family Nevskiaceae; genus Solimonas_A. Next base: position 43,459 of record JASBRP010000024.1, read on the forward strand.
TGCTGGACGTGGTCGAGGGCGGCATGCGCAGCGGCGAGTTCCGCGCCGACCTGCCGGCCACGCTGCTGCGCGACCTGGTCTACGGCGGCATCGAGCACGGCACCTGGAACTACATCTGCGGCCGCGGCGGGCTGGATATCGACGCCCTGGCCGAGCAGCTCACCGCGGTGCTCTGCGAGGGCATCGCCGCCCCCGCGCCGGGCGGCGGACTCAAGCAGGAAATGGACAGGCTGTCGCAGATCGCCAGCCGCATCGAAGAAGCATTACCGAAGAAGTGAACCCATGACCCAAACGCTACCCGACACCTCGAAGTGGCCCTTCCAGTCCGTGCTCGTCGCCAACCGCGGCGAGATCGCCGTGCGCGTGCTGCGCACCGTGCAGAAGCTCGGCCTCAAGGGCATCGTCGTCTACCACGCCGCCGACCGCGGCACCGCGGCGGTGAAGATGGCGGACCAGGCCATCGAGATCACCGGCTCCACGCCGGTGGCCAGCTACCTGGACGGCGCGCAGATCATCGCCGCGGCCAAGGCCAGCGGTGCCGGCGCGATCCACCCGGGCTACGGCTTCCTGTCCGAGAACAAGGGCTTCTGCGCCGCCGTGGAGGCCGCGGGCATCCGCTTCATCGGCCCCACGCCGGAGCAGATCGACCTGATGGGCGACAAGGTCCGTGCGCGCAACTTCGTCGAGAAGGCCGGCTTCCCGGTAGCACCCTCGGCCATCGAGGACGACGATCCCCAGACCTTCGTCGAGCGCTCGCGCAAGGTCGGCGCGCCGCTGCTGATCAAGCCCAGCGCCGGTGGCGGCGGCAAGGGCATGCGCATCGTGCGCGACCTGGCGATCCTGGAGCAGGAGATCGAGCGCGGCCGCTCGGAAGGCCAGCGCTACTTCGGCGACGGCCGCCTGTACTGCGAGCGCTACATCGAGAACCCGCGCCACATCGAGGTGCAGGTGCTGGGTGACGGCCAGGGCAGCGTGGTGCACGTGTTCGAGCGCGAGTGCTCGGTGCAGCGCCGCTTCCAGAAGATCGTGGAGGAGACTCCCTCCCCGGCCCTGGACGCCGCGCTGCGCGAGAAGATCTGCGAGACCGCGGCCGGCATCGCCCGCTCGCTGAACTACCGCAACGCCGGCACCGTGGAGTTCATCTTCGGCCAGGGTGGCGAGTTCTACTTCCTGGAGATGAACACCCGCCTGCAAGTGGAGCACCCGGTCACCGAGGAGATCACCGGGATCGACCTGGTGCTGCAGCAGCTGCGCGTGGCCGCCGGCGAGAAGCTGGGCTACGGCCAGGCCGACGTGAAGTCTTCCGGCCACTCCATCGAATTCCGCATCTACGCCGAGGACGCCGCGCGCGGCTATACGCCGACCACCGGCCCGATCCTGGTGCTGCACCCACCGCAGGGTGAAGGCGTGCGCTGGGACAGCGGCGTGCTGCAGGGCGGTGAGGTGACCTCCGCCTTCGACCCGATGATCGCCAAGCTGATTATCCGCGGCAAAGACCGGACCGAGGCCATCGCCCGCGCCGACAAGGCGCTGCGCGAGACCGTGCTGCTGGGCTGCAAGACCAATACCGCCTTCCTGCGCCGCCTGCTGCAGCACCCGGCCTTCGTCGCCGGCGACGTGCACACCGGCTTCCTCGATGCCAACCCGCAGATCGCGGCGGAGCCGGAGATGCCGGCGGAGACGCTGCAGGCCCTGCTGGGCGCCGCGGCGCTGAGCACGCGGCCGATGCGCGACGTTGCCGACGCGGTCCCGGACATGCATGCAGCAATGGGTGGATGGAGGAATTGATGAATACCACGAACCTCTCCGTTCGTACTGAGCTTGTCGAAGTACGAACCCCCACCGCGGCGCGGTCCGCCCTTCGACAGGCTCAGGGCGAACGGAAACCTTGCTGGAGCACCCTCTAATGCATCACGCATTCAAGCTCGGTGATAACGAGCACAACCTGGAACTCTCGCGCTCGGCCAGCGCCTACCGCCTGCACCTGGGCGAGCAGGTGGTGGACGTGGACCTCAAGACCGGCGCCGATGGCCGCGCCTGGCTGACGCTGGGCGAGCGTCACATCGAGGTAGTGATCGCCACCCGCGGTGACGACGTCTTCGTGCACCTGGACGGCGAGGCCTACCAGCTGCGCTACCAGCATCCGCTGGACCGCCTGGCCGCGCAGGCCGGCGGCAGCGCCGAGGACAACATTCGCGCGCCCATGCCGGGCAGCATCGTCGCCGTGCAGGTCAAGGCCGGCGATACCGTGACCAAGGGCCAGACCCTGCTGGTGATGGAGAGCATGAAGATGGAAACCACCATCGCCGCGCCGCGCGACGGCACGGTGGCCGCGGTCACCTACGAGAAGGGCCAGACCTTCGACCGCGATGCCCTGCTGCTGAGCCTGGAGCCGAACAAGTGAAAAGAATCGAATCGAAACTGAACACGGCCTCTGCCGGCTTCCAGGCCAACGCCGCGCACAACCGCAAGCTGGCCGAGGAGTTCAAGGAAAAGCAGCGCGCGGTACGCCATGACCGCCCGCAGCGCGACATCGACCGCCTGCGCCAGCAGAACAAGTTACTGGTGCGCGAGCGCATCAAGCTGCTGCTGGATCCGGGCACGCCGTTCCTGGAGTTCTCCTCGCTGGCGGCCAACGAGGCCTATGACGGCGAGGTGCCGGGTGCGGCCTGCGTCACCGGCATCGGCATCGTGTCGGGCCGCGAGGTCGTCATCAACGCAGGCGACGCCTCGGTCAAGGGCGGTGCCTGGTATCCGCTGACGGTCAAGAAGACCGTCCGCGCGCTGGACATCGCCATCGAGAACCGCCTGCCGGTGGTGCATCTCTGCGATTCCGCCGGCGGCTTCCTGCCGCTGCAGGCCGACCTTTTCGCCGACAAGTACATGGCGGGCCGCATCTTCCGCAACCAGTGCATGCTCTCCAAGATGGGCATCCAGCAGGTGTCGGTGGTGCTGGGCCACTGCACCGCGGGCGGCGCCTACGTGCCCGGCCTGTCGGACTACAACGTGATCGTGCGCGGCACCGGCGCGATCTTCCTCGCTGGCCCGCCGCTGGTGAAGGCCGCGACCGGCGAAGAGGTCAGCGTCGACGACCTCGGCGGCTGCGACATGCACACCAGCGTTTCCGGCACCGCGGACTACCCGGCCTCGTCAGAAGAGGAAGCCATCGCCATCGCGCGTGACATCGTGGCGCAGTTCAAGCGGCCGCAGAAGGCGCACACCGAGTGGCAGGCCCCGGAAGAGCCGCACTACGACCCTAGCGAGCTCTACGGCGTGCTGCCGCAGGACATCAAGCAGGGCTTTGACATGCACGAGATCATCGCGCGCATCGTCGACGGCTCGCGCTTCCACGAGTACCAGCCGAACTACGGCAAGACCCTGATCTGCGGCTATGCCCATATCTGGGGCTACAAGGTCGGCATCCTGGCCAACAACGGCGTGCTGTTCAACGACAGCTCGCTCAAGGGCGCGCACTTCATCGAGCTGTGCAACCAGGCCCGCACGCCGATCGTCTTCCTGCAGAACATCACCGGCTTCATGGTGGGCAAGGAGTACGAGCGCCGCGGCATCACCAAGGACGGCGCCAAGATGATCATGGCGGTGTCCAACTGCGAGGTGCCCAAGTTCACCGTGATGTGCCATGGCTCCTTCGGCGCCGGCAACTACGGCATGAGCGGCCGCGCCTTCGACAGCCGCTTCACCTTCAGCTGGCCGCAGTCGCAGATTTCGGTGATGGGTGCCGAGCAGGCCGCCAACACCCTGGCCGACGTGAAGATCCGCCAGCTTGCCCGTACCGGCAAGAAGTTGTCCCAGGAGGAAATCGACGCGATCCGCGACCCGGTGCTGGGCGAGTTCAAGCGCAAGCAGAGCGCCTACTGGTCCACTTCGGAAATCTGGGACGACGGCATCATCGACCCGGCGGATACCCGCAATGCCCTGGGCATCTCACTGTCGGCGGCGCTGAACACCCCGATCGGCGAGCCCCGCTACGGCGTGTTCCGCATGTAAGCTTGGGGACTGCTCCTCGCGTCGACAGACCCAATCCATGAACGCCCCGAACGCCGCCGTCCCTGCCTCCCGCCAGCCCCTGCTGCCGGCCTCCGTCGAGAGCTGCGTGGTCTATCGGCCCATACCGATCAGCCTGCGCAGCCGTGTCATCGTCTGGATGCTCCGGCGGGTCCTGCGCCCCTGGCTGGGGCGGATGATCCGCGGCTCGGACGAGAAGATCGCGAAGATGCAGTTGCTGACGTCGCACATGAAGTGCCCCAACAACCATGGCCTGACGCTGGAGTACACCATCGTCGGCCAGGTGCCGGGGCATGTATTCGGCGACCTGGCGGATACCAGCAAGCCGGTGATCCTGTGGCTGCACGGCGGCGCCTTCCTGCTGCCGGCGGCGCCCTCGGCGCACCTGGAGATGGTGGCGCACCTGGCCTCGAAGCTCGGCGGCTCGGGTTACCTGCCGGACTACCGCCTGGCCCCGCGCAACCGCTTCCCCGCCGCGCTGGACGACTGCGAGCGTGCCTACCGCGCGCTGCTGGACCTGGGGCATGCGCCCTCGCGCATCATCGTCGGCGGCGACTCCGCCGGCGGGCACCTGCTGCTGGGCCTGCTGCAGCGCATCCGCAAGCACGGCTGGCCGATGCCCGCCTGTGCCCTGCCGGTGTCGCCCGCCACCGAGCTGGGCCGCATCCACTCGCCGCCCTCGCGCACCTGGAAGCGCCACGCCGACCCGATCCTGCCGATCGCCGCGCTGCAGCGCGTGGACGAGATGTTCGCCGGCGACTGGGACGCGTCCGACCCCGAGCTGTCGCCCCTGTATGCCGACTGCACCGGCTTCCCGCCGATGCTGATGCTGGCCACCAACAACGAGGTGCTGACCGACGACACCGTGCTGATGGCGCGCCGCGCCAAGGCCGCGGGGGTCGACGTGAAGTGCGAGATCTGGCCGAAGCTGCCGCACGCCTTCCCGCTGTTCGCCTCGCTGTTCCCGGAGGTGAAGATCGTGCGCCAGGAAATGGTCGAGTACATCCAGGCGAAGCTGAAGCAAGCCTAGGCAATCTGTCCCCTCTCCCGCCTGCGGGAGAGGGTGGCCCGTTAGGGCCGGCGAGGGCATGGATGCCCGAGGTAGGGCAACGCATGGAGCAGTTGCCGGGAGAGGGTTTCTGTAGAGCGTGGCTGGGCTGACTCCAGCATGTTCTACAGAAACCCTCTCCCCTGCCCCTCTCCCGCAAGCGGGAGAGGGGTTCTTGATTTGGTGAGGAGAAACCGATGAGCCGCTACCAGACCGAATACCGCCGCTCGCTGTCGCAGCCCGAGGCCTTCTGGGCCGAGCAGGCGGAGAAGCTGCACTGGCACCAGCGCTGGGACCAGGTGCTGGACGGCAGCAAGGCGCCGCTCTACCGCTGGTTTGCCGGCGGCCTGTTCAACACCTGCTACAACGCGCTGGACCGCCACGTGGAGAACGGCCGCGCCGAGCAGGCCGCGCTGATCTACGACAGCCCGGTGACCGGCACGGTGCGCAGCTACAGCTACCGCGAACTGCGCGACACCGTGGCCCGCTTCGCCGGCGCGCTGCGTGCGCAGGGCGTCAAGCAGGGCGACCGCGTGGTGATCTACATGCCGATGGTGCCGGAGGCGGCCGTGGCCATGCTGGCCTGCGCGCGCATCGGTGCGATCCATTCCGTGGTGTTCGGCGGCTTTGCCGCGCCGGAGCTGGCCAAGCGCATCGACGATGCCCAGCCCGTACTGGTGGTCTCCGCCAGCTGCGGCGTCGAGGCCGGGCGCATCATCGAGTACAAGCCGCTGCTGGACCAGGCGCTGGACCTGGCCACGCACAAGCCCGCGCACTGCCTGATCCTGCAGCGCCCGCAGGCCGTGGCGAAGCTGCAGGCCCCGCGCGACCTGGACTGGAACGAAGCCGCCGCGGCCGCCGAACCAACCGACTGCGTGCCGGTCGCCGCCACCGACCCGCTGTACGTGCTCTACACCTCCGGCACCACCGGCAAGCCCAAGGGCGTGGTGCGCGACCATGGCGGCCATGCCGTGGCGATGCGCTATTCCATGGAAGCGGTCTACGACGTGCAGCCCGGCGAAGTGTTCTGGGCCGCCTCCGACGTGGGCTGGGTGGTGGGGCATTCCTACATCGTCTACGCACCGCTGCTGCAGGGCTGCACCACGATCCTCTACGAGGGCAAGCCGGTGGGCACGCCGGACGCCGGCGCCTTCTGGCGCGTGATCGAGCAGCATCGCGTCAGCACCTTCTTCACCGCCCCCACCGCCTTCCGCGCGATCAAGAAGGAAGACCCCAAGGGCACGCTGCTGCAGAAGTACGACATCTCCTGCCTGCGCAGCCTGTTCCTGGCCGGCGAACGCTCCGATCCGGACACGATCCAGTGGGCGCAGCAGATGCTGCAGGTGCCGGTGGTGGATCACTGGTGGCAGACCGAGCTGGGCTGGCCGGCCATTGCCAACTGCCAGGGCCTGGAGCCGATGCCGGTGAAGCCCGGCTCCTCCACCGTGCCGGTGCCGGGCTTCGAGCTCTGCGCACTGGACGCCGACGGCAAGCGCCTGGGCGCCGACGAGATCGGCAACCTGGTGCTGAAGCTGCCGCTGCCGCCGGGCACGCTGTCCACCATGTGGAACAACGAGCAGGGCTACCGCGACAACTACCTCAACCGCTACCCGGGCTGGTATCTCACTGGGGACGCCGGCTACATCGACGGCGACGGCTACGGCTGGATCATGTCCCGCATCGACGACATCATCAACGTGGCTGGCCACCGCCTGTCCACGGGCGCGATGGAGGAAGTGCTGGCGGGCCACCCGGACGTGGCCGAATGCGCCGTGATCGGCGCCGCCGACACGCTCAAGGGCCAGTTGCCGGTGGGCCTGGTGGTGCTGAAGGCCGGCGTCGACCGGCCCCAGGACGAACTGCTGCGCGAGCTGGTGGAGCGCGTACGCTCGCAGATCGGCGCCGTGGCCTGCTTCAAGCAGGCGGCCGTGGTGGCCCGCCTGCCCAAGACGCGCTCCGGCAAGGTGCTGCGCGCCACGATGCGCTCGATCGCCGACGGCAAGCCCTATACCGCGCCGGCGACCATCGATGATCCGAAGATCCTCGACGAGGTGAGCGCGGCGCTGAAGGGGTTGGGGTATCCGGCAGCATAAGTCTTCGCTTTGCTGTAGGAGCCAGCTTGTGACCGCAGGAAATCCCTGCGGGACTGGCGACGTCCAGGCCCGAGGTCGCCAGCAAGCTGGCTCCTACAGGAACACTCGCCGGAGAAACCCGCATTCCCCAGCGTGGCGGCGCTAAACTGCGGCCATGACCACGACCACCCTCGCGGGCCGTAACGGCCTGCCCCTGGCCGCCGACGTCGGCGGCAACCCGGACCAGCCTGCCGTCGTGCTGCTGCATGGCGGCGGTCAGACCCGCCACGCCTGGTCCAAGGCCTTCCAGCGACTCGTGGCGGAGGGCTACCACGCCATCTCCTACGACGCGCGCGGCCACGGTGGCAGCGGCTGGGCCGAGGACGGCGACTACTCCACCGACGCCATGGTGGCGGACCTCAAGGCCGTGATCGCCACGCTGCGCTCGCCGCCGGCCCTGGTCGGCGCCTCCATGGGCGGCATCACCTCGCTGACCGCCATCGGTGAGAGCAGCGCCGCCACCGCTAGCGCGCTGGTGCTGGTGGACGTGGCGCCCACCATCGAGCGCAAGGGCGTGGAGGCGATCCGCCGCTTCATGACCGCCAACCCCGGTGGCTTCGCCAACCTGGAAGAAGCGGCCGATGCGGTGGCCGCCTACAACCCCAGCCGTCCGCGCCCCAAGGATGCCTCGGGCCTGATGAAGAACCTGCGCCGTGGCGACGACGGCCGGCTCTACTGGCACTGGGACCCGCGCATCATCTCGGTGAGCCAGGAAGAGCACGTGGCCTACCTCGACGCCTACGAGGCCCGCATGAGCGGTGCCGCGCGCCAGGTGAAGGTGCCGACGCTGCTGGTGCGCGGCAGCCAGAGCGACGTGGTCAGCGCGCAGGGCGCACAGCGCCTGCAGGAGCTGATCCCGCAGGCCGAGATCGCGGACATCGACGGCGCCGGCCACATGGTGGCCGGCGACCGCAACGACGCCTTCAACGATGCCGTGGTGGATTTCCTGGCGCGGCATATCCCGCGATAGACGAACGCGATAGACGAAGAAGAACGCAGGCCGATGAACGACCCCACGACAGTCACGCCGCCGACCCCGCCGCAGTTGCATATCGAGCAGGGCGCCGCGCACCTCGACATCATGGTGCGCCAGACGCGCATCCATCACATGACGCTCAGCATTACGGCCGACACCAAGGCCAACATGCTGATGATCGCCGCCTCGGTGGTGCTGACCCTGGCCGCGCGCGAGGCCAACGGCGGCGAGAGCCTGCCGGCCCTGATCCTGACGATCTTCAGCCTGGCCTCGGTGTGCCTGGCGATCATCGCTGCCATGCCCAAGCTCGGCAGCGGCGCCAAAGCCACGCCCAGCCGCAACCTGCTGTTCTTCGCCCACTTCACCACGCTGAGCTACGAACAGTACCTGCGCGAGATGGAAGAGGTCATGAGCTCGCCGGCCAAGACCTACGAGATGCAGCTGCGCGAGATCTACGAGATGGGCCAGTACCTGAAGCGCTTCAAGTACCGTTACGTGCAGGCGGGCTACCTGGTGTTCCTGATCGGGCTGTTCGCGGCGTGCTGTGCGTGGATCGTGCAGGCGGTGATGTGACCGCAGCCGCAGCGCATCCCCTCTCCCGCCGACAGACGTAGGGTGGGCTAAGCGAAGCGTGCCCACCATGGTCACAGTGCGATGGTGGGCACGCTTTGCTTAGCCCACCCTACGGACCTCGCGCTACGAAACGCGCTCGAACGTCAGCCCCGCATTCGCCACCAGGCGTTGCACCAGCGCATCGCCCAGCGCCGTTGCCGGCGTCCAGAAGCCACCCGCGAGCTGGTCCTTGGGCTTGTCCAGCGCCAGGCAGGCGCCGGCCTCGCCCAGCATCTTGCCGGTGGAGCCGTAGCCCGGATCGCGGTCGCCGGTGACCTTCACCACCAGCTTGCGACCCGAGGCGGTCTCGCCGAAGACGCGGTGGTCGAAGCGGCCCTTCTCCTGCTGCTCCGGCGTGGGGCCTTCGCCCGGCTGGGGCACCACGTATTTTTCCAGCAGCCGGCGCGTGGGGCCGACCGCGGTCGCGGCGATGAAACCGCCCAGGCCCAGCGCGGTGCCGGAGGCCACCAGGCGGCCCTTGAGGCCGGGGCCGGTCATCATCGCCTCGTCGTAACGGAAGTCCGCGCCATAGGCGCGGCCGGTCAGCGCGTTGGAGCGGTGCACCACGCGGGTGTTGATCGCGGCCATCACGAAGGGTGCCAGCCAGCTGCGGGCGTCCTCGTCGTACTCGGCGAAGCTGACGTTGGGTTGCCGCGGGCCCTTGCTGAACTCCGGCGGGCAGATGCCGTAGGGGTCGCCCATCATGCGACGCACGGCCGGGTCGCGGGCGCTCTCGGCCACGGCGTTCATCAGGCTGGCCGCGGTGCCGCCGGAGAAGCCGCCGCGCAGGGTCTTCACGCGCATCTTGACGCGCGTGCAGGGCTCGCCGAACTCGCGCAGCGACTCCTGCTGCAGGAAGTGCACGCCGAGATCGGAGGGGATGGAGTCATAGCCGCAGCAATGCACGATACGGGCACCGCTGCGCTTGGCCGCGTCCTCGTGGGCGCCGACCATGCGCCAGATCCACTGCACCTCGCCGGTGAGGTCGCAGTAGTCGGTGCCGGTCTCGGCGCAGGCCTGCACCAGTGGCGAGCCGTAAAGCGCGTAGGGCCCCACTGTGGAGATCACCACGTCGGTGGACTCGCAGAGCTTGCGCAGGGCCGCCGTGTCGGCCGCGTCCGCGATGACCAGGGGCAGCTTGGCGGCACCCGCGCCCAGGCTGTCGCGCAGTTGCTCCAGCTTGGCCTTGGAACGGCCGGCCAGGGCCCAGCGGAAGCTGCCGTCCGCGCCATGGCGCTGGAACAGGTAGCGGGCCAGGATCTGGCCGACGAAGCTGGTGGCGCCGAAGACGACGACCTGGTACTGGCTCATGGGACGTGCCCCTCTGGAAATTCAGGTGGCCGAGGATAGCCGCTGCGGCCCTGCCCTGCACCGTCTGGGCGATGTGCCGCCACGCCGCCTGCCGCAGAATGGTGGCCATCCATTGATGGAGCCCAAGCCGTGAGTGCACTCGAGCAGTTCCTGCCATATGTGGTCGGCCACCCCCAGCACCGCGCCATGGGCGTGGAGCGCATCGAGGCCGCGGATGGCCGCTCGCGCATCGAGATCGACGTGGCCGGCGACATGGTCAATGCCGCGGGCATGTTCCTGGGCGGCAACGTCTACACGATCTGCGACATGGCCTGCTATGCCGCCCTACTGAGCGAGCTGCCGGAGGGCCACAACGCGGTGACCCACGACATCCACGTGTCGCTGATGCGCGGCGCCCGCGCGGGAGACCGGGTGGTCTTCACCGGCCGCGTGATCCGCCGCGGCCGCTCGGTCGCCTTCATGGAGGCCGAGGCCCGCGTCGGCGACGAGATCATGGCCCGCGCCACCGTCACCAAGAGCATTCTCAAGCCACGAGACTGACCCCGGAGCGGGACCGCCGGGCCAGGTCGCACTTGATATATGAACACTGATCATTTAAGTTGATCAGGAAGCGATCGCGACCAGCCTGCCCCACGTAGGCTGGTCGTGACCGCCTCTCCGGATTCGCGTCCGGCGGATGCCTGCTGCCCGCGTTTCCCTTCGAAATTTATATGAACAATGTTCATTGAGGAGATGTCATGACCACTACCCGTCCGCTCGTTGCCGCATCCGCCGCCCTGGCCCTGGTGCTGGTGGCCGCCCAGCCACTGACCGTGGCTGCCGCCGACCCTTCCGGCCTGTCGCGCGGATCCGAGCTGTCTGCCAACGGCAGCGCCACCGTCGCCGAGGGCAGCCTTGCCGTGGTCCAGGGCAGCGCGGACATGATGGTGGTGGCGGTAGTCGCGGTGGGCGATGGCCTGCGCGTGACGCTGCAGGGCAGCGCCAAGGTCGGCAAGGTCGTGCTCGCGGTGCCCGTGGCGATGGCCGGCGGCCTGTCCTATGCCGCGGGCCAGACCGTGACGGTGATCGCCGAGGGCGCGGGCTGGCTGATCGTGCGCACCGGCGAGGTGATCGCCTTCGTGCCGAACGAGGCCGGCAAGGCCCTGATGCATTCGCGCCCGGTGCGCTCGCTCGGCGCCGGCGCGTGAAGCCCCTGCGCTGGGCGCAGGCCGCGCTGCTCGCTTTGGCCATGTTGGCCAGCGCTCCGCTGCAGGCCGGCCAGACCTGCACGGACAAGCCGGTGACCCCGGCGGAGATGGGCAAGGCGATGCGCCTGGCGCAGCAGGTCCAGCAGGAACTGGACCGGCGGCAGGCACAGGTGGCGATCCTCGGCCGCGTCGGTTCCGACGTGTCGAAGTACGGCCTGCGCTACACCCATGCCGGCATCGCCTACCGTGCACCCGGCGACGCGGGCTGGACGATCCTGCACAAGCTCAACCACTGCGGAGAGGACCGCGCCTCGCTGTTCCGCGATGGCCTGATGAATTTCTTCCTTGACGACCCGCACGAGTACCGTGCGCTGCTGCTGTTCCCCACCGCGCCGCTGCAGACGCGGCTGGCCCCGGCGGCGGCGGGCGATCTCGGCCTGGGACTGGACCAGCCGCGCTACAGCCTGCTGGCCTATCCCTTCACGCTGGAATACCAGAACTCCAATAGCTGGCTGCTGGAATTCCTGGTATCCGCGGGCTCGGAGGTGCCGGTGATCGGACGCGCCGCCGCGCAGGCGCAACTGAAGCGCGCGGGCTATCGCCCCGACCGCATTGCGATAGCCCCCACCGAGCGCCTCGGCGCCACGCTGTTCCGCGCCAATATCGCCTTCACCGATCACCCGCTGGGCGAGCGCCTCAGCGGCAACTACTCGGTGGTGACGGTGGAATCCATCGCCCGCTGGCTCGGCGAGCGCCAGTGGCTGGCGGAGAGCCGCGAACTGTCGCTGGCCAGTCCTTAGCGAAACCCATCGGCCCGGCGCGCGCCGGAGCCGCGGAAGGCCAGGCCCAGCAGCGAGGTCAGCATCCAGGCCAGCAGGATGCCGGCCAGCGCGTAGGCGCCCGCCTCCAGCGTCAGCGGCAGGCCCGGCTCGAAGCGCGTGGCGGCATGGATCGCCGGATCGAAATTGCGTGCCAGGGCCAGCGGACGTTCCCAGGCCGGGGCGCTGCGCAGGGCGTCCTGCATCGCGGTATAGCGGCGGTGGCGTTCGATGGTCGTGCGGTGGATGCGGCCGGAGGCCTGGAACACCGCGTCCGCATTGTTCTCGTGGTGCCCCACGAAGTCTTCCACGTCCAGGTGCAATTGCGCCGCCTCGGCCAGCAGTTCGCGGTAGCGCACCTCGGCCTCCATCTGGGCGCCGGCCAGGGTATTGCCGTAGGCCAGGAAGTAGACCGGGAACTGCGCCGCCGCGATCGCCAGCACCACGGCCGCGATCCGCTCGGTAATACCGCCGAAGAAGCGCGCAAGAAGGTTCATGGGCCTGAGCATAGGTTCACCTGCCTCCGACCGCCAGCAGGGGCCGCGGGTTCCGGAGCGCCCTACTCCGGCAAGACGAGGTTGCCCCCGGACAGCGGCGTCATAGTGGCCAAAATAACCGCAGCACCGATCCCGGAGGGGGAGACAGGATGGCTAGCAAATCGGATTTCGCGCCGATCGTGGTGTCGTACATCATCTGCACGGGCGTGGCACTGGCCGTGATGCTGGGGCTGGGCCTGCCCCAGCCCTACGATGCGCTGGCCGGCGACATCGCCGCCACCTTCGTGATCTTCGCCTTCAGCCGCAAGTACAAGAACTCCAGTTTCTACGATGCCTACTGGAGCGTGATCCCGCCGCTGCTGGCGGTGTACTGGTACTGGCTCAACGCCGACGCCGGCGCCAATCCCGTGCGCGTCGCCGTGGTAGTGGCCCTGGTCTGGATCTGGGGCATCCGCCTGACGGCCAACTGGGCGACCTTCTGGGGCGGCCTGCATCACGAGGACTGGCGCTACCCGATGATCAAGCAGCGCGCCGGCAAGGCGGAAATGCCGGTGGACTTCCTCGCCATCCACCTGTTTCCCACCATCCAGGTCTTCCTGGGCTGCCTGCCGATCTATGCGGTGATCCGCTACGGCCAGGGTGAGCTGGGCTGGCTGGATGCGGCAGCCTTCATCGTCACGCTGGGGGCCATCACCATCGAGACCGTGGCGGACCTGCAGCTGCACGCCTACATCGCCAAGAAAAAGCAGCCGGGCGAATTCATCACCAGCGGCCTCTGGGGCTGGTCACGCCACCCCAACTACTTCGGCGAGCTGAGCTTCTGGTGGGGCCTGATGCTGTTCGGCCTCGCCGCCGCGCCGCAGTACTGGGCCTGGCTGATCCCGGGCGCCCTGGCGATGACGGCGATGTTCGTCTTCGCCAGCATCCCGCTGATGGACAAGCGCAGCGTCGAGCGCCGGCCGGCGTATGCCGAGCACATGCGCAAGGTCTCGGCCCTGGTGCCGCTGCCGCCGCGGCGCTGAGCGACAGGAAACACGGGCAAGGCGCGCAGCGATCCCTCGCTGCGCGCCTTTTTTGCGGTGAAGCGGCGGGGCTTTCGCTACACTCCGCCGCCATGGCACAGACCGCTACCCTGCATCACTTCGCGATCCAGCTCGCCGACATGGATCGCGGCATCTACGAGAACTTCGAGCTGCGTGTGGCGCGCCAGCCCTCGGAGACCGCCGAGTTCATGCTCACCCGCGTGCTGGCCTACTGCCTGGAATACCAGGACGGCATCGTGCTGACCGAGGGTATCGCCGCGGTGGACGAACCGGCGGTGATGGTGAAGGACCTGACCGGCCGCGCGACCGCCTGGATCGAGGTCGGCGCGCCTGACCCGGAGCGCCTGCACCGCGGCAGCAAGCTGGCCGGCCGCGCCGCGGTCTACACGCACCGCGATCCGGGCCAACTGCTGGCGCAGTACGCCGGGCAGCGCATCCACCGCGCCGCCGATATCCCGGTCTACAGCTTTGATCGCAAGCTCATCGGCGACATCGCCGGCAAGCTGGAGCGCCGCAACAGCCTGTCCGTCACCGTCACCGAAAGGCAGCTCTACCTGGACCTGGGCGGCGAGAACCACACGCTCGCGATCACCGAGCAGCGCGCCGGCTGAGGCGCATCAGCGTCGTTGCTTGAGCCGGTGGCCCACGTCGACGATCGCCGCGATCGCCGGCCGCAGCTCCGCACCCAGTTCGCTCAGCGAGTACTCCACCGTCGGCGGCGAGCTGTCCACCTCGCGGCGGATCACCACGCCGTCCCGCTCCAGTTGCCGCAGTCGCGCGGTGAGTACCTTGGCCGACACGCCCTTGATGTCGCCACGCAGTTCGCTGAAGCGCCGCGGGCCATCGCGCAGGTACCAAATCACGTGCGGCGACCAGGCGCCGCTGATCAGGCTCATGCATTCGCCCAGGGGGCAGACCTCCGGCGGCTGTTCGACCTTGTTCCTGCGGACTTTCACCATGCGCCAGCTCCGGCCGAGCGGTTACCTGCAGGTAACCCGAATATTTTCCCGAATCAGTTACCAAGGGTAACCAGCGCAGTATAGTGCCGCCACATTCGGACCAGGAGCCTTCGCATGTGGCAGGACACCGCGGTAAGCCGGAAGCTGGGATTGCGCTACCCGATCGTGCAGGGCCCCTTCGGCGGCGGCCTGTCCTCCGTGGACCTGCTGGCGGCGGTGTCGAACGCCGGCGGCCTGGGTTCCTTCGGCGTGCATCACCTGACGCCGGCCCAGATCCGCGAGCTGGACACCACGATCCGCTCCCGCACGAACCAGCCCTACGCCCTGAACCTCTGGGTTTCCAACCACGACGAGGGCGGCCTGTCGCTGACCGCCGAGCAGTTCGCAGCGGGCATCGAGCGCTTCCGCCCCTACTACGAGGAACTCGGCGTAGAGCCTCCGACCATGCCGGCGCGTTACGGCCAAAGCTTCGAGGAGCAGGTGGAGGCCGTGCTGGAAGCCAATCCGCCGGCCTTCAGCTTCGTCTTCGGCATTCCGTCGGCCCGCATCCTGGAGGAGTGCCGCCGCCGCGGCATCGTCACCATCGGCGCCATCACCACTATCGACGAGGCCGTGGCGATGGAAGCGGCCGGCGTGGACCTGATCGTGGCCACCGGCTTCGAGGCCGGCGGCCATCGCGTGTCCTTCCTGGCGCCCGCGGAGGATTCGCTGACCGGCAGCTTTGCCCTGATCCCCACGGTGACGGACCGCGTGAAGACGCCGGTGATCGCCGCCGGCGGCATCGCCGACAGCCGCGGCATCGCGGCGGCGCTGATGCTGGGCGCGCAGGGCGTGCAGATCGGCACCGCCTTCCTGGCCTGCCAGCAGTCCTCGGCCAGCGCGCCGCACCGCCGCATGCTGTTCGACGAGCGCAGCCGCTACACCGCGCTGACGCGCGTCTTCAGCGGCCGCCTGGCGCGCGGCATCCGCAACCGCTACCTGGAAGAGATGACGGCCTCCGGCGTGGCGCCCTTCCCCTACCCGATCCAGAACTGGTTTACCGGCAGCTTCCGCAAGGCCGCCGGCGAGCAGGACCGCCCGGATCGCATGTCGCTCTGGGCCGGCCAGGCCGCGCCGCTGCTGCGCCAGCATGACGCCGGGGAGCTGTTCGCGGCCCTGGTGCAGGGCACCGACACCCTGCTGGGCCGGCAGGCGGGGTAGCGCACCGGGGGACCGGGTAGAATGCCCGCCTCCCCCTCTGCGGTGCCCCTGCCCATGTCCTTCCTTTTCCATGTCCTGGCATGGCTGCCCCTGGCCGTGCTGCAGGGGCTGGGCGCCTTTGCCGGCTGGCTGCTGTGGGTCACCTCGTCCTCGCGCAAGCGCGTGGCGCTGCGCAACATCAGCCGCTGCATGCCGGAGCTTTCCCAGGCCGAGCAGCATCGCATCGCGCGCGCCTCGGTGGGCCACGAGATGAAGACCTACATCGAGACCGCGCGCGTCTGGCTGGGCCCCGGCGGCCCGGTGAAGAACGCAGTCAAGGAGTGGCGCGGCATCGAGGTGCTGGAGCGCGCCTTCGCCCAGGGCAAGGGCGTGATCCTGCTGACCCTGCACCAGGGTGCCTTCGAGGCCGTGGCCATCCCGATGTCGGCCAACTTCCCCTTCTATGGCCTGTACAAGCCGCAGAAGGGCGCGCTCAACGCCCTGTCGCTCAAGGGCCGCTGCCGCTTCGGCGGCCGCATGGTCGCGGCCGAGGCCGGTGTGCGCAAGGCGGCGCTGCCGCTGCTGGCCGAAGGCCTGGGCGTCTACTACATGCCGGACCACGATCCGCCGGCGGGCCGCGGCGTGTTCGTGCCCTTCATGGGCGTGCCGGCGCATACGCCGACCCTGATCGCGCGCCTGGTGCAGGAGTCGGGCTCGCCGGTGGTCTTCATGTTCGGTGAACGCCTGCCCTGGGCGCGCGGCTACATCGCGCACTACGTCGAGGCACCCGCCGGCATCCACGACCCCGACGTGGAGAAGGCTACCGCGGCGATGAACCTGGGCCTGGAGCAATGCGTGCGCGACTGTCCGGAACAGTACTGGTGGGGCTACAAGCGCTTCCGCCGCCAGCCAGACGGAGCCCCGGACTTCTACCGCGGCGCTTAGGCCGGGATTGAACCCGGCGAGGTTTGTGGCAGTCTGAGCGGCACCACCCCAGGCCGCCCGACCCCATGACCCTGCCCCGCAGCGACGGACCGCTGTTCATCGTCATCAACGCCGGTTCCGGCGCGCAGCACGCCAGCGAGACACAGCTGCAGATCGCGGCGCTGCTGGATGCCGCCGGCCGCCCCCACCAGTTCCTGCCCGCCAACGGCGGCGGCGTGGTGGAGGTGGCGCGGCAGGCCGTGGCGCTGGCGCGCGAGCAGCAGGGCGTGGTGGTTGCCGCCGGCGGCGACGGCACCATCAACGCCGTGGCCCAGGCGGTGATCGAGACCGGCCTGCCCTTCGCGGTACTGCCGCAGGGCACCTTCAACTACTTCGGCCGCACCCACGGCATCCCGCAGGACACCGAGGCTGCGGTGCATGCGCTGCTGTCCGCAGAACTGCAGCCCGTGCAGGCCGGCCTGGTCAACGACCGCCTGTTCCTGGTCAACGCCAGCCTGGGCCTCTACCCCACGCTGCTGGAGGACCGCGAGGCCTACAAGCAGCAGTTGGGGCGCAGCCGCTTCGTCGCGCTGATCGCCGGTCTGGCGACGCTGTTGCGCGAGCGGCGCCAGCTGGAGCTGTGCATCGAGCAGGACGGCCAGGAGCTATGCCTGCGAACGCCGACGCTGTTCGTCGGCAACAACCGCCTGCAGTTCGAGCGGATCGGCATCGCCGAGGCGCCGGCCCTCGAAGCCGGCCGGCTGGTGGCCGTCATGCTCAAGCCGATCCGCGGCCTGAGCATGCTGGGCCTGCTGCTGCGCGGCGCCCTCGGGCGCCTGGGCGAAGCCGACACGGTGACCAGCTTCAGCCTGCACAGCCTGACAGTGCGCACGCGGCGCCGGCGCCGCCTCAAGGTGGCCACCGACGGCGAGGTCTTCCATCTGCACTCGCCGCTGCAGTTCCGCGTGGCGCCGCAGCCGCTGCTGCTGATGGTGCCGGGTCCGGAACATCGCGTGGAGCCGGCATGACACTGTTGCTGCAGGTCTCCGACCCGCACTTCGGCACCGAGCGGCCCCAGGTGGTGCAGGCCCTGCGGCGGCTGGCCGAGGCACAGCGCCCGCAGGTGCTGGTGGTTTCCGGCGACATCACCCAGCGCGGCAGCAATGCGCAGTTCGACGCGGCGCGCCGGTTCCTCGACAGCCTGGGCATCCCGGCGATGCTCACGGTGCCGGGCAACCACGATATCCCGCTGCTGAACCCGCTCGCGCGCTGGCTGTGGCCTTATGCCGCCTACCAGCGTGTCTTCGGGCCGGAGCTGGAGCCGGTGCTGGATCTGCCCGAACTGCTGCTGATCGGCGTCAACACCACGCGTCCGCGCCGCCACAAGGATGGCGAGGTTTCGGCGGCCCAGGTGCGGCGCGTGGCCGAACGCCTGCGCGCGGCCGGCGAGCGCCAGCTGCGCATCGTGGTCACGCACCAGCCGGTGCATGTGGTGCGCACGCGCGACGAGCACAACCTGCTGCACGGCGCCGGCCCTGCCGCGCGCGCCTGGGCCGAAGCCGGCGCCGACCTGGTGCTCGGCGGCCACATCCATTTTCCTTCCGTGGGCCTGCTGGCGGACCGCTATCCGGACATTTCCCGGCGTGCCTGGGGCGTGCAGGCCGGTACCGCGCTGTCCTGGCGCATCCGCTTCGAGGCCGGCAATTCGGTGAACCTGCTGCGCTACGATGCCGCCGCACCGCAATGCGCGGTGGAGCGCTGGGATTATGTCGATGCGGCCGACCGCTTCGAGCTCGCCCGCCACGAGGAGCTGCCACTGCAGCGCGACGCCGCATGAACGACACCGCGGCCTTCGTCGCCGATCATCCCCTGCTGGTCTTCGGCGCACTCTGCTCCGGCATGCTGCTGCTGATGGGCCTGGCCTGGGCGCTGATCCGGCGCCTGCGCGCCCTGCACTTCTTCGACCGCCGTGAGCTGGCCTGGCACCTGGGCCTGGGCTTCTGCATCGTGCTGGCCACGCTGTCGGCCTTCCTGGCGCTGGCCGACGAGATCGGGGTGGACGAGGAACTGGGCGACTTCGACGAAGCCCTGGCCGGAGAGCTGTCGCAGCGCCTGCAGCCGCAGACCCTGCGGATCTTCGGCGCACTGACCCACCTGGGAGATTTCTGGACGCTCACCGCGCTGTGCGTCGTGGTGGCGATGCTGCTGTTGCGGCAGGGCCATCGCCGGCTGGCGATCGCCTGGGTGGTCGCGCTGGCCGGCAACGGCTTGCTGAACCGGGCACTGAAGGAGCTGTTCCAGCGCAGCCGCCCGCTGCACGAGCACGGCTGGGCCCACGCCAACGGCTGGAGCTTCCCCAGCGGGCATTCGTCCGGCTCACTGGTGGCCTACGGCATGCTGGCCTGGGTGCTGATGCGCTTCACACCCCGCGTGCTGCACCTGCCCCTGGCCCTGGCGGCCATCGCCACCGCCCTGCTGGTCGGCTACAGCCGCATCGTGCTGCAGGTGCACTGGTTCAGCGACGTCCTGGCGGGCTTCATGCTCGGCAGCGCCTGGCTGGCGGTCTGCATCGCCGGGGCGGAAATGGCGCGTCTGCGGGGCGAGACAACCTGACGACACGTTCAGGTGTTCAAGCCTGCTGCACCCCGATATCGTTGCCGACCATCAAGGCACACGATCATCGTTTTCGAGGGGAGCCGCCGTTCATGAGCCTGTTTTCCAGAGCTACCGTGGCATTGCTGGCGGCGGTGCTGACCGCCTGCGGGGGAGGCGGTGGCGGAGGCGCTTCGCCCGAGCTTCGGCTCCCGACAGCCAGCGTCGTCGTCACGGCAAAGACCACCGGGGTGGCACCGTCCAGTTCGATCTATTTCAGCTATGGCAGGACAAGCGGCCGGGAGGTTCATGCCACTGCTGTTGCGACGACCACGACCGGCATCGCCCGCACCGAGGTCGCAATCGATGATTCCGGCAACGGCCGTCTGCAGATCTTCTTCAAGGACCCGGACCGGATCGGGCCCAACACCTACTCCGACCAGGTGTCGCTGAAGCTGTGCTACGACACCGCCTGCGCCGAGCACCTGCCCGGCAGCCCACGCGTCGTGGACACGCGCTACACCGTCACCGGCAGCGCAGCGCCCGAACCGGCTCCGGCACTGCCGGCGTCAGCAGCACCGGTGGACGGCGGCCTGCTCACCGCCACGATGCTGGCCATGGGCGACCACAACGTGGTCGACGCCGCCTACAGCACCGCGCTGGAAGCCATCGTGATGATCTCCACGCTGCCGACCCCCGCGCTCTACGTCTACGACACCGCCGCCGATACCGAGGCGAAACTGGCGCTGGACCAGGCGCCCGCCGCCCTGGCGCTGGGCAGCGACGGCCGGACCGTGGCCATCCTGCTGGCAGCCTCCGAGACGGCCGTGGCCAAGCTGGTGTATGCGGCTTTGTCCGCTTCCGGCGTGCCCGGCACCTTGACCACCGCTTCCACCACCCTGGTGCCGGCGTCCGACCTGCTGCTGGAGGACAATCGGGTCGCCCATCTGCTCCCCGGGAGCATCGGTTCCCTGACGCAGGGATTCATCACCTCGATCGATCTCGAAACCAAGGCCGTCCAGGCCAGCAACTTCGACGTACCGGTGCAGCTGACCGGCGCGCTGCACCCGGCCGGCCAGGCGATCTACGCCATCCCGCCCCTGCCGTCCACCGGCGACATCGTCAAGTTCGAGGTGAACGAGCGCGGCACGCTGCGGCTGTACGAGTCCGGCGACGGCGGTGTGCATCCGGGCTGCGGACGCCTGTGGCTGTCAGCCGATGGCAGCCGCATCTACACCGCCTGCAGTGCCGTCTTCCGGGCCTCGGAGTACCGCAAGAACGACCTGACGCACATGGGCAATGTCATGCTGTTCGGGCCCACGGGGGGCATCCAGTCATTGAGCGAGTCGGTGCCGGCTGGCGAGATCGCGATCGCCGAAATCAGCAACGAATCCTGCTACCGGGCGCCCTTCGCGGAATGCAGCAGCCGCCTGAACTTCTATGATCGGGACACCGTGGCCGCCGCCGGAAGTTTCGCGATCCCGGACAACGGCATCGCCGGCTTCGTCTTCCACGACGGCAGCGGCGACAACCTCTACATCATCGCGCGCCGCTACAACGATCCGCTGGCGCCCGACCTGGGGCCGGACAACCTGCTGCTGAAGTTCAACCGCGGCGGCTAGAAAATCTTGCTTCACCAAACAAAAAGCCCGCCATGAAGGCGGGCTTTTTGTTGCAGCCGGATCGCAGGATCAGGCGGCTTCGGCCGGGGCCGGGTTCGCCGTGTTGGGCGAGAAGCTCGGCGCTTCGACGTAGAACTGCTTGAACCAGTGACGGAACTGGATCACCGGGCCGTCGCCGTCGCAGAGCAGCGGGTTCGGGCGGTACTTCTTGTTGTTCCAGACGATGAAGTCGACGCTCTCGAAACCCGCGCTCTCCTCACCCTCGGCCGCGCCGATCATGTGGTCGATGACCTTGCGCGAGGCGTGCAGCTCCTTGGTGCCTTCCGCGTAATCGACGTGGCGGAAGGACATGTTCATCTGCGTCTTGTCCTTGGTCAGCGGCACCGTGTACGACATCATCGTCGCGGTGATGCCTTCCTGGTTGAAGCGCAGCACGTTCAGGCCGGGGCCGTAGGACTTGCCCACGATGTAGCCCTGGCCGATGTTCAGCGTCATCACCGGGCCGTCATAGGTGGCCTCGACCGGCGGGATGATCGGCGCGTTGTGCAGGAACTTGAGATGCGCGGTGTCGACGCCGTTCTCGGCGATCTCCTGCACGCAGGTGTTGGCGGTCCAGCTGCCGCGACGGTTGCCGGCGTAGCCGGTGGCGTCTTCCATCTCCGGGATGTACGGCAGCTCGAAGCTCGGCGCTTCGCAGGCCGGGTGGTGCCAGCACCAGATCATGCCGTACTTCTCCACCACCGGCAGGGTGCGGAGGATCGGCTGCAGGTTGGTGATGGGCGGCTTGCGCTTGCCGTAGGGCACGGACTTGCACCAGCCCTCGGTGTTGTATTCCCAGTGGTGGAACGGGCAGCGCAGGTGCTCGCCGCAGACCTTGCCGCCGTGGCCCATGTGGGCGCCGAGGTGCGGGCAGTAGGGGTCGCTCATGCCGGCCACGCCGCTCTCGGTGCGGAACAGCACCCACTCCTGGCCGAGCATTTCGACGTTGCGCAGCTCGCCGGATTTGAGGTTTTCGGAAAAATCGACGAAGAACCAGCCGACCGGAATCGGGAACGGGGCGCGTTCCAGATTCTTGGATTCGAGCAGAATCTTGAGGTTGATGGGTTTGCTCACGGTTATCTCCTGCAGATCTAACGCGCCGGGGCGCACCTGAATGACTTCCCTGTTTCGCCTTGTGAAAAAGCAAACAGTGGGGTGATTCTGAGGATGCTACGAAACACCCTTCGGGGCCTTCTTAGAATGCATCTTGCGCTTTGATAAAATTTAGGGCATGCATTCCGATCCCGCCCCTTCCGGGCGGCTTTCCACCCCTGCCGGCTCCTCAAACTGAACGGAAACCACCGATGCGCAAGCTTGCCACCTGGGTCCTGGGCCTGACCGCCGTGCTCGGCGCGCTGTACTGGTGGTATGCGGCCGACAGCCGCATGCCCGCAGACGCCGATTTTCCCCTGGATATCGCGGAGTTGCGCCGCCTGGCCGGCAGCCTGCCGGGGGACCTGCCGCGCGAGGTCCGCTACGAAAAGGTTACCGCCTTCAGCTTTCCGGGGGCGATGATCGCCGCCGGGGACGGCTGGGCGACGCAGGAAATGCCGATCTACGCCTACCAGCTGGTCTACCCGGACCACACCGCGATGATCGACTCCGCCATGCCCCGCGACCTGGCCAAGCCGGAATTCATGGTCCCCTACTACGACGAGGCCGCCTACGGCCGCGTCAGCGCTGCCCTGGAGAAGGCCTCCTTCATCCTGATCACCCACGAGCACAGTGACCACAGCGGCGGCGTGCTGGAGCACCCGCGCCTGGCCTCGCTGCTGCCGGCCCTGCGCCTGACCCAGGTGCAGCACGACCACCCCCAGTACATGAAGCCGGCGGTGGTGCCGGAGGGCTCGCTGGCGAACTACCAGCCGCTGCGCTACGAGCGGGCCACCGCCATCGCCCCGGGTGTCGTGGCCGTGGCGGCCCCGGGACATACGCCGGGCAGCCAGATGGTCTACGTGAAGCTGGCCGACGGCCACGAACTGCTGTTTCTTGGCGATGTGTCATGGAAGCGTGGCAACATTGAGCGGCAGCGCGAACGCCCCCGCTTCGTCACCGAATGGCTGATCGGCGAGGACCGTCACGCGGTGTTCGGACAACTCAAGTCGCTGCACGCGCTGTCCCAGCGGGAGCCCGCCGTCCGGCAGGTGCCGGGACATGACGGCGACGTCGTCGCGGAACTGACGGCCGAGGGTTATCTGAAACCGGAATTCATTCGCATAGGCAATCCATGAGCAAGACTGTACTCATCACCGGGGGCAACAGCGGTATCGGCTACGAGATGGCGCTGTCCCTGGCCAAGAGCGGCAACCGCGTGATCATCGCCGCGCGCGACGAGGCCAAGTCGGCCGCCGCCGTCGACAAGATCAAGGCCGCCAGCCCCGGCGCGCAGATCGCCGCGGTGAAGCTCGACCTGGCCGACTTCGGCCAGATCGACCGTTTCGCCGACTACCTGCTGAAGCGCGTCACCACCATCGACGTGCTGATCCTCAACGCCGGCGTCTACACCACCAAGCTGCACACGCTGCCCAGCGGCTACGAGGCGATGATCGGCGTCATGCACTTCGGCCACTTCCGCCTGGCCCAGCGCCTGTTGGATGCGGTGGTGGCGGCGCCGCAGGGCCGCATCATCGTCACCAGCTCGATGATGCACGCGCTGGGGCGCATCGACGCCCGCAGCTTCACCCATCCGCGCAAGCACCTGACCAGCATGCACGCCTATGGCCAGGCCAAGCTGGCCAACCTGCTCTTCGTCCGCGAGCTGGCACGGCGCCTGAAGAGCACCCGCGTCACCGTCAACGCCTTCCACCCCGGCGCCGTGGCCACCGACATCTACCGCCAGCTGCCGGGGCCGCTGGCGCGGATCATGAAGGCCTTCATGATCACGCCGCAGCAGGGTGCGGATACCGCGATCTGGATGGCCACCGACGACAAGTTCAAGGGTGTCAGCGGCAAGTACTACGTCGCGCGCCAGCGCCGCCGCGGCAGCAGCGCCAGCCGCGACATGGATGTCGCCGGACGGCTCTGGCGGCTCAGCGAGAAGGCGATGAAGGCGGTGTGAGCTATGCCCCCGCCGGGCCGTGCTTGATGCGGCTCAGCGACTCCGGTGTCACGCCCAGGTAGGACGCCACGTGCAGGGCCGGCGTCTCGGCGACGATCCGCGGCTCCATGGTCTGGCGGAAGTAGCGCCAGCGCTGCGCCGCCGACTTGTACTGGATGGTCAGCAGGCGCCGCTCCATCGACAGGTAGTGGCGCTCCGCCAGCACCCGCCGCAGCGGCTCCCAGGCCGCCGCCGTGGCCGGCCGCAGCATATCGTCCAGCGGCAGCCACCAGCCCTCGCAGTCGGCCAGGCACTGGATATGCTCCTGCGCCGGCTGCTGGGTCACCAGGCTGGTCAGCGGCAGCACCGCGCTGCCGTCGCAGATCAGGCGCAGGTTCACTTCCTTGTCGTCGAACAGGTAATAGCTGCGCACCAGGCCCTGCGCCATGAAGAACAGCCGGCGACAGACCTCGGGCGGGCGGAACAGGTGCTCGCCGCGCGGCACCCGTGCCGGCCGCGCCATCCGCCGCAGATCCGCGGCCAGGGCCTCATCCAGCGGCAGGTAGCGGCGCAGTGCGGCAACGAGGTCAGCGGGGGCCGTCGTACTATTCGCCGTCATGGATCAGGACCTGGAACACATCGTCGGGCTGCTGGAGCGCTTCCTCGACGAGGACGACCGCGCCGCGCTGGACGCCGCCTGCGCCGCGGCAGCGGCACGCCGCACCGACATCGACGCCCCGCTGCGCTGGCTGCAAGCCTGCCGCGCACCCGCGGAGCGCAAGGACCTGGCGACACGGCGCCTGCGCGCGGCGCTGCAGCTGCCGGCGATGCCCGGCCCGCCCTGCCGGCCCGATCCCTTCTGAGGAGCAGACTTCAAGGGGCGGTCTTCCACAGCAGCTTGCCGCTGCGGTCGATATAGCCCCACAGGCCCGCAGCCTGGTTGAACCAGATGCGCGCCAGGCCGCCGCTGAAGGGCTCCACCTGGCTCACCCCCTCCAGCGGCCCGATCACCAGCTCGCCGGCCGCATCCACGTAGCCGTAGCCGGCGCGCGGCACCAGCACCGCCGCGCGGCCCTCGGAAAAGGGTTCGGCCTGCTGGAAGCCTGCCTTGCCCGCCGGCTTGCCGCTGGCATCGACATAACCCCACTGGTGATGGCGGACATCGCCCACCGCCACCGCGGCGCGCCCCTCGCTGAATTCCCGGGCGCTGAAGAACTGCGGCGCCACCGCGAAGCCACCCTGGGGATCGAGATAGCCCCAGCCGCGCTCTCCGGCGCGCACGGGCGCACGCTCCTCGCGGTAGTCGGCACTGACCCGGTACTCCGTCGACGGCTCGACCACCACCTTGCCCTGCCGGTCGATGTAGCCATGACCCTCGCGGAGCTGCACGCGCGCGCGGCCACCGGAGAAGTTGTAGGCCTGGTTGTACTGCGCCGGGATGGCGAACCGGCCCTGCCGGTCGATGTAGCCGTAGCCCTGGCCCGATACCAGCACCACGGCCAGCCCTTCCTGGAAGCGGAAGGGCTTGTCGAACTGCGGCTCGATCACCCACTTGCCGCTGCGGTCGATGCTGCCCCAATGCCCTGCCACGGCCACCAGGGCCTGGCCTTCGCTGAAGGGCTCCACCTGGTCGAACTGCGGCGGCACCGCCACCGCGCCGTTGCGGGCCAGGTAACCCAGCTTGCGTCCCATGCGGAACGGCGCCAGGCCCTCGGAGAAGCCACCCGCGATCAGCGAGGCCAGGCTCACCTGCTGCGCGAACTCACCGCTGCCGATGCCGACCTTGACCTGCGGCGAGATGACCGGCTTGCCGTCGAGGTCGATCACGCCCACCTTGGAGCCGACGGCCACCACCGCCAGCCCATCGGAAAAGCGCAGCTCGGCGTCGTACTGCGGTTCGATCACGACCTTGCCGGTGGCGTCGATCGCGCCATGGCGGTCGCCCTGGCGGATCGGGAAGCGGCTCGGCGCCTCCGCCGCCCAGGCGGGCAGCAGCAGGCAGGGCAGCAGGGCAGCCAGCAGGCCCCACGCGGATTTCGGCATCGGTAGTACCCCTTCGGCGTCTCGGGCGCCGCAAGCCGCCAGCATAAGCCGTTGTCGGCGTCCGCCGCTGCAGCTAGGCTATGGCCAAGACGGATCGACCCCAAGGGCGTGGTCGCAGCTCCGTCGCCAGCCTGACCCCAGCGGACAACGGCGTCCCCCATCGGGCATCGCCATGTCTTCAACATCCGCTCGGAGAATCACCATGCATCGCAGCAAACCCCTGTTCGCCGCCCTGGTCCTGGTCAGCGTGACCGCCGCCGCCAATGCCGACCGCCCCCTGCCCGGCGCCGACAGGATGGCACCCGGCAGCAACGTCGTCGGCACGCCCGACTACGGCAAGGACGTCAAGATCACCGGTGCCACCGGCGCCGCCTCGCCCGACAAGAACGGCGACGGCTTCCTGGAGGTATCGGAGCTGGAGCCGGGCTCGCAGCTGGCCAAGCGCCTGGCCACGCGCGACGCCAACCGCGACGGCAAGCTGTCCCGCGACGAGTACTTCTTCAAGTAAGCCCGCAGCGGGACGGAGCGCCCCCGCTCCGTCCCGCCATCGCCGGCGCAGCGGTTAAGATCGGCGGATGACCTCGCTCGATCTCGACTTCGTCCGCGCCCAGTTCCCCGCCTTCGCCGAGCCCACGCTGCGCGACCAGGCCTTCTTCGAGAACGCTGGCGGCTCCTATGCCTGCCGCCCGGTGATCGACCTGCTGGGCGAGTACTACCGGCGCCTGAAGGTACAGCCCTACTACCCCTACCCCGCCGCCACCGAGGCCGGCGCCTGGATGGACGCCTCGCACGAACGCCTGGCGGAATACCTGGGCGTCAGCGCCGACGAGCTGCATTTCGGCCCGTCCACCTCGCAGAACACCTACGTGCTGGCCCAGGCCTTCCGCGGCCTGCTGCAGCCCGGCGACGAGATCGTCGTCACCACCCAGGACCACGAGGCCAACGGCGGCGTCTGGCGCCGCCTGGCAGCGGAAGGCTTCGTGCTGCGCGAGTGGCAGGTGGACCCCGCCAGCGGCGCACTGGACCCCGACGCGCTGGATGCGCTGCTCAACGAGCGCACGCGCCTGGTGGTGTTCCCGCAGTGCTCCAACATCGTCGCGCAGCTGAACCCGGTAGCGCGGCTCACGGCGAAGATCCGCGCCGCCGGTGCCCTGTCGCTGGTGGACGGCGTCTCCTACGCCCCGCATGGGCTGCCGGACCTGCGCGCCCTGGGCGCGGACATCTACCTGTTCTCGCTGTACAAGACCTTCGGCCCCCACCAGGGCCTGATGGTGCTGGGCCGCGAGCTGCTGGACCGCCTCGCCAACCAGGGTCATTTCTTCAACGCCTCGCTGCCGCGCAAGCGCCTGACCCCGGCCGGGCCCGATCACGCCCAGATCGCCGCCGCGGGCGGCATCGCCTCCTACTTCGACACCCTGGACGCCCACCACCACCCCGGCGCCACGCCCGCGGGGCGCGCGCAGCGCGTGCGCGAGTTGCTGCATGACGCCGAGCAGCCACTGCTGGCGCGCCTGCTCGACGGCCTGGGACAGTTGAAGGGCCTGCGCATCCTCGGCCCCGCCGACGCCACGCAGCGTGCCGCCACGGTGGCCGTGCAGGTCCTGGGGCAATCCCCCGCGGCCCTGGTGCCGGCGCTGGCGCAGCGCGGCATCCTCGCCGCCGCCGGCCACTTCTACGCCGTGCGTCTGCTGCAGGCGATGGGCCTGGACCCGCAGCAGGGCGTGCTTCGCCTGTCCTTCGTGCACTACAACTCGGCACAGGACATCGAGCGCCTGCTCGCGGCACTGGACGAACTGCTGCCTGCCTGAAGCCTCGCGTGCAGAACGCCTCGCGGGCTCCAGCCCCGGCTGGCAATTCGCCTAGGCGCCGCTGGCGCTCCGGCTGATTTCACGAGGTTTTTTCCTGGCCCCTGATTTGCTCCCCCTGCTGCAGCCGCTGCGGCGGCCACCCCTTGGTCGACCCACATTCACATGGAGGCACCATGAACAAGGCACAGCTGAAGGAACTGCTCATCCAGGCACTGGAACACGAGGTCGGCGGCGTGGAGGTCTACACCCATGCCGTGGAATGCGCCGTCAACGACGACCTGAAGGAAGAGTGGCAGAAGTACCTCGGAGAAACGCGGCATCACGTCGCGGTACTCACCGGTGTCTTCGAGGCCATGGGGCTTGACCCCGAGGAAGAAACACCAGGCCGCGCCATCATCCGCGATCTCGGCCGGTCTCTGGTCGCCGCGATGCAGGCCGCCCTCAAGGCCGGAAAGCCCGAGGCCGCCGAACTGGTGGCCTGCGAATGCGTGGTGCTCGCCGAAACCAAGGACCACCTGAACTGGGAGCTGCTGGGCCGCTGCGCCGACAAGCTCAAGGGCCCCGAGGCCAAGATCCTCAAGGCCGCCGTCGAGGAAATCGAGGACCAGGAGGACGAACACCTCTACCACACGCGTGGCTGGTGCCGTGAGCTCTGGATCGCCTCGCTGGGCATGCAGGCCGTGCTGCCGCCGCCCGAGGAGAAGAAGGACGTCAAGACCGCCATCGGCGCCTCGCGTGCCGAGCACGCCCGCGAGGAGATGCTGAAGCATCACTGAGCCCGCATGAACAGGGCGCCCGCGCGGGCGCCCTGTTCCTTCCTGCCGGCCGGGGCTCCGGGTTAGGCTCGCGCATCTCCCATAGGAGCCTCCATGCGCTACGCCCAGCTTTCTCCCGCCAAGGTCCGCTTCTGGGCCAGCCTCGATGCCGCGCTCGCCTGGATGGCGATCCCGCCGCTGGCACCGCAGTTCCTGGCGCTGACCTATTGGCTCAACGGACTGCTCGGTGGCACGGCCGTCGCCCCATCGCTGGCCGAGCCCATGCACCTGCTGTTCATCTGCCTCAGCGGCGCCCTGATCGGCACCTGGGCATTGGCGCGGCTGTTGCACCCGGTCGGCCTGCTCGGCGTGATCGACGGCTGGGCGCGCCTCTACGTGGCCGCGGTGCTGGCCTGGGTGATCCTGTTGGCGGGCGGCCCGCCGGTGCTGTGGCTGTTCGTGTTCACCGAGGCGGCCGGCAGCGTCAGCCAGTTACGCTCTGCCTACGCCCGGTCCGCCGCATGAAGGAACTGCCACCCTGGAAGCGCGACAAGCCGGCGGGCAAGAGCCTGCCGCTGACGCCGGAGCAGAAGGCCGCGGCCAAGGACCGCGCCGAGCGCAACGGGCGGCGCTATCCCAACCTGGTCGACAACATGTGGGCCTCCCGCCAGGGCAAGGCCGGGAAGATCTGATGCAGCCGGGAACCAGCACGGGTAGCCGCGCCGCGGAAGAGCCCACGCGTGAGCGCTGCAGCATCGCCGAGCTGTCGAATACACCGGACGATCCCGGCCTGTCGGTGGCGCGCGCCCGCGTGGCGCCGGGCATCACCACGCGCTGGCATCGCCTGGACGGGATCGCCGAGCGCTACGTGATCCTGGAAGGCCAAGGTCGCGCCGAG
This sequence comes from Solimonas sp., assembly GCA_030149365.1. Taxonomy (GTDB): domain Bacteria; phylum Pseudomonadota; class Gammaproteobacteria; order Nevskiales; family Nevskiaceae; genus Solimonas_A. The sequence continues at coordinate 72,965 of JASBRP010000024.1, forward strand.
ATCGGCGGGCTGCCACCACAGGACCTGCTGGCGGGCGACGTGCTGCGCATCGCGCCGGGCCAGGCGCAGCGCATCACCAACACGGGCGACGAAGACCTGGTGTTCCTGGCGCTGTGCACGCCGCGTTTCCGCTGGGACGCCTACGAGGACATCGACGACGCGATGAGTGCCCGCCAGCAAGGCCCCGCCTAGTTGCCGTTCGCCCTGAGCCTGTCGAAGGGGGGCGGCAACTTGTCAGCAAACCTGTCAGAGGCCCCTCAGGGCAGAACGCCCGCCGGCACCTGCGGCTCGTTGGAGGCCAGGGCGGCACCGGCGGTGTCGGGCGCCTCATGGCCGGAGGTCAGCGGGCACTGCGCGTAGCCGTTGGCGCCAGCCCAGGCCGGGTCCGGGTACCAAGCGAACACGAACTGGCCGTCCTTGAGCGTGTCGATCAGCTTCTGCGCCACCGCCGGACGCACCGCCGGGCAGCCCCAGCTGCGTCCCAGGCGCCCCTGCTTGCTGGCCATCTTCGCGTCCACGTACTGCGCGCCGTGCATCACCAGGGCCCGCGTATAGGCACGGTCGTTGACCCCCGGCTCCAGGCCGGCCATGCGCAGCGAGTAGCCGTTGCGGCCGGCGTAGGCGCCCAGGGTTCGGAACGGGCCGAGGCTGGAGGTCAGGCTGTCTGGGCTGTTGGAGAAGCGGGTGGCCAGGTTTTCCCCGGAATTCTTCCCATGCGCCACCAGCTCCCGGAACAACAGCTTGCGCGTCTTCAGGTCGAACACCCAGAGGCGCCGCTTGGTCGAGGGCAAGGAATAGTCGATGACGCCCAGATGCTGCGCAGGCGCCATGCCCGCCGCCACGGCGCAGTCCAGGGCCGACAGCGCGGCCTTGAGTGCCTTCGGGTTGATGTCCGGCGCGGCGCGGCGCAGGGCCTCGCCCGGCGGCGCAGCCTGGGCCACTCCGGCGGTCACCAGCAGGAGAATGGCAGCGAGGCGCTGCCTGACAAGGGAATACGGCATGCCGGCATGGTAGCCGGCCCTGCGAACAGGGCAAAATCGCGCCGACAAGCGGGCGTCTTCAGCCCGCCAACGACAGGGAGCGTCATGGGATCGTGCATTTTCCGCCGCGGCTTCGCGGTGCTGCTGCTGGCGAGCGCCTGCATTTTGCCCGCTCAGGCCCAGGGCCTGAACGAAGCCATCCGCGAGCGCGTGGAGCAGCTGCGCGACGCCGGCCCGGCCGGCCCCAAGCTGGAAGGCGTCTCCCTGACCGAGGGCATCGCGCGCTTCTACGAGCGCCGCGACTTCGCCCCCGCCTGGAACGACCGCGCCCGCCAGGAAGCGCTGATCGCCGCGCTGCAGGGCGTCACCGACGACGGCCTGGACCCGCGCGACTACGCGCTGGAGCAGGTACAGAAGGGCCCGGCCTCGGCAGACCCTTCGAGCATCGCCGCCTATGACCTCGCCACCACCCGCTCCTACCTGCTGGCGCTGGCGCACCTGTTCCGCGGCAAGGTCAACCCCGCCAGTCTCGACGCACAGTGGAATTTCGCCACGCGCAGCATGACCCCGGACGAGGCCCTCGGCTACATGGTGGATGCGGTGCGCAGCGGCAACATCGCCGCGGTCTTCGATGGCGCCCGGCCCACCCACGCCGCTTATGCGCGGTTGCGCGCTGCGCTCCAGCGCCTGCGTGCGGTGGAAGCCGCCGGCGGCTGGGCCCCGATCCCCGCCGGCGCCACGCTCAAGCCCGGCATGGACGATCCGCGCGTGGCCCTGCTGCGCAAGCGCCTGGCCGCCACCGGCGACATCGCGGCCGCCGACGACAACGGCGCCACGCTCTACGACGCAACGCTGGAAGCCGCGGTCAAGCGCTTCCAGCAGGAACAGTATCTCGACACCGACGGTGCCATCGGCCCCGGCACGCGCACGGCACTGAACGTGCCGGTGGCGCGACGCATCGACCAGGTGCGCGCCAACCTGGAGCGCGGCCGCTGGCTGCTGCACGAACTGCACGACGACTTCGTGCTGGTGGACATCGCCGGCTTCCACATCAACCTGTTCCGCAACGGCGAATCGGTGTGGTCCTCGCGCGTGCAGGTGGGCAAGCCCTTCCGCAGCACGCCGATCTTCAAGTCCGAGATCACCTACCTGACGCTGAACCCCACCTGGACCGTGCCGCCGACGATCCTGCGCGAGGACGTGCTGCCGAAGCTGCGGCGCGACCCGGGCTACCTGGCGCGCAACCGCATCCGCGTGTTCGACGCCGCCGGCCAGGAGCTGGACGCCACGCAGGTCAACTGGGCCAAGCCGGGCGCCGTCACGCTGCGCCAGGACGCCGGCGAGGGCAACTCGCTGGGCCGCGCGGTGATCCGCTTCCCCAACCCCTATGCGGTGTACCTGCACGACACGCCGCACCGCGAACTGTTCGGCGCCAGCCAGCGCGCCTTCAGCTCCGGCTGCATCCGCGTGGAGAATGTGCTGGAACTGGTGCAACTGCTGCTCAACGACCCCGCCTGGGACCAGGCCGGCCTGGACAAGGCCCTGGCCGAGCCCACCACGCGCAGCGTCAAGCTGGCCAAGCCGCTGCCGATCCTGCTGGCCTACTGGACCATCGACGTGCCCGAGAGCGGCCGCGTCGGATTCAAGGCCGACATCTACGACCGCGACCCCGCCCTGGTGCGCGCCCTGGCCGAGCGGCCAAAGCTGTAGTCATCGCACCGGGGCTATAGTCCGCACCATGAGTACCGAATGCGTTATCTACCGCTGCGGCCGCCAGGATGAGATGTACCTCTACCTGCGCGCCGACCTGGTCCCGGACACCCTGCCCGAGGCGTTGCGGCGTCTCACCGGCAAGCTCACCGAGGCCATGCGCCTGAGCCTGTCGCTGGAGCGGCGCCTGGCGCGCGTGGACGTGGAGCAGGTGCTGGAGAAACTGGCGGCGCAGGGCTACTACATCCAGATGCCGCCGGACGGCCTGCTCAAGGCCAACCTGCACTTCGGCGACTGAAGCACTAAGGTCTACAGACCCTAGTCTTCCGCTTCCTCGCCGCGGCGCAACTGCTGCTTGCCCTTGGCGATCAGCTCGCGCGCCAGACGCTTGGGCAGGTGCATCTTCTCCGGCCGCGGCAGCGTGGTGGAATCGTCGATCAGCGCCTTGATCGCCAGCAGGCGGTAGACCATCTCCTGCTCCGCCGCCGCCTTCAGCTCCTGCCCCGGCTGCAGCACGGTGGAGAAGACATTGGCGCCGGCGCCGTGGTTGCTGACTTCCCGTCCAGTTGCCGTGTCGTAGATCGCGATCCAGCGCTGCTCGGGCACCGGGCCGCCCTCGCCCAGCGAGCCAGTGGTGCCGGCCGCCAGCGTGATCGCCACCGGCCAGGGCGTGTAGTTGGCGTAGATCGGGGTCTTCGGCGCCTTGGGTTGCCAGCTGCGCTGCAGCGTGGCTTCCTGTGTGCACAGATCGATCGTCGACAAGGTCATTCGCGGGCTCCGGGTCGCGGCCAGCGCCGCTCGAAACGCATGATAGACCGCCCAGGCGGTCACGGGGATATTCCGTCGCGGGCCGCATCGGGTTAGGCTGCGCGGGTCCACCGCAGACCCTCTTGAGGAAGCGCGACATGGCGACCCAGGTGCTGATCGACAATCCCTACGTCACGCTGTGGTTTCACACCGACAGCAAGATCGTGCATCACCAGATGCACAAGTTCATCGTCGAATCGGTGTTCCGGGATTTCCTGGAAGCCGGCATGCAGGCGATGAAGCAGTACGGCGCCTGCAAATGGCTCTCCGACGACCGCAAGAACCCGGTGCTCGCGCAGACCCTGCACGACTGGGCGCGCGACTCCTGGTTCCCGCGCACCCGCGATGCCGGCTGGAAGTACTGGGCCATCGTGGCGCCGGAGGAAGAACTCGGGCAGTGGACCATGCAGCGCGCGGTGGATGATTACCGCGCCCAGGGCATCACCGCAAAGTACTTCAAGGATCCCGACGAAGCACTGAGCTGGCTGCAGGGCGTGGACCTGATCGAACCCGCCGCATGACATCGCTGCGCGGCAGCATCTTCCTCACCGGCGGTTCCGGCTTCCTCGGGCGCCAGTTGATCGTTGACCTGATGTCCGCGGGCTACAGCGTGCGTGCGCTGGCCCGCTCCGAGCGCGCCGCCGCCGCGGTGCGTGCACTGGGCGCCACGCCGGTGCCCGGTGATCTCGGTGAAATAGCCGCCATGCGCGAAGGCATGTCGGGCTGCCTCGCTGCGATCCACTCCGCGGCCAAGGTCGAGCAATGGGGCCGCTGGGAGGATTTCCTGCGCGACACGGTAGACGGCACCGGCCACGTGATCGCCGCCGCGCAGGCCGCCGGCCTGCCACGCCTGCTGCACATCAGCACCGAGGCGGTGCTGGCCGACGGCCGGGCCATCGTCGACGCCGACGAGACGCGTCCCATGCCCGCGAAACCCAATGGCTTCTATCCCCGCTCCAAGGGCATGGCCGAGCAGAAGATGCTGGCCGCCAACGGCCGCGGCCTGGAGACGCTGGTGCTGCGGCCGCGCTTCATCTGGGGCCAGGGCGACACCACGCTGGCGCCCAAGCTTGCCGAGTCCGCCCGCGCCGGCTGGGTCTGGTTCGGCGGCGGCAGCCACCGCATCTCCACCTGCCACGTGCGTAACGTCTCGCACGGCGTGCTGCTGGCGCTGGAGCGCGGCCGCGCCGGGGAGATCTACTTTCTCACCGACGGCGAGCCGGTGGCCTTCCGCGACTTCATAGGCCGCCTGATCCGCAGTCAGGGCGTGGAGCCCGGCGAACGCAACGCACCGCTGTGGATCGCCGACACCCTCGCCGCCCTGGGCGAGGCGGCATGGACCCTGCTGCCCCTGCGCGGCGAACCACCCCTGACCCGCAGCGCGCTGAACCTGTTCTTCCGTGAAGTCACCGTGCGCGACGACAAGGCCCGCCGCGAAATCGGCTACCGCCCCGTGGTCAGCGTCGAGGAAGGCTTCCACGAGCTGACGCGCTCCGCCCAGTAGCGGCGAGTACCCAACAACGCCGAGAGCGGTGCAGAGGGCGTCGCGAGCAGGCCCGAGGCTGCGGCCGCGACGCACAGCCGTACAAAAGTACGGCGAGCATCGCGGATGCAGGATCGGGCCGCACAGCAGCCCTATGCAGCGCTCTCAGGACATGACGAAGAGATTGAGCTTGTTCCCGTCCAGGTCACGGAAATACGCGGCGTAGAACGTATCGCCACGCGGCCCCGGCTTGCCCTCGTCGGTGGCGCCCAGTTCCATGGCCTTGGCGTAGAGCTTGTCGACGTTGTCCTTGCTGCCGGCGGAAAGGGCCACCATCACGCCGTTGCCGACGGTCGCGGCATTGCCGTCGAAGGGCTTCACCACCGCCAGTGCAGCGGCGCCCGGCTTGCCCCAGATGACGAAGCCGTCGAACTCCATCATGCGCTTGACGCCCATTTCGCCAAACAGGGCATCGTAGAAGCCCGTGGCACGCGCCATGTCGTTGGTGCCGACGCAAACGTAACCGATCATGAATCTTCTCCCCCGCAGGGCTCTTTCTGGAATGGCCGGCACGCTAGTCGCGCCCCTGCGGCCGGTCAAGTCGGCCGGGTGGCCCCGGCCGGGGACGTATGATGGGATAATCCCGCCTTCAAACCAGAACAATCGGGAATATCCAGCATGTCGCACGGGGAAATGAGCTGATGGCACCGCTAGGGTCGAGGGTGCCGCAGCGCGGCAATGCGTTTTCCCGTGGAATGGGGCGGCTGTTCCTGCGCCTGATGGGCTGGCGCGTCATCGGTGGCCCGCCCGACGTGCCCAAGATGGTGCTGCTCGGCGCCCCGCACACCACCAACGTGGACGGCGTGATCGCCTTCGCCATCCTGATCGGCCTGGGCGTTCGCGCCAGCACCATGATCAAGGACAGCGCCTTCCGCGGCTTCGGTGGCGCGGTGCTGCGCTGGCTGGGCGCGGTGCCGGTCAACCGCAAGAGCCCCAAGGGCATCGTCGAGCAGACGGTCGACGCCTTCCACAAGAACGAGCAGTTCGTGCTGCTGCTGGCACCCGAGGGCACGCGCACCGCCGCGCCCGCCTGGAAGCGCGGCTTCCACCACGTGGCGCTCGGCGCCGGCGTGCCGATCGTGGCTGCGGCGATCGACTACGACCGCAAGCAGGTGACCTTCGGTGCCCCGCTGCAGCCCACAGCGGACTACGAGGCCGATCTCGGCCAACTGCTGGACTTCGTCGCCGCCCACTCCGCCCCGCGCCACGCCGAGCGGCTGTCCAAGCCCATCGCCGAGCGCCAAGGCCGTCGCTGGCACGGCAACGCCTCCGGCAAGGACTGATCACCCCTCTTTCGGAGTGCGCATGAGCATCGCGATCCCCGGCTTCGACTGCGCTCCCCTGACGCTCGACGGCGAGCGTCGCCAGGTCTACCGCCGCGGCCAGGGCCGCGCGGTGATCGTGATGTCGGAGGTGCCGGGCATCACGCCGCAGGTGGCGCGCTTCGCCACGCGCGTGGCCGACGCCGGCTTCTCGGTGTGGATGCCGCAGTTGTTCGGCACGCCGCTGCAGCCGGTGACGCCGGCCAGCGCCGCGCGCACCATCGCGCGGGTCTGCATCAGCCGCGAGTTCCGCGTGCTGGCGGCCAACCGCTCCAGCCCCATCGTCGACTGGCTGCGCGCGCTGGCACGCCATGCCCACGCCGAATGCGGCGGCCCCGGCGTCGGCGCCGTGGGCATGTGCCTGACCGGCAATTTCGGTTTGGCGATGATGCTCGACGCGCCGGTGATCGCACCGGTACTGGCCCAGCCCTCCCTGCCGGGTGGCATCACCCACGCGCAGCGCTCCGGCCTGCATGCCTCGCCGCAGGAGATCGCGGCGGCGCATGAGCGGATCGACCAACAGGGCGCCCGCATCCTGGGCCTGCGCTTCAGCGGCGATCCCATGTGCCGCGCGGAGCGCTTCGACCGTCTTCAGGCCGAGTTCGGCCCGGCCTTCGAGGCCATCGTGGTGCCCTCGCGCCACGCCAACCCCGACGCCCTGCCCCCGGCCCACAGCGTCATGACCACGCACCTGATCGACCGCGAGGGCGAGCCGACGCGCGCCGCCCTGGACCGCACCCTCGCCTTCCTGCACGAGCAGCTGAACCGCCCCTGAGCGGAGCAATCCGGCAGCGTTCAGATGCCGTTCACCGCCGCAGGGGATCATGAGCGGGCGGCCAGGAAGGCCGCGGCATCGCGCAAGGATTCGCGTCATGGATACGACACTGGCTCAGGATGAGGCCCGCAGGGTGGCCCAGCACAACGCCCTGAAATCCCGGCTTGAAACACGGGTGGATTCCCAGATCGCGGCACAGGCCCAGGACGGCCTGTCCAACGAGCAGCAGCGCATCGATTCCGTCGCATCGGACATCCAGCGCCGGCTGATCGAAGAGGTCTCCGAGCGCGAGCGCGAAGTCAACCAGATGCGCGCCACCGCCCGGGTCGGCCAGGTGGTCGATTACCTGTTCTGGGTGGCCTACGCCCTGCTGGGCCTGCGCTTCACGCTGGCCCTGATCGGCGCGCGCGAAAGCGCCGGCTTCGTGCGCTTCGTCAAGGGCGTCACCGAGCCGCTGTTCCTGCCGTTCAAGGGCATCGTCGCCAGCCCCGCGCTGGAGACCGGCGGCACCCTGGCCCTGCCCCTGCTGGTGGCTATCGGCATCTACGCCCTGGTGCACCTGGCGGTGAAGGGCCTGCTGCGGCTCTGGGCGCAGCGCCGCACCGAGATCTAGCGAAACCGGGCAGCACCCGGGAATGGGCGGCGTTCGGCGGGTAGATGTCCACTGGACATCTACCCGCCGAATCCACATGACGCTGCCGCCCATCTGTGCTTTCATGGCGGATAACCCCTGCCGCCGAGAAAGCCATGGTCACCGTCCACCATCTCAACAACTCCCGCTCGCAGCGCGTGCTGTGGCTGCTGGAGGAACTGGGTGTCGAGTACCAGGTGAAGCGCTACGAGCGCAATGCCAAGACCATGCTCGCGCCGCCGGAACTCAAGGCGGTGCACCCGCTTGGCAAGTCCCCGGTGATTACCGACGGCGGCAACACCGTGGCCGAGTCCGGCGCCATCGTGGAGTACCTGGTGGGCCGCTACGGCCAGGGTCGTTTGATCCCGGCCGAGGGCACGCCGGAACGCCTGCAGTACAGCTACTGGCTGCACTACGCCGAGGGCTCGATCATGCCGCTGCTGGTGATGAAGCTGGTCCTAAGCCAAGTGCCGAAGGGCTCCCCCGCCCTGGTGCGGCCGGTGGCGCGCGGTATCGTCGGTGGCGTGGAGAAGATGTTCCTGGGGCCCAACCTCAAGACCCATGTCGCCTTCATCGAGAGCGAACTGGGCAAGACCGGCTGGTTCGCCGGCAAGGACTTCAGCGCCGCCGACATCCAGATGAGCTTCCCGGCGGAAGCCCTGGCGGCGCGCGGCGGCGACGTGCCGCCGAACCTCGCCGACTTCCTCCAGCGCATCCACGCGCGCCCCGCCTACCAGCGGGCCCTGCAGAAGGGCGGCCCTTACGAGCTGCTGCGCTGACGCCGTCCACGCATGCGTATTGGCCTGAGGGCGCATCACCTTTCGATCACCGCCAAGCTGGCGGCGATCGTCGTGGTGTTCGTGGCCATCGTCTTCGCCCTGCTGATGATGGTGACGCTGAGCCTGCGCCTGGCCAGCGGCGCCCGCGCCTATGTCGGCGGCGAGGGCCTCTGGTCCAAGGGCCAGAAGGATGCGGTCTACTACCTGAGCCGCTACGCGCAGTACGGCCGCGGCGAGGATTACCGGCACTACCAGGAGGCCATCGCCATCCCGCTAGGGGATCGCGAGGCGCGCCTGGAGATGGAGCGCCGCTCCTACAACGAGGCCACGGTGCGCCGCGGCTTCGTCGCCGGCGGCAACGCCGAGCAGGACGTGCCGGACATGATCTTCCTGTTCCGGCACTTCCGCTGGATCGATCCGCTCGATTCGGCCGTGCAGGTCTGGCGCGAGGCCGAGCGCCGGCTGCTGGAGCTCGAGGTCATCGCCGCGGAACTCAAGCGCGCGCACGACGCCGGCTCACTGACGGCGGAACGGCGCGAGCATATCCTGACGCGCATCGCCACGATCAATGCCGTGGTGGCGCCGCTGGAGCGCCGCTTCTCGGTCACCATCGGCGACGCGGCACGCTGGATGCAGCACGGCCTGCCGACGCTGATCGCCCTGTTCACCGCCGTGCTGCTGGCCGGCGGCCTGCTGGTGGCCTGGGTGATCGCGCAAGACCTGCGGCGCAGCATCCTGGCCCTGCGCGAGGGTGCCCTGCGGGTATCGCAGGGCCACCTGACGCATCGCATCGAGGTGCGCTCCGGCGACGAGCTGGGCGAGCTCGCCACGGTGTTCAACGAGATGATCGTGCGGCGGCGCCTGGCCGAAGAGGGCCTGCGCGAGGCCACCGAGTTCCGCAACAAGATCATGCAGAGCGCCACCAACGCGATCTTTGCGCTGGACCTGCAGGGACGCTTCACGCTGGTGAACCGGCAGACCTGCATCATCACCGGCTATGACGAGCCCGAGCTGCTGGGCCGCAGCTTCCTGCCGGTGATCCCCGAGGAGCAGCGCCCGGTGGTACAGGCGCTGTTCGACGCCGCCGCCAGCGGCCGCGGCGCCGCCAGCAACGTCGAGACCACCATCCTGCGCAAGGACGGCAGCATCACCACGATCGTGTTCAGCAACGCCCCTCTGATGAAGGGCGGCACCGTGATCGGCGTGGCCGGCACGGCCGAGGACATCACCGAGCGCAAGCGCGCCAACGCCGAACTGACCGAACGCGCCGAGGAACTGGCCCGCTCCAATACCGAGCTCGAGCATTTCGCCTACGTCGCCTCGCACGACCTGCAGGAGCCGCTGCGTACCGTGTCCAGCTTCACGCAGTTGCTGGCGCGCCGCTTCAGCGGCAAGGACCCGGATGCCAACGAATTCGTCGGCTACATCACCGACGAGGTGCAGCGCATGCGTCAACTGATCGAAGGCCTGCTGACCTACTCGCGCGTCACCCGCGAGAAGCAGCAGCCCGAGCCGACCTCGCTGGACCGCCTGCTGGATGCCGCCCTGGCCAACCTCAAGACGACCATCGCCGAAAGCGGCACCGTGGTGCGGCGCCAAACCCTGCCGACGCTGCCGGTGCAGGCCTCCCTGATCACCCAGCTGTTCCAGAACCTGGTCGGCAACGCCATCAAGTTCCGCGGCGAATCGGCACCGCAGATCGACATCGACGTGCAGCCGGACGGCGACTTCTGGCAGTTCTCCGTGCGCGACAACGGCATCGGCATCGACCCGCTCTACGCCGAGCGCGTGTTCGTGCTGTTCCAGCGCCTGCACACCCGGGAGATCTACCCGGGCAGCGGCATCGGCCTGGCCATCTGCCGCAAGATCGTGGAGCGCCATGGCGGGCGCATCTGGGTGGAGCCGGGCTACCCCGGCTCGGTGTTCCGCTTCACGCTGCCCGTATAGGGCTTTCCAGGGGAATTCCCGGCGCGTTGCGTGGTCCCATTCTTACCGGGGCCTGGCGCCCCGACTACAGATTGCAAAGGAGAAACTCCCATGCCAAGGACGGCAAACAAGAGCAGCGCCAGCACGCCGCGCGTCAATCCCGCCATCGACCAGGCCATGCCCGGCGACGAGGAGATCGGCGGACGTAAATCCGGCAATTCGAACGACTCCGTGCTGGATGCCCTGAACGCGGACCGCGCCTCTCCCGATCACAGCGTTGGCGCCAAGGATGAAGCTTCCGGGCGGCAAGCCGCCAATATCGAGCGCAACCCTCCGGAGAAGACCCGCTCGCGACCCACACACTAGGAGGCCTCCATGAGCACTCAGAACCTGCGCAGTGGCCCCTCGCTGGTAATCGCCGCGGACGCGGCCCGGGCACGCATCCTGGCAGCCCTCACTCCGGAAGCGCCGCTGCGCGACTACGCCAGCCTTTCCAATCCAGAGGCCCGCCTGCACGAGGGTGACCTGGTGGCCGACAGCGGCGGGCGCCGCAATCACCGGCCCACGGAGGGTGGCCACTCTGCTTTTGGCGGTGGCACGATGAAGGATCACCGCATCGAGGAGTTCGCGGCATCGGTCTGCGAGGGCGTGGAGGCCGCGCTGCGGGATACTCACGCCGAACGCCTCTACGTCGTCGCCGAACCTGGGTTCCTGGGCCTGCTGCGCCAGCGGATGGACGGCCAGATGGAGCGCCGTGTCGTCGGCACCATTCCGAAATCGCTGGCCAGCGAAACCCCCGAGCGCATTCGCGCGGCGCTACCCAGCCGCTTGTAGAAGTCCACTGGCCCTGCCCGCCGGCGGGCGCTACATGCACGAATGCCCCAGGGTCTTGCGACCCTGGGGCATTCGTGTGAACCGCAAGCTTACTGGGTGACTTCGTCCGCCTTCTTCTCGACGGCATCGCCGGCGTTCTCGACCGCGGACTTGGCATCTTCACCAGCATCCTTCATCTGCTCGTTCGGGCGGGCGTCGAAGGCGTCCTTGACGTTCTCCTCGGCCTTCTGCATTGGCGTGGGCTCTTCCTTCTTGCAGGCAGTGACGCCGAAGCCCAGGCCCAGGGCGCTGGCAACCAGAAGGGCACGCAGGGTGATATTGCGGGTATTCATGTGACGCTCCTTGTCAACGGTGTGGAATGAACGGTTCGCAGCATACCGGGGCTTGCTGAATGCCCGCTAAACGGGAGATTCTGTGCCTGAAAACAAGGAATTCCGCATGAACGACAGCCGAAACGACACCCATAGCCTGTTGGTGGGCTACCTGACCTGGATTTTCGGCTTCATGGGAGCGCACCGCTTCTACTACGGCCGGCAGATCACCGGGACCATCTGGTTCTTCACCCTGGGCCTGCTGTTCATCGGCTGGATCATCGACTTGTTCCTGATCCCGTCGATGGAACGCAGCGCCGAGCGCCGCTACCGCGCCGGCTCCAAGAGCTACACCGTGTCCTGGCTGCTGCTGACCTTCCTCGGCATTTTCGGCATCCACCGCTTCTACATGGGCAAGTGGATCACCGGACTCATCTGGCTCTTCACCGGTGGCCTGTTGCTGGTCGGCCTGCTCTATGACCTGTGGACGCTCAACGGCCAGGTGGACGCCATCAATCGCGAGGGGGCTCCGGCCTGAGCACCCTGCCCCGCCTCAAGGCGTCTTGCGGCGGAACAGGCTCAGGTGATCTAGCGGCAGGCTCTGGTCCACCAGCACGCCGGTCTCGGTGACCAGGATATCGGTCGGCTCGAACATCGGCGGACGGCCCAGTCGCACCGAAGACGGAAAGCTGAAGGTGCCCGGCGCGGTGGCCTGCAGGATCTCACCGCTCTTGGAGATCAGCGTGATGCGCCCGGTGAGGAAGTTGGCCAGCAGCAGGCCATCGCCGGCGATGCCCAGATCGTCGTGCACGTCCACCTCGAACAGGATCGGCGTGACCGCGCCGGCCGAGCCATCGGGCAACAGGTCCACCGAGAAGATACTGCCGCCGTCCGTCCCGTAGAAGCGGTTGCCCTCGGCCTGCAGGCCGTTGGGAAAGCGCAGCACGTTGCCGATCCCCAGCGACAGCAGGCCCAGCGCGCTGCCCTGCACGAACACTTCCTCGTTCACCACCTTCAGCGGATCGGCCGGGTCGATCGTCAGGCGCTTGATCTTCGGGTCGGGCACGCAGACGTTGAGCGGCTCGTCCACCACGTAAATGCGGCCATCGGCGCCCAGTGCGGTGCCGTTGGCGATGCACATGCCGCTCATCGTGTGGATCAGCTGCAACTGCGGGGCGGCGTCGAGCCGCGTGGCCCAGAAGCGGCCATCACCGCAGGAGGAATAGAGATAGTCGCCACGGATCGCCAGGCCCGTGTAACCGCAGCTCTCGGGCGAGATGCTGTCGGCGCGGAAACTGCCGTCGGCATTCTTGTGTATCTCGAACACACCCGAGCCGCTGCTGACGAACAGGCGTCCCATCGATGAGAAGATCAGGTTCTCGGCACCGGGAATGTCGAGCAGCACGGTGCGCTCGCCGCACTGCGAATTGACGCAGAGGTCCTCCAGCCGCACCGGCGGTGTCGTCGCCTCTGCGCCATCGCTGCCGCTGTCGCCACCGCAGGCCGCCAGCAGCCAGGCTGCCGCCAGCATCGTGATCCGGGCTCGCATGCTCTCTCCCCTGTATCGTTCTTATTACCTCAGCATGCACCGGAATGGCGGCTGCGGGCACGCCCCATTTGAGCCGCAAGCCCTGCGCCGCTAGGCTAGCGGCCTACCTCTCTGCGTGATCGCCATGGGCTTCTACGACCGCCACATCCTGCCTCACCTGATCGAATGCGCCTGCGGCATGGGCGATGTGATGAAGGCCCGTTCGCAGATCGTGCCGCGGGCGCGCGGCCGGGTCCTGGAGATCGGCATCGGCACCGGCCTCAACCTGTCGTTCTACGACGCATCGCGCGTGGAGCACATCTGCGGCGTCGATCCCGCTGCGCAGATGCACCCGATGGCCCAGCGCCGCGCGCAGGCCATCTCGATTCCCGTGGAAACCCTGCCGCTGGTGATCGAACAGATCGGCGCCGAGACTGCCAGCTTCGACACCGTGGTCACCACCTTCACCCTCTGCACCATCCCCGACCCGGTCCCGGCGCTGCAGGAGATGCGGCGCGTGCTCAAGCCGGGCGGCGAGCTGCTGTTCTGCGAGCACGGCACGGCGCCCGATGCCGGCCCGCGCCGCTGGCAGGAGCGCCTGACGCCGCTGTGGAGGCACATCGCCGGCGGCTGCCACCTGAACCGCGACATCCCGGAACTGGTGGCCGCGGGCGGTTTCCGCGTGGCGGAACTGCAGGCCCGCTACCTGCCCGGTCCCCGCCCCTTCACCTACGTCTACTCCGGCAGCGCGTTGCACGCTTGAGCTGTTCAGGCGGCGTTCAAGCGCAAACCGGACAGTGGCTGAACGGCCGGGAACCCCGGCTGCGAGGCGGCGTCCAATCCTGCGAATCGACCACATCGAGTCGTTTCCGGGACAGGGATGTTCCGCCATTCAATAGACTTAGAAGAGGAATCAAGGATGAAGACCTCACTGAAAAGCGGCCTGGCGGCAACCCTGCTGGGCCTGAGCACCATGGCTTCGGCCCAGGTCCTGGGCGGCAGCGACAATGGCAACACCGTCAATGACCGCATCGACCAGCGCCAGGAGCGCGCAGCCGAGCGTCAGGACGCCCGCCAGGATCGCCGCGAGGCGCGTGCCGAGAAGAGCCAGGAGCGTGCGGACAACCGCCGCGAGGCTGTCCGTAATGCGGAGGACCGCGTGCAGGATCGTCGCCAGGACGCGGTAAACAACCTGCAGGACGCCAACGCCAACGCCAAGGACCGCCGCGAGGACCGTCGTGAAAACGCCGCCGACCGCCGCGAGGACCGCAAGGAAGCCGCCGGCGACCGCCGCGAGGCGCGCCAGGAGCGTCGCGAGGAACGTCGCGAGAACCGCGTCAACTAAGCCCGCCTGATCGCGTAAGCTGGAGGGGCGGAGTGTCTTCGGACACTCCGCCTTTTGCCATGACCGGAGCCTGCCCATGCGCACTCTGTCCCTGTTGCTACTGGCGCTCCTACTGGGAGGCTGCAGTATGAGCAGCACGCGCCACGATCCCCTGCCCACCGTCGCTGCGGTGGACCTCCCTCGCTTCATGGGCGACTGGTACGTCATCGCCAACATCCCGCCGTGGATCGAGAAGGACGCCGTCAATTCGGTGGAGCACTACGAGCTCGACGAGGACGGCAACATCCCGACCACCTTCACCTACCGCAAGAAAACCTTCGACGGTCCGCGCAAGACGCTGAAATCCAAGGCCTTCGTGGTCAATCGGCAAACCAATGCCGAATGGGGCGTGCAGTTCATCTGGCCGATCAAGGCGGAATACCTGATCGCCTGGCTGGCCGACGACTATTCGGTGGTGATCGTCGCGCGCAGCAAACGCGACTACCTGTGGCTCATGGCACGTCAACCCCAGATTCCCGAAGCGCAGTTGCGCGAGCTGAAGCAGCGCATCGCCGCCATGGGATACGACGTATCGAAGTTGCAGCTGGTGCCGCAGCGCTG
The DNA here is from genome assembly GCA_030149365.1 of Solimonas sp. Taxonomy (GTDB): domain Bacteria; phylum Pseudomonadota; class Gammaproteobacteria; order Nevskiales; family Nevskiaceae; genus Solimonas_A. The sequence continues at coordinate 88,056 of JASBRP010000024.1, forward strand.
GCCGGAAGCCCCCGAAAAACCCTGATCCACCCTGAAGGGAGAACGCCCTTGGCGATCCTGAGCGTCGAGCACAAGACGCTGTACCGCTATGCAAAGCCGGTGGCCTTCCACGACCACCGTCTGATGTGCCGCCCGCGCGACAGTCATGACCTGCGGCTACTGGAAACCGGCCTCACCATCACACCCGCTGCCGGGGTTCGCTGGCTGCATGACGTGTTCGGCAACTCCATCGCCATCGCCAGCTTCCAGGAGCCGGCGGCGGAGCTGTGCTTCGTCTCCACCTTCCGCGCCGAGCACTACCCGGTGGGGCAGCAGGACATCCTGATCGAGGAGTACGCGCGCCAGCTGCCCTTCAGCTATCCCGCCGAGGAGGTAGCCGACCTGGGGCGCACCAAGGAGCGCCATTACCCGGACCCCGAGCATCTCATCGATACCTGGGCCAAGCGCTTCGTCGGCGGCAAAAGCGGCTCCGGCACGCTCGACGCCCTGGTGGCCATGACCAAGGCGATCAAGAAGGAATTCCAGTACGCCCGCCGCGAGGAAATGGGTGTACAGGCGCCGGTCGAAACCCTGCAGCTGGGCAGTGGCAGCTGCCGCGATTTCGCCTTGTTCCTGATGGAAGCCGCGCGCAGCCTGGGCTTGGCCGCCCGCTTCGTTTCCGGCTATCTCTACGACGAGAAGCTCATGGACGCTGGCGATGGCCTGGTGGGCGGCGGCGCCACGCACGCCTGGGCAGAAATCTTCCTGCCGGGTGCGGGCTGGATCGAGTTCGATCCCACCAATGCCCTGGTGGGCGGCCGCAACCTGATCCGCGTAGCAGTGGCCCGCGATGCCAGTCAGGCCGTACCGCTGAGCGGCAGCTACACCGGCACGTCGGCCGACTACCTGGGGATGACGGTCGAAGTGAAGGTGACCGCCATCCAGAATGCCGTTCCGGCCAAGGCCACCACCGCGGCCGCGCCGCCGGCTGATACAAACGGCTGAGTCGCCCCCGCCCCGGCTCTGCTGCAATGCCGGCATACCTGGGGAGAGACCGACATGGCTGCGCAGTGGAACGTGAGCGACATTCCTGACCTCTCCGGCCGCCTGGCGCTGGTCACCGGCGCCAACCGCGGCCTGGGCCTGGAGATCGCCGCCGGGCTGGCCGGTGCCGGCGCCCGTGTCGTGCTGGCCTGCCGCAACCTGGCGCGGGCCGAGGGCGCCGTGGCCGAGATCAAGCGCCGCGCGCCCGGCGCCCAGCCCGAGGTCATGGCCCTGGACCTGGCCGACCTCGCCTCCATCCGCGACTTTGCCGCCGGCTTCACGGCGCGGCATGAGCGGCTGGACCTGCTGGTGAACAACGGCGCCGCCATCATGTCGCCCAAGGGCCTTACGCGCGACGGCTTCGAGATGCATATCGGCACCAACCACCTGGGCCCCTTCCTGCTCACCGGGCTGCTGCTGGAGCGCTTGGCGGCTGCGCCCGGCTCGCGCATCCTCAATACCGCCAGCATCGCCCACACCCTGACCGCCGGCATGGACCTGGACGATCCCTTCTACGAGCGGCGCCCGTACAAGGAGATGGACGCCTACGGCGCCAGCAAGCTGGCGACACTGCAGTTCACCTTCGGCCTGGACCGGCGCCTGCGCCGTGCCGGCCTGCCGGTGATGGCCGTGGCCGCCCACCCGGGCTACACCGCCACCAACCTCGACATCGGCAACTTCTTCATGCGCCTGGCCACGCGCCTGTTCGCGCAGTCACCGGCCATGGGCGCTCTGCCGGCCCTGCATGCCGCCACCGCGGCGGGGGTCTCCGGCGGCGACTACTGGGGCCCCGGCGGCTACAAGGAGCTCAAGGGCCACCCCAAAAAGGTCGGTTGCCGGCCCGAGGCCAGCGACCCGGCGGCGGCGGACCGGCTCTGGGCCTGGTCCGAGCGCATGACCGGATTGCACTATCTGGACGCCTGAGGGTCAATGCAGGGCCAGGGCGTGCATGGCACCATGCTCGCCTGACGTAATAAAACAAGACCCTGCCATGACCGAAATCTCCAAGACCGCGCCCGTGCTGGTCACCGGCGCCAGCGGCTACATCGCCGGCTGGATCGTCAAGTTCCTGCTGGAAGCCGGCCACACCGTGCACGGCACGGTGCGTGATCCCGCCAAGCCCAAGGGGCTGGAGCACCTCAAGGCCCTGTCCGACGCCCACCCCGGCCAGCTCAAGCTGTTCAAGGCCGACCTGCTGACCCCCGGCGCCTACGACGCCGCCATGCAGGGCTGCGAGCTGGTGATGCACACCGCCTCGCCCTTCATCATCACCGGCTTCACCGACGCCAACCAGGCCCTGGTGCGCCCCGCCGTGGAAGGCACGCGCAACGTGCTGGAAGCCTGCAACCGCGTGGCCAGCGTCAAGCGCGTGGTGCTCACCAGCAGCGTCGCCGGCATCTTCGGCGACAACGCCGACCTCAAGGCCGTGCCCGGCGGCGTCTTCACCGAAGAGCACTGGAACACCAGCAGCAGCGTCAGCCACCAGCCCTACTCGTACTCCAAGGTCGCCGCCGAGCGCGAGGCCTGGAAGATCCAGAAGGCGCAGTCGCGCTGGGACCTGGTCACCATCAACCCGGCGCTGGTGCTGGGCCCCTCGCTGGCGCGCAGCAGCGCCTCCACCAGCATCAGCACCATGAAGCAGCTCGGTAACGGCACCATGCGCGCCGGCGCGCCCAAGCTGGTGATGGGCGTGGTGGACGTGCGCGACGTGGCCCAAGCCCACATCCTGGCCGGCTACAACCCGGCCGCCGAGGGCCGCCACATCGTCTGCGCCGGCGAGCGCAGCCTGCTGCAACTGGGCACCGCCCTGCGCGGCCAGTTCCCGCAGTACCCCTTCCCGCGCAAGGAAACCCCGACCCTCCTGGTCTGGCTGGTAGCCCCGCTGGCGCGCCTGCAGCGCAGCTTCGTCAAGCAGAACGTCGGCCTGCCGCTGCGCATCGACAACCGCCGCAGCCGCGAGAAGCTGGGCCTCAGCTACCGCCCGGTCGACCAGACCGTGGTCGAACACTTCCAGCAGATGATCGACGACGGCCTGATCCGCCGCCGCTGAATGTCGCCGCTGAAAAGGGAAACCCCGATGAAGAAAGCCTTCCTGCTCGCCCTGCCGCTGGCCCTGCTCGCCGGCTGCGCCTCCGCCCCCGGCCAGACCACCATCGCCAGGAATTGCCAGGGCAATTGCAGCAACCACGAGGACGGCTACCAGTGGGCGCAAAGCGCCAACCTGGTGGACGCCGCGCCCTGCAACGGCCCCTACCCGGAGGCCTTCATCGACGGCTGCCGCGACGGCGTCGAAGACCTCTACCAGCTACGCCGCGCCACCCGCCCGCTCTGAGCCGCCCATGAACCCTGAACTGCTGCGCAAGGCCGGCCTCGGCATCGTCTTCTGCTGGTTCTTCTTCGGCGGCATCGGCCACTTCGTGGCCACCGACTTCTTCGCCGGCATCGTGCCGCCGTGGATCCCGGCCGACGCGCGCCTGCTGGTCTACCTCAGCGGCGCCTTCGAGATCCTGGGCGCCGTGGGCATCCTGATCCCGGAAGTGCGGCAGCGGGCCGGCAATGGCCTGTTCCTGCTGACGCTCTGCGTCACGCCGGCCAACGTCCACATGACCCTTAATCCGGAGCTGTACCCGGACTTCCCGCCCGCCGCCCTGTGGGCCCGCCTGGTGATCCAGGTGGCGCTGCTGGCCTGCATCTGGTGGAGCACGCGCGAGCGGCCTGCTGCCGCTCCGGCCCAAGCCGCCAGCAACCCCGCCTGAGCAGTGGGATCGTAGATCGCGGCCCTACGATCAGCCGACGAGCAACTCGTCGAGCTGGTCGAAGGTCTCGGACATCCCGTCGTACGCCCCCGAGGCCATCCCGGCATCGGCTGCCTCCTTCGTCGCGTAGCGATCCCGCAGGATCAGTAACGTCTTGCCGGAGTTTTCCTCGAAGCTGACCGTGGTCACGGCTCCGTCCTCGCCGCTTTCCTCGTTGGTCCACGTGAGCCGCGAGTGCGGCACGACTTCCGTATAGGTGCCGTAGAACGCCATCGTCGAGTCGCCGTGGCGGAACACCAGCCGGTACTTGCCGCCGACGCGCGCATCGATCTCGCAGGACAGCAGCGTTAGGCCTAGCGATTTCGGCACCCACCACTGCCTGAACAGATCCGCCTTGGTGAACGCCTCGAACACGAGACGCGCCGGCCCATTGATGGACCGCGTGACGACAATCTCCCGGTCGGAGACGCGTTCCGCGTCGGTGCGGTTCATCGGTCCCGGCTCAGCCTTTGTTTTTGCGTCCATCGTTCCTCTCCTTGCGTTTCAATTCCTCGACGACCGACTCCAGCGCATCGAAGCGTGCCTCCCAAAGCTGGCGATAGCGCTCCAGCCAAGCCGCCTCTTCCTCCAGCCGACGCGGGCCGAGCTTGCAGGTCCGCACGCGGCCGATCTTCTCGGTGGTGACGAGCCCGGCCTGCTCCAGCACCTCGACATGTTTCTTCATGCCGGTCAGGGTCATGTCGAACCGGTCGGCCAGTTCCGTGATCGAGGCATGGGAACGACCGAGTTGCTCCAGTACGCCGCGCCGGGTCACGTCCGAAAGGGCGGCGAAGGTGGCGTCGAGATGGGCATGCATATACTGAACCATATGGTTCAGTATTGATCAGGCCGTGATTCCAGGCAATGGGTACTTAGAGCCTCCCCGACTAACCGCGCTCCCCGAGGGGAAGTCCTGCGGCCACTAAAAGTCGGAAATCCAAACACTTATCGGTTGTGAAAACTGAATAAGAGCTCGAATTTTTTCGAGTAGCCCACCTCTTGAAAGTGCCTTGGCTGGCACTACAACGCAGGATGTCGGAATGCTGCCCGACGGGGTTCCGACGAAAACTTCGCTAACCACTAGGAGGTTGTTATGAACTCGATTTCCCTGACGCCGCTGTTCCGGTCCTCGATCGGTTTTGACCGCTTCAATGATTTCTTCGAATCGGCGCTCGCGGCCCAGAACGTTACCTACCCGCCCTACAACGTCGAAAAGCGGGGCGATGACAACTACCGTATCGTCGTGGCCGCGGCCGGCGTGGATGAGAGCGAATTGGACATCCAGGTCGTCCGCAACATGCTCACGATCAGCAGCGCCCGCCGCGAGTCTCCTGGGGAGGAGTCGCAGTATCTGCACCAGGGCATCGCGCAACGCGCCTTCAAGCTCTCGTTCCGTCTCGATGACTATATCGAGGTAGAGGGCGCCAGCCTGAAGAACGGCCTGCTGCACGTCGATCTGGTGCGTCGCCTGCCCGAGGCTGCCAAGCCGCGACGCATCGCCGTCAACGCAGACCTCAAGGCAGTAGCCAGTTCGAACGTCGTTTCGATCGGCCAGACGGCCTGAATCCGCCGGATGCGGTGGGGCGCACTCCGCGCCCCCACCGCCATGTAGACCTCAAAGTGATCGCGCCCGCAGGGTTTGATATGACGCGAACCTGTGAATCCCCGACTGCCAAGTCCTCGCAGGAATACGTCCGGCCGTACGTTATGCCGCCGGACGAGCAGCATTTCCTGGTGCAATTGCTACTTGGCGAAGAACCTCCTCCACTGGAGTCGAGCCGATTACGAAGCTTGATCAAACGGAAGCTCTTGAAAGGACGTGCCGGCAGTCTTGCTCCAACCAGGAAAGCCGCTCGACTCATTTTCGGCGAATAGCAGACCTTGCCTTCACGCGGCGCCGTTTCTGCAACGCGGATGAGGCGAGAGGCTTACAGAGGCCTTGAAAGCTATGGCTGCTCCTGCATCGCCACTGACCACAGCCCTCTCGCCCTGAAAGGCCTCCATCACTCCAGCACGAAAGCGGCCTGCTGATCGACCGGGTTCTGCTCCCGGAAGTTCGACAGCCCCACGCCGACCAGGCGGTAGAGGGTCTTGTCCTCACCGCTGACCCGATCGCGCAGCGACAGCGCGATGCTGGTCAGCTCCTCCAGCGATGCGGGCGGCGATGGCGGCGTGTGGCTGCGCGTGAGGATGCGGAAGTCGGCGGTCTTGAGCTTCAGCACCACCGTGCGGGCGATGCGCTGGGTCTTGCGCGTGCCGGCCCAGGCCTTCTCCGCCAGCCGCCGGATCGCCGCCTCGGTCTCGGCCAGGGGCACGTCGCGCTCGAAGGTGTCCTCCGCAGAGACCTGCTGCAGCGGCCGGTCCGGCACCACGGGTTCCTCGTCGATGCCGCGCGCCAGCTCGTAGAGCCGCTGGCCGTAGCGCCCGAACTGCTGCGCCAACTGCCCCTGCGTCAGCTCGCGCAACTGCGCAATGTTGCGCACGCCAATCTGCTCCAGGCGCTTGTCGGTGACCTTGCCGATGCCGGGGATGCGCGCCGCCGGCAGCGGCGGCAATACCGTGTCGATGTCGGCCGGGCGGATCACGAACAGGCCGTCGGGCTTGCGCATGTCCGAGGCCAGCTTGGCCAGGAACTTGTTGGGCGCCACCCCGGCCGAGGCCGTGAGCTGCAGTTCCTCGCGGATCGCCTCGCGGATCGCCTTGGCCACGTCGGTGGCGCTGGGCAGGGACTGCTTGTTGACGGTGACGTCGAGGTAGGCCTCGTCCAGTGACAAAGGCTCCACCAGGTCGGTATGGCGCCGCATGATCTCGCGCACCTGCCGCGACACCGTGCGGTAGCGTGTGAAGTCCGGCGGCACGAACACCGCTTCCGGGCACAGGCGCTCGGCGCGCACCGCCGGCATGGCCGAGCGCACGCCGAAGGTACGCGCCTCATAGGACGCCGCGCAGACCACCGAGCGGTTGCCGCGCCAGGCCACGACCACGGGCCGGCCGCGCAACGAGGGATCGTCGCGCTGCTCCACGGAGGCGTAGAACGCGTCCATGTCGACGTGGATGATCTTGCGCACGGCGCTCAGGCTAAGATCGGTCATGCCAACTATGCAAATGAGGGGACGACATGAGCCGTAATCTGTACCAAGGCCTGCTGTGGGTATTCGGTCTCGGCTTCGCCGTGGCCTTCAACCTGATCGTGATGCCCGCCCTGCTGCGCGACGGCGACATCCTCGGCGCTTTCGCCGCCGGCTTCGTCAATCCCTATGCCTCCGGCTATGCGCTGGACGCGATCCTGTGCTGGTGCGTGCTGGCCAGTTGGGTCGCCTACGAGAGGGCCACGCTGGGCATCCGCCACGGCTGGATCGCCCTGGTGCTGGGCGTCGCACCGGGCGTAGCCACCGGCTTTGCCTTCTACCTGCTGCTGCGGCTGCGCCAGCAGGCTGTCACGGCACCCGGTACGCCCCCCGTTTGAGAGAAAGGCGGAGGGTCGGGGTCGAACCCCGTCCCGCTTGACACCAGCATCCTTGCGCACCAATACTTCACCACATGGTGAACTATAGACAGGATCGGCTGGACCGCACATTCTCCGCCCTGATGGACCCGACCCGGCGCGCGATGCTCGCGCGGCTGGAGCGCGAGGACCGTCTCACGGTGAGCGAGCTGGCTCAGCCCTTCGAGATCAAATTGCCGGCGGTGATGAAGCACCTGGACGTGCTGGACGAGGCTGGGCTGATCGTCCGCGCCAAGTCCGGCCGCACCGTCACCGTCACGCTGTCGCCCGAGCCGATGAGGGAAGCCATGGATTGGTTGAGCCGCTACGAACGCTTCTGGGCCCCGCGCCTGGACCGCCTTGCCGCTTATGCAGAGGCCGAGGAAACCAAGGCCCGGCGGAGAGGCAAATGACCACCAGCCTGACCCTGGTGCGCCGCATCGCCGCGCGCCCCAGCATCGTCTTCGACGCCTTCGTCACGCCCGAGGCCATCCTCCAATGGTGGAGCCCGGACGAAGGCCCGGTGCTGGAGACGGCGGTCGACCTGCGTGTCGGCGGCCAGTTCCGCGTGCGCTTCCGCACGCTGGACGGCAAGGAGCACGAGGGCAACGGGCGCTACCTGGAGGTGGAGCGGCCACGCCGCATCGCCATGGCCTGGCACTGGAGCCACAACGGCGAGCTGGACGAGCGCGGCGAGGAGTCCCATATCGAGATCGACCTTCGCGAGATCGACGACGGCACCGAGCTCACGTTTACCCACGCACGGCTCAAGACCGAGGCCTCGCGCGCCAGCCATGAAGAAGGCTGGACCGGCGCACTGTCGAAGCTGTCGGCCCTCTTCGAGCGCCAAGGAGATCGTCATGCCTCATGAAGTCGTTTCGCGCGAGGACTGGCTTGCCGCCAGCCGCGCCCTGCTGGAGCAGGAAAAGGCCTGGACCCGCGAGCGGGATCGCCTGTCCGCCTTGCGCCGCGCGCTGCCCTGGGTACGCGTTGGTAAGGAATACAGCTTTGAGGGCGAGCAAGGCCCGGTGACGCTGGCCCAGCTCTTCGATGGCCGCTCGCAGCTGATCGTCTACCACTTCATGTTCGGGCCGGACTGGACCGAGGGCTGTCCCGGCTGCTCGCTGCTCTGCGACCAGGTGGACGGCGCGCGCCAGCACTTCGAGCACAACGACGTCAGCTGGGTCGCGGTTTCGCGCGGCCCGCTGGACCGGCTGCAGGCCTACCGGCGCCGCATGGGCTGGAATTTCCGCTGGGTCTCCTCGGCCGGCAGCGACTTCAACTTCGACTACCAGGTGTCCTGTCCCGAGGGCACGCGCGGTGATGGCGTGGACTACAACTTCACGCGCATCCCCGACCCGGGCGTGGATGAACTCCCGGGTGTCAGCGTGTTCCATCGCGACGACAGCGGCGCGATCTTCCACAGCTACTCCAGCTTTGCCCGCGGCGGCGAGATGTTCCTGCCGGTCTACGCCTGGCTGGACATCGTGCCCAAGGGCCGCAACGAGGGTGCCGACGGCATGGGCCACTGGATGCGCCGCCATGACGAATATCCCGATGACGGCCGCCGTCAGGCAACGCCGTCCGCCGCCCCTTCCTGCTGCTCCAGCGGAGCCCGATGATGCCCGTCTCGCCGAACGCCACTGCCGAAATCACCGCCTTCAACTGGGTGCCGCCCTTTGCGCATGGACTGGTACGCGACCTGCGCGTGCGCTGGGCCTGCGAGGAGATCGGCCTGCCCTACCGCGTGCGCCTGCTCGACGCACGCCTGCCCAAGCCCGCCGGCTACGTGAAGGAACAGCCCTTCGAGCAGGTGCCCAGCTTCCGCGACGGCGCCCTGCAGCTGTTCGAGAGCGGTGCCATCCTGCTGCACCTGGGTGAAAACGACGAACGCCTGCTGCCGCGCGATCCGCTGGCGCGCAGCCGCGCCACCGCCTGGCTGATCTCCGCACTCAACAGCGTCGAGCCCGCCGTGCAGAACCTGGCCTCCATCGACCTGTTCCACAGCGGCGAAGAATGGGCCCGGCTGCGCCGCCCCGGCGCCGTGGAGTTCGTGCAGCAGAAGCTGTCGCGCGTCTCGGCCTGGCTGGGTGAGCGCGAATGGCTGGAGGACCGCTTCACGGTCGGCGACCTGATGATGGTCACCGTGCTGCGCAACCTGCGCCACACCGACCTGCTGGCCGGCTTCCCCAACCTCGTCGCCCTGCAGAACCGCGCCGAATCACGCCCGGCGTTCCAGGCCGCGCTGGCGGCACAGATCGCGGACTTCGAGGGTTAGGCGACACGTTTTGGCGATGCCTAAATGGCATCGCCTGTGTCGCCTGACGGGCGGCCATGGAGGGCCGCCCTGGGGGTCAATGGGCGAACAGAGGTCGCGCCATGGATGGCGTTCCCGATCAGTCGCCTTCCACCGCTTCATCCTGATGGGCCGGCAACCCGGCCCAGGCACGGATCGTCGCCGCGTTGGCCTCCACCAGCCGGCGCCCTTCGGCAATGGCCTGCGCCGCGCGGTGGAAGTCCATCAGCGCGTAGTTATCCAGCACCGGCGACAGGATGATCTCCGCCGGGTCGCCGGCCATGCGGCTGCGCGTGATGCGGTCCTGCATGATGTTGATGCTGGCACCCACCGAGTCGAAGAAGCTCGGATTCTCGCCATCGCCGCTGGAGAGATAGGTAACGGCGCGCTGCCACAGCGTGCGCTCCGCCTTGGTCGCCGGCTCCGGCTCGATCTCCTCCATCATCGGACGCGCCAGGTGCGCGCCGACCAGCTGTGCATTGAGATTGACGGCGATCACGATGTCCGCACCGAGGGCGCGGCAGGCGGACACCGGTACCGGGTTGACCAGGCCACCGTCGAGCATCCAGCGGCCCTCGAATTTCACCGGCGGGAACACGCCGGGCAGCGCGCAGGAAGCACGGGCGGCCGGCAGGATCGACCCCTTGGTGATCCACACCTCGCGCCCGCTCTTCATCTCGGTGGCCACGCTGACATAGCGCTGCTCCAGGGATTCGATCTCCGGATTCTTGTGCCGCTCCTCGAAGAAGCCGAAAAGGCGCTCGCCCTTGACCACGCCACCCGACAGCGTGAAGTCCATCAGGCTGAAGACGTCGCGCGCGCTCAGGGTCTGCACCCACTCCGCGAACTCGTCGAGCTGGCCGGACACATAGACCGCGCCGACCAGCGCACCAATCGAGGTGCCCGCCACTACCTGCGGCCGCACGCCGATCTGCTCGAGCCCCTGCAGGATGCCGATATGCGCCCAGCCACGCGCCGAGCCGCTGCCCAGGGCCACGCCGATCACGTTGGGATTGCCGTCTTCCCTCATCGCAATATCCTCAACCGAATACCACGACGCTCTGGCGGCTCAGCGCGATCAGCCGCTGCGCCGGGCTCCAGACCGTGGTGCTGTGGCTGATGTAGCCGTCGGCGGCCGTCACCACCTCGGCGTCCACCAGGAAGGGATCGGCGGCGCTGCCGTCGTATTCCTGGCTGAACAGTTCCAGCGTCCAGGTCAGCGAACTGGCCGGCGCCGGCTTCTTCAGCAGCGACAGGCCGGGGCTCGGGATGATGTCGGCCAGGCCCAGCAGCAGCAGCTCGTCGCAGGTCGGCTCGTCGCGCAGGCTGACGTAGATCTGCGTCTTCGGCACCGTGGAACCCTGGAAGGGAAAGGTGCCGCTGGCCCAGCGCATGCGCACGTTCCTGGTGAACACCGGGGTGGCGCCGGGGATGAAGGGAATCTCCCGGGCGCTGTCGAAATCCTTGGGCACCGCCGGATACGGTAGGCTCACGCTGACCTGGGACTCGCGCGCACTGCCGAAGATGCCGAGCACGCTGCAGGCCACCTGCTCGCCATCGTACAGCCGCGCCTCCACCTGGGTGGCGGAGCGGCCGCTGCGCAGCACGCGCGCCTCGGCGCGGAAGCTGCCAGCGCCCAGCGGCGCGATGAAGCTGGTTTGCAGCGTGCGCAGCGGCAGTTCCGCCGGCACCAAGCCGCGCATGGCCCTTACGGCGATGGCCGCCTGCAGGCCGCCGAACACCGTGCGCCCCTGCAGCCATTCCTCGCCCACGCTGGCGCTCCACTCGCCCCCGCTGCCGGTCATGGCCTGCAGGATTTCCGAAAATCGCATACAAGGGACTCCAGAGGAGAAAATAATGAAAAAGAGGATGATGCCGGGATTGTCAGCCATTGCCCGGCGGCTGGCGAGCATCTTGCAGGAACCGGATGCCCGGAGGCGCGGTCATTGCGGTGGACCAATTGCATAACCCAGGGAAGGGTTCCATGAGTACTGTCCGGGGCCCTCGCGGGCAGAGTCGCTTGCACCCTATCGCCTTGCTGCTGGCCAGCTGCGGCCTGGCGGCCTGCGCCGGCAATCCACAGAAGCCGGAAGGGCCGGCCGATCCCCTGTCGGCGGCCACCGCCACCATCGACAAGATCGCCCCCGCCACCGCCCCGTTACCGCCCGACCGGGTATTCAGCAGCGACCCGGTCCTGCCGGGCTCCGGCGGCACCGCGCCGGACGTGGTGGTACCCAAGGGCGAGGTGAAGCCCCGCAACGCCTGCGACCAGGAGCCGCCCGACGACGAGGTCCGCGTGGACCACGCGCGCCGTCGCCTGGAGGAGATGACCTGTACCACGGCCATGTGGATCGACGGCCTGTTCGGGGATGAATACCACGTCGGCGCGGCGCGGCAGGCCTACGGCCGCCTGCAGGTCTCCCACGACTGGTCCGAGTTCTACGGCAACAAGACGCGCGTGCGCTTCAACGTGCGCGCCGACTTCCCCAACATCAAGAATGGCCTCTCCGGATTCGTGGGGCGCGACGACAGCGACGCCTTCCTGCGCGACCGCGGCGAGCGCTTCGGCCTGCGCTCGCAGTTTCCCAGCCTGGAGGGCGACGACGCCTGGCTCGCGGGCCTGGGCTACTCCCTGCCCGGCAACCGCAACTTCCGCTCGGATTTCCGCGTGGGTGTGCGCGGCCTGACCTCGCCGATGCTGTTCGTGCAAAACCGCATCGGCTACATCCCCTGGTCCAACGACGAGCATCTGCTCTACCTGCGCGCCACGCCGTTCTGGAACACCGACGACGGCTTCGGCTTCACCAGCGGCTTCGACCTGAGCAAGGTACTCAGCGACACGCGCCTGCTGCGCTGGAGCAACGTCGCCACCATCACCCAGGAGTCCGAGGGCGTGGACTGGTACAGCGGCCTGATCCACTACAAGTCGCTGCAGAAGCGGCGTGCCGTGGCGCTCGAAGGCTTCCTCCGCGGCTCCACCGAGGCCGAGGTGCCGCTGAAGGAATACGGGGTGCAGACGATCCTGCGCCATCCGATCATGCACGCTCGGCTGTGGGGCGAATGGGTGCTGGGCTATACCTTCCCCCGCGAGCTGCGCTCGCAGGATCGCGAGGGCTCGCTGGGCATCGGCTTCGGACTCGAGCTGCCCTTCGGCGAGCGCTACGACGACTGACGGCTCCGGCAAAGCAAAAAGGCCGCCCGCAGGATGCGGGCGGCCTTCGAGCCGGCTGGCTGGATCTTAGGAGCCGGACTTCAGGCGCAGGTCGTTCTTCACTTCCTTGACGCCGGTCACCGACTTGGCGACCTTCTCGGCACGATCCTGCTGGTCCTTGGTGTCGACGAAGCCCGACAGCTGCACGGTGCCGTTCTGGGTCTCGACGTTGACGTCCATGGCGCTCAGGTCCTTCTCGCGGATCAGCGCGGCCTTGACCTTGCCGGTAATGCTGGCGTCATTGGCATAGCGCTGCGTGTCACCCTTGGCTTCCTTGGCGGTGGCCGACGGGTGGGAATCGGCCATGGCGGCCAGGGGGAGGCCGGTCAGACCGATGGTGGCGGCCACAATGGCGGCTTTCAGCTTCATGATTCACTCTCCTTGTGAGGGGGAAACTTCCGGACTCCTGTCCGGTCCTAGCCATCATCGTACGGTGCCGCTTAACACGTACTGAATCAGCCACTTGCATTAGAGTGGCCTCCCCGACGGACACTTTCACGCCGATGCCCCTGCTCCTGCTGCTCGCCTGGACCTTCCTGGAAACCCTGCTGCTGATGCGCCTGGGCCGCAGCCTGGGAGGTGGTGTCCTGCTGCTGTACCTGATGGGCAGCGTGGCTGCCGGCGTGCTGGTGATGCGCCGCCACGGGCTGGGCGCGCTGCAGCAGGTGCGGGCCGCGATGGCACGCGGAGAGATGCCCGCCGCCGCGATGATGGAAGGCCTGCTGGGCCTGGCTGCCGGCATGCTGCTGATCCTGCCGGGCCTGCTATCGGACGCAATGGCGCTGCTGCTGCTGATGCTGCGCCGCCGTGTGGCCCGGCAGATCGACCGCCGCATGGCGGCCGCCCGGCCGGACCTGCGCCGCCCCGTGGTCATCGAGGGCGAGTACCGCGAGACCACCCGCCCGCCGCCATCCCTGCCGCCGGAGGGCTAGGGATACAGATGACCAGCACAGATATCTCTTCTGTGCATTGCCAGGAGTACAGTTGAGGCAGAAAATCCGGTAGCCGACCCGCTCCGGGCGGTTTTCGGGTGTACACATGACCAGCCTCGATCACGATACCCCCACAGCGCCCGCCGCCGAGGCGCAGGGCGGCGACCCGCTGTACGAAACCGTGGCGCGGCGCCTGCTGGCGCAGATCGACGTGGGTGCCCTGCGGCCCGGCGACCGCGTGCCCTCGGTGCGCGAACTCAGCCGCAAGACCGGCTACAGCATCACCACCGCCCTGAAGGCCTACGAGCACCTGGAAGCGCTGGGTGCCATCGAGTCGCGGCCGCGTTCGGGCTACTTCGTGCGCCTGGAGCCGGCCAAGGCCCAGGCCCTGCCGCAGACCCTGGAGATCCCGCCCGGCCCCGCCAGCCTGATCTCCGCCGACGTGATCTCCAGCGTGCTGGAGACCATCAGCCGACCCGGCCTGGTGCCGCTGGCCCATGCCTCGCCGGCCCCGGAACTGCTGCCGGTGGCGCAGCTGCATCACCTGACGCGCCGCCTGCTGCGCGAGGAACCCAACGCGGCGGTGGGCTACATGATGCCGCCCGGTCATGCCGGCCTGCGCCAACAGATCGCGCGGCGCCTGGCGGGCCAGCGTTGCGAGGTCTCGCCGGACGACATCGTCATCACCACCGGCAGCCTCGAGGCGATCAACCTCTGCCTGCGCCTGCTGTGCTGTGCCGGCGACACCATCCTCATGGAATCGCCGACCTACTCCGGGCTGCTGCAGGTGGCCGAGGAGATGCGCCTGCGCGTGGTGGAGCTGCCCAATCATCCGCAGCACGGTATCGATCCCGACGACGTCCGCCGCGCCATCCGCCGGCATCGCGTGACCGCGGCGCTGTTCGTGCAGAACTTTAACAACCCCACCGGCTCACTGCTGCCCGAAGAAGCCAAGCGCGACATCGTGCACGTGCTCAACGGCCACGGCGTTCCGCTGATCGAGGACGACATCTACGGCGAGCTGGGCTACGCCTGCGGCCGCGCGACACCGCTGAAGGCCTACGACGAGGCCGACATGGTGCTGCACTGCTCGTCGCTGTCCAAGACCCTGTCGCCGGGCCTGCGCGTGGGCTGGGTGGCCAGCCACCGCTGGCGCCGCGAGCTGATCCGCCACAAGTTCACCCTGTCCACCGCCACCAACTCGCTGTCGCAGATGACCGCCGCGGCATTCCTGGAATCCAGCGCCTACGACCGCCACCTGCGCACGCTGCGGGCCACGCTGGCGCGGTCCGTCGCGCGCTTCTCCGAAGCCGTGCTGCGGCACTTCCCGCCGTTGACCGCGGTATCACGCCCGCAGGGCGGCTTCGTGCTGTGGATCGAACTGCCGCGCAACGTCGATGGGCTGGAGCTGTTCCAGCGCGCGGCGCGCGAGCGCATCTCGGTCAACCCCGGCGTGATCTTCTCGGCCAACGGCAGCTACCAGAACTACCTGCGCATCAACTGCGCCCTGCCCTGGACCGCGGAGATCGAGCAGGCCCTCGCCACGCTCGGCCGCATCGCCACCTGGCTGGCGCGGCGCGCCTAGGCGTAGACACCACCCATATAGGGGGGCGCGTGGCCCGGCAGCAGCCGTTAGTCTGGATCGACCGGGGTCCTCTAGCCCCGGCGACTCGCAACGTTTTGAACGATGGCGAAGCCTGGCGGTGACCCGTGGAATCCTGACGCAAGCGTGGGGGCGCAGCGAGGGAGTCCGCGAAACCACAGGCCCGCGAACTCCCCAAGGCCGCCTCCGGGCGGCCTATTTTTTCTGCACCAGGCCTGTCATCCATACCCCGGCCGCCGCGACGGAGAATGGACGACAGGCTCTGGCTCGGTGGCGCCGTCCATGGCGAGACTTCATCTCCTGATCGGGTCCCGGGGCGGCCTTCCATGGCCGCCCGCGAATCCGCCAAGGCGATGACTTTTAGTCATCGCCTCGCCCTGGCGGACTCGCCCAGTTGAAGTTCCGGGTCAGGTACATCGCCAGCGCCAGGCCCAGGAACAGCGCGACCGTACCGCCCAGCAGCGCATAGTCCTCGGCCTGCAGGATCGTGTAGAGGTAGCCGTAGAGTCCGGCGAGCACCCCACCCACTGCGAGCGCGCGCCAGCCGCCGAGCAGGCTGCGGCTGTACAAGGTCACCATCAGCGTCACCGCGATCGCGGCCACGGCATACGCAAGCGAGAAGCCGAAGTGCTCGGCCACCGACAGCTGCAGCAGGCCAAACAGGCACAGGCCCGCACCGACGAAGCCGTACTGGATGGCATGCACGCGGCGGCCCGACAGCAGCTCGGTCAGCCAGATCACCGCGAAGCTGCAGACCAGGATCAGGAGCGCGTACTTGCTGATGCGCTCGGCCAGCATGTAGGGATCCACCGGCACCTGCAGGCCGATGCCAAAACCCGCCTGCAGCCGCGTCTCGTCCACGGCGTGCGTCTCGCGCCACAGCTGCGGATAGTCGCGGCCGAGCCAGGACACCGACCAGTCCGCACTGGAGCCCGAGTCGCCGATCTGCCGGCTCGACGGCAGCCATTCACCCTGGAAGCTGGGATGGGGCCAGTCGGAGCGCAGGCTCACCGTAGTCTCCTCCGCCGTGGGAGCGAAGGACAGCTGCTGGGCGCCACGCGCCTTCAGGGCGATCGTGAAGACGGCCTCGCCCTTGGAGAACAGCCCACGGCCGGCTTCACCCAGCGGAGCGTGAATGCCCGGCAGCTTGCCGATGCGCCCGCTGCCGGTGGACGGACGGAAGCGCAGGGCCTTGCCGTTCCATTCCAGCCCGGCATCGGCCTGCAGGGCACGCGGTTCGCTGAGGCTGACGATCAACTCGGCCGCCTGCCAGTCGATATCCTCGGGCTGGGCATTCCAGCGCGACAGGTCCGGCTCGACGAAATGCCCACGCAACACCAGCCCGGCCTGGTAGACCGGCACCTCGAACATGCCACGCCGCAGCAGCTGGGTGCCGAGCGTTGCCTCGATCTTCAGGTCACGCGGCAGCAGGTAGGCCGCATCGTCGTAGAAATTCGTGATCGGCCGGCCCTTCTCATCGGTGCCCGGCTGGCGCCACTTGAACGGCACGCGCAGCACCGGCCCCAGCAGCCGCTGCGCGCCGCCCCAGGACGCAACGATGCCCGCTGCCGCCTCGTCGCGCCGATCGGCGCGCTCCTGCACCACACCGCGGATCATCTGGACCGGAATCATCAGCAGGAACAGCAGCAGCCCGATCAGCGCGAGCCGACCACCGGGGCTGCGGAACAGTCCGGCGATCAGGGAGGGGCGCGCCGGCAGGGGTGGCGGCGTGGGCGGAACATTGTTATCCATGGAAAGCTCCTGGTATGGGAGCCTCCCAGCCTAGGCCGCGATCCCGCAGTCCCGGCGCAGCCTTCGTGCAAAAACGGCTGAACCGTGTGCAAGCACGGTGCAGGCGCGAGGGCGGGTCGGGCTAGTCTTGCTTGTTGCGCATCCAGTCCGCAGTGCCGGCCAGCGAGCCCAGGAGCTGGCGCTGTAGCGGCTCGGGAATCTCGCTGTCTACCAGGGCACGCGCCATGCAACCCAGCCACTGGTCGCGCTCGGACACGCCGATGGGAAACGGCAGGTGCCGCGCGCGCAGGCGCGGATGGCCGAAGCGCTCGATGTAGTGGTTGGGCCCGCCGCTCCAGCCGCAGAGGAACCAGAAGGTCTTGTCGCGCGAGCCCGTCAGCTGCGGCGGATGCAGGGCGCGGATGCCGGCAAAGGCCGGATCGCTGTCCATGTAGTCATAGAAGCGGTCGATCAGGCGGCGGATCACCGTCTCACCGCCGAGCTGCTCATAAAGCGTGGGAAGTGCGTCGTTCATGCGGCGCGCATCTTACCCCTGCGCGGAGGGCGCCGGTGCGGGATTCGGCGGCGAGGACAGCCAGCGCCCGCCGATGCTGATCGCCAGTGCCAGCAGGGTCGGGCCGATGAACACGCCCATGAAGCCGAAGCTCAGCACGCCGCCGATCACGCCCATCAGCGTCAGCGCGAACGGCAGGTGGCTGGAGCGCGAGATCAGGTAGGGCTTGATGACGTTGTCCACGGCGCTGATCGCCAGCAGGCCGTAGATCACCATGAACACCGCCCAGCCGGGCTGCCCCTGGTTGAACAGCCAGATCGCGGCACCGCCCCAGACCAGCGGCGGGCCCACCGGCACCATCGACAGCACGAAGGTCAGCGTCGCCAGCAGAATCGCTCCCGGCACGCCGGCGATGAGGAAGCCCAGCGCCGCGACCATGGCCTGTGCCAGGGCGGTGCCGAGCACGCCGATCATCACGCCGACGATGGTGTTCTGGCCGGTCTCCAGCAGGTCGTCGGCCGGTGGGCCGGCGATGCGCCGCGCGCCGGTCTTGAGCCAGTTACCCAGGCGCTCGCCGTCGCGATACATGAAGAACAGCAGGAAGATGGCAAAGCCGATCTGCATCAGGCCGGCACCGAGCACCTTGCCTGCGGTCACGGCGAAATGACGCAGCGGCTCGAAGTAGCGGGCCAGCAGTTGCTGCGCTTCTCCGGTGTTGCTGGCCAGGCGGCGCCAGGTCTCCTGCAGGTCGTCGCCGAACCAGGGGATGCGCAGCAGCCAGTCCGGCGGCGGCGGCGGACCGTTGGCGAATGCGTGACGCAGCGAATCGGACAGCCAGGCCAGGCCCTGAACGCCCGACAGCGACAGCAGCACCGCCGGGCCAATGATCAGCAGCGTCACCGCCAGGCAACCCGCCAAGGCCGCCGCCACGGTGCTGCGCAGCTTGCGCTGCAGCCAGCGGTAGTAGGGCCAGGTGGAGATCGCGATCACCATGGAGAACAGGATCGCGGTGAAGAACGGCAGCAGGATCGTCAGGCAGCCCGCCACCAGCGCCAGCATGAACACGTACTGGAAGAAGCGCTCGAAGCGGCGCTCGGGCGGCAGGTCGGGGGTTTGCTGCTCGGGGAGTTCGGCGGCCACGGCGATGTGGTCTCCTGGGCGGGGACCTTCAGGTTAGAACGGCGGCCTTGCGGCCGCCAGCGCTCATGCAGGGGGTATCGGTCAGGGCTTGTCGGCGAGCTTCAGGCGCAGCTCGTTCTTGACCTCGCGGACGCCGCGGACGCCGCGAGCCACCTCGATGGCCTGGCTGATCTGCGCGGAGGTGCCGGCGAAGCCCGAAAGCTGCACCACGCCCTTGCGGGTGCTCACCTTGATCTCCAGCGCGTCGAGATTGCGCTGCGCGATCAACGCGCGCTTGACGTCGGCGGTGACGGCGGCATCGCTCAGGTATTGGCCGGAGTCGGTATCGGTAACCGGAATCTCGGCCTGAACGCTGGCGCCAACCACCCCGGGCAGGGCAATGGCGGTGGCCAGCAGCAGGCTTCTGACCAGCATGTTGCAGTCCTCGCGAAACGGAAACGGGCCATCATCCTGCCTGCAAGCCGCTGAATCCATCATGAATCCGCCGCGCAGGCCCTCAGGCCGGCTGTGCCTGCGAAATCAGGGCGTCACGCTTGCGTGCTACGGCTGCCAGCAACTGGTCGTGGGCATCCACGAACAGCTTCACGCCCTCCGTCACCAGCCGCGTGGTGATGGCATCCAGCGGCAGGTCCAGGCGCTCCACCGCGGCGATCACGGCAATGGCGTCGGCCGTGCCTTCCTGCAGGCTGGCGCGCGGCCGGCCGTGGTCGCGGAAGGCGTCCATGGTGGCCGGCGGGATGGTGTCCACCGTCTCGGGGCCGATCAGTTCCTCGACGTAAAGCACGTCGCGGTAGGCGGGATTCTTGGTGCCGGTGCTGGCCCACAGCAGGCGCTGCGGCCGGGCTCCCCGGGCGGCCAGCTTCTGCCAGCGCGCACCGGCGCAGAGCGCCTTGTAGTCCTCGTAGGCCAGCTTGGCGTTGGCGATGGCGACCTTGCCGCTCAGCGCCTGCGCCTCGCCGCCGCGTGCGGCGATCTCGGCGTCCATGGCGGCGTCGATGCGGCTGATGAAGAAGCTGGCGACGCTGGCGATACGGTCGATGGCGCCGCCGGCGGCGACGCGCGCCTCAAGGCCGGCCAGGTAGGCCTCGGCCACGGCCAGGTAGGCCGGGCGCGAGAACAGCAGGGTGACGTTGACGTTGATGCCTTCGGCGATCAGCTGGCGGATCGCTTCGGCGCCTTCCGGCGTGCCCGGCACCTTGATCATCAGGTTGGGGCGACCGACCGCGGCCCAAAGGCGGCGGGCGTCGGCCAGGGTGCCGGCGGTGTCGTAAGCCAGGCCCGGGGCCACTTCCAGGCTGACGTAGCCGTCCACGCCGCCGCTGGCCTCCCAGACCGGGTGGAAGATGTCGGCGGCCTGCTGGATGTCCTGGATCGCCAGGCGCTCGAACAGCGCGGCGGTATCGCGCTGGCCCTCGGCCACCAGGGTCTTGAGGGCGGCATCGTAGTCGGCGCTGCCGCCGATGGCCTTCTCGAAGATCGCCGGGTTGGAGGTCAGGCCCAGCAGGCCATCCTCGTCGATCAGCTTCTGCAGGCCGCCGGACAGCAGCAGGTCGCGGCGGATATAGTCGAGCCAGACCGACTGGCCGTGTTGGCTGATTGCCTTGAGCGCGCTCATGGGATTCGCATGGATGGTGAACCGGAAGTATCGCGCGGAATGCTGCCGAAGGCACCCCACCCTCGCCGCCTGCCTCGCCACCCGGTCGCCGTTGATCCGCGCGCCATCCCTTTTCATCGGCGCGCAGGTGACCGGGACATCCCCGACGGCCTAGCCTTGCGGTAGTGTGATACCCCACCGGCCCCACCTTGCGAGCGCGCCATGTTCAACATCAAGAAGAAGCCCTCCGCGATCCCCACCCTGGACCGTATTCCGCCGGCTTTCCTGACCGTGTTCGCCCCGCAGGACCTGCTGCACCGGCCCGAGGAGCTGGACTGCCTGCATGCCTGCGTGCCGGAGGGGCGGCGCTGCGAGATCCAGCCAGCCTCGTCGGCCGCCGGCGCCGCGCCGGAGAGCGAGTTCCTGCTGAGCCTGTTCCCCAACCCGGCGGACCTGGACCCGCTGGCCGACCTGGTGCTGGCACAGCGCAGCGCGGGCAACCGCGTGACGCTGGTGATCGCCATCAGCGGCGACCGCCTGGTGGCCCTGGGCCAGTGGCTGGACCGGCGCGCCAACCAGAACCGCCTGGGCGGCATCCGCCTGATGCTGGAAGCGAGCGTGGCCGGCGTGGCCCAGCGCCTGCCGCAGCGGCTGCAGCACACCGCCGGTGACAACGTCATCCGCACGCCGACCTCCACCGAGGTCGAGAACAGCCCGATGCGCAACCTGTTCGTCATCAGCCCCGAGACCCACCAGCTGGTCGAGCGCATCCGCGGCTTCGCCCAGAACGGCGTCGGCCGCGCCTGCCTGCTCGGCGGCCCCGGCTCCGGCAAGACCTCGATGGCCTATTACTACTACCTGGTCCGCGGCCAGGGCAGCTTCGTCTCGGTGAACCTGCTGGCCGAAAACACCCGCGACAAGGCCGCCATCAAGTCGCTGCTCTGCGGCCACGTGGCCGGTGCCTTCCCCGGCGCTTCCGCCCGCACCGGCGCCTTCACCCAGGCCCGCGACGGCGTCACCTTCATCGACGAAAGCCACGACATCTCCGGCCCGGTGATGGAGGTGCTGATGGAGGCCCTGGACAACGGCCAGTACCTGCCCTACGGCGCCACGGCCAAGCGCCAGATCGAATGCGCGGTGCTCTTCGCCACCAACCGCAGCTGGACCTACCTGCAGAACGCGGTGAACCTGGACGAGTTCACGCGCATGGGCGCGGCGGTGCTGCAGGTGCCGGAACTGTCCGCCCGCGAGGAGGACATGATCGCGATCATGGGCACGGTGCTGGCCAAGCTCGGTTCCAAGTGCACCAGCTGGAAGGCGCCGAGCGGCATCAGCGGCGCGGCCTGGGAGCGCATCCGCGCTTGCCGCTGGCATGGCAACGTGCGCGGCCTGGTGCGCGTGCTGGAAGCCGCCTTCGTCGATACCACCACCGGCCCTGCCGGGCAGGTGATCGAAGAGGCGGAGATCGAGCGCGGCATCGAGCTGTGGGAGCCCAAGACCCACCACAGCCACCAGCTGTTGAGGTTCGACACGTTGTTCAGCGGTATGCGGCTGATGGGAGGCTGGAATCCGAGGGCGGAGTGTCGTCGGTGGTGATTGTAGTGGTGCTGCCAGCAGGCGAGGTGCCGGGTTCG
>JASBRP010000031.1 GCA_030149365.1 Solimonas sp.
CGAAGTGCTGCGCGACGGCTACGACGAAGCCCTGACCCTGGACACCCAGGGCTACATCGCCGAGGGCAGCGCCGAGAACATCTTCCTGGTGATCCGCGGCGAGCTGCACACCCCGGACCTGACCGCCTGCCTGGACGGCATCACCCGCCGTACCGTCATGCAGCTGGCCCAGGACAACGGCCTGAAGATCGTCGAGCGCCGCATCACCCGTGACGAGGTCTACGTCGCCGACGAGGCCTTCTTCACCGGCACCGCGGCCGAAGTGACCCCGATCCGCGAAGTGGACAACCGCCCCATCGGCAGCGGCTCGCGCGGGCCGATCACCGAGAAGCTGCAGAAGCAGTACCTGCAGCTGGTCAAGGGCGAGAGCAGCCAATACCCGGAGTGGCTCAGCCACGTCTGAGCGGTCCGCAGCACGAAAAAGCCCCGGCAGTGCCGGGGCTTTTTTGTTGCTCTCCCGCTCAGGGCGAGGCAATTCAGCCCAACTCCAGCACCTTGCCCGGATTGAGGATGCCCTTGGGGTCCAGGCTGCGCTTGAGCAGGTGCATCAGCGCGATCTCGTCGGCCGAGCGCGAGATGCCCAGCTTGCCGCGCTTCTCGGTGCCGATGCCATGCTCGGCGGAGATCGAGCCGCCGATGGGTTCCAGCGGCGCGTAGACCTCCGCGTCGGACTGCTCGTGCTGTCCCTCGCCCTCGCAGCCGGGGTGGACGAACAGGTGCAGGTTGCCGTCGCCGATATGCCCGATCACATCGCAGCGGCTCTTGGGCCAGCGCTGCGTCAGGCGGCCCTGCACGGTGGTGATGTACTGCTCCATCTCGCGGATCGGCAGGCTGACGTCGTAGAGGAAGATCGGCTTGCGCTGGTACAGCGCCGAGAAGTTCTCGCGGATTTCCCAGAGCGCCCGGCGCTCGGTATCGGACTGCGGGATCACCGCGTCGGCCACCAGCCCCTCTTCCAGCGCCTGCGCCATCACAGCCTCGAACTGCTCGCGGTCGGCCTCGGGGTTGGCGCCCTCGGCCTCCAGCACCACGTAGTAGGCGTGCTCGCGCTCCATCGGCGCTCGATGCCATCCTGGCGCCGTCACTTCGCGAAAGTAGTCGCCCCACATCACCTCGTAGGCGCTGAGCTGGCCGCCCAGGGACTGCTGCAGGCGCTTGAGCAGGCCGGTCACGTGGCCGAAGCTGGCCAGGGCCACCATCGCGGTATTGCGGCTCACCGGCAGCTCTTCCAGGCGCACCACCACACGCGTGACCACGCCCAGCGTGCCCTCGCTGCCGATGAACAGTTGCTTGAGGTCGTAGCCGGCGTTGTTCTTCAGCATGTGGTTCATCGAGGAGATCACAGTGCCGTCCGCCAGCACCGCCTCCAGGCCCAGCACGCGGCTGCGCATCATGCCGTAGCGGATCACGTTGATGCCGCCGGCATTGGTGGCGACATTGCCGCCCACCGTGCAGGAGCCACGCGCACCCAGGTCCACCGGGAACATCAGCCCCTGCTCGCGCACCGCTTCCTGCAGGCGCTGCAGTACCACGCCGGCCTGTACCGTGGCCGTGCGGCCGACCGGATCGATGTCCTCGATCGCGGTCATGCGCTCCAGCGAGATCACGACGCTGGAGGTGTCGGTGGTGGCGCCCTCCACGCAGCCGGTGAGGCCGCCCTGCGTCACCACCGGCTGGCCACGCTCGTGGCAGATCTGCAGAAGCCGGGACAGTTCGGCGGTGCTGCGCGGACGCACCAGCGCCGCGGCGCGCATCGGCGACGGGTCCCAGTAGCTGTTGACCCGGTCGGCCACGCGCTCCGGTGGCAGCACGGCGTCGGTGCCCAGGGCTGCGGTCAATACTTCGAGAATGCTGCTCATGGAATCTCGCCTCTCAGGCAGCGACCGGACAGCCGATCGCGGTATCAGAAACAGTGTCGGGAACAGCACTGGCAACGGCATACCCCGCCTTCAGCGACAGCGCGACGGCGCGAGGATAGACGCTGCTGTGGGTCTCGCCCTCCAGGCACTCGCAGCGCAGATCCAGCGCCGGCCGCTGCTCACGCAGGAGCCGGCCCCATTCCTCGGTACGATCGATGCCGGCCATGCGGTTGAACGCATTGTCCCTCTCCAGGCTGCCGAGTGTCAGCACCGCCAGGCCGGCACGCGGAGTCATGTCCCCGCGCTGCGTATGGTTCAGCAACCAGGAATCGCTGATGCCGACGCCGGGGCTGACGGCAAAGTAGCGCCGGAACGGCGAGTCCGGCCGGTACAGCGCATAGCCGACGAAGGTGCCGCCAGCCGAATGGCCCAGCAGGCCCAGGTCGCCGGCATCGACCGGCAACTGCCGCTGCAGCAGCGGCAGCAGATCATCGACGATGAAGCGGAAGAACTCCGGCGCCCGGCCCAGGCGCCGCCGGGCATCCTGGCCGCGCACCGCGAACAGGCTGCGGAACACGCGACCGAGATCGTCGCCATAGGCATAGCCCCGCGGTGCCGGCGGCGAGAATTCCTCGAAGCGCCGGAAGGCGAACTCCATCGGCCCCTCGCTGCGCGGGGTGCCAATGCCGATCACGAGGGTCTCGGCGATCTCGCCGGCCGCCGCCATGCGGGCGGCGGCTTCCGCCACCGTGGAGAATTCGATGTTGGCATCCAGCACCAGCAGCGTCGGGTAGCGGCGCAGGCTGGCCGGCGCATACGACGCCGGCAGCGACACGAAGATCTCGAAGTTGCGCGCCATCTGCTCCGCGCGCAGCAGTTGCCGGTTGGCCGGGTCAAAGGCCGTCGGCGGCCGGCGCCGCAGGCGCCGGAAAACCGGGGACAGCAGTTCCATCAGGCCGCTGACGGCCCGCTTGCCCATCGGCACGACGTTGTCGCCGTAGTTCTTGCCGGTGCCCCAGAGGCTGCGCAGGCCATCCAGCAGTGCCGGCATGGCCAGCGTGCTGGCACCGAGCCCGGGCTGCCAGCGCAGCGACACCGCGGCACCGCCGGCTGCCTTGGAAAGCGCCTTGCCGAACTCCTGCCAGTCCACCTCGCCGGCGCGGCCGGTGGCGGTGATGGACAGCTTGCGTCCAGCGCCAGGCTTGGCCGGCAGGTCCCTGAAGCGGCGCAGCACGGCGCTGGCCCGGGCCAGGTCATGCTCGCCCGCAATGAAGCGGCCGATGCCCTCGACACCGCCCAGCAGCGCCTGCAGCACCACGCCGGCCGCGGCATTGCAGCCGTACAGTGCTACCTCGTCTTCCTCGACACGGTAGTGCTCGCGGCACCAGGCCAGGATCTCGCCACCGATCATCGCCGCGAGCCGGCCTGCGGCCTGGGCTGCGCCATCGCCGCCCAGGCCCGGCAAGCCCACCACGATGCATTCGCGGTTCTCGCTGGTGTCCGACATCAGGCGGCTCATCTCCACCGCGGAGCCGAACAGCCCTTCCGCATCCAGCACGAACAGCAGCGGAAAGCGCCCGCGACGCGAACCCTCGTAGCTCTTGGGCAGGGCCACGCACAGTTCACGCAGGGCGCCACCGGCCTCGACGGCGTGACGTTCAACATTGGCGAGACGGTCGGCGGCGGCATCGGCCCTGAGGACGAAGAGCGGTTGCATTTCAGAAGTCATAGCTGAGCCTCAGACCGATCACGCGCGGCGTGATGACCGTGTACTGGGCGATGGGAGCGGAGATGGCGACGACGGCGCGCTTGTCGGTGAGGTTGTCGCCGAACAACTGCAGGCGCCAGCTCTGGCGGCTGATGCCGATGCTGGCCTTGAGCTGGTCGTAGGCGTCGATGACGATGTCGTCCACGTCCTCGGAGCGGAAGATCACCGACTGCTTGTCGATGTACGAATAGGTGGCCGAGAACTCGCCCTGCAGGTCCATCGGCAGCAGCCAGGTGTAGGCCAGCGTGCTGCTCCAGGTCAGCTTGGGGCTGTTCGGCAGTGCCGAGCCCTTGACCACGTTGCTGCCTTCGCGGGGCTTGGTCACCTCGCCGTCGTTGTAGCCCAGGTTCAGGCTCCACATCAGCCCTTCCAGCGGCATCCAGGTGGTACCCAGCTCGGCGCCCAGCAGCTGCGCATCACCGGCATTGGCCAGGTAGGCGAAGTCCGTGGGCACGATGCCCAGGCGCGCCGTGCCGACCACCGTGCCCTGCATGTCTTCCCAGTCGATGTGGTAGAGCGCCAGGTTCGCGATCAGCGTACCGTCCAGCCAGCTCGACTTCAGGCCGATCTCCTTGTTCCAGACATAGTCCGGATCCACGATCGGCGGGCCGCTGGCCAGCGCCGCGTAGACGTTCGGCGTGCCGGAGCGGAAGCCGCGCGCCACCGTGGCATAGGCCATGTGGTCGTCGGTGATGTGCCAGGACAGCGAGACCTTCGGCAGGATGCCCTGCGTGCGCAGCTCCTGGCCGAAGTACTTTCTCGCGGTGCCGGTCTGCGGGTCGATGTTGCTCGGGTCGGTGGCCAGCAGGAAGGCCTCCACGCCGTAGAACTGTGTATCGATGAAGAAGGACACATCCTCGCGGAAGGCGCGAAGGCCGCCGATCAGCTCCAGCTTGCCGGGCAACAGCTCCCAGTTCACCTCGCCATAGGCCGCGATCTGCTTGAAGGTCTCGTCGCCGAAGCCCTGCTCCTGCCGCCCCTGGATCGGGTTGAAACCACGCAGCAGGCCGTTGAACAGGCCCGTAGGATCATCGGGGATCACGTCCTCGCGCTTCTCCTGGTCAAAGCGCTGGCTGCGGTCGCGGTAGAACAGCCCGCCGATCCAGTCGAAGCGCTCGTCGCCCGCCGACACCAGGCGCAGCTCCTGCGAGAACGACTCCAGCTGCGTCAGCACCTGGGTGGAAGCATTGGAGAAGATGTCCGGCGCGGTGAGCCCCAGCTTGCCGAACTGCGTCTGCAGCAGCGACTGCAGCACCGGCGTGCGGCGACGGCTGTCGCGATCGGTGTTGTAGAAGGCGCTGACCGCGGTGAGCTGTGCGAAGGACAGGTCCCAGCGCGCCGTCAGGGCATGGATGTCGAACTCCGTCAGGGCGTACTGGTCCTCGCGGCGCGAGTTGGTCAGCACCTCCTGCTTGCCCGGGTCCACGGTCGGGAACTGGTCGCGGTCGGTCTTCTCGTAGAAGTACATGTACTCCAGCTCGAAGACGTCCCAGGGCTTGTAGGACAGGATCGCGCGCAGCGAGCGGTCGTCCTCGGAGTCCGCGTCCTCGCGGTCCAGCGCGGTGTAGTCCACATAGCCGCCGGTATGGCGCATCGTGCCGACGATACGGGCGGCGAGGCGGTCCTCCAGGATCGGCAGGTTCACCGCGCCGCGGAAGTCGCGGCTGGGCGCGCCGTCGGAAGTCACCGAGTACATGGCGGCGGTGCGGAACACCCACTCGTCCATGTCCGGCGCCATGGTGATCATCTTGATCGCGCCACCCATCGAGCCCTCGCCGTACAGCGTGCCCTGCGGGCCCTTGAGGATCTCCACGCGGTTCAGGTCGAACAGGTTCAGGTCCGGGAACACGCCGGAACCCTGGATCGCCACGTCATTCAGATACACGCCCGTGGTCGGCGAGCCGGCGCCGTAGCCGAGATCCGAGGCGTTGACGTTGGAGATGCCGCGGATGCTGATCTTGGACGAGCCGTTGCCCGACTTCTGCAGCGACACGCTCGGCACCTCGAGCAGGTAGTCCTGCATGCCCTTGGCGCCGGCCTTGTCCAGGCCCTCGCCGCCGAAGACCTGCGCGCCACCGACCACGTCCTGGATGCTCTGCTCGCGGTAGGCCGCCGTCACCACGATCTCCTCCACCTGGCGGCTGGAGGGCGCCGAGGCCATGGCCGGGACCGGCTGCGGCTTCTGCGCCACCGGGATCACGTCCAGCGCTTCCGGCTCGGCTACGGTGGCGGGTTGCGCCGCCGCATCGCCGGCCGCCGGCGCGGTGTCCTGCGATGCGGCCTGCGGGATGGCATCGGCCACGGCGGCAGGAGCCGCAGGCGGCTCCGCCATCAAGGCATCCAGAAAGTCCGCATCCTCCGCCGCCGGGCTAGCGGGCTCGGCCTCCTGCGCGGTGGCAGTGGCCGCCACCGTCAGCACGACGATCGCGGCCACGGCGCGCGACAGCCCGGAAATCTTCATGACGCTCTCCTCGCAGCAGCGCTACACTAATATGCAGCGTCTATTAATACTCTATGATTTTCAATATATTATGTATTGAATTGGTCCGCAAGGGGAACCCGCCACATCATGAAAACCGCCAAACCCGCGCCGGCCGGCAAGCCGCGGCTGTCGCGTGCCGAGCAGAAACTGCAGCGCAGTCAGGACCTGCTGCAGGCCGCGCGCATCAAGTTCATGGAGAAGGGCTACGAGGCCGTCACCATCGACGACGTCGCCGAATACGCCGGCATGTCGCGCATGCCGGTCTATTCCCTGTTCGGCGACAAGCAGAACCTGTTCTTCGAGCTCTGGCACAGCACGGTCGGCCAGTTGTCCAAGCGCCTGGTCAGCGTCTCGGCGCCGGGCCAGCCGCTGCGAAACAAGCTCACGGCGCTGGCCGACCTGATCGGCCAGGGCGATGGCGCCGCCTCCCCCGACGATCCGGGCATGAGCCTGTTCTTCGTGGTGCAGACCATCGCGCTGAGCCGGCCGGAGATCGCCGCCAAGCTGCGCGTCACCGCACAGGAGATCGTCGCCGACTTCACCGACTTCATCCGCGACGCCAGCCACGCCAAGGGCGAGCGACTGCGCAGCGATCCCGAAACGGTCGCCGTCCATATCGTTGCCCACATCAACGGCCTGTCGACGGCGCAGTTCCAGACCGGCAAGCGCTACCTCGATCCACGCGAGTTGGCCGAGATCTTCATCGGCATCGCCATCAAGACCGCATGAGCGCCCGCCTGTCGCTGCGCGCCAGCGAGCTGGAGCGGATCGCGCGCACCGCGGTCGACGGCACCGCCGTGGACACGCCACGCTATACGCGGCAGATGCAAAAACGCATCTGCCACCTCGGCGTCGGCGGCTTCCACCGCGCGCACCAGGCACTGGTGCTGCATCGCCTGCTGCAGCAGGGACTGGCCGACGGCTGGGGCCTCTGCGGCATCGGCCTGCGCGCCGCCGACCGCCCGATGCACCAAGCCCTGCAGGCCCAGGACGGCCTCTACTCGCTGTGGGAACTGGAAGGCGATCAGCGCCGCGTCACCGTGGTCGGCTCGATCATGGATCATCTCGACGCCAGCGACGACAGCCGCGCCGCTGTGGCGCTGCTGGCCGACGCAGATACCCTCATCGTCTCGCTGACCGTCACCGAGGCCGGCTACTGCCTGGATGCCACCGGTGCCCTGGATACCCTGCACCCCGACATCGTCCACGACCTCGCCCACCCCGCCCGCCCGCGCAGCGCGCCGGGCCTGCTGGTCGCCGCCCTCGCCGCACGCCGCGCCGCCGGCATCGGCGGCTTCACGGCCATGTCCTGCGACAACCTGGTCGGCAACGGCCACCGCCTGCGGGCCGCCGTGCTGGGCCTCGCCACGCACCTCGACCCGTCACTGGTACCGTGGATCCAGGCCCAGGCCAGCTTCCCCTGCTCGATGGTCGACCGCATCACGCCGGCCGCCGATCCCGCGCGCAGCGCGCGCCTCTGCGCCGACTGGGGCTTGGACGACCGCATTCCCGTGGTCTGCGAGCCCTGGCTGCAGTGGGTGATGGAAGACCGCTTCGTCGCCGGACGTCCGCCCTTCGAGCAGGCCGGCGTGGTGTTCTCCGATGAGGTCGAGCGCTACGAGGACATGAAGGTCGGCCTGCTCAACGGCGGACACAGCGCCATCTCGCACCTGGGCCTGCTGCTGGGTTACACGCGGGTGCACGAGGCGCTGGCCGATCCCCTGGTGCGTGACTGGCATCTCGGCTACATGCAGGAAGTGGCGGCCACGCTGCAGCCCCTGAACCGCGTGGACTGTCACGACTACCAGGCCTCGCTGGCGCGCCGCTTCGCCAACGCCGCCATCGAGGACCGCCTGCTGCGCCTGGCCATGGACAGCTCCACCAAGTTCCCCCAGGTGCTGCTGCCGCCAACGATCCGGCGCCTGCAGGCCGGGCAGACGCTCGATCACCTGGCCACCGCCATCGCACTGTGGATCGTCTACCTCGCCGGCCTCGCGCAGGACCCGGCGCAGCGCCGTGAGTATGTCGACCACGACAGCGATGGGCTGATCGCACTGGCCGTCGCCGCGACCGCCAGCCGCCAGGCCGACGCATTCCTGGCCTCGAAGCTATCATTGCCGCCCGCGTTGGCCACACCGTTCGCAGACGCCGTCACGCGGCAGCTGCGTTCGCTGCTCCAGCGCACACCCCGCGACCATATCCGGAGCCTCGCGCAATGACCGCCTCTTCCTCGCCTGCCCTCGTGGTCTTCGGCGAGGCCCTCACCGACTTCGTCCACCATGGCGACGGACGCTGGCAAAGCGCCGCCGGCGGCGCCTGCTGGAACGTGGCACGCGTCGCGGCCACGCTGGGCACGTCCGCCGCCTGGGCCGGCGCGGTCAGCAACGATGCCTTTGGCCAGCAGATCGTAGAGCAGTCGCGCATCGCCGGCCTGGACCTGGACTACATCCAGGTGGTGGACAAGCCGCCCCTGCTGGCCATGGTCACGCAGATCGATCCGCCGCGTTACCTGTTCATCGGCAACGACGCCGCGGACCTAGCCTTCGACGCCACGCGCATGCCGGCCGGCTGGCAGGGCGGCTGCCGGATCGCGCACTTCGGCTGCATCAGCCTGGTGCGACAGCCGCTGGGCGAACGCCTGCTGCACATCGCCGAGTCCCTGAAGCTGGCCGGCGTGCAGATCAGCTTCGACCCCAACCACCGCGCGCTGATGGGCCCGGACTACCCGGCGCTGTTCGCACGCCTGGCCGCCATCGCGGACATCCTCAAGGTCTCCGACGAGGACCTGGCCGGCATCTACCCCGGGCTGCCGCTGCAGGAGTCCTTGCAGCGGGTGCTGGAGCTGGCGCCCCGCGCCCGCATCGTCCACACCCACGGCGCCGCCGGCATGACCCTGCACTACGCCGGCATGCGCCTGGCGCAGGCCTCCTTCCCAGTACAGGTGGCCGACACTGTCGGCGCCGGCGACGCGTGCATGGGCGCCTTCCTCGCCCACCGGCTGGCCGAGCCGGACGCCCCGCCCGCGGCGGCCCTGCGCTATGCCGCCGCGGCCGGCGCCGCCACCTGCATGCAGGTCGGCGCCCACGCGCCCTCGCCAGGCGAACTGGATGCCCTGCTGGACCGCGCTGCCGTCGACTGAGGCTTCATGCAAAAAGCCGGCTCCCGCCGGCCATGCATCAGGCCTGCGCGCGGGGTGAGGCGACCAGGCCCCGGAATCGCCATCATGCCGAACCCATGCCCCGGCCTGTCGGTCGGTATGAGCAGTCGAACAGGTGAAGCGATGAAGATCTACCTCCAGGTTCTTGCACTGGCGCTGCTGCTGCCGCTGGGTGCCCATGCCGCCAACGCCTCCACGGCCGACGAAGTGCTGCAGCGCCATATCGAAGCCCTCGGCGGCCACGAGAAACTGGCGCGCATCCAGACGCGCGTCATGGAGGCCAAGGTTTCGGTCGGCTGGTTCAGCGCCAAGATGAAGTCACGCCTGATCCGTCCCAACATCTACGAAGCGGAAGCCACCATCCTCGGCCAGGGCGGCGGCAGCGGTTACGACGGCACCACCGGCTGGGTCCGCAAGGGCAGCAAGATCAGCGTTGCCCCGGACAAGGAGCTCAAGCGCATGCTGCGCGGCAACAGCCTGGACTGGGACCGCAAGTTCAAGCAGTTCTACCCCACGCGCCGCCTGCTGCCCGACGAAACCGTCGACGGCAAGGGCGTCAAGGTGGTGGAGCTGATCGCCGACAACGGCGACCGCGAAATCTGGCGCTTCGACACCGCCACCGGCCTGCTCAAGCAATTGGAGACCACCAAGCAGGACGAGGAGAATCCCGAGCCGGTGAAGATCATCTCCAACGTCAGCGACTACCGCGAGGTCGGCGACATCCTGGTTGCGCACAAGATCGCCGGCCTGGAAGGCAAGCGCGAGTTCTCGATGGAACTGTTGTCGGTGGTGTTCAACCAGCCGGTCGCGCCGATCCGCTTCCCCGGCACCAAGTAAGCCCCTACAGCTCCGGTCCGCGGCGACGGATCACCGACTTCAGCGCGAAGCTCGACTGGATGTGGGCGACGCCGGGAATGCGCGTCAGCTTCGACAGCAGCTGCTGGTAGTGATCCAGGTCGCGCACCACCACGCGCAGGGTGTAGTCGGCGCCGCCGGACATCAGGAAGCAGCTCATCACCTCCGGCAGCGCGCCCACGCGCTCCTCGAAGCGCACCAGTATCTCCTCCACCTGCCGTTCCAGCGTCACCGAGACGAAGGCGCTCATCGCGCCCATCAGCCGCTTCTCGTCCAGGTGCGCGCTGTAGCCCTCGATGTAGCCCTCTTCCTCCAGGCGCCGCACCCGCCGCAGCGTCGGCGTCAGCGACAGGCCGATGTCGTCCGCCAGGCTGCGCCAGCTCATGCGCCCGTCCCGTGCCAGCGCGCGCAGGATCTTCATGTCATAGCTATCGAGTTCTTCAGGCATATATCACCAATGTTTGGCCATTTATTGGTTCATTCATACTAAAACATCCCGATTCCAAAGTTAAATTTGGAATCCTGCACTCCGGCTCCGGACCTAAGATTTCCCCACGCAGAGGCGCCCCTGGCGCGCCCACGGAGAATCCGATGTCCGCCGCACCGATCCTGGCCCAGCCCGACTTCAGCTACGACGACGTCTACGCGCGCGCCGAAGGGCCGATCTTCATGACCGGCATCCAGGCGCTGGTGCGCCTGCCGATGGCGCAGCGCCGCTTCGACCGCCAGCGCGGCCTGAACACCGCCGGCCTGGTGTCCGGCTACCGCGGCTCGCCGCTGGGCGCCTACGACCAGCAGCTGTGGAAGGCGCAGAAGCATCTCGACGCCTACGACGTGAAGTTCCAGCCCGGCCTCAACGAGGACCTGGCCGCCACCGCGCTGTGGGGCGCGCAGATGCACAAGGCCTTCGGCCCCACCAAGGTCGATGGCGTGTTCGGCGTCTGGTATGGCAAGGGCCCCGGCGTGGACCGCACCGGCGACGTGTTCCGCAACGCCAACATCCTGGGCACCTCGCGCCTGGGCGGCGTGCTCGCGGTGGCCGGCGACGACCATGCCGCGCAGTCCTCCATGTTCCCGCACCAGACCGACGGCATCTTCCAGTCGGTGATGATGCCGATCATCCAGCCCGCCAGCGTCGAGGAGATCCTGTCGCTAGGCTTGGCCGGCTTCGAGCTGTCGCGCTACTCCGGCCTGTGGGTGGCGATGAAGACCATCGCCGAGGTCGTGGAGAGCGCCTCCTCCTTCCTGCTGCCCGCCGCCGCCCCGCTGTTCATCGAGCCCGAGGGCGCACCCGCGCACGGCCTCAACTGGGATCCGCGCATCGCCTGGCCGGCGCAGCGCGCCGAGCTGGAGCGCCGCCTGGTGGACGAGCGCCTGCCCGCCGCCCTGGCCTGGGCCCGCGCCAATGCCCTCAACCGTCCGGTGGTGCGCGCGCGCCAGGCACGCTTGTGCATCGTCACCGTCGGCAAGGCACACCAGGACCTGATGCAGGCCCTGGCCGACCTGGGCCTGCGCGACAACGACCTGCAGGCCCTGGGCATCTCGGTATTCAAGGTCGCCATGAGCTGGCCGCTGGAAGCGGGCTCGCTGCTCGACTTCGCCGACGGCTGCGACGAGCTGCTGGTGATCGAAGAGAAGCAGCCCATCGTCGAATCGCAGGTCAAGAACGCGCTGTACCACCGCCCCGCCGCGCGCCGCCCGCGCGTCACCGGCAAGACCGACCCCGAGGGCCGCCCGCTGCTGCCGGTGGTCTCCGAATTCACCCCGCTGATGGTGGCGCGCGTGCTGCGCGGCCGCCTCGCCGCCCTGGGCGAGACCCTGGCGCTGTCGGGCCGCATGGCCGAGATCGAAGCCCGCAGCGGCAGCGCGGCCGGCACGGTCACGCCGATGCCGGTGCGCAAGCCCTTCTTCTGCTCCGGCTGCCCGCACGGCACGTCCACCAAGACGCCGGAAGGCTCCATGACCGGCGGCGGCATCGGCTGCCACATCATGGCGCTGTCGCAACCGGCGCTGAAGACACCCACCTTCAGCCAGATGGGCGGTGAGGGCCTGCAGTGGGTCGGCGCCGCGCCGTTCTCCGAGACGCCGCACATCTTCCAGAACCTGGGTGATGGCACCTACCAGCACTCCGGCCTGCTGGCCGTGCGCGCCGCCGTGGCCGCCAAGACCCGCATCACCTTCAAGATCCTCTACAACGATGCCGTCGCCATGACCGGCGGCCAGCCCGCGGAGGGCAGCATCGATCCGGCGCGCATCACGCGCCAGCTCGCCGCCGAGGGCGTCGGCCGTATCGCCATGGTCAGCGACGACCCCGCCCGCTGGCACAAGGCCGAGGGCCTGGCCCCCGGCGTCGAGATCCATCACCGTGACGCGCTGGACGCCGTGCAGCGCGAACTGCGCGAGCAGGACGGCGTCACCGCGATCATCTACGAGCAGACCTGCGCCGCCGAGAAGCGCCGCCGCCGCAAGAAGAAGCAGCTGGCGCCGTCCAGCCGCCGCCTGTTCATCAATCCGCGCGTCTGCGAGGGTTGCGGCGACTGCTCGGTGCAGTCCAGCTGCATCGCCGTGGAGCCGCTGGAAACCGGCTACGGCCGCAAGCGCCGCATCAACCAGTCGAGCTGCAACACCGACCTGTCCTGCGTGAAGGGCTTCTGCCCGAGCTTCGTCGAGATCGACGCGCCGGTGCTGCGCAAGCCGGACCCGGACCGCCTCAAGTCCTTCGAGGCCGAGACCTTCGCGCAATTGCCGGAGGCCACGCTGCCCGCGCTGGACGGGGTCTGCAACGTCTACGTCGCCGGCGTCGGCGGCACCGGCGTGCTGACCGTGGGCGCGCTGCTGGGCAGCGCCGCCTACTTCGACGGCCGCCACGCCTCGGTGCTGGACTTCACCGGCCTGGCACAGAAGAACGGCGCGGTGGTCAGCCAGGTGCGCATCGCCGCCACCGACGGGCAGATCCACGCCGTGCGCATCGGCGCGGCCGACATCGACCTGCTGCTGGGCGCCGATTTCGTCAGCGCCGCCGCGCCGGACGCACTGCAGAAGCTGGCACCCGGCCGCTCGGCCGTGGTGCTGAACACCGACGAGACCCCGACCGCCGACATCGTCGCCGACCGCGACGCCCGCCTGCCCTCGCAGCGCATGATCGACGCCGTGCTGTCGCGCGCCGCCGCGG
This sequence comes from Solimonas sp., assembly GCA_030149365.1. GTDB lineage: Bacteria > Pseudomonadota > Gammaproteobacteria > Nevskiales > Nevskiaceae > Solimonas_A. Next base: position 13,294 of record JASBRP010000031.1, read on the forward strand.
ACAAGCGCCACGCACTGCAGGCCCACCGCATCGCCGAGGGCTTGTTCGGCGACACCGTTGCCGCCAACACCCTGCTGCTGGGCTATGCCTGGCAACAGGGCCTGGTGCCGCTGTCGCTCGCCGCCATCCGTCACGCCATCAAGGTCAACGGTGCCGCGGTAGGCCTTAACCAGCGCGCGCTGGACTGGGGACGCCTGGCCGCCATAGATCTGGACAAGGTCGAGCAGATGGCCGGCCTGGTCGAAGCCGAGGAGACCGAGACCCTGGAGCAGTCCATCGAGCGCCGCGCCGCGGACCTGGTGGCCTACCAGGGCCCGCAGCACGCCGAGCGCTACCGCGCGCTGCTGCAGCGCGTGCGCAGCGCCGCCGCGCCGCTGGGCGAGGCCGGGGAGGATTTCGTCGCCGCGGTCGCGGCCAACGCCTACAAGCTGATGGCCTACAAGGACGAATACGAGGTGGCGCGCCTGTACGTGGAGCCCGCCTTCCGCAACGCGCTGGACCAGCAGTTCGCCGGTGCCGGCAAGGTCTCCGTCTGGCTGGCGCCGCCGCTGCTGTCGCCCATCGACGGCCGCACCGGCCGGCCGCAGAAGCGCCGCTTCGGTCCCTGGATCTTCCGGGCCTTCGCACTGCTGGCCAAGCTGAAGTTCCTGCGCGGCACGCCGCTGGACCCGTTCGGCTACAGCGAGGAGCGCCGCGCCGAGCGCCGCCTGGCCAGGGAATACATCGAAACCATCGAGGCCCAGTCCAGCACGCTGTCGGCGGCCACGCTGCCCACCGCCATCGAGCTGGCCACGCTGCCGCAGCAGATCCGCGGCTACGGCCCGGTGAAGATGGAAGCCATCGCCAAGGCCGACCTGCGCCGCACCGAGCTGCTGTCGACACCGGCGCGCGTGCCGCCGCCGGTGCGCATCTACAACGCCGCCGCCTGAGACCGGCGCCGGGGCCAGCCCGGCGCCGCTTCCATCAGCGATATAGCCGCGCCATCCAGGCCTGGATATCCGCCAGCGCCTGCTCGTGCGCCGCTGTCGGCTCCAGGCCGACGAAGCCATGCTTCTGGCCGGCATAGGTCTTCACCTGCACCTCGGCACCGGCCTCCTGCATGCGCCGGGCGTAAGCCTGCCCCTCGTCGTGCAGCAGGTCTTCCTCGGCCAGCACCACCAGGGCCGGCGGCAGGCCGGAGAGATCGGCGACGCGGTAGGGCGTGGCCAGGTCGTGGCTATTGGAAGCGGGCCATTCGCGACTGCCGGCGGTATACCAGCGCCACAGGTCCGCCAGGCTTTCACACGTCAGCGGATAGGGCTTGCGGCCATAGCGCGCATGGGACGGCCAATCACCGGATGCATGATCGGTGACCGGGTAGATCAGCACCTGACCCTTGATCACGCCGGGATGCCGGCTGCGCGCCTGCAGCGCCAGCACCGCGGCCAGGTTGCCGCCGGCGCTGTCGCCACCCAGGCAGATGCGCTGCGGGTCCGCACCGATGCGGGCGGCATTGATCACCAGCCAGTCGAGCGCGTCCAGGCAATCCTGCACGCCGGCCGGGAACGGATGCTCCGGCGCCAGCCGGTAGTCCACCGAGATGACCATGTGACCGGTGCGGCGACAGAGGTCGCGACACAACGCGTCGTGGGTATCCAGGTTGAAGCCCACCCAGCCGCCGCCGTGGAAGAACAGCATCACCGGCAACGCGCGATGCTCGCCTGCTGGGGTGTAGCGCCGCGCCGACACCCAGGTCTCTCCAGAGGCCATCCCCAGCGGCTCGGCGACGACGCCGGCGGGCAGCTTGCCGCGCCACTTGAGGCGGATCACCGGCGCCAGTATCCGGCGCAGGATCCGCAGCTTGATCAGCTCAAAGATGGGGGTCATTCCCGGTTCTCCTCGGATGGAAGCGCGCGAGCAACAAGGCATAGGCCCGCGCCAGGACAGTGGTATGGGTTTCGCCTTCCAGGCAAGCGTAGTCAATGCAGCCGGCTTGCCCGCGCCGGCGCAGCGCCTCGGCGTAATCCTGGGCCTGCGGAATGCCCGCCAGACGGTTGAAGGCATTGTCGCGCTCTTCACCACCCATGGTCACCAGCAGCTCGCCGGATCGCGGCACCAGTGCGAGGCCGCCGTCGTCCCGCAGCATCCAGTCGCGGCTGATGGCCACGCCGGGGCTGAGCACGCCGATGGCGCCGAACGGCGTACCGGGCTGCGCACGTTCGTACGCGGCATAGGTACCGCCGGCCGAGTGACCCACCAGGCAGAGGCGGTCAGGGTCGATCGGCAGGCTGCGCAGCAATTCCGGCAGCAACTCCTCGCACAGGAAGCGGTGGAACAGCGGCGCTCCGCCGAAATGCTGGCGCGCATCGCGGCCGAACATCGAGAAGATCGACAGGAAGAAGCGGCCCAGCGCGCCGTCGAAGGCGCCCTCGGCCGGGGGCGAGAATTCCTCGAAACGGCGCAGGCCGAAGGCCACCTCGCCTTCGGCGCGCGGCACACCGATGCCGACGGTGATGAGGTCTTCGATTTCGTCCGCGTCGATCATGCGCGCGGCGATCTCCGAGATACAGGACCAAGTGGAATTCGCATCGAGGGCCAGCACCGCCGGATAGCGGCCACCCACCCTCGGCCGGCCGCGCGGCAGGCTGACGAAGATCTCGAAGTCGCGGTCCATGATCTGCGAGCGCAGCACATGGCGGTTCTGGCTGCCCGCAGCGGCCAGCGGCTCGCGACGCAGGCGGCGGATCAGCGGCGACGCCGTGCGCAGCAGGCGCTCCACCAGAGGACGGCTCAAAGGCATCACGTCATCGCCATAGGCGCGGCCGGAACCCCAGAAGCTGCGGATGCCATGGCACAACGCCGGCACTGCCAGGCCCTCGCTGGTAGCTTCCGGCAAGCGCTTGATGGCAGCGCCGGCCGGTGCGGCCTCCGCCGGCCCGGTGTTGGTGGACCAGGCCACGCGGGGCCGCCCGCGATGCAGTCCGGACGGCCAGGGCAAGCCGGCCGCATCGGCACCGGCCAGAATCCAGCGATCAACGGCTGCCGTGCGCTGCCGCAGCAGTTCGCGCGCGGCGGCCAGGCTGCGGCCGGCCGCGAACAGCGCGACCTCGCCTGGCTGCAGGCGGTAGCGCTGCCGGCACCATTCCAGGATGCGCTCGATCCGTTCGGCCTGCACGGCGGCGTCCGCGCGTGCCAGCCAGGGATCGTCATGGCTGATGACGATGCACTCCCCCGCTTCCTTGGTGGCGACGAGCACGCGCGCCATCTCGATACTGGCACCCAGCATGCGGGCACCATCGGCCAGCAACAGCAGCGGATAGCGGCGGCGCCCGTGCCGGCGATACGACAACGGCAGTGCCACGGTCAGCCTGAACCCGTCGGCCGGCCCGGTGCCGTGCACGGCATGGCTCTCCACCAGGGGAAAGCGCAGGCGCGCGGAATCGTCGGTGCCGATGACGAAGCGGCAATGATCCAGGGGTGCCGCCAAGCGGGCGGCGTCGATCGGCTGGTTCAAGGCGCTCAGCATGGAGTGCGCTCAGAACGACAGGCCGATGCGCGCCACGAAGGTGCGCGGACGGATGTAGCCTTGGTCCTTGGCGAACTGCGGGTTGTTGATGCCGCTGACCACGCCACGCTCGTCGGTGAGGTTGACCAGGGACAGCGACAGTTCGGGCTTGCCGGTGATCTCGGCATTGCCCAGCGTGAGGACGGCATCCAGCGTCTCGTAGCCGAACACGCTGTCGAGATAGGCCAAGGTATTGGGTGCGGAGCTGATCGTGGTGTAGGTCAGCGCACCACCGCCGTTCCAGGCCCCGGCCAGCGGGCGCGCATAGCTCAGCGTGGTGGCGGTCTGCCACTCCGCCGCCAGCGGCCAGCGCGTGCCGGGCTCGATCTCGTCGCCGTTGTTGGCGGTGAAAGGCTTGGTGGTAACGGTATCCACCCAGGAGCCGGCGAAGGCCAGGGCCAGGCCGGGAACCGGCGTGAGGTAGCGCAGCGCCAGCTCCACCCCGCGCGAGCGCGCACCGCCAACGTTGTCGAAGTAGGCACCCAGGCCAGTGGAGTCGGACTGCTGCAACTGCGGGTCGATCCAGTCGAGCTGGAACGGCGTGATGTCCACCTGGAGCGTGTCGTCCAGCCACTGCGTGCGCAGGCCCAGCTCGTAGCTCCAGATGGTGTCGGACTTGTAGTTGTCGGGCGCGCGCGAGGTCAGCGTGCCCACCAGCACCTGCGCGCCGCCAAAGCGGAATCCGCGGCTCACCGAACCATAGACCCCGACGTGCTCGTTGAACTGGTACTTCACCGCGAACTTGGGGTTCAGGCCCTGCTCTTCCAACGTGCCCTGCTTGACCGCCTGCAGGCTGCCGTTGGGCAGCGTCTGGTTGGCTGCCAGCGCACCGGAGAAGATCACGCGGCTGTCGGACACGGCGCGGAAGGCGCGCAGGCCCAGCGTCACTTCCAGCGAATCCCAGAAGGTCCCGGTCATTTCGCCGAACAGCGCGCTCTCCTGCACCACGATCGGGTCGGCGTTGCCGCGCGCGAGATTGAAGCGGCCGTCCTCGGTGATGGTGCCGCCAAGGCCCGGCAGCACACGGCCCAGGGCCTGCAACAGCGCGGGTGGCAGCGGCAGCGTGACATCGGTCAGCAGCAGGTCCGTGGTCTCCACCATGCGCAGGCGGCGGTAGAACGCACCGCCCAGCACTTTCCAGCGATCGCTGAAGCCGTCGTTGGAGGTGAAGCGCAGCTCCTGCATGAAGCTCTCGGACTCGTTGTCGTTGGCCGTGGTGGCCAGCGGCGGTGGGCGGTCCATCAGGTTGGCGATGCGCGAGACATCGATCCGCGCGTGGAATTCCTTGTAGGTGCGGCTGGTCTGCGACAGCAGGTCGAAGTGGTCGAAGGAATACTGGATGCCCAGCGTCTCCAGGTCGTAGCGCGTGTTCGTCGGACTGGCCTTGGGCGTGTTCGAGCGGCTCAGGCGCCCCTCGCGATTGTCGGTGACGGCAGAGTCGAGCACGTCGGTCTCCTGCAACACCGCCATGCCACTGATCTTCCAGCGCTCGGACGGCTGCCACAGGCCCAGCACGCGGCCACCGCGCTGCTCCACCTCGTTGACGTCATCCAGGCCGCGCTGCAGGTCATCCACCCAGCCCGGCGAGCCGCGGTCGAAGCCGACCAGGCGCAGCGCGAAGGTCTCGCCCACCGGGATGTTCACCGCGGCGCCATAGATCAGCCCCATGCCACCCTCGTGTACCACCTCGGTCTGCGCGAAGGTCTTGAGCTCCCACTGCTCCAGGCGCGGCTCCTGCGGCACGTAGCGCACCGCACCGTTGAGCGCCGAGCCGCCGAACAGCGTGCCCTGCGGGCCCTTGAGCACCTCGATGCGCGCAAAGTCGAAGGGATTGGGGTCCAGCGTCACGCGCGGCAGCACCGGATCGTCAAAGGGCACGTCGCCCAGGAACACACCGGTGGTGCTGCTGGTGTTGAGATCGGCGCCGATGCCGCGGAAGGTGATGCGGCTGGCGTTGATGGAATCGTTGGTGAAGGTCACACCCGGCACCAGCTTGAGGAAGTCCTCCTGCCCCTGTGCGCCGCGCATCTCCAGCTCCTGCGCGCCCAGCGCCGTGACGCTGCCCGGCAGGTCACGCGGATTGGCCTCGCGCTTGGTGGCGGTGACCACGATCTCCTCCAGCAGGCCGGTCGGCGCGCGCGGCGGCTTCTGCGCCGGCAGCGGTTCTTCCTTGGCGGCCACCGGGATGGTCGGCAGCGGCTCCTGTGCAGGCGCCTGCGACGATTCGCCAGCGGTGGGCGACGCTGCCGGCTCGGGCGCAGCGGGCGGCAGCTCCCGTGAGGCTTGAGGTTCCCCCGCATCGGCCGCCAGCAGTTCGTCCAGCAGCAGATCGTCCGCACCCGGAGCAGCCTGGGAGACGGCCGGCATCGGTGCCAGCCAGAGCAGCGCGCACAGGCTTCCCTCCGCGAATCCGCGCATCAGCCGCCCCTGCCTCATGGATCTCCTCCTCATGCTCCCTTTTTAAATGGGAACATTGTGTTCTTTAGAACATTATGTTCCCATTATCGACAGCAGATGCGATCAAATGCAAGCCTCGAAGCCGGAAGCCCGATGAACACGCCTGTAAAGCCCAAACGCCCGCGCCTGAACCGTGGAGAGCAGAAGGAAATCCGCAGCCAGGAACTGCTCGACGCCGCCTGGGAGCTGTTCTGCGAGCGGGGCTATGACGCGGTGACCATCGATCAGGTCGCCGAGCTCGCCGGCTATTCGCGCAAGCCGGTGTACACCCTGTTCGGCGACAAGCAGGTGCTGTTCTTCGAGCTGTGGTCGCGCATGTTCATGGGCATGACGGACCTGACCGCGTCCCTGTTCGATCCGCGGCAGACGCTGCGGGCCAATCTCCAGCGCGTGGCCGAGCTCGGTGCCGAGCGCAGCGGCCAGGGGCAGTCCCGCAAGGCCGAAGGGCTGCTGTACTTCGTGATCCAGACCATCACGCTGAGCCGGCCCGATCTGGAGAAGCGGGTGAGGGAGCTGTTCGAAGAAGCTCAGGGGCGGCTGACCCAGGCCATCCGCAACTGTCCGCTGGAGCGCGGCGAGCGCCTGCGCGGATCGGCGGAACTGGTGGCCGCGCACCTGGCAGCGCACATCAACGGCCTCTCGCTGCTGCAGTTCCAGACCGGCCGCAACTACATGCAGGCCCAGGATCTCTACGAGCTGTTCGTGCACATGGCGATCGTGCGCGAGGCCTAGCGCCGCAGCAGGAACTCGATCGGCACCACGATCTCCAGCGTCTCGCCGGGAATATCCTCCGGCAGTGACGGCAGCGGCTGCGCACGGGCCGGCAGCGACAGCGCCTCCGCATCCAGTGACGCGAATCCACTGGAACGCTCCAGCGCGGCGGACAGCACCCTCCCCTGCCGGTCCATGCGGAAGCGGATATAGGGCACGCCTTGCTGGCGCCGCTGCTGCGCCATCTGCGGATAGCGCTTGTGCCGCTCCAGGTGGCCGAGCAGGCGCTGGCGGAAGCTGATCTGCGCCGCGCTGGAGATCGTCGCCGTCGCGCTCTGCAGCGGCGCCGCCGACACCGGTGCCTGCGGCAGCGCGGCCGCGGCCGGCGCCGTCGTTTCGGCCGCCGGCGTCTCGGGGCTCGCCTCTGCGGGCACTGGCGGAGCCTCCGGCAGCGCCACGTCCGCCGCCGGCAGCGGCGGCACCTCGGGCTGCGGTCGCGGCTCGGCCGTCGCCTTCGGCGCCTCGGTGCGGCGCGGCCCCTCCGGCGCGGCGATGGGCGCAGCATTGGCCTGCGGCAATACCGCCAGCTCCACCACCATCGGCGCCGCCGGCGGCTTGCGTGGCGGTTCGGTGGTGCTCCAGCCCTGCAGCACCAGCGCTACCGCTGCACCGGCCATCAGCAGGCTCATGCTGCTGGCCAGCCAGCGCCGCCGCTCCAGCCTCGCCTGCGCCCGCTCCCAGTCGTCGAGCCAGTGCGTCGTCACGGCGCCGCCTCCTCCAGCCCCACCAGCGCCAGCTTCAGGTAGCCGGCCTCTCGCAGCAGGTCCATCAGCGCCATCAGCTCGCCATAGTCCACGGTCCTGTCAGCGCGCAGGAACAGCGGCTCGTCGCGGCGCCCCTGGGTGTGGCGGTCGAGTTCCGCCGCCAGCGCCTCGCGCGCCACCGGTACATCGCCCACCGCCACCGACAGGTCTGCCTGCAGGGTCAGGAACAGCGGCTGCTCCGGCTTCGGCTGTGGCTCCGCCTGGCTGCCGGGCAGGTTCACCGGCACGTCCACCGTCGCCAGCGGTGCCGCCACCATGAAGATGATCAGCAGCACCAGCATCACGTCGATGAACGGCGTGACGTTGATCTCGTGGACCTCCTCCGGCAGTTCCTCGCCACGATCCAGCCGCAGGCTCATGCGCGGCGGTCCAGGTCGCGGCCCAGCAGGTTCAGCACCTCGGTGCCGGCATCGGCCACCAAGGCGCGGTAGCCCGCGATACGGCGCGCAAACACGTTGTAGAGGATCACCGCCGGAATCGCGGCAAACAGCCCCAGCGCGGTCGCCAGCAGGGCCTCCGCGATACCGGGTGCCACCACCGCCAGGTTCGTCGTCTGGGTCTTCGAGATGCCGATGAAGCTGTTCATGATCCCCCAGACCGTGCCGAACAGTCCCACGAACGGCGCCGTCGCGCCGATGGTGGCCAGCAGGCCGGTGCCACGGTTCATGCGCCGCCCCAGCGCCGCCTCGATGCGTCCGAGGCTCGCCGCAGCACGCTCCTTGATGCCGTCTGCCGACAGGCCCACGGACTGCCGCGCCTCGTGCCGCGCCGTCGCCGCCAGCAGGTGCAGCGGACCACCGTCGTCATCGCCCACGGCATCCAGCGTCGGGCCCTGCCGCAGGCGCTGCAGGGCCTCGCGGGCCTGACGCTGTGCGCCACGCAACTCCCAGGCCTTGGCCAGGCCGATGATCCAGCTCAGCAGCGCCGCCAGCAGCAGGCCCAGCATCACCGTCTGCACCACGGCATCGGCCGCAGCGAACATGCCCCAGGGCGAAAGATCGTGCGGCAGCGTGCTCATGCGGCGGCCCGCAGTCCGAAGGTCTCGGAGAACAGCCCGGCGAAGCGCCGGAACGCCGCGTCCGCACCCGCCAGCACCTCGGCATCCTGCTCCGCTGTCAGCGGCAAGCCGTCGATGGTCTCGACGAAGGCCTTCCAGTGCCGTGCCCGCCCTTCCGCCGACGGCGCCAGGTAGCGCGCACCGAAACTGGCCGACAGGCCCAGGGCCTCGGCGCGCTTCAGCAGGATCGCCGCCCCCAGGGTCGAGCCTTCGGACACGAACAACCAGCCCAGCGCCGCGTGGTCACTCACGACCGCCTGGCTGCTGCCCACATCAGCCAGGGCCACACCGAGATCCGCGAGGTCGGCGGCCACTGCCTTGCGACGGCTGCGCGCCTCAAGGCCAGGCAGCAGGGCCTGCAGCGAGCCGCGCCGGTACAGCGGCTCGATCTCGCTCTGGAAGCGGTATTGCATCTGCGCGAAGCGACCGAAGTTCTCGCGGCTCGCGAACGGTGCGGCGGCGGCCACCAGCGTGTGCAGGTGTTGATGCAGGGCGTCGGTCGACGCCGACAATCGCTCGCTGCGCAAGGCAGGGTTGCTGATGTTCATGAGGAAGATTCCATGGGAAATGATGGGACCGGCAACCCTGCCGATCCCGTGGAGGAAGGCCGAAGGGAGTGCAACTCCTGTGTCTTGCGGATGGCCGCGGCACGGCGGCGGAACTCCTCCGCACACTGGTCCTGGCCGGTGGCGCGGAAGAGCGCTACCAAGTTGTCCAGCACCGGCAACAGGTCCGCATGCAGGGCGCCCTGCCGCTGCTCCAGCAATTGCAGCGCACGGCGGAACAGCGGCTCCGCCTGCCGGTACTGCCGCTGCCGGTAGTGCACGGCGGCCAGCGAGTTGAGAACGCCGGCCTGCGCCAACGTCTCGTCCGGGAGCTGCTCGTAAAGTGCCAATGCCGCCGCATAGCGCGACGCAGCCTCGTCGTACTGCCGCAGTTCCGCCCGCGCATCGCCGAGGCTGGCCAGGACACGGGCCATCTCGGCACCCTGGGCACCGCAGCACTGCGCCACCAGCGGCAGCGCCTGCTCATACTGCTCCGCCGCCTGCAGGAACTCGCCGCGCTGGTGCAACGCCAGGGCCGCTTCGTTCAGTGCTTCGGCCTGCCGGGCCACCGCGGTGGCCGCTTGCCGGTCCCGTGCCTCCTGCAGCGAGGCCAGGTTGTTGCGCAGTACCTCGATGTTGGAATGCCCCGCTGGCAGCGCATGCTCCGACTCGCGCAAGGCTCGCTCCAGCAGGAGTTGCGCCTCGTCGTACTGCCCCTGTGCCTGCAGCACCAGGGCCAAGGCGTTGAGGCTGCTGACCACGCGCGCGGCACCCGCGGCCGGCTGCTGCTCCGCCACGACCAGGGCCCGCTGCGCGCTGACCAGGGCCGCGGCGTAGTCGCCAGCGCGGTATTGGGTAGCGAACTGCTGGTCCAGTTGTGTCCAGGCATCCGCCGCCAACACCGTGGTGCTGGCCAGCAACAGCGCCGCGAGGGAGGCTCCCAGGCCGGGGATTCTGCTCATTGCCGTACTCCCGTTAGAAAACAAAAAGCGGATGGCGAGGCGCCGTGGAGCCGCCCCGCCATCCGCCGCCCGCATCAGTACATGTAAGGCTGGTACTCGAAGCTCCAGCCCGGCTTCTCCGCCACGTCGAAGCGGAAGACGATGCCCTCAGCCAGGTTGTTGTTGGTGTTGGTGGTGCCCTGTCCACCCGGCACGGTCAGCACCAGGCTGAACTCCATCGATTCACCCTTCTTGATCAGCTGCCCACTGGTCAGGCCGACGAATTTGCCCGAGTAGCCGGGATAGGCCGTGTTGGTGGAGGCGCCTACAGACAGGTTGCCGATGGTGTAGTCACCGCCGAAAGCCGTGAGGCGGTAGTTCTTCACCTTGTAGTCGCCGGCCGTCGTCAGGCCGCTGACGAACACCGGGAAGCTGCCGTCGGCATGGTCCCAGTAGGGGAAGGCACGCTGGCGCGAGAAGTCCCCGGCGAGACGGATGCTGCGGTCCCACTGGTTGGGCGGATAGGCCGTGTAGTGATCCTCCAGCAGCAGGCTCGGGTAATTCGCGCGCTCCACCGCGTTGAAGCGCAGCGTGTGCGGTGCCGAGGCGGCGATGCCGTCGCTGATCAGCGCGGTCACGCTATAGTTTCCGACCACCGTCGGGATGCCCGGAGTGAAGTTCACCAGCGTCCCGGCGTCGGTCAGCGTGCTGCCCGAGGGCTGCGTCAGCGTCCACAGGTAGTACAGCGTGTCGAGATCCGGGTCCACCGCGTTCTGCGCATACAGCGTCACCGGCTCGCCGCCGACGATATAGGGCTGGTCGCTGTCGTTGAAGTGCGTGTTGCTGCGGCGGAAGCTCTGGTGGTTGTTGTCGTTGCTGATGCTGGCGATGTTCGGCGCGTTGTTCTGAGCCTTGGCCAGCACGCGGCCGTAGTTCAACAGGATCATGCTGCTGGTCACGCCGTGACTGTCCTTCACCGCCAGCGCCGCCAAGTAGATACCCGGCTTGTCGGTCACCACGCCGGCGCGTGCGCCCTTGAGCACGGTGCCGTCGGCGCGGGTGGCATCGGCGAACTGCAGCGTGGCGGTGCTGCCATCCGGCTTGTCGATCAGCTTCCAGTGGTAGGTCAGCGCATTGCCGTCCGCATCGGTGCTGCCGGAGCCGTCGAACCAGGCGGTGCCGCCCATCAGGATGGTCTGCGAATCGACCTTGACCAACGCTACCGGCGCGCGGTTGGCGCCGGTACGGGCGGTGTAGGTCCGCAGCTGCGGCGCGCTGTCGGCCTGGCCGTCATTGACGATCATTTCCCAGGTGTAGTCACCGGCCACGGTCGGCGTGAAGCTGAAGGACGTGGCGGTGGACAGGTCGTTCTGCGTGAAACCGGCTGGGGTGCTGATCCAGCGGTAGCGGCGCGTCACCGCATCGCCGTCGATATCCCAGGAGTTGCCGCTGGCATAGACGGTAGTCGAAAGCTCCGCTTCGCTGATGTAGCCGGGCTCCAGGAAGCCAACGCGCGCGGTGCCGAAGGTGCTGGCCACCGGCGGCGTGTTGACGGCGCCGGCCGGCTTGGTCACGGTAATGCTGGCTGTGCTGAAGTTGCTGATGGACGTACCGTCATAGACCACCAGGTAGGCGGACCAGCTGCCGACCACATCAGGGGTCAAGGTGGGCGTGGCCGTGTCGAAGCCGACAAGGGCATCCTCGACCCGGAGCGCCGAACCGTTGCGCGTCCAGGTGGACGCGGTTCCAGCGCCCGACGTTTCGTTGGGGCTGAACAGGTACCAGCGGTAGCTCAGGCGGTCGCCGTCCGCATCGGAACTGGCGCTGCCGTCGAGCTTCAGCGGCTTGCCGCGCTCGATCGTGTAGGGGCCGCCGGCATTGGCGACGGGGCGGGTGTTGGCGTTGCTGGCCGTGATGGTGACCGTCAGCGGTTCGGTGACCTTGTCGGCATAACGCACCACCAGGGTTGCGGTGTAGGTGCCGACCGCATTGGGATAGAGACTGGCCTTGGCGGTGTTGGCACCGACAAGAGCCGAGTTGCTGGCCGCCGGCTTTTCGACCAGCGTCCACTCATAGATCAGCGCAGCGGCATCGCCGCCGGTGGGCGGCAGGCTGGCGCTGCCATCCAGGATCACCGTGGTGCCGATCAGCACATTCTGGTCGGCCGGCGCAATCGCCACCGGGTCCGGATTGGTCACGGCGATGGCCACGCGATCGTGCTCGCTGCTGTCGGTGCCGTCGTTGACCAGAAGGTCCGCCTCGTAGGCGCCCGGCAGGTCAGCCGTGAAACTCGGCTTCTGTGCGGTGGCGCTGGATAGCGCGGCGGCGCTGCCGTCCGGCTTCTTCACCAGGGTCCAGGTGTAGCTCAGCGTGGCACCGCTGCGCGAGGTCGAGCTGGCGGAGCCGTCCAGCGTCACGGTGTTGCCCATCTCCACGGTCTGGTCGGCGCCGGCATGGGCGACGGGCTTGGGCGTGCCGCCGCCGCCACCGCCGCCGCAGGCGGCGAGCAGCAGCGACAGGCACAGCAGTGCGAACAGTCTCTGTAGCGGAATCATCGAAGGTCTCCGGGGTACGTCGGTATCAGAAATGCAGCGTCAGGCTGAGGCGAGCGGTGCGGCCTGGCGCGGGCACTAGGCCCAGGCTGAGTGCATCGAGGTAGTAGCGGTCCATCACGTTGTCGACGTTGAAGTCGATGCTGAAGGTGTCGTCGTGCTTCCAGCTGGCATAGAGATCCAGCAAGTTGTAGCTGTGCCAGGGCACCACGCGGTTGAAACCCTGCGCCGTCGAATTGTCGAAGGGCGGGGTTTCGGTGCGCTGGCCCATGAAGGTGCCGCGCGCCCCGATGTCGAGGCGGCGCGAAAACAGCCTCGCACCGAGCGTGGCGCTGGCATGCCACTCCGGTGGGATCATGTTGTTGAAGTAGGAGTTGGCGACGCCGTAGTCGTTGCAGCGCTCGCGGCGATAGCTGCCGTAGTGGCACACCTCGATATGGTGATAGCGCGTGGCACTGAACTCGCCGTAGATCCAGCCGGCGTCGTACTCCATCGAAAGCTCGAACCCATGCAGGTCGACGCTCTCGATGTTGCGCATCACGAAGATCTGCCCGCCTTCCTCCCAGGTGTTGGGCGAAGTGCGGGTTAGATAATTGCGGCTGCGGTTGCGGAACCAGGCCAGCTTGGCTGCCAGGCGATCCTCCGCTACCAGCACGCCGCGTGTCAGCAGGTTGCTGCCGAGCTCCAGGTTGTAGGCGCGCTCGGGCTGCAGCGGCACGTCCAGCGCCGGCGCCACCGACCAACCATGCGTGCCCTCGAACAGGCTGGGCATGCGCAGCGCCTGGGCGTAGCGGGTGTAGAACTGCAGGCCGTTGAGCCAGGGCTCCCAGTTCAGGCTCACCACCGGGGCGGTGCCGCTGTTGTCGGTACGGTAGCGGATCGGGTCGCAGGCACCGTTGCCGTCACCGTCCTCGCAGAAGATGCTCTCCACGTAGACCTGCTCGTCGCAGTTGCCCTGGTCGTCATAGAGCACACAATCCATGCGCCCGGTAGGCACCACCAGCTTGTGGTCGTCGGTCTTGGCCCGGCTGTGGCGCAAGCCGGCGTCCAGCGTCAGGGTTGGCAGCATCCTCCACTGCCAATTCAGGAACAGGCTGAGCTCCTGCCGGTCGCCGATGCGGCCGTAGGACAGGTTGTGAGGCACCGAGCCGTCGTCGGTGAGCGGCACCTGGGTGTCCATGTCCTCCCACTGGGCGGTGAGTCCATAGGTCAGCTCATGCGAGCCCCAGCCCTGGAACTCCATGCGATTGCTCAGGTCCCCGCCCCAGCGGTCGTAGCGCTCCGGTGTCGGCGGCGACGAATACAACTCGTAGATATCTTCCGAGTAGCTGCGGTTGGTGCTGTTGGCGTGTGTATGCCAGAGGTTGAACGAGACGTTGATCGCATCGCTGGCAGGGTCCCAGCGATAGCGGCTGGTGTAGGTGTGCGCGGTAACCGTGCTGTTGTCGGTCTGCTTGATCTGGTCCAGCCATATCAGCTGCGAAGGCATCAGCTCGCCGTACTCGCTGTCGTAGCGCATGTAGCCCAGTTCCCAGCTCTGATCGGCCGGAAGATAGAAGTTGCCCTTCAACAGCATCGAGTTGCTGTGGCTGTTGCTGTTGACGATGCGCTCGCCGCCGCGGAAGCGGGCGATGCCATCGCGGACCGCCGTCACTTCGGTATAGAACGGCAGCACCCGGTAGCTCAGCTCCACCTCCGGCGTCGGCCCATGGGTGCCGGAGTAGTAGTTGCCCTGCTGGCGCTGCGCGTAGGCCGCGACGAGGTCGAAGGACTCGAAGCGCTTGGCCGCCGCGATGCTGCCGGACCAGCTGCGCAGGTCCGTGAAATCCGGGCGGTTCATGCCCTCGGTGGAGCCGAAGGCGCTGGGCAACTGGTACTCACCCTGGCACAGGCTCGCTGCCGCACAGTCGATGCGGTAGACGCGGCCGGTGCCGTTCATGCCGGCGACGGTGCCGGCCGGCGGTGCCTCGCTGCTGTTGCCCATGGCGCCGGCACGCAGGCGCAGCCCCCAGTCCTTGCCGTCCTTGATCAGGTCATTGGCGCCGATCGTGCGCATGCTGACCACGCCGCCGACCGCTCCGGTGCCATCCGCGCCGACAGAAGGCCCTTTGGTGATGTCGATGCCGCCGATCAGGTCCGGATCGACATAGCTGCGCGAGGACACGCCGGCATAGCCGCGGTAGACCGTGGTCTCCTGTCGCGCGCCATCGACCAGCACCGGCACGCGGCTCTGGCCCTGCATGCCACGGATGTTCACGTCTAGGCCGCCGCTGTTGCGGTTTTCGCCGATCAGAACGCCGGGCGTGCCCTGGAAGATGTCGCCTACCGAGGTGCCGCGGAAACGCTCGATCTTCTGCTGACTGATGTGCACCGCCGAGCCCGGCGTGCTGTAGGGCTTGTCGCCCTCCGCCGGCAGGGCCGAGGCCTCGACCTTGACCGGGTCCAGCAGCATCGCACCGTCGCGCGCCTGTCGCTCCAGGGTCACCGCGCCCGGCCGCAGGTAGCGCCAGGTCAAGGCGGTGTCCGACAGCAGCTGCGAGAAGGCCTCGGCGATCTCGTAGCGCCCGTTCAGGCCGGAACTCTGGCGGCCCTCGGTCAGCGAGCCGTCATACGACAGCACGATGTGACTCTGCTGCGCGAACAGGTTCAGGACATCGCGCAGTCGGCCCGGCGGGATTGCGTAGTCGAGCGCCGCCCCTGTCTCCAGGGGCTGCGGCTCGGCCGCCCCGCCCTCCGGCGGCTGCGCCGCGGACGGCCACGGCGCCATCAGCGCGGCGGCCGCGATCAGGCCGGCGGCGGTGAATCGGGTGACGTCATGGGTTTGCCGGGTGGAAAGCATGGTCTCGACGCTTGAACACCCCTCTCGGGGCCAGGATCGGCAGCGGCATTCCGCAGCTGCTTTCCCTGTATGTCGCACCAGTCCGGAAAAGGTATAAGTCTCTTTCAATCGCCACCCGCATCCGCGGAGGCGGGACCCTCAGCGTGGCGCCACCACCACCCAGTAGCGGCTGCGGTAGTCGATGCGCACCGGCAGCGTCTGCTGCAGGGTGGCCAGCACCCGGTCGATATCCGCCAGGGGGAATACGCCCGACAGCCGCAGCGACGCCACCGCATCGTCGCAGCGCAGCAGGCCGCGCCGGTAGCGCGACAGCTCCGCGATGAACTCACCGAGCGTGCCGGCCGCGAAGATCAGGCCCTCGCGCCAGGCGCCGGTCCCTGGCTCCACCGGAACGCTCGCCATCGCCGCCCGCGCATGGAAGTCCAGCCGCTGTCCCGCGTCCACGCGTGACAGCGTGGGCGACCAGGCCGGCAGCACCTCCACCGCGCCGTCCAGCACTGCCACGCGCACAGCGTCGTCGTAGCGGCGCACGACGAAGCGCGTGCCGATCGGCCGGATGCGGCCCTCGTCGGTTTCCACCACGAACGGCCGTCCGAACAGGTCCGGCACGGTCTCCACCAGGATCTCGCCACGCCGCAGCTGCACTCGTCGCTGCACGGCGTCGATCGCCACGTCCACGGCGCTGTCGGTATTCAGGAAGAGGCGACTGCCGTCGGCCAGCACCAGGTCCTGGCGCTCGCCGATCGCGGTGTGCCAGTCGGCCGTTGCCTTTTGCCAGGCCGGCGTTTCCTGGCCCAGCCACAGCAGCGCGCCGGTGCCACCGATCGCCGCCAGCGTGCGCAAGGCCTGGCGACGCGACATCACCGGGCTTGAGATCGCCGCCACCGCAGGCGCCGCCGAGAGCCCGCGCATGCGCGCATCCATCGTTTCGATCCGCTGCCAGGCCCGCTCGTGCTCCAGGTCCGCCGCACGCCAGCGCCGCCAGGCATCCCGCACCTCGTCATCGGCATCGTCGGAGCCCAGTTCCACCAGCCAGCGCACCGCCTCCTGCGCCACCCGCGGTGACACCAGCGGCAGGTCCGGGCGTGCCGCCGTTCCGCATTCGGGATGGCGGCGCATCAGTAGCTCCAGTCCGGCGCCGAGAAATAGCAGCGCTGCGCCGCCGCGGCCATGTATTTCTTCACCGAGATTTCCGACACGCCCAGCTCCGTCGCGATCTCGGAATAGCGCATGCCTTCCAGGCGCGCCAGCAGGAAAGCCGTCTTGGCCTTGACCGAGAGACCCTCGAGCAGTCGGTCCACCTCGACCAATGCCTCCAGCATCAGCGCCTGCGTCTCCGGCGAAGGCGTGCTGGCCTCCGGCATCTGCGCCAGCGCATCGAGATAGGCCTGCTCCAGCGTCTGCCGCCGGTAGTGGCTCGCCACCAGCCGGCGCGCGATCACCGTCAGGAAGGCACGCGGCTCCTCCAGCACACCGCGCTCGCGCGAGGCAAAGGCGCCCAGGAAAGTATCGTGTGCCAGGTCCTCCGCCGTATGGCCGCAGGACAGGCGCCGACGCAACCAGGCCAGCAACCAGCGGTGATGATCGGTGTACAGGTCATGCATCAATCGCCGGTTGGCGATCTCGCCCGCAGCCATGGCTCACTCTCGATTCAGGATGGCGGGCAAATATTAACGATAATCGTTCTCAATTGAAAGGCTGAGACCCTTCGCCCGCTCGGCAGGGCTCGCAACGAATCTGCCGAGGCGGGCACGCAGCCAGCGCAGCGCCGCATCGCCATCGTCGAAGCTGCCGATCGGGCAACCCATGATCCGCTGCAGGCTCTCGACATCGTCCTGGTCGTTCGTGCCCGGCTGCAGTCCGCCGGGAATCACGCAGGCAATCCCGGCGCAGTTGCGCCCGGCGAGACGACGCAGCTCAGCCGTCCAGAAGGGACCATGGATCACGCGATGCAGCGACTCCGGCGTCGGCTCCACCGGCTGGAAACTGAGAATGGCGAACGGCCTGCCTCGCGCCAGCCAGCCTTCGAGCCGCGCGCGATACAGGCCCAGATCCATGTCGCCGATCGGCGGCTCCCAGCGCAGCAGCACCAGCGGCCAGTCGGCCTCGTCGATCAGCAGCATGCCGGCACCGCGCCTGGCGCGGCCCCGCAGGGGCCAGCAATGGAGTCGTGAATGAAGTCGTGAATGAAGTCGCAGCGCTGCATGGAGTCTCCTCGAGTGGAGCGCTCGCAGCAGCTGGCGCCTTGCCAGTGTAGATAAGAACAATTATCGTTTGCAAACCATGGGCCAGGGGCTGGCCACCGCAGCGGCTACAGAACAGCCGCGCAGGCGCGACCGGCCCGCGAGCCGGATCGCACTCACCGATACGCCTTGGGGGCCATCGTGTCACGCATCCGCAGACTCCTCTCACCGGCGCCGCTGGCCGCCGCGCTTTCGCTCGCCTTGCAGGCTCCGGCGCTGTCCGCACAGCCGCCCGACGAGACGGCGCTCGACACCATCGTCTTGCCGGAGCAACCCACCCCCACCCCTGCGCCGCTGGCGGAGCCAAAACCGCAGAAACCCGTCGCCCTGCCCGACGTCGTCGTCACCGGCGAGAAACTCGGCCGCGCCGCCGCGCAGACCGCCTCGTCGGTCAGCGTCACCAGCGGCCAGAGCCTGGAGGATCACGGCGACGAATCGGTGCAGGACCTGATGCGCCGCATCGGCAATGCCACCGCCACCGACCAGGGCCGCTTCAGCATCCGCGGCATCTCCAACACCGGCCCCGACGGTATGCAGCTGAACACGCCGGTGGCCACCGTCTACATCGACGGCGTGCCGCTGGACCGGCTCGGCCTGCAGAGCGGCCTCACCGACACCTACGACATCGAGCAGATCGAGGTCCTGCGCGGCCCCCAGTCCACCTCGCAGGGCCGCAACGCCCTGGCCGGCGCCGTGGTCGTGCGCAGCCGCGAGCCCGAGTTCCAGTGGGACGCCAACGCCCGCGCACGCATCGGCGACCAGGGCGCGCGCCAGTACTCCTTCGCCGGTGGCGGCCCGCTGACCGACACCCTCGCCTTCCGCCTGGTCTACGACGACAACGACCAGCAAGGCTCTGTCACCAACATCACGCGCGGCGAAGACGACTGGGCCCATAGCGACAACCGCATGCTGCGCGCGCGCCTGCTGTGGAAGCCCGAGGCGCTCGACCGGCTCAGCGTGCTGGCCGGCATCACCGACGTGCGCACCCGTAACGGCATGCGCGAAGTCGGCTTCGTCCCCGACAGCCTCTACCAGCAGTACCGCGAGAAGCGTGTCGCCACCGCCGACGAGCCGGGCTTCATGGACGTGGACGCCAGCATTGCCTCGCTGGAACTGCGCTACGCCCTGTCGGAGCGCTTCTCGCTGACTGCCACCACCGCCTTCCTCGACAGCGACAACCATACCCACCGCGACGCCGACTACTCGGCCGCCGCCGTCGCCACCGGCGACGCCATCAGCTCCGGCTCCACGCTGACCCAGGAGCTGCGCCTCAACGTCAAGGACTGGCAGGGCTGGACCGGCGTGGTCGGTGTCTTCGTCGGACGCTTCGACAACCGCTACTACTCGCGCAACACCGGCACGCGCATCCTGCTCAGCGACGTCCTCGGCCTGCCCTTCAACACCGGCTACGTCGACATCGACTACAACGGTCGCGCCGACCGCGACAATGACAACCTCGCCCTCTTCACCGAATTCGATTACGCCTGGACCGAGCGCCTGACCGGCACCCTGGGCCTGCGCTACGACCGAGAATCGTCCTGGGCCCGCGCCCCCTTCGAAATCACCCGCGCCGACTATCGCCTGATCCCGGCCATGCCGCCGCTGGACGTGCGCCTGCTGGTGGAACAAGCCGGCATCTTCCCTGGCAACGACGGCACGCCGGCCGAAGGCGACTACGACGCCCTGTTGCCCAAGCTGGGCCTGCGCTACGCCCTGCGCTCCTGGCTGACCGCCTTCGCCACCTACACCGAGGCCTACCGCGCCGGCGGCGCCGAGGTGCTGACCAGCACCGGCCAGATCACCACCTACGACCCGGAGTACACGCGCAACTACGAGATCGGCCTGCGCGGCGAATGGCCCGAGCAGAAGCTCACCATGGCCCTGAACCTGTTCCGCATCGACTGGCGCGACCAGCAGGTCATGGTCCGCACCGCCAGCAACAATGACAGCTACACCGCCAACGCCGGGCGCTCGCGCCTGCACGGTGGTGAGCTGGAGCTGCACTGGCAGCCCCTGCGCGCCTGGCAGCTCGGGCTCAGCCTCGGCGCCTCGCAGAGCGAGTACCTGGAGTTCATCGACCAGAATCTCGGCGACTTCGCCGGCAACCGCTTCACCCGCTCACCACGCTACAGCGGCGCCCTGTCCAGCAGCTGGCGCAGCCCCTCGGGCCTGTTCGCCAGCGCCGTGCTGAACCGCACCGCGTCCCAGTACTCCGAGGTGGATAACAGCGCGGACTCTCTCAACGCCGCCTACACGCTGCTGGACGCGCGCCTGGGCTACGAGTCGGATCACTGGTCGCTCGTCGCCTACGGCCGCAACCTGCTCGACGAGTTCTACACCACCGACCGCTTCGCCATGCCTGCCGACGCCGGCCGCAGCGAGGCCGGCATCGCGCGCAGCTACGGCGACGGCCGCCGCTACGGCCTGCAGGTGGAGCTGCGCTTCTGAGAGCCTAGCTCCGCCAGTAACCGTTGGCCGCCGCGATGGTGGCGAACTCCAGCGCCACCACGTGGCCGATCTGGATCAGCGCCGCGGCATCGTTGGCATAGACCTCGCGCAGCCGGCCGCGCACGGCCTCGTCCGGCTGCGTCGCCTTGATCACCAGGCGCGCCATCTTGATCGCCAGCTGGCGGCCCTCTTCCGGCGTGGCCGTGACCAGGGAGTTGTTCGGTACCAGTGTTGCGTTCATGCCTGCCCCCGTGACGTTTCCTGTGGCGCCTGCAGCCCATCCAGCCAGGCGCCCATCACCTGGCGGGCGGCACGCTCCAGTGCCTCGCCCTCCACCACCGCCTGGCCCCGCAGCACTCGCGGGTCGAGCCCCGCCTGCGACAGCTCGCAGGCATGCCCCACCAACCAGCGGTCGATCTGCGCGGGGTCAGCCTCCAGGTGGAACTGCAGCCCCAACACGTTCGGCCCGCGCGAGAACGCCTGGTTCAAGCCCACCTGCGTGCTGGCCAGGCGCAGCGCCCCATCCGGGATGTCGAACTGGTCGCCATGCCAGTGCAGCACCGACGCCCCGCCCAGCGCCGCCAGCGGCGAACGCTCGCCATCCTGCGTCAACGCCAGCGGCGAATAGCCAATCTCCTTGACCCCCAGCGGATAGACCCTGGCGCCGAGCGCGCGCGCCATCACCTGCGCTCCCAGGCAAATGCCGAGGATCGGGCGGCCGCTGTCCAGGCGCTGGCGCACCAGTTCCAGCTCCTGCGACAGGAACGGATGGATCGCCTCGTCGTAGGCGCCGATCGGCCCGCCGAGCACCACCAGCAGCTCCGCATCGGCGATGTCCGCCGCCCGCAGGTCGTCCACGGGCGCCTCGACATAACGGATCGCATAGCCGCGCTCACGCAGCAGCGGCTCCAGCGTTCCCAGGTTTTCGAAATGGATATGACGAACGGCAACGACGGTACTCACGCCGGGTGCTCCTGGGTGTTCGGCCCCGTGGGCCAGTAATGGCTGTCCGGCAAGGCACGAGATCCGAAGATCGCCTGCCCCACGCGCACCACGGTGGCGCCTTCCTCCACCGCGATCTCGTAGTCGCCCGACATGCCCATCGACAATTCCTGCAGCTCCACGCCCGCGGGCGCATCCTGGCGCAGCCGATCGCGCAGGCCACGCAGCAGGACAAAGCAACCGCGCACTTTCGCCGCATCCGGGGACAGCAGCGCCAAGGTCATGAAGCCGCGCACGCGCAGCGAATGAAAGGCCGGCAGTTCACGGATGAAGGCCGGCACCGCCGCAGGCTCCAGGCCGTACTTGCTCGCCTCGCCGGAACTGTTCACCTGCACGAACACGTCCAGCGCCCGCCCCGCGGCCTGCAGCCGCCGGTCCAGCGCCTCCGCCACGCGCAGGCTATCCAGCGCCTGGAACTCGCTGGCAAAGGCAGCCACCTGCCGGGCCTTGTTGGTCTGCAAATGGCCGATCACCGACCAGCGCAGAGCCGGCAACTCGGCCAGCGCGCTGGACTTGATCTCCGCCTCCTGCACCTTGTTCTCGCCGAACTCGCGGCAGCCCGCCGCGTACGCCAGGCGGATGCGCTCCAGCTCCACTGTCTTGCTGACCGGCAGCAGGCGCACCTCGGCGGGATCGCGCCCCGCGCGCCGCGCCGCCGCGTCGATACGCGCACGCACCGCCGCCAGGTTGCGGGACAGCTCGTCCTGCGTCCGCGCGGCGGGATAGGCTTCGTTCAAGGCCGTCATCTGCGGCTCCGTGTGCATCGGCAATACGGAACGCCGGCCCTCGCGGGCCGGCATCCGGATTCAGCGGTTGGTCTTGCCCGGCAGGCTCAGGTTGCCCGAGGCCACCTTGAACACGTCCGCCACGCAGAGCAGCGGCGCATGCACGCTGGCATTCACGCGCAGGCCGGCGGTCACGCCGTCGAAGCTGCCGGCGTTGACCACGCCGATGTCGTCGAAGGGCACCTTGACCTCCACCGTCTCGCCGGAGAACGTCGGCGTCCAGTTCGGGCTGTCGATCAGGATCGGCAGGCCCGGCCAGGTCTTGGGCAGGCGCGGCTTCTGGCCGGCCGGAATGTCCACCACGCCCAGCGCGCCCTTGCCGCAGGCCTCGTTGGGCTTCAGCACCACCCAGTGGCTGTGCCAGAGGTCGCCATCGTTGTCGAGCTTGCCGTCGCCGTTCTCGTCGTACAGCGGCGTGTCGTCGAAGTCCGGGTGCGCGGTCAGCGCCATCGCCAGGATGCCCGAGCCCTTCTCGAAGCCCACCTCGTAGGGATCGATCGAGGTCGGCCAGACATAGGAGAACACCGAGCTGCCGGCCAGCTTGCCGCTGGCGGCCGGGCGCGTCTTGCCGGCCTTGCCGGACACCGCCATGTGGAAGGTGGCGACATTGCCCTGGGTGCTGATCTTGGCGTGGACGATGTCGAAGTCGGCCTTCACGGCCTTGTTCGGCTTCACCTGGATGCCGCCCGTGTGCTTGGCGTGGTCATGGGCCTGGGCGCCGGCAGCGAACAGCGCCGCCGCCAGGAACAACGCAGTCTTCTGGTTCATAATGGGATGCCTCTTGCTTGCTCTGATAGGTGGGTTCTGAGGTATCGGGTGGCGTCCGACTGCAATCGGACGCCACCCCCTGGTTTTCCGCTTACTGCGGAACGGCTTGCCGGAAGCGCCTGGCGTTGGCGGCAACCTGCTGTTTCTTGCCCGGGTCCTGCTCCGCGCAATCCACGCGCAGATCCGCATCCCCGAACGGTTTCTGGACGAAGCCGCAGAAATGCGGCCGGTCCCTGTCCTGTGTCGCATACGGCTGGAAGAAGCGGCAGCCCAGGCAGGTGCGCGGGCCAGTCGCCAGGCCCTGCTGCTGCGCCTCGTAGACCATCAGCTGCGTGATGCGCAGCAGCGCACCCAGGTCCTCGGCCTCCAGGCGCTTGAGCAGGCCGGCCATGCCGCCCTCCCCGCCCAGCAGTTCCTGCGCCATCTTCCCGCCCTCGACGCTCAGCCGCACGATCGCCGCGCGCCCGTCGGCCGGGTCGGGCAGTCGCTCGATCCAGCCCTTGGTCTCCAGCACCTTCAGCGAATCGCTCAGGCTCGCCGCCGAGATGCCCAGGCGCTCCGCCAGCTGCCGCGCGCGCTGCCCGGCCGGCACGCCCTCCAGGGCCCGCAATACCGCCGCCTGCGTCGGCGGCAGGTCCTTGCTCCAGGACTGCGCTCGCACCAGCGACGCCAGCTGGTCCAAGCCGGCGGCCGCCTGTCTGCGCTGATCGTTGCTGGTGCTCATGCGACATAAGATAGGAGTCCTAGTTAAATTCCGCAAGCCCTTTTTATTGACTTCCGGCCAGCGCCGCCAGCGCCCGCGCCACGCCCGCCCCGTAGGCCGGGTCGGCCTTGGTGCAGTTGCCGATATGGCGCGCGTGCACCTCCGGGCTGGCGCCCAGGATCGACCGCGCCGTGTTCTCGAACAGCGCCTGCTGCTGCGCCGCGCTCATCAGGCGGAACAGGTTGCCCGGCTGCTCGAAGTTGTCCTGGTCCAGGCGGTGGTCCCAATGGCCGGCCTCGCCCTGCAGCGGCAGGCGCGGCTCCTGCAGCTCCGGCGAATCCGGCCACTCGCCATACATGTTCGGCGCGTAGGCCAGGCGGCTGCCCTGGTTGCCGTCCACGCGCATCTGACCGTCGCGGTGGTAGCTGTGGTATGGGCACTTCGGCGCGTTGACCGGGATCTGGTTGAAGTTCACCCCCAGGCGGTAGCGCTGCGCATCGCCGTAGGAGAACAGGCGCGCCTGCAGCATGCGGTCCGGCGAGAACGACACGCCCGGCACCACATTGGCCGGCGAGAATGCCGCCTGCTCCACCTCGGCGAAGACATTGTCCGGGTTGCGGTTGAGCTCGAGCACGCCCACCTCGATCAGCGGGAATTCCCCATGCGGCCAGATCTTGGTCAGGTCGAAGGGATTCTTGCCCCAGGTCCGCGCCTGCTCCTCGCTCATCACCTGGATGAACATCGTCCAGCGCGGGAAGTCGCCGTTCTCGATGGACTCGTAGAGATCGCGCTGCGAGCTCTCGCGGTCACGCCCCACCAGTTCCTGGGCCTGCGCGTCCGTCAGGTTCTCGATGCCCTGGTGGGTACGGAAGTGGAACTTCACCCAGTGGCGCTCGTTGGCGGCATTGATGAAACTGAAGGTATGGCTGCCGAAGCCGTGCATGTTCCGGTAGCTGCGCGGCAGACCGCGGTCGCTCATCACGATGGTGACCTGGTGCAGGGCCTCCGGCATCAGCGTCCAGAAATCCCAGTTGTTCTGCGCGCTGCGCATGCCGGTGCGCGGGTCGCGCTTCACCGCATGGTTCAGGTCCGGGAAGCGCAGCGGGTCACGCAGGAAGAACACCGGCGTGTTGTTGCCCACGATGTCCCAGTTGCCTTCCTCGGTATAGAACTTCACCGCAAAGCCGCGGATATCGCGCTCGGCATCGGCCGCGCCGCGCTCGCCGGCCACGGTCGAGAAGCGCAGGAACACATCGGTCTTCTTGCCCACCTGCGACAGCATCCTGGCGCGGGTGTAGCGGCTCACGTCCTGGGTCACCGTGAAGCTGCCGTAGGCCGCCGATCCCTTGGCGTGCATGCGCCGCTCCGGGATCACCTCGCGGTCGAAATGCGCCAGCTTCTCCAGCAGCCAGATGTCCTGCAGCAGCGCCGGGCCACGCGGGCCGGCGGTCTGGGTATTGAAGTTGTCCGCCACCGGGGCGCCGGTGGCATTGGTGAGCTTGGTCATCGGGGAATCCTTGATCGCAGTGGAATGGTCTTGGCCCGGGCCTCCGGTGGCTCCCTGCGCCCCCGCAGCCCATGCATGCAGACTAGGTTTCCCGTCCGCCAGCGTCATTCACATCAAGGTATGTTTCACCCGCGGCCCACCTATACCTGCGCATAGGTCTCGTCAGGGCTGCTGCGAGGACACAGGGCGTCCGTGCCTGCCGTGGTGCCGGGAATCGACACCTCTCCGCCCCCGCATCGATACGACACCCGGCTAGCTGCGCGGCTCCGTCGGCAAGGTGGAGATCACGCTGAGCCCGCCACCCGCGCGCGGCTCGGCGCGGATGGAGCCGCCGTGCAGCGTCAGCGCGCGCCGGGCGATCGCCAGGCCCAGGCCGGTCCCGGGGATGCTCTGGCCCGATGCATCCGTCCGGCCGTTTTCCAGCCGGCGGAACGGCTGGAATATCTCCTCGCAGAGTTCCGCCGGCACACTGGGCCCGCGGTCCATCACCCGCACCTCCAGCACCCCCTCCCGGATGCCGGCCTGAACTTCCACGATCGTCTCCGCCGCCGTGTACTTCACCGCGTTGCGGATGACGTTCTCGAACGCCCGGTAGATCAGTTCGCCGTTGACGTCGGCCACGAAGCACGCCGCCCCCTGGAGCTGCACGCCGCAATGGCGCGCACGCGCCTCGAAGTCGGCATCCTCCACGATGGCCGCCAGCAACTCGATCACATCGACACGCTCGCGGGCCGGGCCGGTGGTCCCCGTTTCCAGCTTGTGCAGCGTCAGCAGTTCCTCCACCAGCGCATCGAGGCGCTGTGCCTCGCGCTTGATGCGCTCGATCGCCAGCTCGGCCTGCTGCGGGTCCTGCTGCATCAGGCCGATGGCAGCCTGCAGGCGCGCCAGCGGCGAGCGCAGCTCGTGCGAGATGTCGTGGAACAGCCGCTGCATGTGCAGCACCGCATCCTGCAGGCGCTGCGCCATGTGGTCGAACTCGCGGCCCAGGTCCGCGATCTCGTCCTGGCGATTGCCCAGCGCAGGCGCCATGCGCACCTCGAAGCGTGCCTGGGAGGCCTCGCGCAGCGCCTGGCGCAGCTGGGTCAGCGGCCGCGACAGGTACCAGGCCGCGATCAGCCCCGCGAGCAAGGCGAACAGCAGGCCCAGGCTCAGCGGCACCAGCGGCACCCAGGCCGGCGGCCGTTCCGACGGCCGGCCGATGCTCAACTGCAGCAACAGGATGCTGCTGATCACGCCCAGCAGCGTGGCCAGGCCAAAGGTCGCGAACAGCTTCCAGAACAGGCGCCCGAACGGGAGTTTCATGTCAGTGCCGGCTAGTCGGTGAGCAACTGGTAACCCATGCCGCGCACACTCTGGATCCAGGGCTGTCCATCGGCACGCTGGCCGAGCTTCTGGCGGATGCTGCTGATGTGCACGTCGATGCGCCGGTCGAAAGGCGCCAGCGGCCGGCCGAAAGCCTGCCGCGAAATCTCGTCCTTGCTGATCAGGTGGCCCGAGGCCCGCGCCAGCACCTCCAGCAAGCTGAACTCGGTGCCGGTGAGGTCCAGGGCCCGGCCCTGCCAGGCGGCGCGGCGGCTGCCCGGCCACAGTTCGAGCGGCCCGGCCTGGATCGTGGCCGGCGCCACCGACGAACTCCCCGGCACGGCCTGGGTACGCCGCAGGATGGCGCGCAGCCGCGCCACCAGTTCGCCCGGCGTGCAGGGCTTGGGCACGTAATCGTCCGCCCCCATGTCGAGCCCGACGATGCGGTCGATGTTGTCGCCACGCGCCGTCAGCATCACCACAGGCACATGGCTGGACGCGCGGATGCGGCGCAGCGCCTCGATGCCCGACAACCCCGGCATCATCACGTCCAGCACCACGATCGCGAAACGGCCGCTCAACGCCGCCTGGGCCCCACTGGCGCCGTCGTGAGCCACCTCCACGGCAAAGCCCTCGCCCGCCAGGTACTGGCTGAGCAGCGACGTCAGTTCCGCATCGTCGTCGACGAGCAGGACCGGCGTGCGGGATGGGGCGGCGGCGGCTTGCATGGGCGCAGTATGCGCAGCCCCCACCCCCAAATACAGATTCCGCCGCCGGTTTTACCCAGCTTTACCCAGCTTGACGGTAGCCAACACCCCAGTCCCTAACATGCACTCAGAGCACCGCGACGACCGCAGTGCCGGAGCCTTCGAGTGAAGCTGAAGCCCTTGAGTAAGACCTGTGTCGCCGGGCTGGCCGCCCTGCTCGCCGGCTGCGCGCTGCAGCCGGCCTACCAGCCGCCGGCAACGACCGTCGCCGGCCAGTGGCAGACCCCCGCCCCCCATGGCGGCAGCGTCGAAGCCCTGGCCGACTGGTGGCAGCGCTTTGACGACGCGACCGTCGCGACGCTGGTGCGCCAGGCCGAGTCCGACAGCCCGACGCTGGCCCAGGCGCTGGCGCAGATCGACGGTGCCCGCGCGGCACTGGCGTCTGCCGGCGCGGCGAGCCTGCCGGACCTCAGCGCCGGCGGCTCGGTGACGCGCGGCCAGCAGGCCCAGGTCGGCGTCACCACCACGACCCGCAGCGGCGGGCTCGACGCCTCCTGGGAAGCCGACCTCTTCGGCCGGCAGCGCAGCGGCCGCGAATCCGCCCGCGCGCAGCTGCAGGCACGCGTGGACGACTGGCACGACGCCCGCGTCTCGCTGGCCGCGGAAGTCGCGGACAGCTACGTGCAGTACCGGGCCTGCCGCCAGCTGGCCGCGGCCTACCAGGCCCAGGCCGATTCCCAGGCGCAGACACTGCGGGCCACACGCATCGCCGTGTCCGCCGGCTTCAATGCGCCGACCGATGGCTATCTCGCCGAAGCCAGCGCCGCCAGCGCACAGGAAGCGAACGTCGCGCAGCAGGTGCAATGCGAGCTGCTGGTGAAGTCGCTGGTGGCACTCACCGGCCTGGAGGAACCCGCGCTGCGCGCCGAGATCGACCAGCGGCAAGCGATTCCGCAACCCGCGGATTTCGAAGTCCGCAGCCTGCCCGCCGACCTGTTGCGCCAGCGCCCGGACCTGGCCTCCGCCGAGCGGACCCTGGCCGCACGCTACGCCGGGATCGGCCAGGCGCGCGCCGACCGCTGGCCCAGCCTCACGCTCGGCGGATCGATCTCGATCTCCGCCACCAGCCTGGTCTCGCCGGCCTCCAGCTGGTCCTTCGGCCCCAGCCTCAACCTGCCACTGTTCGACGGCGGCCAGCGGCGCGCGGCGGTGGATACCGCCGAGGCCGCCTATGCACAGCAACTCGCTGCCTACCAGGGCGCGGTGCGCAACGCCGTCAGCGAAGTCGAGCAGGCCCTGGTGCAGCTCGAAGGCACGGCACGGCGCAGCGGCGATGCCCACACCGCCGCCGAGCAATATCGCCGCTACGCCACCGCCGCCGAAGCCAACTGGCGCGCCGGCCTCGACAGCCTGCTGACGCTGGAGCAGGCGCGACGCTCTGCGATCGGCGCCGAACTCACCGACATCCAGCTGCAGCGCGACCGCGTGCGTGCCTGGATCGCGCTGTACAAGTCCCTGGGCGGCGGCTGGAGCCACGCCCAGCAGGAAACCAACACCCAAGGAGCCGCTTCATGAAGAGCCCCTGCCTGCCCCTCGCCTTGGCCCTGCTGCTGCTCGCCGGCTGCCACGCGCCCGAGCCGGCATCCGCCACGCCGCCCTCCGCGCTGACCGTGAACCTGATCCAGCCGCAGCGCGAGCAGTGGCCACAGATCATCCACGCCAATGGTGCGGTGGCCGCCTGGCAGGAGGCCGTGATCGGCGCCGAGACCGGCAGCCTGCGCATCGTCGAGGTGCTGGCCGACGTCGGCGACCGCGTGCAGCGCGGCCAGCTCTTGGCGCGGCTCGCCGACGACACCGTGAAGGCCGACCTGGGCAAGCAGGAAGCGGCCCTGGCCGAAGCCCGCGCCAGCCTGGAGCAGGCCGAAGCCAACCTGCGCCGCTCCGAGGTGGTGGCGGACAGCGGCTCGCTCTCCAGCCAGCAGCTCGACCAGTACCGCGTGGCCGCGCAGAGCGCCCGCGCCGCGCTGGCCTCGGCGCAGGCCCAACTGGACAGCGAGCGCATCCGCCTGCGCCAGACCCGCATCGTCGCCGTGGACGACGGCGTGGTCTCCTCGCGCTCCGCATTGCTCGGCAACGTCGTGCCGGCCGGCACCGAACTGTTCCGACTGGTGCGCCAGGAGCGCATCGAGTGGCAGGCCGAGGTCGACGCGCGCCAGCTCGCACAGATCCAGGCCGGCCAGGCCGCCAGGCTCACCCTGCCAGGCGGCAAGGGCGTGGAAGGCCGCGTGCGCCTGGCCTCGCCGACCCTGTCGCTGCAGACCGGCCGTGCCATCGTCTACGTGCAACTGCCGACCGGCAGCGGCGCCCAGCCGGGCATGTACGCCAGCGGCACCATCGAGCAGGCCGCCACGCCGGCGCTGACGCTGCCCGAGTCGGCCCTGGTGCTGCGCGACGGCCGCAGCGAGGTGTACCTGTTCAAGGCCGAGGGCAGCACCGTGGCCCGCTCGCGCGTGGAGACCGGGCGCCGGCGAGACGGCCGCGTCGAGATCCTGTCGGGCCTTGAAGCCGGCGCCCGCGTCGTCGCCTCCGGCGGCGCCTTCCTGTCCGACGGCGCCGTGGTCACCACCGCCCAGGCCGCCGCGGGGAGCAAGACCCCGTGAACGTCTCCTCCTGGTCGATCCGCCAGCCAGTGCCGGCGGTGCTCTGCTTCATCCTGCTGACCGTGATCGGCCTGATCGGCTTCCACAAGCTCCAGATCCAGGACTTTCCGGACATGGACCTGCCGATGATCCAGATCACCGCGGCGCTGGAGGGCGCCTCGCCCACGCAGCTGGAGAACGAGGTCGCGCGCAAGATCGAGGACAAGCTCACCTCGCTGACGCGGCTGGACCACCTCAGCACCACCATCACCGACGGCTCGGTTTCCATCCTCGTCAGCTTCGAGCTGGAGAAGGACATCCAGGCGGCCCTGAGCGAGGTGCGCAATGCCGTGGACAGCGCCCGCGCCGACCTGCCGGCCGAGATGATCGCTCCAGTGGTGGCCAAGATCGAGGCCGCCGGCCGGCCCCTGCTGACCTACACCGTGGCCTCGGACGCGATGGACGAGCGCGACCTGTCCTGGTTCGTCGACAACGACCTGTCCAAGGCCCTGCTGTCGGTCGACGGCGTCTACTCCGCCACCCGCGTCGGCGGCGTGGACCGCGAAGTGCTGATCGACCTCGACCCGGCCCTGATGAGCGGCCTCGGCCTCACCCCGGAGGCCGTGTCCAGCCAGCTCAAGGCCATGCAGCGCGACCGCTCCGGTGGCCAGGGCGATATCGGCGGGCAGCGCCAGTCCTCGCGCTCGCTGGTCGGCATCGGCTCGGTGGAGGACCTCGCCGCGCTGAGCATCACCAGCGGCGACGGCCGCAGCCTGCGCCTGGACCAGATCGCACAGATCCGCGACGGCAACGCCGAGCGCCTGACCTACATCTACATCGACGGCAAGCCGGTGGTGGCCGTGCAGATCACGCGCGCCAAGGGCAGCTCCGACGTCACCGTGGTGCGCGACGTGCGCGAGGCCATGACCCGCTTCGCCCGGGCGCACCCGCAGCTCAGCCTGCGCGAGGCCAGCAACACCGTCACCCACATCGAGGAGAACTACGAAGGCTCGATGCACCTGCTGATCGAGGGTGCGCTGCTCGCCGTGATCGTGGTCTGGTGGTTCCTGCGCGACTGGCGCGCCACGCTGGTCTCGGCGGCGGCGCTGCCGCTGTCGATCATCCCCACCTTCCTGGTGATGCAGTTGCTCGGCTACAGCCTCAACACCGTCACGCTGCTGGCGCTGTCGCTGGTGATCGGCGTGCTGGTGGACGACGCCATCGTCGAGATCGAGAACATCATGCGCCACCTGCGCATGGGCAAGACCCCGATGCAGGCCGCCATGGAAGCCGCCGACGAGATCGGCCTGGCCGTGATCGCCACCACCTTCACGCTGGTGGCGGTATTTCTGCCCACCGCCTTCATGTCCGGCATCCCCGGCCTGATCTTCTCGCAGTTCGGCATCACCGCGTCCGTCGCGGTGCTGATGTCGCTGCTGGTCGCGCGCCTGCTGACCCCGATGATGGCCGCCTACCTGCTGCACTCCATCTCCCAGGAGGAGCACGACGGCGCGCTGATGAACCGCTACATGGGCTGGGCTCGCGCCTGCCTCACGCATCGCCGCCGCGCCATGTTCGCCACAGCGCTGTTCCTGGCGCTGTCGCTGGCCATGGCCGGCGGCCTCAAGGTGGCCTTCTTCCCGGCGCAGGACCGGGCGCAGACCTCGCTGAACCTGGAGCTCGCTCCCGGCAGCAGCCTCGATGAGATGCGCGCAGCCGGCCTGCGCGCCGCCGAACTGGCCCGCGCCGTCCCCGGCGTCAGCAGCGTGCTGCTTTCCGTCGGCAACGGCAGCAGCGGTGGTATCAACAGCGCCTCCCTGACCGTGGACTTGGTGCCGCGCACCGAGCGCGAGCGCAAGCAGTCCGCCATCGAGCAGGAGATCCGCGAACGGCTGCGCACCCTGCCCGGCCTGCGCTCCTCCCTGAGCGCCAGCGGCGCCGGTGGCGAGACGCTGCAGATCACCCTGGCCGGCAGCGACTCGGATCTGCTGGAATCCACCGCCACCAAGCTCGAGGAAGAACTGCGCACGCTCGGCGGCATCGGCAGCGTGACCTCCAGCGCGGCGCTGCAGCGGCCCGAAGTGCAGTTCCGCCCCGATCCCGCCCGCGCCGCGGCCCTGGGCGTCACCACCGAATCAGCCGCCAACGCCTTGCGCGTGGGGACCTACGGCAGCTACTCCAACGGCCTGCCCAAGCTCAACCTGCCCGAACGGCAGATCCCATTGCGCGTGCGCATGGACACCGCGCTGCGCAGCGACCTGGACACCATCGGCCAGCTGCGCGTACAGGGCAGCCAGGGCAGCGTCACGCTGTCCTCGGTGGGCGAGCTCTCCATCGGCAGCGGCGCGGCCAAGATCACCCGCATCGACCGCGAGCGCAACATCACCCTGACAGTGGAACTGAACGGGCAGGCCCTGGGCGACGTCAACCGCAAGGCGCAGGCCCTGCCCACGCTGCGGCAACTGCCGGCCGGCGTGCACACCGTGGACCAGGGTGAGCTGCAGCGCATGGGCGAGTTGTTCCAGAGCTTCGGCCTGTCCATGGCCATCGGCATCTTCTGCATCTATGCCGTGCTGGTGCTGCTGTTCCACGACTTCCTGCAGCCGGTCACCATCCTCTGCGCCCTGCCGCTGTCGCTCGGTGGTGCGCTGCTGGCCCTGCTGGTATCCGGCATGAGCTTCTCCATGCCCGCCACCATCGGCCTGCTGATGCTGATGGGCATCGTCACCAAGAACTCCATCCTGCTGGTGGAGTACGCCATCATCGCCCGTCGCGAGCGCGGCATGGACCGCCTCAGCGCGATCCTGGACGCCTGCCACAAGCGTGCCCGGCCGATCCTGATGACCACCATCGCCATGGCCGCCGGCATGCTGCCCAATGCCCTGGGCATCGGCGCCGAGCCCAGCTTCCGCCAGCCCATGGCCATCGTCGTGATCGGCGGCCTGGTGACCTCGACCCTGCTCAGCCTGCTGGTGATCCCGGTGGTGTTCACCTACGTGGACGACCTGCTCGAATGGCTGCGCCGCAGCGCAAGGCGCTGGCGGCGGCATCCGGCCGTGCCCGCCCCCGGTGTGGCCTCCGACTAAACCATAAGCCCTGCAGCGGGATCCCTCCGGGCAAGGCCAGCGAGGGTTCCTCCTGGCAGGTCCGGAAATCACAACTCCAGTCCGGAAAGATCCTCCCCCACCACCGCACAATGCAAAAACCAGAGCGGGGCCCTCAGCAGGCTCGCATCTGCGCGTGCCGTGGCCATAGAAACGCAGCCGAGGGGAGTAGTGAAATGATTGGGAAGACGTTGGACATGCCGTTGCTTCAGGGTCTTGCTCGCGCCCATGCGCGGCGCAGCCGCGCCACCGCCCTTGCAGCCCTGCTGCTCGCCGGCACATCGGGCATGGCCTCGGCCGCGACCTATTACGTCGATGCCGTAGCAGGGGCCGACACGGCAGCAGGAACCACCACCGGCACCGCCTGGAAAACCCTCGCCAAGGTGAATGCCACGACCTTCCGCCCCGGGGACTCGGTCCTCTTCCAGGCCGGGCAGAGCTGGGCCGGGCAACTGCGCCCGCGCGGCTCCGGCGCATCAGGCAATCCGATCACGCTGTCCCGCTACGGCTCCGGCGCCGCGCCGATCATCGATGGCCGCTCACTGGCGAGCGGCGGCGCCATCTACCTGAACAACCAGAGCTGGTGGGTCATCGACGGTTTCGAGGTGACCAACGATTCCGGCGTGAACAATCTGGGGGCGACCAAAGCAGGCTCACATCGCAGCGGCATCTTCGTCGACAACAATGGCGGCGGCATACTCGGCGGCATCACCATCCGCAACAACTACGTGCACGACGTCAACGGCTGCTTTGTCTGCAACGGCGCCGCTCCGCACAACAATGGCGGCATCGTCGTCACCGCCGACCTGATGAACCCCCTGTCCTTCGGCACGGGCAGCTACAACGGCGTCCTGATCGAGAACAACCGCGTCGAACGCGTCGGCCGCACCGGCATCATCTTCAACGACTGGTCCATCGGCCTGCTCTATACGATCAACAAGGGCGCCTTGAGCAAGAACGTCACCGTCCGCGGAAACACCGTGCATACGGTCGACAGCGACGGCATTATCGTGGGTGGATCACAGAACAACCTGATTTCCCACAACATCGTGGGCCATGCGGGACTGAAGACGGTGGCGGGTACTTCCGTGCCCTCCGCAGCCGGCATCTGGACCGCCAAGTCGATCACCACCACTATCGAATACAACGAGGTCTATGGCGTCCTGACCCAGCAGAACGTCGACGGGCAAGGATTCAACGCCGATCTCGTCGCATCGAACGTGACGGTGCAGTACAACTACAGCCATGACAACGAGGGTGGCTTCATGCTGATGCTGGGCGGCCCTCTCGCCGGCAGCGGCCTCGTGGTGCGCTACAACCTGAGCGTGAACGACGGCTGGGGCGGCTCCAAGGGCATCTTCACCTTCGCCCTGGGCTTGATCCAGAACACCTCGATCTACAACAACACGGTCTACGTGGCCGACGGCCTGCCGTCCAAGATCATGTATTGCGACGGTTGGGACGGAGTGATCTACAACCAACGCAAGGTGAACTTCCACAACAACATCATCGCCAACTTCGGCTCCGGCACCTACAACGCTCCCTCCGGAACCACCGCCAAGATCAGCCACAACCTGTTCTTCGGCAACCATCCGTCCAGCGAACCGGCCGATGCCTACAAGATCGTCAGCGATCCCCTGTTCACTGCCGCACCCGACACGGCGCCCTACGGTATCGCGTCGGTATCGGGTTACCGGGTCAACAGCGCATCGCCGGCAGCGATGAGCGGCACCGTGCTTGCCAACAATGGCGGGCAGGACTATTTCGGAAACCTGGTCCCGGCGACGGCGGCACCGACGCGCGGATTCCACGAGGCACGCTGAGCATGCCCTGCAAGCCGCCAGGCACATGGGCGAGGCCCCTGTGTCTGGCGGCTTTCATGCTGACGGCTTGCAGCGAGGGCGGACTGGGACAGGACCCGGACTCCACCGTGGACCCTGCCACCCTTTGCGTGGTCTCGGACTGCGGCAGCAAGCTCAAGCTGGTCGATATTCCCGGCGGACGGACCTCCATGGCACCGGCTGGCGCCGGGAGGAAGGCGGACCTACCCATCCAGCGCTTCGAGCATCCCTATCCGGTAGCGCTCATGAATCCCGGGGCTCGCCCAGGATGGGCCGGGTCCTGTCCAGGCCCAGCAAGGCCGGGGACAGGAAGCCCGCCAGGCTCACCAACGCGCCGAGCGCTCCCATCAGTACGAACAGCCAGCGGATCCCGAGCCACTCCCCCAGCGGCGTAGCGAGGATCAATCCCACCGGCGCCGCCAGCCCCATGACCATGCTGAGCAGTGACAGCACGCGGCCCTGCAGGTGATTGGGAATCGTCGTTTGCAGCAACGCGGTCAGCGGCGCATTGCCGAGAATGAAGCTCGTCCCGCTGAGAACCCAGCAGGCCACCGCCACCGCGAAGAGTCCCGCGGGCGCCAGCGCGGTCAGCGACATCGCCAGGCACGACAGCGCGAAGCCCCACAGCACCCAAGGCATCTGCCGCCGCGGCGCGAACGCCGCCACCAGCAAGCCGCCCAGCACCATACCGATGCCGCCCAGCCCCTCCATCAGGGCAACTTGCGGCGCCCCACCGCCAAAGTGTTCCTTGACCAGCAGGGGCACCAGCGTGAACGTCGGCATGATGACCAGCACCACGGCGCCCAGCAGGACGTAAAGCCAGCGCAGGCCCGGCTCATTCCACACCAGGTGGATGCCTTCACGGAACTCCCGCCAGATGCCACCGGCCTCCGCCTTGGGCAGGCGCGGCTGGGGAATGCGGAACAGCAGCAGCGGCACCACGCCCAGAAAGGCAGTGATGACATCCAGGCCCAGTGCCCAGCCCATCGGCATCACGCTGATGGCCAGCGCACCCAGGGGCGCGGCGGCAACCACGGTCAATGCCTGAAGGGTCTGGTTCAGCCCCGCAGCCCGCGGCAGGAAGCTGGCAGGCACCAGCATGGCCATGCTCGCCGCCGCCGCGGGAGCCTGGAAGGCCTGCATGGCGCTGCGGATGAACATCATGGCGTAGACATGCCAGAGCGCGATGCTGTCAGTCAGGAACAGCGCGATCAGCACCGTCATGCATAGCGCGCTGATGACATCGGCCCCGATCATCAGCAGCCGCCTGCTATAGCGGTCCGCAAAGGTTCCGCCCAGCGGGCTGAGCAAGGCCTGCGGCAGCAGCGCCACCATGCCGGCGGTGGCCAGCGCCGACACACTGCCGGTGGTATCCGTGATCCACCAGAGCAGCACGAACTGCGTCAGGGCAGATCCGACCAGCGACAGCGCCTGGCCACCGAAGATGGCCCAGAAGCGCAATTGCCAGCCGGGACCAGGATCCTGCGCCAGTGCCTGGACCTCGATGACCGTGCTGGCGGCGGCGGGACCGCTGGGGGGCTGCATCAATGATGATCTTCGGGTTGAGAGGCAGGCCGGGGTCGAAAAATCAGCATGTCCGCCAGTGACGGATGCTTTTGACGTATCGGCAAAGGAGACAGCAGTTTACCCGCTGTATCGGCGCACACCCCACCCTCCCAAGATGGGTAGGGTGGGACTCAACAGGCCTGCACAACTGCCGAAATCACCCCCGACTCGGCACGTTCGAGCGCTTCCGATGCCGACCGGGGCTGTACCCCGCGAATGTCCTGAATGATCGATTGAAGTTCGAGGGGTCCTGGAAGCCCAACGAATACGCCACCTCGTTGGCACTCATTCCACGGCCGAGGCGTTCGCACGCGACCTCATGCTGGATGCGACCGGCGAGTTCGCGAAACGAAGTGCCTTCGCGCTCCAGATAGCGGTGCAGCGTCCGTGTCGACAGGTTGAGCTGACCCGCCAGCTCCTCCTGCGAGGGCAGGCCATCGGCGACTTCGCGTAGGGTCATCGCGACCCAGTCGGCAAATCGTCCACCGTCGGCCGCTTTTTTAACCAGCGAACGGCATCGATCCTCGGCAACCCGCCGGGCGTGGCTGTCGGCCATGTCGAGTCTCAGCGCGTCGGGATCCTCCAGGATGCACAGGCTGACGCACGGCAGGGCGCTGGCTTCGAAGCGAACTCGCACGCCCTTGAGCTCCTTCTGATATCGATGCAGGTGCGGCGGCTCGGGGATGGATATATCCAATCGGCACTGCGGGCGCCGGGCGCCGGTGAGATCGCGAACCCCCCGCAGGGCGGCCATGCCGATCGCCTCGAGGTGGAATGACAAGCTGAGATGGCTCATTGCCACCCGTGGCCGAAACTGCACCTCGCCATGGTTCGGCCCCCGCACATACCGCATGCTGAAGCTCGGCATCACGAGTCGGAAGTATTGCGCTTCGAAGCGCAAGGCCTCACCCAGCGTGGCACTGTTGAGCATGCCGAACCCGACGAAGCTGTGGGAACTGGCGCTCACCAGCTTGCCCAGGTCGAAGCCCAGGTCGGTTCGGCCCAGCATTCGCGACAGTTCGGCGATCAGCCGGTCGACTTTCGAAACCGGAATCGTCGCGTCGGGGGCTGTGAGCGTTCGCGGGGCGATACGGAGCGTTTTAAGGGCTACCTCCAGCGCGGATTCCAGTTCCGGCGAGACTTCGGCGAGTCGCGCGTAGTAGCGGGCAGGCACTTTGGGTTCGGCGTCCATTGACAGGTCCCTGGAGGATTCATCTACCTATGGCGGATTATGACCATAAAGTGGCTGAATATCACCATCACGCAGTTAAGGATCAATCCAAGCTGATTGCCTGATGCTGTCCGGTCGCAAAAACTCGCCATAGGGGGAATGCAGTCATGAGCTTGCTAAAAAAGGTGATCGACAAGGCACAGGCGAAGATTCCGCTGGAGCGACAGGTCCAGGGACTGAACCTGTACCACAAGGCCAAGAGGCTCGTGGTCGAAGACAACCAGCCGGATTTCGTGGAGGAGAGGATCCCCGATGTCAACGAAGTTGCGCTGACTGACATCGACGTGAGCAACCCGTTCTTGTGGCGGCAAGGACAGTGGCAGCCGTACTTCAAGCGACTGCGGGACGAAGCGCCTGTGCACTACCAGGCGAACAGCGCCTTCGGACCTTACTGGTCGGTCACCCGCTACGACGATATCGTCACGGTGGACAAGGACTTCGAGACATTCTCTGCCGCGCCACAGATCGTGATCGGCAGCCCGCCCGAAGGCCTCGACATCGAGATGTTCATCGCCATGGACCCGCCGCGTCATGATGAGCAGCGGGCAGCGGTCCAGGGGGTCGTGGCCCCCCAGAACCTCGAGGAGCTGGAGGGACTCATCCGCTCTCGCGTGCAGGAGGTTCTCGACAATCTGCCTGTGCACGAACCATTCGACTGGGTGGACAAGGTCAGCATCGAGCTGACCGCTCGGATGCTCGCTACCCTCCTCGACTTTCCGTACGAGCAGCGTCGCAAGCTCGTCTATTGGACCGACGCGACGGCTGCCGCCGCCTCCGCGACCGGCGGCCTGAGTGACGTGGACGAGATATGGCGAGCCGTTGCCGACATGGCGAAGAGCTTCAGCGCCCTGTGGCACGACAAGGCGGCCCGACTGGCGGCTGGAGAGAAGCCCGGCTACGACCTGATCACGCTCATGCAGATGTCAGAGGATACCAAGGACCTGATCAACAGGCCGATGGAATTCCTCGGCAACCTCATCCTGCTGATCGTCGGAGGCAACGACACTACGCGCAACTCGATGTCGGGTGGCGTCTTTGCGCTGAACCTGTTCCCGGATGAGTTTGCTCGCCTCAAGAAGGACCACAAGCTCGTCCCGAAGCTGGTCAGTGAGATCATCCGCTGGCAGACTCCCCTGGCCTACATGCGCCGGATCGCCAAGAAGGACACTGTCCTCAACGGCCAATTCATCCGCAAGGGCGACAAGGTCGTCATGTGGTACGCGTCGGCCAATCGTGACGAGCGCACGTTCGAGAAGCCCGATGACTTCATCGTCGACCGTCCCAACGCACGCCACCACCTGGCATTCGGCATCGGCGTTCATCGCTGCATGGGCAGCCGCCTGGCCGAAATGCAGTTGCGGATCCTGTGGGAGGAGCTGCTGGCGCGGTTCGACGACATCGAAGTCATGGAAGAGCCGGAGTACATCCAGTCGAACTTCGTCAGGGGCTACACCAGGATGATGGTCACCCTCACGCCGATCGGCGAGACGAGTCGAACGGGAGGCCGCAGACGGGACGCGCTTCGAAATGGACAGGCGCAACGCGCCGGTGCAGGACGACAGCCCGACGTTACTCGAGCCACGCCGCTCGGCGCGCGTGAGGCGCGCGTCTCGAGCATCGCGGAACGCGATCTCGACCTTCGCGTCGCGGGCCGTCGAGACGTGGCGAAGGGCGTCGTCGAACTCACTCTGGCTGCCCCATCAGGGGCACAGCTGCCCTCCTGGACCGCCGGCGCTCACATCGATCTCGTACTTGGCCCGACTCTGACACGACAGTACTCCCTGTGCGGCAGTACCGCCGACAAGTCGATATGGAAAGTCGCCGTCCTTCGCGAGCCGGAAAGCCGGGGCGGTTCGGAACACGTCCACGAAGAGCTGACAGAGGGTGCCCTCATCCGAACTCGAGGTCCGCGCAACCACTTTCCCCTCGTCTCGTCCCCATGCTACCAATTCATTGCCGGCGGCATCGGCATCACGCCGATCCTCGCGATGATCGAGGCCGCCGACGCGCGCGGCGCCGCGTGGAAGCTGTTTTACCTCGGTCGGTCCCGAGCGTCGATGGCATTCCTCGACAAGCTCGATGGCGACAGCCGGGTAACGGTCTGGGCGAAGGACGAGAAAGGACGGTTCGATCTCGCGTCGGTGCTCGGCACACCGCAGCCAGACACCTTGGTCTACTGCTGCGGCCCGGAAGCACTTCTTGACGCGGTCGAAGAAATGGGCGAATCGTGGCCCGAAGGCAGCGTACACATCGAGCGGTTCGCAGCCAAGAAGGTCGAGGCCCCCGAGGACGCGCTGGACTCATTCGAGGTCGTGTGCACGCGCTCAGGGACGACCGTGAAGGTCAGCGAAGGCACCTCAACCTTCGAAGCACTCGAGAATGCCGGTGTCCATGTGATGGGGTCCTGCATGAAAGGCATCTGCGGCACCTGCGAGGTTGACGTCATGGAGGGCACGCCCGACCACCGCGACTCGATCCTGTCCAAGGCAGAGCGTGCGCGTGGAGACACGATCATGCTTTGTGTTTCCCGCTCACTGTCAAAGAGGCTGGTGCTCGATGTGTGAACCATTCAAAGGACTGCCGGTTCGTCGCTGCAACCGCCGATGAGGCCTGGCATTTCCGATGACTGCGAAATGCTGGCGCGTCGATGTGCCTTGTCAGGCACAGGGTAAAGCGTCGTTGGACCTGGGTGATGAGTTCAACATCGCCGCCCGGCTCGCGAGGATTCGGGAGTCGATAACCTACGGGGCAAGCCAGCGCGGCACGGAGCGTGTGCCTGATATCGCGAGGATTTCGATGCTGGTTTGCCCCCAAAGCCGTCATTGGTGAGAGGCAGCTGCTGGCACATTTGAGCCGCTCCGGCCGAATGTCTCAGGCCAGCCCAAAGCGGAATTGGCGATATACCAATTCATTGCTGGTAAGCGGTCGTTAGCGACCACCCACTTCTGGCGCCTCAGCCCCTGAGATAGCTATCGACGACAAGTCGGTCTCCGGGTCGATTGGGCGCTGCTCTTCCTTCCGCTCCGAGTACCGATCCACCAATGTTCCGGCATGAGGCCGCAGCAGGATCGTGAAGCGAACCAGTTCCTCCATGACATCGACGATGCGATCGTAGTAGGACGAAAGCCGCATGCGGCCGTTGGCGTCGAACTCCTCGAAGGCCTTCGCGACGCTCGACTGGTTGGGGATCGTAAACATGCGCATCCAGCGCCCCAGGAGGCGCAGCGTGTTCACCGCGTTGAACGACTGCGAGCCGCCACTGACCTGCATGACCGCCAGCGTCCGACCCTGCGTCGGGCGGATTCCACCCATGTTGAGGGGCAGGTGATCAATCTGGGATTTCATCAGGCCGGTAATCTGGCCGTGGCGCTCAGGGCTGCACCAGACATGGCCTTCTGACCACGTGGACAGCTCCCTCAGTTCCTGCACCGCCGGATGCTTATCGCCGGCAACCTGATCGGGCATCGGCAAGTCCGAAGGATCGAAGATGCGGGCTTCAGCGCCGAAGTGATTCAGGATGCGAGCTGCCTCTTCCGTAGCGAAACGAGAGAAGGATCGCGGCCTCAGCGATCCGTAAAGCAGGAGGATGCGAGGCTTGTGCGTATCGGGGCCCAGGCCAAGGCCGGGCCGGCTCAGCACATAGCGCGAATCGAGTGCGGGAAGATGCTCTGCATCAGCGAGGATTCTAACGCGGCTCACGATGTGCCACCGGCCTTCACCCGGATGCCTGCTGCGTCAACAACGACCTCGCCGTCTTCCTTGCTGAATGCGCCCTGCTGCGGTGTCGGCAGCAGGTCGAGCACCAATTCCGAGGGGCGGCACAAGCGGACCCCCTGAGGCGAGACGACAATGGGCCGATTGATGAGAATAGGGTGCTGCATCATCGCATCGAGCAGTTGCTCACCACTCAGCTCCGAGTTATCCAGGCCAAGCTCCGCAAAGGGCGTTCCTTTCTCGCGGAGAATCTCGCGAATCGGAATGCCCATTCGGCGGATGAGGGATGCCAGCAAGGGCTTTGCAGGAGGGGTCTTCAGGTACTCGATCACGTGCGGTTCGATGCCCGCGTTCCGGATCATTGCCAGGGTATTGCGGGAGGTTCCGCAATCCGGGTTGTGGTAGATGACGATATCGATATCCATGCCAGTGCTCAATGTGGGCGGCTAAGTGCCTAATCCTGATGTGGCTGCAATACATCTGGAGCGTGTTGCGGCAGAGCCGGCACGAGCCAGCGGAACAGCGCCGTGGCAGCCATGGCTCCCAGCAGTTGCGCGAGGATGAAGCCCGGAGCATCCCACGGCCGGATGCCCGCAAAACTTTCGGTGGCAGCACGGGCGAGCGTGACGGCGGGATTGGCGAACGAGGTGGACGCGGTGAACCAGTAGGCCGCAACGATGTAGGAGGCCACGGCCAGCGGCACGGACTCTGCCCGGCGACGCGAGCAACCCCAGATCACAGCCAGCAAGCCGAAGGTGGCGACGAACTCGCTGAACAGCTGCGGCGCCCCGGCCCGCACCTTGGTGGA
This sequence comes from Solimonas sp., assembly GCA_030149365.1. Classification (GTDB taxonomy): domain Bacteria; phylum Pseudomonadota; class Gammaproteobacteria; order Nevskiales; family Nevskiaceae; genus Solimonas_A. The sequence goes on from JASBRP010000031.1 coordinate 55,132, forward strand.
TGCCGAAAATATTGGCTCTCCGAACATGAGGTGTGCCGCCGCCACGCCTGCAAAGGCGCCGGAGATCTGTGCCAAGACATAGCCAGGAACTTCGCCCCACGGCAGGCCACGTTGCCAGGCATCGGCGAGCGTCACGGCCGGGTTGAAGTGGGCCCCGGAAATGGGGCCGAACGTCAGGATCAGCGCCACCAGGGCGGCGCCCGTTGCCAGTGTATTCGCCAGCAGCGCAAGGGCAACGTTCCCGCCAGCCAGGCGCTCGGCCATGATGCCGGAGCCAACTACTGTGGCCAGCAGCAGCGAGGTGCCAAGGGCTTCGGCGACGAGACGACGGGAATAGCTCATTCCTTGCCGATGTCCGCGACGCGCTTCTGGAGGGCCAGCCGATCAAGCTTGTCGAAGGGAAGGCTGGCGAAGAGTTCGATGCGACGGCGCAGTACCAGGAAGGTGTCGGTGAAGGCGCGGCGCTTCTGATCATCGGAGCCTTCCACGGCGGCCGGGTCAGGCATACCCCAATGTGCCGTCATTGGCTGCCCTGGCCAATAGGGGCATTGCTCACCGGCCGCCTGATCGCAAACGGTAAAAACGAAGTCCAACCCCGGAGCCCCCGGCAGCGCGAATTCGTCCCAACTTTTGCTGCGTAGGCCCTCAGTAGACAGGTGGCTGCGCTGAAGCAGTTCGATGGCGAAGGGGTTTACCTCGCCTCGGGGCTGACTGCCCGCGCTATAGGCCTTGAACTTGCCCATGCTGAGACTGAGATTGTTCATCGCAGCTTCGGCCAGGATCGACCGGGCGGAGTTACCCGTGCAGAGGAACAGGACGTTGAAAGGTTTGTGCGACACGGTGGACTCCGTCCATCAGCAGTAAGACTTGGCGGGGGTGGTGTGAAGACGCTGCATATCAGCACTCCTTGCAGCTGGCAGGCGTGGAGCACTCAGTCGCGGTCGTGCTCTCTGCGCAGCAGTTCTCGGTGAGGTATGCGAGAAGGCTGTTCATGACCTTGAAGTCAGGCGCGTAATAGATGAAACGGCCTTCCTGGCGGGACTTCAGCAGGCCGACGCTGCTCAGTTCCTTGAGGTGGAACGAGAGGGTGTTGGGTGCCACGCCCAGGCGCTCAGCGATATCGCCGGCAGCCATGCCGTCCGGGCCCTTTTGGACGAGCAGGCGGAATAGGGCGAGACGAGACCCCTGAGCCAAGGCTCCCAGCAGTGAAACAGCGGCATCGATCTTCATATTTCAATAATTATCGAATTAAAGTGTCATGTCAATAATCATTGAAATGTCATCTGCAACAGGTGGGCCGCTTCTGACCAAACGGATAAAGTTGGATCGTCACTTGCGCTCGAACTGCGTGGCAGGCGTGCTTAGCGGGGTTATCTGCCAGAAGGGGGTGTCGAATACGCCAATCACGGCGCCCCAAAGCGGTCAGTCACGACCGGCGGCAGTTGGCACGAAACGGACATCTAACTGAAGGATGATTGGCGACAACAGCCTCCTACTCGATTCCGGCGACCTTTTACGCTGGCACGAATTTGTTCGCGAGGCTACGCCCAGCAATGGGGAGTCCGCTTCACCAGCTGGAACTTGAGCCGCCGCCACCGGATCTTCCGCCGCCTGAAGACGACGAACTGGAACTCGAGCTGGAACCCGAGGAGGACGATGCGCGGCTTGCATGGTAGGCCGGGGTATAGGCATACACACCGGGCGCAGTCTCCTTCAGATGCCCCTTCTCGAGCATCTCCACGCGTTTCCGTGCGAGTCGGTCCAGAAATCTGCGGTAGTGCTCCGGGGAAGCATATCTGCGCCCGGACAAGATCATCGTCAGGCCGAGAATCAGCAGAGACGCCACCACGCAGATGTAGAACGCCTCCACGAATAGCGCTGATAGGAGGAACACGAAGATTCCAGGATTGATGGACAGGAAGGCCTGGATTCCCAAGGAGGATTTCGATGGCTTCCACCCGCCCTTGCTCCCGACGATCTCTTCGTCATCCATCGACAGGCTGGGATCCAGCTTCTGCAAGCGCATGCGCCCGCGCTTTACCCGCCAGTTGCGAATCGGAGAGAAAAGCCAGATGACCAGGACCAGCGCCCCCCAGGCCTTGCCCCCACGCTCCCAATCGAATTCCTCCCCCTCCTCGACGCTTACCTGCTCCATTTCGCCCATTGCGTATGGATCATTGGCGGCAACACGCGACAGGAACTCAAAGGACGCAATGATGGCTCCGGCCGTGTCACCCTCGCGCATCTTCGGCGCGAGGTAGTCGTCCAGCGCATGCCGCGCCACCACGTCCGGTATGCTGCCTTCCAGGCCGTAGCCGACCTCGAAACGGGACTTGCGGTCGTTCATTGCCAGAACCAGCAGCAGGCCGTTGTCCACGCCCTTTTGTCCTAGCTGCCATTTCCCGAAGGCTTCGACGGCCACGCTTTCGATCGGCCGGCCATCGAGCGTGGACACGATGAAAACTGCACCCCAGAGGTGGTTGGACTCGCGAATCCGCTGCAGTTCAGCGTTGACCTGTTGCTTGCCGGCTTCATCGAGATAGCCATCGGGATCGACGACGTTGGGTGTGAACTCGGGAATCTCGACAGCAGATGCCGAGCCCGGAAAAAGGAAGTTTGCCAGGGCGACAATGGCCAGCATCCGCAGAATACGCATCGGCACTCCCTCGGCTATCCACACCAGAGCCCCGATTATGGCACCGGCCCCGCATCAGGATGCAGGAGGAAAAGCGATCTTCCCGGCAAATAGCCGGATCAGCTTGACCAGGCATCAAAGCAAGCCGCTACGGGCCAGGACAACATCGCATGTCGACGAGTGCGGCAACACCAAGGTGTGTGTGCTTGGGCTTGCAGAAGCTCTTGTCGATTCGCCAAAGCGGCCGATCACTCACACCCCTGTGCGCGCCCATCCATTGGCTTGCAGCAGCGCCAGCACCCGCTGACGGATGTCATCGCGAATGCCACGCACCTGGTCCGCCGAGCCACCCTTGGGATACTGCAAGGGCCAGTCGTCGCGGCGCAGCCCGGGGACGTAAGGGCATTCGTCGCCGCAGCCCATCGTGACCAGCAGTTCCGCGCCCTGCGCCAGCTCCGCCGTCAGCTTCGCAGGGCGAGCCGCGGAGAGGTCGATACCGACCTCGCGCATCGCCTCCAGCACCTCCGGATGCACGCGCGCGGCCGGCTGGGTACCGGCGGAAATGGCACGTGCCTGGGCCGGGTCGGCTAGCTGTCTGAAGAAGGCGGCAGACATCTGCGAGCGTCCCGCATTGTGTACGCAGGCGAAAATCACGGTCTTCATGGTCAGGGCGGTTCGTGGCAGGACAACAGGACTTCCGGCGGGGGCGCTGGCTCCGGCGCCAGGAGCCAGCGGAACAAGGCCGCGGCACAGAGGGCGCCGATCAGTTGTGCCAGGATGAAACCCGGCACGTCCGCAAGGCGAATGCCGGCGAAGCTGTCCGTGGCGGCACGCGCCAGCGTGACGGCGGGATTGGCGAAGGACGTGGATGCAGTGAACCAGTAAGCGGCGACGATGTAGGCCGCCACCGCAAAGGGCGCGGCGTCCGCACGGCGGCGCGAGCAGCCGGCGATGACGGCCACCAGCCCGAACTATGAAAGGGCCGCAGCGCCCCCGCCCACCCCTGCCCGCCCCGCTTGGCTGCATCCGCAGCCCCACTTGCCCTCGCGGGCATTTACGTGGCCCGCCGACTGCGTCGAGGCCGCATTCACCGCAACATCGTCATGGACCGGCCACCCGCAACTCCATGAATCCTTCCAGCGCGCCCCGCATCCTGATCACCGGCAGTGCCAACGGCATTGGCCTGCAGGCCGCCCTGCAGCTGTCGCAGCGCGGCTGCCGCCTGATCCTGGCCGACCGCAACGTCGAGGCCGGCGAAGCCGCTGCCGCGCGCATCCGCCAGGCGGGAGGCCAGGCCGAATTCCGCCCGCTGGACCTCGGCAGCCTGGCGCACATCCGCGCCTTCGCCCAGGAAGAGCTGTCGCGCGGCGAGCCTCTGGACGTGCTGGTCAACAACGCCGGCCTGCTGCCGCCGATGCACCGCAGCACCACCGCCGACGGCTTCGAGCTGGCCTTCGGCGTAGCCTTCCTGGGGCACTTCGCGCTGGCCGGCCTGCTGATGCCGGCGCTGCTGCGCAGCCCTGCGCCGCGCGTCGTCAGCGTCTCCAGCAACTCCCACCCCAGCGGCCGCATCGACTTCGCCAACCTGCAGCTCGAAAGCGGCTACCAGTCCTCGAAGGCCTACACCAACTCCAAGCTGGCCTGCCTGATGTTCGCGATGGAGCTGCAGCGCCGCGCGGATGCGGCGGGCCGCCGCCTGCTCAGCGTCGCCGCGCATCCGGGGATCTCCACCACCTCCATCGCCGCCGGCTGGCGCAGCGAAGACCGCCGCAAGCTGATGGACCGTTTCGAGGTGCTGGGCTACAACCTGCTGATGCGCTACGTCGGCCAGGGTGCCGAGGACGGCGCGCGTCCGCTGGTGCTCGCCGCGCTCGATGACGGCATCCGCCCCGGCGGCTACTACGGACCCACCGGCTTCATGCAGGCCGGCGGCGAGCCGGGGCCGGTGAAGCCGGCGCGCAAGGCCCTGGACACCGCCACCGCCGCGCGCCTCTGGGAGCGCGCCCAGGCACTGACCGGCGTCCACTGGGAAGCACTCGACTAAGCCATGTCCACCGTCATCGACCACCAGGAAATGCGCCAGCACTGGCGCGCACTGCTCGCCGCCACGCTGGGCATGAGTGCCGGCATCGGCATCATCGGCTACGTCAACAGCGTGATCGCGCCCTACCTGCTGGCGGACTTCAGCTGGTCCCGCAGCCAGTTCGCGCTGGCCAGCACCGCCACCCTGCTGACCATCCTCTGCATTCCCCTGGTCGGCCGCTGCACCGACCTGTTCGGCGTGCGTCGCGTCGCGGCCGTGGGCATCGTGGTGTTTCCCGCCAGCTTCCTGGTGCTGTCATCCATGCAGGGCGACATCCGCCTGTACTTCGCGATGCTGATCGTGCAGTCGCTGCTGTGCACCACCACCTCGGCCACGGTCTACAGCCGCCTGATCGCTGAGAACTTCCGCGCCAACCGCGGCCTGGCACTCGGCCTGATCGCCGCCGGCCCCGCCGTGGTGGGCGCCATCGGCAGCCCCCTGCTGACTGGCTTCATCGACTGGGCTGGCTGGCGCGCGGGCTACTTCGCGATCTCGGCCTTCTGCGCGCTGCTGGGCCTGGCGGCGCTGCTGATGATCCCGGCACGCAACCCGGCCCTGGCCGCGCAGGCCCAGCAGGCACCGCGCCGCGCACGGACCGACTACGGCGTGATCTTCCGCTCGCGTGCCTTCTGGATCATCGTGACCGGCTCGCTGCTGTGCAGCCTGCCGCATGCCCTCTCCGCCTCGCAGCTCAAACTGATGCTGTCGGACCGCCAGTTGTCATCGACAGTAGCCGGCTTCATGGTGTCGGTGTTCGCGGTAGGCGTGATCGTGGCGCGCATCGTCTCCGGGCTGGCGCTGGACCGCTGGCCGGCCTACCGGGTCGCTGCCGTCGGCATGGGCCTGCCGCTGTTCGGCCTGCTGATCCTGGCCTCCAGCACCTCGAACCTGGCCCTGATCGGCTTCGCGGTATTGCTGCTGGGGATGTCCTTCGGCGTGGAGGGCGACGTCCTCACCTATCTCGCCGCGCGCTATTTCCCGCTGGAGATCTACAGCAGCGTGCTCGGCCTGCTGCTGGGCAGCGTGGGCGCGGCGATGGCGCTCGGCGCCGCCCTGCTCAGCATCACGCTGGCGCAGACCGAGACCTATCGTTTGTTCATGATCATCTCGGGCGCCGGCGTGGCCATCGGCTCGCTCAGCTTCCTGCGCCTGCGCTCGGTCGCCTGATCGCCGCGCATCGGCGCGGCGTCGGGCTTTCAGGCCTCTTCGCGAAGCTGCTCGGTCACATGCTTCTCGACCGCCTTGGCGCGCTGCGTCACGCCGAACTTGGCGTAGACGTTTTTCAGGTGGAACTTGATCGTGTTGTGCGACAGGCCCAGTTGCGCCGCGACGCCGCGATCCGTCAGGCCGCTGGCGACGCAGTCCATCACCTGCCGCTCGCGCGAGGTGAGCCGCTCCGTCGGCATCGACGCCGGCCATGCCGCCCGCGCTCCCGCCGCTTCATGTCCTCTCATGGAATCCACTCCAAGCCTGTTGCTGCCTGTGATCCCGCCCGAGCGGGTCTATGGACCTATAATAAACAACGCTGTTGTTTTATATAAGGGGAACGCCCGCGAAACCGGGCTGCCATCCCTGCCGCAACCGCTAGGCTCCAAAAAGCAAAAGGGCCGCGAAAATCGCGGCCCTCGGGCTGAAAACTTGCCTGAGCGGGAGCCCCAAGACTCCCACCCGGTACCGCCAGGCGCTGTTAGGCGGCCTTCTTGAGCGGCAGGGGCTCGGCCTGGTAGGCCGGCTTCGGTGCCACAATCTGGTGCACGGTCTTGGCGACCTTGCGGACCGGGCCGGAGGCCAGGCGGCGCTCGTCGAAGCTGGTGTCGACGAACTCCAGGGCGACCATCACCAGGAGGATCAGGACCACGCTTACTGCCACGATTGTTCCGAACATTTGCTGCACCACTTTGATTCAGGGGTGCACCAAGATAGACCGGATGTTGCGTTGCAACAATTGACTAATTCTTAGCAATGCAACAAAAAAAACTAAACGCTCCGCGTTTAGCCGGACGGGGTCTTCCGGCTCATTCGCCCCGGTCGGAGCGCAGGGCCGGGCGGATGGCCCGCAGGCGCAGCGGCTCGGCACAGCCCTCCGTCAGGGCCTGCGGGCAAGCCTGGAAGCCGAACCCGGCATCCACGCAGAAGCTGGCGCTTTCCAGCCAGGCGCCACGGCACTGCAGCGTGATGGCATCCGCCCGCAGCCCCGGGTTGTCGCGCAGGAAGGCGTCCTTGAACTCCGCCTGCGAGAGCTGTAGCCCCTCGCGCGGCGTGCTGCGGAAGCGGTCCGGCACCGAGATGCGGCGCCCGGCCCGCTCCAGCTGCAGGACATACTCCCCCGCCGCCAGGCCGCTGCAGCCGCCCTGCTGCCGCCAGATCTTCTTGAGCCGGGCCTCGTTATGCACGACATCCAGCGCCCGCGGAAACAACTCGCGCGGCAGTGATTCGCGGTCGCAGGCCGGCCCCTCGCCCGCGAAGCCCGGCGCCAGGCCGGACAACACGAAATAATTCTCCTGCAGGCACTGCATCTCCTTGATGCCCAGGTTGCGCTTGCAGAACTCCGGCGACCACGAAAAGGAAATGGTCCAGCCGGTCACGGCGGCCGGCGCTGGGGCTATCGGCTGCGGGATCGGCTCCTGCGCCGAGGCCAGGCCCGCCACCATCAAGACTGCCGCACCCACCCAGTTCCGGATCTTCACTCGTTCGCTCCTGCAGGAAGGGCAAGGATATCGCCCCTGGCTCCGACAAGCGCTCCGCTCTTCAGTTTCCGGGTACCGCCTGCTCGGTGGCATGCCGCGCCGCGACATAGCCCCACACGAAGGAAGGGCCGACACTGCCGCCCGCCCCGGGGTAGTAGCGGCCCATCACCGAGGCCGTGGAAACGCCGGTGGCATACAGGCCCGGGATCACCGAGCCGTCCTCGCGCAGCACCCGCGCCTGCTCGTCGGTCACCACGCCGCCATAGGTCCCCACGTCCCCGGGATACACCGGCACCGCGTGGAACGGTGGCCGGTCGATGCGGCCCAGCGCCGAGCAGGGCCGCTGCAGCTCGTCACCCAGCCAGCGGTCGTAGGCCCGCTCGCCGCGCTGGAAATCCTCGTCGCGGTTGCGGTCGACGAAGCCGTTGAAGCGCTCCACCGTCGCGCGCAGCGCCGCCGGCTCCATCCCCAGCAGGCCGGCCAGTTCCTCGAGTGTGTCCGCCCGCTTCAGGTAGCCCTGCTCGTACCACGCCGCCGGCTTGCGGCTGCCGGGCATGGTGCCGGCGAGCATGTACTTGGCCAGGTACTGGCTGTCGAACACCGCCCAGCTCGGCACCGCCGGCGCGGTCCGGTTCCGCTCCAGCATGGCCTTGGCATAGGCCATGTAGGAACCGCCCTCGTTCATGTAGCGCGAGCCGCCCTGGTCCACCAGGATGCAGTGCGGTGCCGCCGTCATCGACTGCGCCGTCGGCTTGATCTCGCTGTCCTCGGTGCCGGGCGGGATCGTGATCTGGTTGCCGACGCGCTCGTCCATCTGTGCCACCGCGGCACCGTGTCGCATCATTTCCTCGATCATCTCGCCGGTGTCGCAAGGCGCCGCCAGGCTCCATCGGACCGAGGTACCCGGCAGCCAGCGGTCGCGCATCGCCTGGTTGCGCGCGAAGCCACCGGCATTCACGAGCACGCCGAGCCGCGCCCCCACCCGCCAGGGCTTGCCGTCCTTCACCGTGCGCACGCCGGTGACGGCGCCGCTCTCAACGATCAGCCCGCTCACCGGCGATTCGGTGCGGATATCCGTACCGGCGCGCAACGCCGCCTGAAGCATGCGCCCCTGCAGCGCCGCGCCGCCCGCCACCCAGCGCTTGCCCGTGAGCCGCGCCAGGATCGCGCGGAACACCAGCTTCAGCAGCAGCCCCTTCACCCGCCAGGAGCGCTTCATCGCCGGCAGCTCCAGCATCTCCTCCAGCGAGGCCGGCAGCGGGATCTGCACGAAACTGGGCCGCAGCTTCGGCGCCCAGTCGCCAAGTTCCTTGAGGTTGAACAGCTCTGCCACGACGGTACGGCCCGGCACCGAACCACCCGGCAACTCGTCGTAGTAGTCCGGCCACTCCTTCACGCGATTCAGCCGCACGCCCTGCCCCAGCAGGAATTCGATCATGCGTGGCGCCTCGCGCAGGTAGCGGGCACGCCGCGCCGGCGTCGAGCCGGGCGTATCGCGCTGCTGGCCCATCAGGGATTCGAGGTACCGCGAGGCCTGCTCGAAGCTGTCCGGCACGCCGTCGCGCTTCATGAAGGGATTGTCCGGCAGCCACATCACGCCGCCGGAGCGCGCCGTGGTGCCGCCGACAAGATCTGTCTTCTCCAGGATCAGCACGCCGTGGCCCGCCGCCCGCAGCACCAGCGCCGCGCACATCGAGCCACCGCCGCTGCCGACGACGACGAAATCCGCGACCTCGTCGAAGGACGCCGACACCGGCTCAGGCGCCCAGGTCGGCGACGATCTGCGGCAGGTCCACGGTAGTGCGGATGCCGGGCGCCGCGGCGCAGACATAGGCCACGGCATTGACGGCGCGGTGCGCGGTCAGGCCGGGAGAAACCCGCGGCCATTGCTCCGGCGTCACCGGGAAGCGGATCGCGACGTCCAGCGGCACGTCGCCTTCCAGCTCGACATGCCAGCCATCGCCGCGCAGCTCCCAGTCGGCGTCGATGTCGGTGCCGCAGTACCAGGTGGCCTTGAAGCTCATCAGCGGCTTGCCGCGATGGATGCCGGTAACCGTCGCCCGCTGCGCCGCCACCGTGCCGGCCGGGACCAGGCCGGCGGCGATGCGCGTGTCATGCCGGGCCAGGGCCACGTCGCCCGTGGCCTCGACGCTGTCGAAGCTCAGGCCCATGGCCTCCGCCACCAGTTGCAGCGAGGGCGCAAAGGACTGGCGCAGGTGATGCGCACGCCCGGCGTCGCGCCGCGGGTCCGGCGCCTGGCCGAAGCCCATGACCTGGAACAGCAGTTCGGGGGAATTGCGCGGCGCCAGGTTGGCGAACTCGTTGATGCGCAGCAGGTCCAGGCGCCGCTGCAGCGAGCCCAGCACCAGCGGCAGGGCCTCGGTGATGAAGCCCGGGCTGCTGCCGGTGGCGTGGATCGAGCTGTTGCCCTTGACGCAGGCGTCCTCCACGCGGGCCCGCGTGGCCGGGTCCAGGCTCGCGGGATTGTTGAACTCGGTGCGCGTGGTGACGATGTTGATGCCGGCCGCCAGCAGGCGGCAGATGTCGTCGAAGTTGGCGCCCTGCTGCATGTAGAGCACGCAGTCCGGCTTCAGCGCCACGATATCCTCGATGCTGCGCGTGGCCTTCACGCCGATCGGCGCCAGCCCGCAGAGCTCGCCGGCATCGCGGCCAGCCTTGGCCTCGGAATGAACGTGCAGTCCCACCAGCTGCAGGCGCGGATGCTCGATCACGCAGCGCAACGAGCGCGTGCCGACATTGCCGGTGGCCCATTGCACCACGCGCCAGTATCGCTCGCTCATCGTGTTCTCCGTTCAGCCAGCCAGGCGCTGCGCCGCCAGGGCGCGCAGGTCCGCGGTCTTGATCTTGTTGGACGCCGTCACCGCCAGGTCCGACTCCTGCAGCAGCAGTACGCGGCGCGGCAGCTTGTAGCTGGACAGATGCTTGGCGGCGTAGGAGCGCACAGCGGCCTCATCCAGCCTGGCGCCTTCCTCCGGCACCACGCAGGCCACCACGATCTCGCCCAAAGTGTCGTGCGGCACGCCGACCGTGGCCACGATCTTGATGCCCGGGCACTGCTGCAGCACCGCATTGATCTCCAGCGGCGAGACGTTGGCACCGCCGGTCTTGATGATGTCGTTGATGCGCCCCTGCCAGTGCAGCCGGCCCTGTTCGTCGATGAAGCCGCCGTCGCCCGTACGGAAGAAGCCCTCCTCGTCGAAGGTGTCCTCCGACGCCACGCGCAGGTAGCCCAGCATCAGCGTCGGCCCCTTCACCGCGATCTCGCCCGCCTGGCCCAACGGCAGCACGGTCCCCGCGATCGGGTCGACAATGCGCACGGTGTTGCCAGGCAACGCATAGCCGTGGTTGCCGTTGGCGATTTCCGGCGCGGTGCCGCTGGGGTGCACCGTGCTGAGCGTGAAGGTCTCGGTGTTGCCGTAGGAGGACATCGGCTCCTGCCAGTCGCAGCTCACCGTGGGATGCGCGCGCAGCGGCGAACTGTCGCCGACATAGCGCAGCGTGCCCAGGTCCACCTGCTGGTAGGCCGGGTCCTCCACCAGCTTGGCCCACTGGTGCGGCCAGGCGATCGGCAGGGTCACGCGCTCGGCCTGCATCAGGCGCAGCGCCTCGCCGGGGTTGAAGGCGCTCTGCAGCACCATGCAGCCGCCGGCCGAGAAGGTGGTGCCCAGCGCCATGGCGAAGTTGCCCGACCAGAACAGGCCGTTGGCGGCCCAGCTGCGCACGTCCGGATCGACGTTATAGATGCGGCTCCAGCGCCAGGACTGGATCGCCGCGGCGCGATGCGTGTGCATGATCGCCTTGGGCTTGGCAGTGGAGCCCGAGGAGAAGAACACCAGGCCACGGTCGGTCGGCGCGATCTCCTTGCCGATGGCCTCCAGCAGTTCCGCGGAAGCCAGTGGCCCCTTCAGCAGATCGTTCCAGTTCTCGAAGGCGCCCTTGGGCGTCTCGCCGATGCAGATCGCGCGACGCAGGAACGGCAGGCGCGGCGACTGCATCTCGCCCTGGGCGGCCGCCAGGTCCGGGCAGATCTCGACCAGCTCCGCGGCGAAGTCACGGCCCAGGATCGAGCGCTCGAAGATCAGCACCGAGACGTCGGCCACGCGCAGCGCGTACTCCAGCTCCGGCCCCTTAGCGAAGGTGCTCAGGGCCACGCAGGTGGCGCCGGACAGCGCGATGCCGAACATGCCGGTGATCCACTCCGGCCGGTTGGTCACCAGCAGGCCCACGCGCGTCTCGCGCGTCACGCCGCGCGCCAGCAGGGCGCGCGCCACGGTGTTGGCTTCTTCCCAGACCTGGGCGTAGGTCTTGCGGACCACGCTGCCGTCCGGCAGGTGATAGACCAGCGCCTCCTTCGAGGCATTGGCGGAGGACACTTCACGCAGGAAGCCACCCAGCGTCAGGTTGCCGAGGGCTTCCTCGGCCAGCGGCTTGCCGCGGATCACGGAATCAGTCACTTGCTCTCTCCTGCAAACATGCGGGCGCGCAACTCGGGGCTCATCGGCTCCGTTCCCGGCTCGTACTGGACGCCCAGGCTCTTGAACAGCATCGCGGCGATCTCGTAGCAGCCCACGGCGTAGATCAGGTCGATCATCTGCTCCTGGCTGAAGTGCGCCGACAGGCGCTCCCAGGTGGGCTGGGCGATGCAGGCATCGGCATGCAGCTCATCCACCGCGCGCAGGAGCTCGGCATCCACCGGGTCCCAGCCCGGGGCATCGGGGCCGGACTGCAGGCGCTCGATCTCGGCCTCGGTGAGGCCGGCGCGCAGGCCCAGCACCACGTGCTGCGTGAACTCGTACTCCGAGCGGCGCAGCCAGCTGATGCGCAGGATCAACAGCTCGCGGATGCGCTTGGACAGGCTGCTCGCCGCGGCCACGTGGTTGTTGAAGGTCAGGAAGGCCTTGGTCGCGGCCGGGTGGCGCAGCATGGCGCCGACGCCGTTCATGCCGCGCTGGTCGCTGCCGCGCGTCCAGGCCGCCTGCAGGAAATCGCGCACCGCGGGAAAGGCATCGACGGCTTCCTTGGCCGCATCGTCCCAGTCCGGCGGCAGCAGCGGCGCCACGCGTTCGGTGATCGGCTTCATGCTAGCGGGCCTTCCATTCGGAAGTCAGTGCGAAGTCCGACAGGTATTTCGTGGAACTCCAGCCGCCGTCGACGATGATGGTCTGGCCGTTGATGAAGCTGCCGCCCGGCGAGCACAGGAAGGCGATGGTGCTGGCCACGTCCTCGACGCTGCCCAGGCGCGTGTGCGGCGTCATCTCCACGTTCATGCGCCGGAAGCGCTCGTCCTGCAGTCGGCCTTCGGTCATCGGCGTCACCGTGACGCCCGGCGCCACGGCGTTGCAGCGCACGCCGGAGGCGCCGTACTGGCAGGCGATGTGCTGGGTCAGGCCGGTCAGGCCGGCCTTGGCCGCCGAGTAGGCGCCGCCGCGCAGGCCGCCGACGTGGGCGAAGGTGGAGGTGACGTTGATGATCGCCGCGTCCTGCTTCATGTGCACGATGGCCTCGCGCGCCATGCGGAACGGCGAGCGCAGCATCAGGCCCAGGAAGTGGTCCAGGGTCTGGTCGTCGGTCTCGTGCAGCGGCTTGGGGCTGCCGACGCCAGCGTTGTTGACCAGGAAGTCGATGCGGCCCCAGCGCGACAGCGCCAGGTCCACCACCTGCTTCGGCGCCGCATCCAGCGTCAGGTCCACCGCCAGCGTGGCGACGCGCGCCGGATCGCCGATGGTCTTGGCCAGTTCGCCGAGGCGCTGCTCGTCGCGGCCGACGCCCAGCACCGCCATGCCCATCCCCGCCAGCTTGACCGCGGTGCCGAACCCGATACCGCTGCTCGCACCCGTAACGATCGCTACCTGCATAAAGCCTCACGATGGAAGATGGCCCGAATCTAGACAGTAACCCAGCCCTCGTATTGACTTCCTGCGACAGCCTGTCGCGCGGCATCAAGACCCTGCGCGCCTGGACCAGTAGGGTGCAGGCTTCCGAAACCAGGGCCTTGTCCAATGTCGAGTCAGCCGAACCGCAAGCAGGTATCCGGACGCTGGATCCGCTGGGACGAAACGCGCGCCCAGGCTGCCTATGCCGAGGGACGCTGGGTACGCACGACGCTGGCTGACGCACTTCAGCAAGCGGCGCAGCGCACGCCGCAACGCGTGCTGCTGGTCGACGGTGAACGGCGCATCGATTGCCTGACGCTGCAGACCCAGGCCATGGCCCTGGCCCAGGCGCTGCTCGCGCGGACAAGTCCCGGCAGCGTGGTGTCGTTCATGCTGCCGAACTGGCACGAGGCCGCCGTCATCTACCTGGGCGCGACGCTGGCCGGCATGGCGGTCAACCCGATCCTGCCGTCGCTGCGCGACCGCGAGCTGCAGTTCATCCTGAAGGACGTGGACAGCCGCCTGGTGTTCATCCCGGCCCGCTTCCGCCAGCAGGACTACGTGGCCATGCTCGGCCGCGTGGTCGCACAGATCGACAACCCGCCCGAGGTGGTGGTGCTGCGCGGCGATGCCGGTGCCCACACCGCCTACGATGCCCTGCTGAAGCACCCGGGCCAGGCAGCGCTGCCGGCGCAAGAGGCCGATGCCGTGCGCATGGTGCTGTACACCTCCGGCACCACCGGCCGCCCCAAGGGCGTGCTGCACACGCACAACACGCTGCATGCCCTGGTCTCGCAGCTCGGCGAGCACTGGCACATCGCCCCCGGCGACAAGTTCCTGGTGCCCTCGCCCATCGGCCACATCGGCGGTTCGATCTACGTCTTCGAGGCGCCGCTGCTGCTGGGCAGCACCGCCGTGCTGATGGAACGCTGGGACGCCGACGAAGCCGTGCAGTTGATGCAGGCCGAGGGCTGCACCCACATGGCCGGCGCCACGCCCTTCCTGGAGCAGTTGCTGGCCGCGGCCCGGCGCGCGGATACGCGGTTGCCGCGGCTCAAGGTCTTCATCTGCGGCGGCGCCTCGGTGCCGCCCTCACTGATCCGCCAGGCCTCGGAGTATTTCGAGCAGGCCCTCGTCACGCGCGTCTACGGTTCCACCGAGGTTCCGGTGACCACGGTGGGTGCAACCCGCCCCGGCGAGACCGATGCCGCCGCCGACACCGACGGGCGACGCGGCTACGCCGAGCTCAAGCTGGTCAACCACGGCTCGGCACCCGCCGGCGAGGGCGAGGTGCATGCGCGCGGCCCGCAGATGCTGGTGGGCTACCTGCATGCGGAGGACGAGGACAGCGCCTTCGACGCCGAGGGCTACTTCCGCACCGGCGATCTCGCGCGCCTGGCGGACGATACCTGGCTGGTGGTCACCGGCCGCGCCAAGGACATCATCATCCGCAACGGCGAGAACATCTCCCCGAAGGAAGTCGAGGACCTGCTGGTGCGCCACCCGCAGATCGCCGAGATCGCCATCGTCGGCCTGCCGGACGCACGCACCGGCGAACGCGCCTGCGCGGTGATCGTGCCCCGCCGCCCGCCCGGGCCGGATGTCGCCAGCCTGCGCGATTTCCTCAAGGAGCTGGGCGTGGCCTCGTTCAAGGCGCCCGAGCAGGTGGTCCTCTGGGAATCGCTGCCCAAGAACGACGCTGGCAAGGTGCTGAAGCACCAGATACGGGCCAGCCTCAAAGACTGAATCGGCAGGACTTTTTGCCCTGAGGGGCAATCCCTGCCGGCGCCTTTACAGGCGCCCTCCCCTGCGACAAAATCAACACCAGTGTTGAATAATAACGTGCAGGCCACGAGGAGAACGCGCATGGGTTCGGCCGATCTGCCGACGAGCTTCCGCTTTGCCGCTGACCTGTCTGCAGCGGCAATACCGGCCGCCGTACCAGCTGCATGGGCGGCGCTCGGCCCGCTGGGCGAGGCCATCCGCCATGCGCCCAGCCTGCGCGAGGCGCTGCGCTGCCTGGCCGATCACATCCAGGCCTGGAACGGCGAGCTGCGGCTCTGCCTGGAAACGCTGCCGGACGATGGCCGCGCCTTCCTGATGCTGCAGGCCCCGGCCCAGCAGGGCCAGGACACGGAGCAGGCGCTGGCCCTGCTGCGGCAGGTCATCGGCAGCATCAGCAACGGCCAGGTCCGGAGTAGTGGCGCCTGGCTGGCGCACGAGCCGCTGGCGACGCCGGTCGCCTACCGCGCCCAGTTCGGCAGCGCGCCGCGCTTCGGCCAGGCCGTCAGCGGCCTGTTCCTCGACGGGCAGGACCTGGACCAGCCGCTGCCGGGCAGCGATGCCGGGCGCTACGAAACCGCCGTGCGCTTGCTGGCGCAGCAGTTCCCTGCCCTGCCGCGCCGCATGAGCCCGCGCGTGCGCCTGATCGTCGCCCACCTGCTGGCCGCCGGTGCCTGCACGCATGACCGCGTCGCCGCCAGTCTGGGCCTGCATCCGCGCACGCTGCAGCGTCGCCTGCGCGAGGAAGGCGGGTCCTTCGAGACCATCAAGGACCAGGTGCGGCGCGACGTGGCGCTGCGCCACCTGGGCCTCTCCAATGTTTCGCTGGTACAGATGACCGAAATCCTCGGCTACTCGGAGACCTCGGTGCTGACGCGCAGCTGCCAGCGCTGGTTCTCCGCCTCGCCGCGCCAGTTGCGCAAGCACCAGCACCGCGGCCTGGCTGAAGCCTCGTCCTGCGCGACCTGATTCCAACCTTTTCGGAGTTCCCATGTCGTCGCAAGCCGGACGCTATACCGCCGCCCCCGCCCGTACCGCCGAAGGCTGGACACTGGAACGCCTGACGCCCCCCAGCCGCCTGTTCGGCGCCAATGGCCTGCGCACCGGCCCGGACGGGCGGCTCTACGTGGCCCAGGTCAGCGGCAGCCAGATCAGCGCCATCGACGTGGACAGCGGCGCCATCGAGGTGATCAGCGCCAAGGGTGGTGACATCGTGGCGCCGGATGACCTGGTATTCGACGACGAGGGCAACCTCTACGCCACCGAGATCACCGAGGGCCGCGTCAGCGTGCGCGCGTCCAATGGCAGCACGCGCGTGCTCTACGGCGACATCCCCGTGGCCAATCCCATCACCTTCCACCAGGGCCGCCTGATCGCGGGCGAGTGCCGCCCCGGCGGCCGCATCATGGAACTGGACCGCAACGGCGGCGCGCCGCGCCTCATCGCCAGCGACGTGCCGATGCCCAACGCCTTCTCGGTGGGGCCGGACGGCAAGCTCTACTTCCCGGTGATGGGCACCAACGAGATCTGGCGCGTGGACCTTGCCGGCGGCACGCCGGAGAAGGTCGCGGGCGACCTCGGCCTGCCCGACTCGGTGAAGTTCGACGCGCAGGGCTTCATCGTCTCCACCCAGGTGGCCAGCGGCCAGGTGCTGCGCATCGACCCGCGCAACGGCGAGCGCACGGTGCTGGCGCAGCTGGCGCCGGGCCTGGACAACCTCAGTTTCATCGGCGAGCGGCTGTTCGTGTCGAACATCTCCGGCTCCGTCGTGGAGTTGCTGAAGGACGGCAAGACCCGCGACCTGGTCGCCGACGGCTTCAACTGGCCGCTGGGCCTGGCCGCCGATCCGGATGGGCTGCTGTATGTCGCCGACGGTCCGTTCTCCTACACGCTGAAACCGGGACAGCCGCGCGAGCTGGCGGGCATGCTGTTCTATCCGGGCTACCCCGGCTACTCCCGCGGCGTTGCCGCCACGGGCAAGGGCGAGTTCATCGTCACCACCGCCAACGGCGCGGTGGCGCGGTATCGGCCGGCGCAGCAGTGGAGCGAGGTCATCGCCAGCGGCTTCGACCAGCTCTACGGCGTGGCCGCCCAGGGCAGCGCGGTGGTCTTCGCCGAATTCGGCAGCGGGCGCCTGCTCTCCGCCAACGGCTCCAATGTGGAGGTGCTGGCCAGCGGCCTGCGCCAGCCCAAGGGCGTGGCGCTGGCAGCCGACGGCAGCTGCTACGCCAGCGAATCCGGCGGCGGCCGCGTGGTGAAGCTGGCCGGCGGCAAGGCGCAGACCGTGCTCGATGGCCTGAAGCAGCCGGAAGGCCTGCTGGTCCGCGGCCAGAGCCTGCTGGTGCTGGATGCCGGCGCCCAGGAACTGATCGAGATCGACCTGGCAAAGGGCACACGCCGCAGCCTGGCCTCAGGCCTGCCGGTGGGCGCGCCGGCGGGTGTCGTACCCAAGACGCTGGGTGCCATCGGCGAGATGTCGGGCCCGATGGGGCCCTTCGCCGGACTGGCCGCGGGGCCGGACGGCACGATCTACCTCTCCGGCGACGCCGAGGGCAGCGTGCTGGCCCTGCGTCCCCGCAACTGATCCCGGACGACGCCATGAGCAGCCAGCCGCCACTCAAACACGAGGACCTGGAGCAGCCGGTCACGATCGGCGCCGAGGCCTACATCTCGCCGGACTATGTCCGCGCCGAACGCGACCGCCTGTGGCGCAAGGTCTGGCTGCAGGCCGGCCGCGTGGAGGAAATTCCGGAGGTCGGCAGCCACATCAGCTACGACATCCTCGACGACTCGGTGGTGATCATCCGCACCGCCGCGGACCGCATCCAGGCTTTCCACAATGTCTGCACGCATCGCGGGCGCAAGCTGGTGGATACGCCGGCCGGCGCCCATCACGCCTGCGGCAACCGCAAGGCGCTGGTCTGCCCCTTCCATGGCTGGACCTTCAACCTGCAGGGCGAGTGCACGCACATCCGTGATCGCGAGGACTGGCAGGGTTCCCTGACGCCGGAGAACACGCGGCTGGCCGAGGTCAAGGTGGATACCTGGGGTGGCTGGATCTGGATCAACCTGGACCCGGGCTGCGTGCCGCTGCGCGAGTACCTGGAGCCGGCGGCGGGAATGCTGGACCCGTTCCAGTTGCAGGACATGCGCGTGCGCTGGCGCCGCTGGGTGGTGTTCGACTGCAACTGGAAGGTGGCGGCCGAGGCCTTCAACGAGATCTACCACGTCGACATCACGCACCCGGAGTTCAAGCAGTTCGGCGAATTCCGCGGCTGGGCACGCTCGCAGGGCCTGCACAGCAACATCGGCTACGACGCGCCGAAGAACGTGGACGCCAACCAGCAGGCCAAGCTGCGCATCGGCTCGGGCGACGCGCGGGTCTCGACCGCGCAGATGCAGAATTTCACCTGGACGCAGGTCAACACCAACACCACGCAGACCCTGGTGGATGCCGCCAACCGCCTGGCCGATGAACTGCCGGAGGGCACGCCGCCCGGCGAGGTGCTGATGCACTGGCTGAAGTCGGCACGCGAGGCGGACGCCGCGCGCGGAGTAGCCTGGCCCGTCATCGACCCGGCGCATGTCGGCAAGAGCGGCACGGCCTGGCAGATCTTCCCCAGCTTCCAGATCGGGCACGCGGTCAACAACGCGCTCTGCTACAACTTCAAGCCCTACGGCTACGACCCCGACAAGTGCATCTTCGAGGTGGCGGTGTACGAGCTGTTCCCGAAGGGCGAAGAGCCGAAGACGGAGTGGGAATACACGCCGGTGGGCGACCCGCGCTGGCGCACGGTGCTGCCACAGGATTTCTCCAACATGGCAGCGGTGCAGCAGGGCATGAAGTCCGCGGGCTTCCGCGGGACGCAACCGAATCCCTACCGGGAGCGGGCGATTGCGAACCTGCATCTGAACCTGGCGCGGTACATGGGGGTTGGGGCGCCGCGGTTGGTGAAGGGCTGAAAGCTGGAATATTTACCGGCTTTCGCCGGTATGACGAGCTTGTTTAAATCTCAGCCGTGGCGTCCTTCTGGCGGCGCGGTGACAGGCGCAGCTTTATCTCGTCGATGATCTCGTACACCACCGGCACCACCAGCAGGCTCAGCACGGTGGAGGTGATCAGGCCGCCGATGACGACTACGGCCATTGGCTGGCGGAAGCTGCTGCCGCCGCCGAGGTCCACCGCGATCGGGATCATGCCGGCGGTCATGGCCACGGTGGTCATGACGATGGGGCGGGCGCGCTTGTGGCAGGCGTCGACCAGGGCGTCGATGCGGTCCATGCCCAGGTCGCGGCGCGCCATGATGGCGTAGTCCACCAACAGGATGGAGTTCTTGGTGACGATGCCGACCAGCATCAGCAGGCCGATCAGGGAGGACATCGACAGGTCGTAGCCGAAGAACCACATCAGGCCCAGCGCGCCAGTGGAAGCCAGCGGCAGCGCGGCCAGCACCGTCAGCGGCTGGCCGAAGTCGTGGAACAGCAGGACCATGACGGCGTACACGCAGAAGATGCCGGCGAGCATGGCCAGCGCGAAGCCGCCGAACATCTCGGACATGTATTCGATGTCACCCGACAGCACCAGCTCGACGCCCGCCGGCAGCTGCTTGAGCGTCGGCAGGTTCTTGGCGCGCTTGAGCACGTCGCCCACCGGCTGGCCGTTGAGGTCCACCGCGAGTTGCACGACGCGCTGGCGGTCGTAGCGGTCGATCTGCGCGGGGCCGCCGGTGACGCTGATGTCGGCGATGTTGCCCAGCGGCACCGCGGCACCGCTGTTGCCTCGAACGCGCAGCTGGGCCACCAGGTCGGGATCGCGGCGCGATTCCGGGTCCAGCGCCACGCGCACGTAGACCTGGCGGCCCGGCAGGTTCAGGCGTGGCAGGTTGAAGTCGTAGTCGCCGCTGGTGGCGACGCGCACGGCCTGGGCGATGGCGGCGGAGGTGATGCCCAGTTCCGCGGCCCGCGCGAAGTCCGGGCGGATCACGATCTCGGGCCGCAGCAGGCTGGCGGTGGAGGTCACGGCGCCGATGCCGGGCAGGCTGCGCAGTTCGCTCTCCAGGGTGCGTGCGGCCTTCAGCGTGGCCGCCGGGTCGTCACCGGTGAGCATCATCGTCATTTTCTCGCCCGGCGTGCCGCGACCGAGGCTGGTGCGGGCACCGGGCAGCGCGGCGAGGCGCCGGTTGATGTCGGCACGGACCTCGGGCAGTTTGCGGCCGGTCTTGGCGATGTTGAGCAGGCGAAGCGTGAGCTGGGCGGTACGCACCTCGGCGGCGGCCATATCGGCGCGCATCGCGCCGGTCTTGACGCCGCCACCGACGACGGTGAGCACGGCGCTGATCTCAGGCACCTCGGCCAGCAGCGCGCGTGCGCGCTCGGCCAGCGCGGTGGTCTGCTCCAGCGAGCTGCCCGGCGGCCCTTCCAGGATCACGAACTCGGTGCTCTCGTCCTGGCCGGCGATGAAGGCGGTGGGCAGCTGGCTGATCAGGACGATGGACATCAGGAAGAAGGCACCCGCGGCCAGCACCGTGGTCCAGGGATGCTCCAGGCACCAGCGCGCGGTGACCAGGTAGCGCTTCATCAGCGCGCCATCGGTCGGGGCATGCGCCTCCGGCCGCAGCAGGTAGGCGGACATCATCGGCGTCAGCAGGCGTGCCACCAGCAGCGAGAACAGCACCGCCGCGGCCGCGGTCCAGCCGAACTGGCGGAACAGGTCGCCGGTCAGGCCCGGGACGAAGGCGGTGGGCAGGAACACGGCAACCAGGGTCAGCGTGGTGGCGATCACGGCCAGGCCGATCTCGTCGGCGGCTTCCATCGCGGCCTGCTTGGGCGGCTTGCCCATCTGCAGGTGGCGCATGATGTTCTCGACCTCGACGATGGCGTCGTCGACCAGGACACCGATCACCAGGGTCAGCGCCAGCAGCGACAGCACGTTCAGGGTGAAGCCGAACCACTGCAGCGCCAGGAAGGTGGGAATGATCGACAGCGGCAGGGCCACGGCGGAGACGAAGGTGGCGCGCCAGTCGCGCAGGAACAGCCACACCACCAGCACGGCGAGGATGGTGCCTTCGATCAGCGCGCTCATGGCGTGACCGTATTCCTGCTCGGTGAAGTCGACCGAGTTGGAGACCTCCACCATCTGCACCGCCGGATGGGAGTGCAGCAGCTTTTCCACCGCGGCACGGGCGCCGCGGGCGGCGGTCACCTCGTCCATGCCCTGGGCGCGCATGACCTCGAAGCTGATGACACGCTTGCCGTCCAGCAGGGCGATCTGGCTGCGCTCGGCGATGGTGTCGCTGACCCGCGCGACGTCGGCCAGGCGCAGGCGCCGGCCGTCGGACAGCGGCAGCGACAGGTCCGCCAGCTCCTCGGCACTGCTCACGGTGCCCAGCGCGCGTACCGTCTGCTCCAGCCCGCCGAGGCTGCCGCGGCCGCCCGGGGCTTCCTGCTGCATGCTGCGCAACTGCGCGCTGATCTCGCCGGCGGTGACGCCCAGGGACTGCAGGCGCACCGGGTCCAGCTCTACCTGCACCTCGCGGGTGACGCCGCCCTTGCGGTTGACCTGCGCCACGCCGCGCACGCGCAGCAGGGTCTTGGCGACGACGTCGTCGATGAACCAGGACAGGTCGGTCTCGTCCATCGTCGGCGCGATGACGGCGTAGGTCAGCAGCGGCATGCCGGCGACGTCGACGCGCGCCACTACCGGCTCCTGCATCTCCTGCGGCAGCTTGGTGCGGATGCGCGTGATGGCATCGCGCACGTCGGTCACCGCTTCGGTGAGGTTCTTCTCGTAGGCGAACTCCACCATCAGCAGCACTATGCCGTCGTTGATGGTGGTGGTGACGTGGCGCACGGCGCCGATGCTGGAGATGGAGTCCTCGATGGGACGCGCCACCTCGGCCTCGAGCTGGACCGGCGAGGCGCCGGGCATGGCGGCCTGCACCGTCACCGACGGGAAGGCCATGTCCGGCAGATACTGGATGCCCAGGCCGCGGAAGGCGACCAGGCCCGCGACCGTCAGCATGATGAACAGCAGGATCGACGGCGTGGGCTTGTTGATCGCCCAGGACGAGAAGTTCATGACTTGGGCCCGGCGGCCACCACCTGCACCAGCACGCCTTCGGAGAGGAAGGCGCCGCCGGACTTCACGTAGCGGGCGGCGGGATCGACCTTGCCCAGCAGCTCGATGGATTCACCCTGGCGCCGGCCGGTGCGGACCTTGATCAGGTGCACGCGGCTCTCGCCGTCGACCTGCATCAGGTACTGGTTGCCGTCGCGCTGCACGATCGCCGCTTCCGGCACGGTCTGGGCCTCGCGGGGCGGCAGGGCGAAACGGCCGGTCAGGTACATGCCGGCGGACAAGCCGCTGCCGGCGGGCAGATCGACGTAGGCCAGGCCGTTGCGCGTGCCGGAATCGACGGTAGGCGCAAGCTGGCGCAGCTCACCGGTGACCGTGCGGCCATCGAGGGTGGTAAGCGTGGCGGCGGCGCCGGGCTGCAGCCGCTGCATGGCGTTGGCGGTGACCTCCGCGCGCCATTCCAGGCGGTTGCGGCGCACCATGCGGAACAGCTCGGTGCCCATCATGCTGACGGCGCCGACGGTGGCGGCGCGGCCCGAGATGACGCCGTCGTCCGGCGCAACCACGCGGGCGTAGCGCAGCTTCAGCGCCTGGGCCTGGTGCTGGGCCTGGGCCGAGGCCAGCTGGGCCTCGGCGACCCGGGCCTGGGTGCGGTACATCTGGCCGGTCTGCTTGGCCATGGCGTCCAGGGATTCGAGCCGGTCGGCGCGCACGGCGTCGGCCTTGGCTTTCTCGAGATTGGCGGAGGCCTCGGCGACCATCGCGTCGGCACGTGCGAGGTCGGCGCGCAGGCTGTCCTCGCTGAAGCGGGCCAGCAACTGGCCCTTGCGGACGCTGTCGCCGACGTTGACCAGCACCTCGTCGAGACGCACGCCGGCCACTTCGGCTCCGATCACGGCCTCCTGCCAGGCGGTGACTTCACCGCTGGCGACCAGGGCATCCGGCCAGGTCTCGCGCTGCGGCGAGATCACCTCGACGGTCAGGACCGGCTGCGGGGCCGCGGGCTCCTCGGTCTTGCCGCCGCAGGCAGGCAGCAGGAGGGGGCCCAGTACGGCCAGCAAAGCGAACAGGGGGCGGCGGCCCCCGGTGAAGACGGCTTGAACGGTCATGACATCCCTGCAGGGGTGGCAGCCGGGATCCAGGCTCCTCTCCCCCTTGATTGATGGCGTGGCGCCCCAGCGCCACGCCCAGAATTCATGAAACACTGTGTTTCATATCTTGATAATTACAGGGCATGGGCGGTGCCCTGTCAACTTGGAACGGAACTGTCGCGCCGGGCCCTCACGGGCCCGGCGGACATTAATGCCAGCTTGTTAAAGAGACAGCCCATCCCAGGACCCTTTCGCGGATGCAGCGGCAGAGCCCTACTCGGTTGTCTGCCGAATGGTCTGTGTCGGCGCGGAGCTCTGCGCCTGTAGCCCGAGGTGCACCTGGGCTCATGGGGATATTTTAATTTTGAGGGGTGCTGGGGACCTAACGGAGTTCCGTATTTTTTTGCGGGGCTTGGTTATCTGATCGCGTTCACCCTTCGACAGGCTCAGGGCGAACGGTGGGGTCAATTACTTCACCTGTTACAGACACCCTCTCCCCTGCCCCTCTCCCGCAAGCGGGAGAGGGGATGGAGGCGGAAAAGAAAAAGCCCAGCGGGAGGCTGGGCTTTTGGTGATGCGGGTGAGGCTTACTGGGCGGCGGCGCCGAAGTTGTACCGCAGGCGGGCGCCGATCATGCGGGGCATGCCGAGCATGCGGGACTCGTAGGCCAGCAGGTTGTAGGTGCCGCTGGTGTAGGTGGTGTATTCCTCGTCCAGCACGTTGGTGCCGAATACCACCAGGTCCATCGGGCTGTTGAAGACGCGACCCCAGGTGAAGTTCAGGTTCAGCAGGCTGAAGGCATCGAGCATGCCGTAGGGGCCCGAGCTGGTAGCGGCCGAGCGCTGCTGGCCGATGTAGGAGTAGGTCGCGCCCAGGTCCATGTCGCCGAGGGTCTCCGAAACCGGCAGGCGCCAGTTCAGCGAGCCGACGTAGGTCTGGTCCGGAGCGTAGGGCAGTTCGTCACCCACGTCGGCGATCGGCGTCACCGAGGCGCCCGCCAGTCCGCCGCCCGCAGCGCGGACCTTCTCGGTCTGGTCTTCCTGCTCCAGCAGCTCGGTATCCAGCAGCGAGAACGACAACGCGAAGGTCACACGCTCATGCAGTTGGAAGAAGGCCTCGCCCTCGATACCGGAGATGCGCGACTTGCCGGCATTGACGATGGTGGTGGTCTGCAGCGAGTCCCGTGAGATGTAGCCGAGCTGCAGCTGCTGGTTGGTGAAGTCGTTGTAGAACACCGACAGGTTGAAACGGCCGGGCACCGGGCCGCCGAACTGGGTCTTGATGCCGAGCTCGTAGGTGTCGACCTTCTCGGGCTCGAAGGTGTCGACGCCCGGGTCGGCGGCCAGGATGACGCTGCCCTGGCGATAGCCGCGGACGTACTTGGCGTAGACCATCTGGCCTTCGAAGGGCTTCCAGTCGACCTCGAGCAGGCCGGTGGGCGCCTTGCTGCTGGTCTCCGGCGTGACGATCTGTTCGGTGCCACCCAGCGGCGTGGCTGCCAGCCAGCGGTAGGCGGTCTTGATGCCGTAGCCCTCGGTGTGGTCCCAGGTGTAGCGCAGGCCGCCGGTGGCGCTCCACTGGTCGTTGAAGTGCCAGGTGCCCTGCGTGTACACGGCGCGGTTCAGGTACTCGGTCTTGTACTGCTGCACCAGCACGCCGCCGACGACGCCGCCCAGCGGGTCGAAGCAGTCAAAGCCGGAGGGATCACCCTCAAGGCTGGCCATGTTGCAGGAGATCAGGCCCGCGGAGTTGTTGCCGGAGAAGCCATCCGGTCGGCTGTTCTCGAAGTACACGCCACCCTGCCATTCCAGGGCGCCTTCGAAGGAGTTGCCCTGCAGCTGCAGCTCGGCGACGTAGGTTTCCTGGCTGGTGACCGGGATACCCGGGCTGGGCACCGAGACACCGGTCTTGAACTCGCGATTCCGGTTGGGGTCGAGCGGGATGGTATTGCCGATGCCGAGTCCATCGAGAGCCGCTTGGAGAATCGGGATACCATACGGGATCGTGATCAGCGGCACGTTGTAGCGGAACTGGGTGCCGAAGATATCCGAGCCGTTCTCCGTGTGCAGGTGGGCGTAGGCCAGGATGTTCTTCAGGGTGACGTCATCCGAGATATCCCAGGTCAGCGTGTTGATCAGGCGCTTTTCCTTGATGTTGGTCATCGGCGACGCGATGGTGCTGACCACGTCGTAGAAGCCATTCTGGCCCTCCCCCGCCTGCCGCTCGAGCTGGGCCTTGCAACCCGGGTAGTGCAACAGGCCGGAGAACGCGCCGAAGAAGCCGCTGCGGAGGTAGTTGGCATTGCAGTCATAGAGCTGCGCGCTGTAGCCGGTGCTCTCGGAGTCGATGTACGAGAAGATCGTGTAGTTCTCGACGTCTTCGCTGATGTTCCACAGCGTGCTGAGGCGGCCGGAGATGTAGTCGACGCTGCCCAGTTCCTTGGCGCCGATGCCGGTGATGTTGTTGAGGTGGCCGTCGCGCTCGTTGCGGTCGATGCCGAGGCGGAACTTGAAGTTCTCCGTCACGGGGACGTTGACCACGCCCTGCTGTCGGAACATGCCCCACTCTCCGCCCGACAGTTCGATGTAGCCCTCGTATTCATCCTTGGGCTTGTTGGGCACCAGCAGCACGGCGCCGCCGGTGGTGTTGCGGCCGAACAGGGTGCCCTGCGGGCCCTTCAGCACCTGGACGTTGGCGAGGTCGAACATGACGCCGGGGCCGGCGCCGTCGCCGGAGGTCTGCGAGCTCTGGCCGCGCGGGGCCACGACTTCGGCCATGTAGGTGGCGACCGAGGCGGTGGTTCGCAATTCCTGGGTGAAGCCGCGGATGGAGAAGGTGGCGTTGTCGGCGCCGAAGCGGTTGTTGGTGGACAGCGACGGCGTATACACCGCCAGGTCCGCCGAGTTGGTGATGTTGGCGTTGGCGAGCTGCTTGCCGTCGAACACGGTGATGGAGATGGGCACGTCCTGCGCGCTTTCCTCGCGGCGCTGCGCGGTGACGACGACTTCCTCGATCATCGGGCGGCGTGCGCGCGGCGTCGGGGCGGTCTCGGGGACGGCCTCGGCCTTCTGCGGCAGGGGAATCAGGTCGAGCGGCAGTTCGGTGGTGGCGGGAGCCGGGGTGGCGGCCGCGGGCGCTGCGGGATCGGCGGACGCAGCAGCCGGAGCCGCAGCAGCGGCGGGATCGGCTGCGGCGGCACCGGCGGCGGGTGCGGATTCGGCCGGCGCTGCGGCGGCCGGCGCGGGTGCCGGGTCCGGCGTGACGCCTTCGAGGTCGAACAGGTCGTCCAGCTCGCTGGTGCCACCCGAGGGCGCAGCGGCCGGGGCCGGGTCCTGTGCCGAGGCAACGGGGCCGTATGCGAGTCCCGCGGCCGCCGTCAGCGCGGCGGCCACCATGACGGCCTTCATCTTCCCTTCCTCCATGACTCTCTCACCTTCAATTCGTGCAGCTGTTTATGTTCAACCCGTGGCTGTTGCCGGCGGGTGCCGCTGACCGGGGGTCAACGGCTTGAATAGCGATGACCGGAGCCTGACATAGCGCGATACGCATGCCTTGATCCGGTGCGACAAACGTGTGTGCTGATGCGGCAGTGGCGATGGTCTGTGCCGGCAGGGGTTTTCGCCTGCAGGCGAAGACAAGCCGGACGATGCACTGCAGCATGGGAGTCGACCCGGGCCTGCGTAGCAGCCCGCGACCTTGCTGTCGCCCGAGGGGCAACCGAAGCAAGCGACTCCATGATCTCGTCTCCTCCGCTCAGTTGATGTCGTAAACAACCAACCTGGCCTTGACCCGGCCATGGGGCCCTCCGCTGCGTTGGCATCGGGCTCCCTTCGCTCTCTACTTACCTCTACAAAAAAGCATGTCCCAACAATAGTCGGCGTACCGTGGGGCCACCAGACACCAGAGCGGCAAGCCTCTTGTCCCTGGGTGCAGCAAGTCGCCGCTTTCTGCCGATTCTGGCCGCAGCGCTGCCGCGGCGAATCGACCTTTTGGAGGGCCTGCGCTGCAGCATCTGGTGCAGCGCAGGCCGAATCCGGCACATCCGTCCCGAGTTACGGCAGCTCGACGATGCCGACGCCGGTAGCCGAGGTCTCACCATCCTGCTGCACGGCCTTCTGCTTGACCTCGACCAGCTTCTTGCCGCCTTCCTCGAACTTGCGGGTGACTTCGCCGTCGATCCATATGGCGTCGCCTTCCGGGTTATGGCGGCGAATCTGGCTCTGGTGCGAGCGCAGGAAGCCCGCATCGCCCTGCCAGTTGGTCAGGTGGTGCGTCAACCAGGAGGTGCGCTCCGGGCCGTAGTCGTAAGCACCCGGCGTACCCACCTTGAGTGCGAATTCCTCTTCCCAGTGCACGCGCTCCGGGCAATCCGGAATGCCGAATCGGTTCTTGATACCCAGGCCCGGGTGCTTGTGGTGCTGCGCCCAGGCCAGCTTGTTGGCGCGGATGTAGAGGCCGCCCCAGCCCTGCGCGTAGCAGATGAAGCCGGTGACGGTCATCGGCCCCTTCACCATGCGTGGCAGCTTGTCGCCGACCTGCACGTCCTTCCAGTAGCGGGTGTTGGCACCGCGCACTTCTTCCTTGGCGTAGAGCTCGAAGATCTTCGACAGATCGTCGTCAGTGTACTTCCGCGGCTCGCGCGCCTTCACTTCCTTGTACTTGGTGCCCTGCTCGCGGGCGACGTCGCGATCGGTACGGAAGCACCAGCTGTCAGCCTCGGCCACGTTGTCACCGTGCTGGTTATAGAACTTGACGTTGTAAATCTGCTGGAACGAGCGGCCGGCGAATCGGGTCTGATGCTCGATCAGGTCCTTGAGCTTGGCCTCGGTGCGGATCGTATCGTTGCGCAGCACTGGCTTGTGCCACTGCCAGTTGGCACCGGCCCACATGGCATGGGTGCCCGACAGGCCGCCGACGTAACCAGAGACGATGCGGCTGGTGGTGAACAGGAAGCTCGGCAGCGCGGCGATCGTGCCGAAGCGCGCCTTCGCCGCGTACTCCGGATCGCACCATAGCGGGTTGTCGTCACCGATGCCGTGGGCATAGTGGCGGATCGCGTCACGCGTTGCCTCGTAGTTCCAGGGCTCGACCGTGTCCGTGATGGGCACGCCGATGCGCTGGCGCAGTTCATCCAAGGCCTTCTCGGTGATCTTGGGGAAGTGGGTAGCGTCGTTGGACATATGTCTCTCCTTGAAGAACAGAAATCAGAACGGAAATCAGATGGCGGCGGCCGCTTCGCGGTCACGCAGGACCTTGCGGTTGACCTTGCCGGCCGGGGTTTTTGGCAGCTCGTCGACCAGGGCGATCTGGCGCGGGTATTCGTGCTGGCTGAGGCGCTCGCGGGTGAAGTCCTGCAGCTCGCGGACGAAGACCTCGTCCTGCGGGCGGGTGCTGACGACAAAGGCCTTGACCACCTGCCCGCGCAGCGAGTCCTTGACGCCGATGACGGCGGCCTCGCGCACGTCGGGATGCTTGAGCAGGACGTTCTCGATCTCGACGGCGCTCATGGTCCAGCCGGCGGAGATGATGACGTCGTCGGCGCGGCCGCCGTGGTAGAAGTGGCCGTCCTCGTCGATCCAGCCAAGGTCCTTGGTGGGCACCCACTCGCCGCGGCGCAGCAGCTTGAGCTCGCCGACCTGGCGCGGGGCACAGGGCTTGCCGCTGGGGTCCTGCACTTCCACGGTCTGGCCGGGGATGGCCTTGCCCAGTGAGCCGGGCTTGACGGTGAAGTCCGGCGCGCCGGGATAGTTGACCAGCACCACGCCGACCTCGGTGGTGCCGTACATGCTGCAGACCGGCCGGCCGAACAGCTTCTCGGTGTATTCCAGCGTGGCGGGGTCAATGGGCTCGCCGGTGTAGGAGAGCTTCTGCAGCTTGAAGCGGAATTTATCGGCCTCGCCGGTAGCCTTCATCATGCGGTAGTGCGTGGCGGCGGCGGACAGGTTGGTGATGCCGTAATCCTGCAGGGCCTTGAGCAGGCGCAGCGCGGAGAACTTGCCGGACATGGTGCCGGTGGTGACGCCCAGCGACAGCGGCGCCAGGGTGCCGTGCCACATGCCATGGCCCCAGGCCGGTGACGAGGGGCAGAAGAAGTCTTCGCCTGGACGCACGCCAGTGCCATACAGCGCGGCCAGGGCCAGCACGACGATCGAGCGGTGGGTGTGCCTGACCGCGGCCGGCAGCTCGCGCGTGGTGCCCGAGGTGTACTGGAAGGCAGCGAGATCGTCGGCCTTGGTGTTGACCTTGAAGGTGTCCGGATAGGCCTTGAGCTGCTCGAACAGGCTGCCGTCGGCCACCACCACGCGCGTGCCGGCGGAGGCGCGGGCCATCTCGGCCTTTTCGGTGTTGGTGACCAGGATCACCGGCGTGCAGTCGGCCACGCGCAGCTGCAGGCCCTCGGGCCCGAACAGCGTGAACAGCGGCACGCTGATGGCGCCGGTCTTCATGGCGCCGAACATGGCGGTGTAGAAGGCCAGCGACGGGTCCAGCATGAAGGCGACGCGGTCGCCCGGCTTGACGCCCTGGGCAAGCAACCAGTGGGCGAAGCGGCTGGACCACCGCGACAGTTCCTGGAAGCCGATGATCTCGTCGCGCCCGTCGGCGTGGGCGATGCGGACCGCGATGCGCGACGGATCAGTGGCGTGGCGATCGACGCATTCGTGCGCGATGTTGAAGGACTGCTTGTCCCCGTCGAACAGGGCCCAGACGGCGTCCATCGAGTAGTGCTGCTGCGCGTCGGCGTAGCGGCTGTAGTCCGTCAGCTGGGTCATCTGCTCTCTCTGGGAATGCGTGCCGATACAGGTCTCTCCCCCTGGCACTGGATTCATGAAAACAGATGCTGATTACTGTTGTCAATGTGCAATAATTGTTTTATTAGTAAAACAACTGGAAGCGAAACAACGGATTGCCCAGGGCGGCAATGGCGACCGGGGCTGCGTTGCCGGAGCATTTCGCGGGTGCATAGTCGAAGCGGCATGCCACGCGGGGGCGGCATCGGTGGACGAGCTCACGACGGAACAGCGCGCGCGGGCGACGATGGACACGGAAGCGGAACTGAGCGCGCCCAGCGCCCGGGTGCAACTCGTGCGGTATCGCTGTACGACCTGGCGGGGCTCTGCGGCATCTCGGTGCGGCAGCTGACGCGGGCCTTCCGTAGCGCGCGCGGATGCTCGGTGGGGACGCACGTGGCGGGCCGGCAGGTCGGCCACGCTAAGCGCCTGCTGGCGGCGGACGAGCGCGTGGCGGACATCGCCTCCACGCTGGGGTTCTCGTCCTCCTGCAACTTCAGCTACGCCTTCCGCCGCGCCCCCGGGCTGACACCCGGAGGGTACCGGCAGGCCCTGCCCTCATTCCGGGCGATACAGCATGCGCGGTTTGCGCGGCCGGCGCTGGCGGGAGCCTGAGACGGCCGACGCTGGCAAGGCATGGGCGATAACCCGGACATCGGACCGTTCGTCCCACTCGGCGCAAGCTGCCAGTTACCTCGTTGGGCAAGGCAGACGATGGAGCGCCCTGGGCCGGGAGTCCTGCCCAGGGCGCCGACTCACTCTGCCAGCAATGCGGTGATCTCTGCCCGGCGACCCGCATCGGCATCGGCTCGTCCGGCGCGCGGTGCCGCGGCAAGGGCCTTGCGCAGGTACTTCTCTCCTTCGGCGCGCTTGCCCTGATCCAGCAGCAGCTCGCCGTAGAAGTAGTTGGGATCGATGCCGGCAGGATTGATCTGCAGGGCGTGCTGCAGGTACTCCGCCGCCTTTTTCTTGTCACCGTAGGCGATCGGCCAGCCCGGGGCCTTGGCGTAGAGGCTGCCCAGCGAGGTATAGATCGAGCCGTCCAGGGCGGTCGGCTGGATCTTCTCCGCCTGCAGGAGCAGGTCGCGGGCGGTCTTGATCTTGCCGAGCGCACCGAGCCCGCCTTCGAACTTGGCGTAGCTGCTGAGGATGATGGCCTGCCAGACCAGCGGTTCGGGGCGCCCGGGGTTGGCGGCGGTAAGCTGGGCAGCGCGGCCGGCCAGCTTCTCGAACTGCTTTTCCTTTTCGGCCGACGGCGCGGTGTAGTAGGCCTCGGCCCAGCCGTGCTGCAGGGCGGGCAGCCCTTCCTCGACGGTTTCGGCGCGGGCCGTGAAGGCCAGCGCCAGGCAGCCGATGACGAGGCCGAAGGACAGATTGCGGATCATGTGGTTGTCTCCTGGAAATGGGGTGCGGGGTTTCAGGGAAGCTGACGCAGCGCGTAGGGCCTCATCTGCTGCCCCTGCTTGCGCAGCGCGGCATCCACCAGGCGCGGGAACCAGGCATTGATGCGTACGAACAACTTCTCGGGCCACCCGAGGTAGCGCTCCTTGCGATTGCGTTCGATGGCCTCCACCAGGGCAGCGCCAACGGCCTCGGGCTCGTCCTGGTTCATCGCCAGGGCGCTGGCCATGGCACTGATCGCGCCGCTGTTGAGCGCCGTGCGCGTGTAGCGTGGCGCGAAGTACAGGACATCGACGCCGCTTCCGGAGAGCTCGCGGCGCAATGCCTCGGAGAAGCCACGCAGGGCGAACTTGGTGCTGGAGTAGGTCGCGAAGCAGGGAAAGGCGATGGACCCGAAGATGGAGCCGACGTTGACGATGAGGCCACCGCCCTGGCGCAGTACGGGCAGTGCTGCCTGGGCCAACTGCATGGGCGCCAGGACATTGGTGCGCCAGAGCTGCTCGAAGGCCTCGGGCGGTGTCGACTCGAAGTAGCCGAAGTGCATGGTGCCGGCGCAGTTGATGACGATGTCCAGCCGCGGCTCGAGGCTGCGCAGGCGCGAGATCATGTCGCGTGCCGCGCCGCGTTCGTTCAGGTCGGCGACCAGAACCTCGGCGCGGCCTCCCTCCCGGCGGATCTGCGCAGCCAGCTCCTGCAGCTCGCCTTCGCGCCGGCCGCTGAGCCAGAGCCTGGCTCCGCGTGCGGCCAGCTGCAACGCAGCGGCACGGCCGATGCCGCCGGTGGCGCCGGTCAGAAGGATGCAGCGGTCTTGGAGTTGCATGAGGAATGCTCCTGGTGAAGGTGACGGAAGATGTCGCCATAGAGGCGGTAGAACATGCGCGAGGCGTGGATCACGGCATCCTGGTCGCGCGGATCGGTGAGGCGGTCGACGAGCTCGCGGAAGAAGTCCACGTGGTCGACGTCCAGCGCACCGTGGCTGGCGAGGTAGCTGAAGGCTGACTTGGGCAGTTGCACGGCCTGCGCGATCTTCTGCGCGGCCTGGGTCGCCAGTGCCGTGCTGGTGCCCTCGAGCACATGCACCATGCCGAAGAAGCCCACGGGGTTGCCGCGCATCACGGTGTCGTAGGCGTAGGACACCATCAGTTCGGTCGACACCGCCGGGCGGCCGTAGCGCACCCGGTCCGGATCTCCGCCGGCGGCGCGGATGTCGTTCAGCACCCACTCGTGGTGACCGTATTCCTCCTCGACATAGTGCACGATCTTTCCACGAAGCCATTCGTAGTCGTCGGTCAAGCGTCCGCCACAGGCCATCATCAGCGGCACGGTGTGCTTGACGTGGTGATAGGCCTGGGTGAGGAAGGCGATGTAGAGAGAGCGCGTGACGCGGCCGGCCAGTGCATCGGCAAACAGCGGCAGTCCGAGCAGTTCGGCGCGATCGGCCGCGGTGGCGTCCTGCAGGTTTTCATAGAAGCTCATGCTGGGTTTCCTGGTAGAGGGCATCGAGACGGGTGCCGTACTGCGCCCACAGGCTGGCGCGGCGCAGGCGGCCATTGGAGGTGAGTTGTCCGTTCACTGGCGTGAAGGCCTGCTGCGCCGGCAGCCAGCGCCGCACGCGGGCATAGTCGGGCAGCATCGCGTTGACTTCGGCCAGGGCAAGATCCACGGCTTCATGACTGGCGCCCGGTCGCGGCACGATCACCGCGGCATTCCAGGGCCGTGCCTCGCCGAACACGGCGGCCTGGGCAATGGCCGGCTGCAGGCAGAGCTCGCGCTCCACCCACTCCGGCGCCACGTTGCGCCCGAAGGCGGTGATGAACATGTTCTTCTTGCGGCCGGTCAGCCAGAGATAACCGTCTGCATCGAGATGGCCGATGTCGCCGGTGGCCACGGGTTGGTCTGCGGCGCGTGGCACTTCCCCGACGTAACCCAGGAAGGCATTGCCTGCCACGAGAATCTCGCCGTCGTCGGCGAACGAAACCTGTACATGCGGCAGCGGACGGCCGGCGCTGCCCGGGCGGTCCGCCGCGGCAGTATTCAGCGCAACCACTGATGAGCACTCCGACAAGCCGTAGCCCTCGTGGACCGGCAGGCCGGCTGCACGTGCGCGCTGGAGCAGGCGCGGCGCCACCGGCGCTCCGCCGACCGCGATGAACCTCAGTTGCGAGGGCCGCTGCAGGCCGGCCTCGATGGCTTCGACCAACCCTTGCAGGATCTGGGGCACCAGGATCGCCGTGCTGGCGCGCGCCACCTCCAGTGCCTCGATCAGCAGGCGCGGGTCGAAGCCGGAGGCACCGCGCAAGCCGACCTCCGACATGGGCCACAGGCAGGCCGCCGCTCCCGCCAGCAGCGGCGCATACAGTCCGCCGAGGTTTTCCAGCAGCGTTGCCAGCGGCAGTACGCAGAGGTGGCGATCGCCCGGGCCCGCACCGCTGGCCTCGGCCAGTGCCAGGGCGACGCGCTCCATCTGCTCCTGTGCCAGGCAGACGCCCTTGGGCTCGCCGGTGGTACCCGAGGTGTAGGTGATCTTGGCCGTGCCCTCCGGCACCGGGACCGCCGCCTGGGGTGGCAGCTCCAGCAGGCTCAGCAGGGCTGGCGCCAGCCCCACCTCCAGTGCTTCTGCCGGCAGGCCCGCGAAAGGACCCGCCACGGCGAACGCGGGAGGGGCGAGCAAAGCCTCGGCACCGGCGCTGCGCAGGGCGTGGGCCATCTGCTGCGGGGAGAAGAACGGCGGCAACGGAACCGTACGCACGCCGGCGCGCACAGCGGCAAGATCCGCCAGTGCCCAGGCCAGTCCGTTGTCGGCCAGCAGGCCGACCACACGCAGGCTCCGCGATGACAACTGGGCCGCCAGGCGCGCGATGGCCTGATCCAGTTCCGCATAGTTCAGGCGCGCTTCGCAGCCATGCAGGGCGAGTGCATCGGGCCGGCACCTGGCGTGCGCGGCAATGGCGTCGAGAACCAGGCTCACGGCGCCCCAACCTTGGCCACCGGCGCCAGTGCGGCGGCCAGCGCCCGTGGCGATGACGCCATCTCCTCCAGCTGGCGCCAGCCGTTGCGCACGTCGCCGAGCATCACCGACGGGGAGTGCCGGTAATAGTTGCCCCAATGCTCGCGCTCCCCCACGGGCAGGCACTCGATCGGCGCGGGAGCCATGACGCTGAGCGGCAGGCCCAGGCGGCTGAAGCCGTTGCACAGGCGAGCCGCACCGGTGAATACCACCCAATGGAAGGACTGGCGATGCAGCAGGCGGGTGAGCAGCGGGATCAGCTCGCGCAGCGCACCCGGCGATGCGCCGGCCAGGTTGCCGACCTCGGCGATGTGCTGGCGCAGGACGGGCTCGCCGGCGCGCCGGGAAACCAGTTGTTCCACCGGCTCGTCCAGGTAGCACTCCAGGAACAGGCGTTCCTCGGCGGCTGATCGCATGCCGAAGGCGGCATGCAGTTGGCCGTCATCGTCGTAGGTCCCGAACAGGCGCGGCATGAACCGGTGCAGCTCGGCACCGTAGGCGGCGGCGAAGCGCTCGGCGATGAAACGCTCGAGCCGTACGCGCTCCTGGCGCTCGGCACGGCACAGGCGGATACCGCCATCCGGCAGGGCATCGCCGGATACTGCGCCCTGGCGGGTCTCGCCCTCGGCAGAGGCATGGGAGAACATGGGAATCGCTTCCTGGTCTGGGCCCGGAGTGGGCCATGCCAGAAAGGGAGCAACGCCGGTGCCAGTAGCGCGCTATTGATTCAAGGCCATGAATCAATATGCTTTTTCAGGAAAATACCGGCGCCATGACCGGTCCGCGGAGCCAGCAGGACTTGTCGAGCCCGCAAGACCTGTCCGACAAATTTTGCGGGGTCAGCGGTCGCAGTCGACCGGCGTGCCCG
The DNA here is from genome assembly GCA_030149365.1 of Solimonas sp. Taxonomy (GTDB): domain Bacteria; phylum Pseudomonadota; class Gammaproteobacteria; order Nevskiales; family Nevskiaceae; genus Solimonas_A. The sequence goes on from JASBRP010000031.1 coordinate 90,443, forward strand.
GCGGCAGCACGCGACCGTCGGCATCCACCAGCATCACCGCGCGCACACGCTCGTCCATGGAGCAATACGGCAGGTAGCCGATCGCATTGCGCGTCCCGGCGACGAATCGCAGGACCGCCGCCTCCGAAGCCAGGACATGGGGCGGCCTCATGCCGTGGAAGTACTGCTCGTTCCAGTAGCCTTCCATCGCCTCGGGGGTCAGCCGCAGCACCGCTTCGGTGAAGCGACGGCGCAGGGGATGGTCGGCCGGCAGGTTCACCGGTTCGATGCGACGGCCGTCAGGCCAGAGCAGCTTCCTGCGCTTGTAGATCAGCGAGACATCATCCACATCCAGGCTCATGGGGCCGCGCTGTGCGGGCGTGATCACGGCGATCACCGGCTCGGCCGCGTACGTGGCCGAGATGGCGCACATCATCAGCGCCAGGAGGGCCAGGCGCATCAGAACAGCACCGCGAACGACGCCAACAATCCATCCCGGGCGTCGATGTCGTTATCGGTGGCCCGGCTGTATTCGGCCTTGAACACCAGCCCCGGATACGGCCGGTAGTTCAGTCCGCCCAGGTAGACGTTGAGGTCGCGCGTGGCGGCCGTGTCCCGAAAGGTTTCATAGCGGGCCACCGCGAACAGGCGCTCGGCCAGCGGGGCCACCAGCTGCAAGTAACCGCCCTGCTCGTCACGCTCGGCATTGGTCAGGCTGGTGACGCGGTAGGCGAATTCGCCCGTGAGTTCGAACCGCCGCCAGTTCCACTGGAAGTCCGCGCCATAGAGGCGACGGCGCTGGCCGACACTGCTGTCCAGCTCGAAATCGACGAAGGACAGGCCGACACTGAGTTGCGGCAGCAGATCGGTGGAGAGGTGCAGGCCGTAGGCCTCGTCGAAGGTATCCAGCTCAGGGTTCGGGAACAGCTCCTGGCCAGGCGACGCGTAGAGCGAGTACTCCAGCCCGCGCGGTAGCCACGGCAGCACACCCGTCAACATCGCGCCTGTGGCATTGACCGGGAAGGTGGCCTCGGTGACCAGCGGACGCGAGGTGGTCCAGACCAGCGGCGCCGCATGGATCAGGTTCCAGCGCCCGATGGGCGTCAGGAACTTGCCGAAGCGGAACTTGAGGGAGTCGCTATAGCTGTAGTCGAAGTAGAAGCGCTCCAGGCCGAGGTAGGCTTCGTCGGTGGTCAGCTCGTCGGAGGTGGCCAGCAGCCCGTCTTCCAGTTCCACCTCGGAGAAGAATCGCCAGCGTCCTCCGCCGTCCCACCACAGGAAGCCGCTCAGCGCATCCAGGCCTGCACGCCAGTCCGGGTCGCCCGCGACACCGCCGGTGCCATCGTAGGCGGCCACGGCATACCCGCCGAGCGTGAACCCGCTGTCACCCAGTGCCAGGCCCTGGCCCAAGCGATAGGGCACGGCAGGCGCACTCTCCTCGATTGCCGGTGCCGGCTCTGCGGCGGGCTGGGCCAGGATCGCCGGGCAGGCAAAGGCCAGCGACCATGCCGCCATTCGCAAAAGAGAATCAAACCTGTTCAACATCTGAGGACTGCCGCCCAAACACGGGAAAGACTTACTCTATCGCACCGTGACGATCCGTCGAATCCTGTTGCTCGCCTTCCTGCTGGTCAGCCTGCTGCCGGCGGCGGTACTCACACGCCTGGCCTTCGACCGCAGCCGTGCGGCGATGCTGGGCGAGATCGAGCAAGGGGTCATGCGCAGCACCGCGGCGGTCTCGGCCGAGGCCGACAAGCTGCTGTACGAGAGGCTGCTCAACGCCACCACCTGGAATCACTTGGAAGTCATGCAGGACCTGCGCATCGACGACGTCGACAAGCGCCTGTCGTCCTTCCTGTCGGAGATGAAGCTGCGCTACGGCGGAACCTACCGTGCGCTGCATGCAGTGGACCGGTCCGGCCGCATCGTCGCCAGCAGCGACGCCGCGCGCATCGGCCAGCCCTACCCTGCACCCGGGCCGTGGGCGCAGGCCGAACTGCCAGGCGGCCTGGTGCATCTGGAGCGGCCGACCCGGCAATCAGGCAGCACGATCCTGCTGCTGAGTGTATCGATCCCCTCCCAATTCGAGGACGGCGATATCGGAAACCTGCTGCTGGAATTCGACTGGGATGCCATGCAGTCGGTCCTGGATCACGCGTCCGACCCCAGCCGCCAGATCCTGCTGGTGGACATGCAAGGCCGTGCGCTGGGAGCTTCCGCCGGATTGCTGCCCCGGGTCTTCCAGGGCGGCCCGCTGTCGCAGGGCTGGTGGCCGCCACCGGCGAACGTCAATGCCTTTGACCGCGAAGGCGCCCCCTACATGGAGGGCGCCGTCATCGTGGGGCATGCCCGTTCACCCGGCCTCGCGCGCTTTCCAGGCCTCGGCTGGTCCTACCTCATGCTGCAGTCACGCCAGGCGGTGCTCGCTCCGGTGCAGCGGATGGCCTGGGCCTTCGCCGGACTCCTGGCCGTGACGGCATTGGTTACGGTGCTGGTGTCCCTGCTGGTGGCAGGGCAGATCGCGCGCCCGGTGCTGGCACTGACCGATTTCACCCGGCGCTACGCACAACCCGGGGCGCGCCCACAGCTCCCGCAGGGCGGTCCGGCGGAGATCGGTGAGCTGGGGCGCAGCTTCGTGAGGCTCGTGGATGATCTGTCGCATTCCCAGCAGACCCTGGCGCAGGCGTCGAAGCTGGCGGCGGTCGGTGAAGTCACGGCCCTGCTCGCACATGAGGTGAGAACACCGCTCGGCATCCTGCGCAGCTCCGCACAGACCCTGCGCTACGAGGAAGGCCTGAGTGCGGAAGCCCGGGAACTGCTGCAGATCATCGACAGCGAGACCGGGCGTCTGAATCGCCTGATCAGCTCGCTGCTGGACAGCGCGCGCACGCGCAGCCCGCAGTTCGCGAGTGTCGACCTGCATGCGCTGGCGCGCCATTCGGCCAGCCTGCTGAGCACGCAACTGCGGGATCGCCGCATCCGGCTCGGCATGGAACTGGACGCAGCCAACAGCATGGTGGATGGCGACGGCGAGCAGCTGACCCAGGTGCTGCTGAACCTGACCATGAACGCGCTGCAGGTTCTGCCGGCGGACGGCCGGATCGAGATCTGCAGTCGCAACGAGTCGGGCCGCCTCGTCGTGGACATAGACGACAATGGCCCCGGTGTCGCGGCGGCGGATCGCAGCCGCATCTTCGAACCCTTTGTCTTCAAGCGCGAAGGCGGACTGGGCCTGGGCCTGGCGGTAGTCCGGCAGATCCTGCGCCAACACGGCGGCGACATCTCTGTCGTCGAGGGCCGGCTCGGCGGAGCCTGCTTCCGCTTCTGGCTGCCATTACAAGGAACCCGTATTCCATGAGCAAGCACCGCGTCCTGGTGGTGGACGACGAAGCCAACATGCGCCGCGTGTTGGAGATCATGCTGTCGCGCCGCGGCTACCGCACGCTCAGCGCGGAAGACGGAAGGCAGGCCCTGACGATTGTGCAGGAGCATCCCGTTGACCTGGTGATCAGCGATCTGCGCATGCCGGGCATGAACGGCATCGAACTCCTGCGCGAGCTGCGCAAACAGGGCAACGACTTGCCCCTGATCATCATCACGGCCCAGGGCACCATCGAAAGCGCCGTGGAGGCGATGCGCCTTGGAGCCTGCGACTACCTGCTGCGCCCCTTCGACAACGAAGCCCTGGACCTGGCTATCGGCCGCGTCTTCGCGGTGCACGAGATGCAGCAGCAGAACCAGTTCCTGCGCGGCGAGCTGGACCGGAACTGGGACGGCCTGGTTGGCGGCGGCCCGGCGATGCAACGGGTGCGCCAGCAGATCGCCCAGGTCGCGCCTACGCGCGCCAGCGTGCTGCTCACCGGCGAGACCGGCACCGGCAAGGAGGTAGTGGCGCGCGCGATCCATCGCGCATCGCCGCGCCGCGAGGGCTTGTTCGTGCCGATCAACTGCGCGGCGATCCCCGCCGAGATACTGGAGAGCGAGCTGTTCGGCCACGAGAAGGGCGCCTTCACCGGGGCCCTCAAGGACCGCGTCGGGAAGTTCGAACTGGCCCAGGGCGGAACCGTGTTCCTCGACGAAATCACCGAAATGCCCATTGCGCTGCAGGCCAAGCTGCTGCGCGTGCTGCAGGAGGGCGTCATCGAGCGCCTGGGAGGCAACTCGCAGATCGAACTGGACCTGCGCATCATCGCGGCGACCAATCGCATGCCGCGCCAGGCCGTGCGCGACAACCTGATGCGTGAAGACCTCTACTATCGGCTCAATGTCTTCAACATCGAGCTGCCGCCGCTGCGGGATCGCCTGGAGGACCTGCCGGAGCTGGTGCGGCACTTCCTGGGCGCCTTGCATCGTGGCCCGAACTCGCACCCCGGTGTCACGACCCAGGCCCTGGAGTACCTGCGGCAGTACCGATGGCCCGGCAACATCCGTGAACTGGGCAACATGGTGGAGCGCGCCAGCATCCTGAGCGGTGGCGGTGTCCTTGACCTGCAGCATTTCCCGCTGGACGAGGCCTCGCCCGAACAGCTGGTATCTCCTGCCGACAGCGCATCCCTGCCGGAAAGCCTCGACCTGGATGCAGCGGTGCAGGATCTGGAGATACGCCTCATCAACGAGGCATTGTCGCAGTCCGGCGGCAACAAGACCCGCGCCGCGCAACTGCTGCGTATCAGCGAGCGGTCGATCTGGTACAAGCTCAAGAAGTATCGCCTGGGCCCTGCTGCAGACTGACGGCTGCCGGGGGTTTGCCGGGCCGGCCCTGATAGACGCCTTGGCCAGGAACCGCTCGCGGGGCTAGCTCGCGGCGACGAAGCCTGGCGGGTGGCTGCGGCGAGGCAAGGCTGGCGGCATGCCTACATGGATACTCCATCTGCGGCGCGGCCGGTGGCATCATCGCGCCATGCCACGCGCCCTCCAGCTCGACGACCTGCGCCGATATGCCATCGCGCGCAGCCTGTTTGCCCCCACCACGCTGCCACGCGCGATCGAGCGCCTGGGCTTCGTGCAGGCCGACCCGCTACGCGCGCCGGCCCGTGCCCAGGACCTGACCTTGCGCCACCGGGTGGGCGGCTATACCGCGGGAGAGCTGGAGCGACGCTACCCACGGCTGGCGATCGAGGAGGACTTCTTCGTCAACTACGGCTTCCTGCCGAGGCGTCACCTGGCGTTGATGCACCCGCGCACGCCACGCATCGTGTGGGATGCGGCGCGCTGGAAGCAGGCGCACGAAATCCTGGCCTTTGTGCAGGAGCGCGGCGCGGTGCACCCGCGCGAGGTGGACGCGCAGTTCGCACATGGCAAGACGCGCAACTGGTTCGGCGGCTCGTCCAATGCCAGCACCCAGTTGCTGGACGGCATGCACTACCGCGGCCTGCTGCGCGTGGCCCGGCGCGATGCCGGGGTGCGGGTCTACACGGCGGCCCATGGCCATGAAACGCCGGGCGATGCCGATGTCCACGCGCGCATGGACGCGCTGCTGGACCTGGTGATCGCCAAGTACGCGCCGCTGCCGGCGGCCAGCCTGGCGCAACTCGCCAGCCTGCTGGCAGGCGGGGTGCCTCAGTGGCGCGGTGAGCGACCGGCGGCGCTGGCGCGGGCGAAGCTGCGTGCGGCCCGGGATCGCGTGGATGGCGTGGACTGGTACTGGCCGGCCGGCGAGAATCCGGCGCCCAGCCGCCACGGCCCACTGGAGCGCGTGTACCTGTTGGCGCCGTTCGACCCGGTGGCCTGGGACCGTCGGCGCTTCGAGCACTTCTGGGGCTGGGCCTACCGCTTCGAGGCCTACACGCCGGCGCCCAAGCGCCGCTACGGCCACTATGCCCTGCCCCTGCTGTGGCGTGACCAGGTGATCGGCTGGGCCAATGCCGCGGTGCAGGCCGGGCGCCTGCAACTGGAGTGCGGCTATATCAGCGGGCGGGCTCCGCGCGAGGCGGCGTTCCGCCGGGCGCTGGACGAGGAGCGCAGCCGGATGGCAGGGTTTCTGGCGGTCGCCGACTGAGGGCGGGTGCGGCACTGCCGTGCTTCGACAGGCTCAGCACGAACGGAGGTTCCAGGGCCGTTCAGACAGACAAGCTCCTGCACAGCATTTGCACCCCTCTTGCTCGAAGGCGCCACACCTCGCTGTGACTTTTGAGGGAAACTGACGGGGCCGGGATTGCCGGCCGCCATCGATCAAACCGGCCTGCGCGCGGGAGTCCATGAATCCACGAACACCACAGGCTTCTGCCCTGCCCTCGCAGCCGCTGCGGTTCTCGCTGCACTTTGCGCGACAGTTCGCCGGCTGGTATGCGCTGGTGCTGTTGCTGCAGGCGGCGGCCTCGGCCAGTGCCATCGCGGTGCCCTGGGCCATCGGCAGCATCCTGCGCACGGTCACGTCCGGGGCCACACAGGGCGTGGTGCATGCGCTGCTGGTGTTCATCGGCCTGGGCCTGGCGGAGATGATCTGTGCCCGCGGGGCGGGCTCGGCGCATATGCATATCGCGCCGCTGGTGCGCGCGCGGGTGACGGCCGAGCTGTTCGGCTACATCCAGCACCACTCGCACCGCTATTTCACCGACCGCTTTGCCGGCGCGCTCGCCCACCGCATCTCCGAAACCTCGGTGGGCGTGATGCAGGCGAACAACGCCATCCTGTTCACCTTCCTGCCGGTGCTGGTGAAGGTGGGAACCGCGGCCGTACTGCTCGGCATGGCCAACCCGATACTGGCGCTGATCGTGATCGGCTGGGCCACGATTTTCGTCAGCGTGGCCTACCTGTTGGCGCGCCAGTGCCTGCCGTACATGCGCGAGCACTCGGCGGCGCGCAGCGGCACGACGGGGCAGATCATCGATGCGGTCACCAACATCACCAACATCCGCCTGTTCGCGCAGTCCGGCAACGAGCGGCAGCGACTGGACGGCGTGCTATCCGAGGAACTGGGCAAGACACGCATCGCGCAACGCTACGTGGAGCGCATCAAGTGGTTCCAGCATGCGGCGAGCCTGACCCTGAAGGTGGGTGCGCTGGCCACCGCGCTGTGGCTGTGGCGCAGCGGTGCCATCGACGCCGGGGCCTTCGTCATGAGTGCCGGCATCGCCCTGCTGATCATCGCGGAGGCCGACAACCTGGGCCGGCAGTTCCTGGATTTCTTCGAGTACGTGGGCAACATCGAAAACGGCGTGGGCACGCTGATCCGGCCGCACGAAATCGTGGATTCACCCGGCGCGCGACCGATGAGGATCGAGCGTGGCGAGATCGAGTTCCGCGGGGTGTCGTTCCGCTATCCGCAGGGCGCCGAGATCTTCCGTGGGCTGGACCTGCGGATCGAGCCGGGGCAGCGCGTGGGCCTGGTGGGCTACTCGGGCTCCGGCAAGTCCACCTTCGTCAACCTGATCCTGCGGCTGTTCGAGCCGCAGCAGGGCAGCATCCTGATCGACGGCACCGACCTGCGCGAGGTGACGCTGGAGTCGATGCACCTGCAGATCGGCCTGATCCCGCAGGACCCGGGGCTGTTCCACCGCACGGTGGCCGACAACATCCGCTACGGCCGCCCGGGCGCGAGCCAGGCCGACGTGGAGGCTGCGGCGCAGCGCGCCGAGGCCCATGGCTTCATCACGGCGCTGGAAGGCGGCTATTCCGCCATGGTCGGCGAACGCGGCATCAAGCTCTCCGGCGGCCAGCGCCAGCGCATCGCCATCGCCCGCGTGCTGCTGAAGGACGCGCCGATCCTGATCCTGGACGAGGCGACCTCCAGCCTGGACTCGGTGACCGAGCAGTCGATCCAGCGTGCCCTGGACAAGGCCATGCACGGCAAGACCGTGATCGTGATCGCGCACCGCCTGTCCACGGTCTCGCACCTGGACCGCATCCTGGTGTTCGACGGCGGCAGGATCGTAGAGGACGGCAGCCACGAGCAGCTGCTGGCGCTGCACGGGCACTACCACCGGCTGTGGAGCCGGCAGGCCGATGGCTTCCTGCCGGAGGACGAGGTGTAGTCCGTCTACTCCGATAGCGAGAGGCTGCCCGCCGGTACCGCGCCGGTGGAGCTGCGGCAGGGCTGGTTCGCCAGTTCCGTGCAGGCCAGCGCCGCGGGTACCTGGGCGGGGCCGTCGTCCATCACGCCGACCACCAGCTTCGACGCGTGCTCCGGATCGTGCAGGATGGTGTTGAGCGACGGCAGCGGCTTGAACAGGAAGCCCCAGTCGCCGGTGATGCCGGTGGGCGCATCCACGATCAGGCGCAGCGCGCTGCCGGCACGGAAGCGGTGCGCGAAGGGGAAGATTTCCAGGCGCGCCAGGACCGGCTCGCCGAGCTTGAGCGTCTGCACGCTGCCGGCGGTGAAGTGCTGGAACGGCCGTGTGGCGGTGGAGCGGCTCTCATCCAGCGCACGGGCCGAGGCACGCAGCCAGCCGCGGGCCACGTAGAGCTCCTGGCCGTCGGGGCGAACCTCGGTGAGGGTGGCCTGGAGATCGACATCCGGGACGGTGGCGGTGAGCCAGAGGTCTGCGCTGGCGGAGCCGAGCAACTGCGCGTCCTGCTCCAGCACCGGCGTGGTCCAGACCACGCGGCCGGAGTCGGGCGCGGGGAGCTGCCACAGCAGGTCCAGGGCGCTCAGGGCCCAGGGCAATGGGTTGGTGGACGGTGAAGGCAGCGGATAGAGATAGCGGCTGCCGGTTTCCGCTGTGGTGGGTGGCGTGCGGGCGAGCGTCTCCGATTCCCGCAGGAACAGCTCGACCGGACGCGGCGACGGCAGCCGGTCGTAGGAGGTGATCCAGCCGGGCTGCGAATCCTCCGCTCTCAGGTCGTGCAGGACCTGGATGCGCGGGGTGCGCTCCCAGCCGTTGTCCCTCCCGCGCAGGTAGCGCTCGTAGAACTCGAGCAGCATCTCCGAGTGCTGCGGCTGGTCCTCGGTCAGGTCATGGTTGCCATTGCTCATGACGCTCCAGGTCTTGCGCAGGTTCAGCACGCCAAGCAAACCACCCGGCTCCAGCAGGCCGCCGATGCGCGATCCGGTCTGCTCGTCCTGCCAGTAGACGATGTTCAGCACGGGCACGTCGATCTGCGCGGCCGTGGCGGCGGGGCTGCGGCTGTGCCAGTCGAAGGCTCCGTCGATGTGAGGGCTCAAGATGCCCTGCACCACGAAGGATTCGTAGGCGAGCTTGTTGGCGGCGTAGTTCACGGCGCATTCAAGATCGGCCTGCAGGATGGCGGCCGGCACGGCCTCGGCACCGGGCAACTGCTGCTGCACCGTGAACAGGCCGGAGAAGACCGAGTTCAGGATGCCGCCGGGCGCGCCGACGTCCCGATAGAGATCGAAGATCACGTTGGAGGGCGCGATGGCCCGCAGGTGCGGCGGGCGCTGCCCAGCCGTGAACAACTGCATGATGCCCGGGTACGAATAACCGATCATGCCGATGTTGCCGTCGGACCAGGGCTGCACCGCTGCCCACTCGACGGCCTCGGCACCATCGACGCCCCATTGCGGATCGAACAGGCTGAAGCCGCCGGAGGAACAGCCCGTACCGCGCACGGAGACGCCGAGCACGGTGTAACCGCGCAGGAGCAGCTTCGCCTTCACGCCGGGAATGTTGCTGAAGTAACCGCCGGTGCCGGCGTCGTAGCCGTCGTACTGCATGACCACAGGCCCTGGGGGCGCATCCACGGCGCGCTCCCAGTGATAGCGCAGGCGCGTGCCGTCGGTGAGGGTCAGGTAGCCGTCCTGGGTGGTGGTCTCCGGGCCGTAGGCTTCGACGGGGATTTGTGCGTCGCCAGAGACGGAAGACGAGTCATGGCAGGCGGCCAGGCTGAGGGCCAGGGCGAGGCCCATGGTCCTGAATAGCGGTTTCAATTGAGGCTCCCCGGAGAGTTGCCGCCCGGTATCTTCGGGCGATCAGGGTCAATGGTAGGGGAAATGCGGGAGTTGGGATGCCCCTCGCGCTCAGGGGTCCAGGGCACCGCCAAGGCTGATTCCGGGCGGGGCCAAGTGACGGTCCTGGGTGCGGCTGGGCGCCTGCCCGCCTCGACTATCGTTTTGCGCCAGGATGAGGACCGTCACAAGTGGCCAAACCACGCGGCGAATCTGCTGGTTAACCGCGCGCTTTCATTGCAGCTGACCAGCGATGTCGCACTACTCTGTCAACGCCTGAATGAGCTCGCGAAGTACACGGTAGGCCGTATCGTCTTGGGTGACCCCAGCTTGAAGCTTCAGAGACTTAACGTGCGGACCAGGGGTCAGAGGCTTCCTGGCCTGCCAGGCCGTGTATAGCTCTTCAGTGATCTCGGGATGGAACTGAACCGCCGCGATCCTGCCCTCAAATTCAAAGGCTTGGTTTGCACAGCCGTCCGTGGCCATGACGCTCTCCGTACCGGGCGGAGCAGTGAAGGTATCCTGGTGCCATTCAAACGCCTGAAATGCCGGCGGCGCAGTTCTGAACAATGTCGAGCGTTTCGCACCTTCAGTCAGTCGAACCTCGTGCCAGCCCGCCTCCATGTGCTCAGCCCTCCTTACACGTCCTCCCATCACTTCAGACAGCATTTGAGCTCCGAGGCAGATTCCGAGCACTTTCTTGCCGCCAGCAACCGCGGCGCGAACCAACGCCTTTTCTGGAATGAGCCAAGGATGCTCAGCTTCTTCGTAAACACCCATCGGCCCACCGAGAAGAATCAGCAAGTCAAAGTCAGTCACTGCGGGCAAGTCATCGCCCAAGTATGGCTTTACGATTCGTGCTTGCAGTCCATGGTCGTTCAGCAATATGGCAAGAGTGCCAGGCCCCACGATTTCGGAGTGCTGAATCATGTGGATTCTCATAAATCGAGGGGCCTCACTGTGTACGTTCATGTGTAAAAAGGGGCGACGCCGATCCTGGTGCCGACATGATCGACAGTCCGCAGGTCAGGGCGCCTGCGCAGCAAGCGCACAGGGATCAAGCTCGTTGTCCGAGGCGGTGTTGCATAGCGGCACTGAAGAATCGCTTTAGAGATAAAGTTCAACGGCAACCCGGTTTTGACACATAGCCGCCTCTAAAAACAATACCCGGGGAGGAAGCGCCAACGTATAGGGCCAATCCGGAATCACGCGCCTGGCAAGGATCGCAGGGCTGGTCGTCGAGGCGCCTGGCGCGGAAGGCGGATCACCTTCCGGCGCCGTGGCCCCTATCCGCGATGTTCCGCTCTGGCCCTGACACACGAGATGGCCCCCCAAGAATGTGGCGACGCTGATCCCCAGCATCGATATCGGCTGCATGTACGCCCCAACGGGCTGCGCCGAGGGAGCGCTCAGCACTGAAAGAAGTCCGAATAGGCCCGAGAGCAGCGATAGGCTGCCAGACGCGTAGAGCAGGAATGCCACCAACTGGGTCGCGAAGGGGAACAGGCCCGGCGTTCCCGAGCTGAGCAATATGCTCACCAGGGACAGCGCAGCGAGGGCCGCCAGGCCGCCGCTCACGATGATCAGCACCCAGCGAACCCACGAGGGAGAGATAGTCAGTTTCATGGCTTCCTGATGAGTGGATTCAGCCTGCGTTGATGCAGGCCCCTGAATCTACATCAGGGGTGACTTCCGCTTGAAGCTGACGACCACGATCCCTCCCCAGGTCGCGGGCCGTCGCCTCGCCGCGGTGGACCCAGGCAAAACAAAACGCCCGCCAGGTTTCCCTGGCGGGCGTGATACGGCGACCTCTTCAATCCACTCGCGGCTCAGAGGTCAAAGAACCTCATGAACGGTCCTGCCTGCTACTTCCAGACTCGCACGTAGTCGATCTCCGTGGTGGCCGGCAGCATGCCAACACCGCCGTAGGCGTTGGCACCGGTCCCCAGCGCCTGCGTCAGCGCGATGATGTAGCGCTTGTCAAAGGCCGAATCGTTGGAGTTGTTCACCAGGCAGGACTGGCCGTTGACCAGGATTTCCAGGCGGTTCGAGGTCCACTCCAGGGTGTAGGTATTCCACTGGCCGCGGTTGGCTTGGCAGGTCCAGGCGGTGTTGATGCCCGGCTGCGGACCCAGCAGGTCGGCGGCGTAGTGCAGGAACGGGATGGCCAGGTTCGGGTGCTGCGAGTAGGTCTCGACGATGTCGATCTCGCCGGACAGGGGCCAGAGTGCGGTGCTGTGGTAGCGCACGTCGGGCCACAGCCAGAAGGCCTCCTGCAGGCCCGGCGCGCTTGCCGAGGGCACCCGCATGCGGGCCTCGAAGCGACCGTACTTCTGCGAGAACAGGTAGTAGGTGGAGATCTGGCCTGCGGCGAAGCGCGAGCCGGCGCGGTTGGTAGGGCAGCCGGCGACCGGCTGTGCCATCTCCTTGACCGAGAGATTGAGATTGCCGCCGGAGACGCTGATGACCGCCGGGTCGTCGATGTAGCAGGCATAGACCGTGTTGCTGCCGTTCACGAAGTTGGTCTGCGGGACCCACTTCGAACGATCCAGGCTGGCGCCGTCGAAGTTGTCGGAGAACGTGCACTGCCACGGGGTGCCGTCGGATTTCACCACCGTTGCGCCGCAACCCCCGGCATCGATCATGCCCGAGGCGGCCGGCGTCTCCGGTGGCCCGATCAGATTGAGGTTGCAGGACAGTTCGTTTGCGAGGTTGGGCTTCCAGTCGGCGCAGGTTGCTGCGCTTGCTGCTGGGGCAAACAGGATGGCCGATACAGCGAGGACCGGAGCCAGTACGACGGTTGCGAGACGAGTTAGCACGTTATTCTCCCCTTGGTTTTATCCCGGGGGAAAGCCTATGTACGTCGATTGGGCAGTGTCTGTAGGAAAGCGCCCTCCCGGTGCGTGCGCCGCGAGCGGCGAGAGCGATTTTTACCAACGCTTTGATCAGCCAAGCGCGCCGGACGTTGGCCTGAGCCCGTTGCCCGGGCTTGCTCCGCTGGCTTGCCCTGGATCGAGCGCTGGCACGCCCTCACTGGTGGCGGCTTCTGCTGGCGTCAGTTGCCCATGGGCGGCAACGAGGTAGCCGGCGATCAAGCGATTCGCCCAGGACCGCGCCGACCAGCCCTCGAAGAAGGCGCAGTGGCTGCCGCGGGCCGAGCGTACCAGCAGCGCATCCGGGATGCGCTTGATGGCGTCCAGGTGGTCCAGGACGTTCTCGACGACGCAGACGGGGTCGTCGTCGGCATTCAGGATCATCATGGGGACGGCGATGCTATTGAACACGCCCATGGGATTGGAGCGCTGCAGGTAGTCGCCGACGCTGGCGCAGCCCGCCATTTCGTAGAGGTTCTGGTGGAACTCGCTCAGGTCCGCCGCTGCGAGGCAGCTGTTGTAGCTGCCCAGGTGCGCGAAGGCCTGCGAGTGTGGCTCCAGGAAGTGCCGCTTGAGCCGCGTGGCCATGGCCCGGCTGTAGAACGGCTTGGCACGCGTCCAGGCGACGCCGATGTCGTAACCGGGGCAGTAGGCGACGCCGGCCTGGATCAGCGAGCGGGGGCCTTCTTCGCCCAGGTAGCGCACCAGCAGCCCGGAGCCGGCTGAAACCCCCACGGCGTATAGCGGGGACGCGGGAAATTCGCCGCGGATGCGCTGCAGTTGCTCGCGCAGGTCATCGGTGCAGCCCATGGTGTTGACCCGGGGTGCGGTGAGCGGCAGGCCGCCGTGGCCACGGCGCGTGCACAGCACGACGCGCCAGCCGGTGGCCTTTCTCATGTCGCGGGCGATCACGCGCATGCTTTGCGCGTCGCCGGTGACGGTATGCAGCAGCACCAGGGTTGGCGTTTCAGGCGCCGCATCCAGGCCGAGCCAGTCGAGGGCCGTGGTGCCGCCGTCGCGCATGGTGAGGACATCATGCCGCTCGTAGCGCAGCCTGGGGATGATGGCCTCGCTCAGCATGAGCCAGATCACTTGCAGGTGATGGTTGTACAGCCAGGGCGTGGGGTAGTAAGCCTGGCGCAGTTGATCGAGCTTGCCGAGGACCCCGCGGTTGAAGGCGGAGGGGTGGAAGTCGACTTGCGGGCGGGACACCGCCCGCAGCCGGTAGTGCGCGAACCACAGGGCGAGCAGCAGCGCGATGACGATCATCATGGCCTGGCCCCCTGCCCTCTACAGGTTTTCATATCGGTTCATGTCGAAAAGGGCAGCCTGCACCGGATCGGTCTCCTGCAGGTAGCGCGTCAGGTCGTGGAAGACTTCCCAGAAGTCCGGCCGGGTCCGGCGCACGCCCCAGATCTGCACCACGGCTTCCAGTTGGCGCGCGTCGGTGACCTGACTCAGTGAATGGGTGAAGCGGTCCATTTCCGCCAAGGGTACATCGAACATGAAGTTGGGATAGCTGCCCATGACGCCGGGCGTGACCGTGAGCGTGTCCTTTTCCGGCAGAAGGCGATCCTCTTCGCCCAGCAGGAAGGCGACATTGCTGTGGGCGCGGTTGTGGATGAGGGAGTAGACCAGGCGTTCGCCGCCCGGGGCGGTGACCCGCAGGTAGCTGAGCTCGGGAAGCAGCCTGATAACCGGCAACTGCGCGGCAGTCTTCGCCGTCAGGTGGCGCAGGGAGGTGTTGGCACTGCGCATTGCCGGGCTCTCTCCCGCCACGGCGCAATTGGCACCGGCGCAGCGGTTGAGGGTGTCCGCTGGTCCCATGATCGGGCGCATGCGCTGGTAGAGCTGGGCCGCGAACTGGCGCTTCACGTCTACGCCCTGGTAGCGGATGCGGGTGGGGACGCGATCGTCGGCGGGGGCGTATTCGCTGAACCATTTCTTGTCCTTGCCGCCGCCGGCGTACCACTGCTCGCGCAGCGGGTTGCGAGCCTCCTTGGGCAGCAGGCGCAGGAAGTTGTACTCGGCCTCGTTGCGGATCAGGTCGAAGTACAGCCGTGTCTTGAGCTGGTGGGACACGCTGCCGTAGACGTTGAAGTTGACGACGAGCTGGTAGTAGCTGCGCTCGAGCAGGGGGTAGTCCATCATCCAGATGGTGTCGGGCACGTCGCCGGTGAGGCCGCGCCGGACGGCGGCATTGTTGAAGTGGCGGAAGATGGTCAGCAGCGCCACGCGGTTCCAGCCGTCGCCATCCCAGATGTTGCTGAAGTCCGGGCCCTGGGGCTCGGTGCGGGCCAGCTCCTGCTGGCGCAGCAGCACGTACTGGTTGCGCTGCTCGTTGTACTTCTTCCACTCCGAGGCGATGCCGGTGAGATCGGAGTCTTGCCCGGGCACGCCGATCAGCGGGGTGGCCTTCTGCCGGTAGGCGGCGTCGTTGACGTAGCGCTCGGTATCGGGGTCTTCAAACACGGCCCAGAAATGGTCTCGGATCACGTCGGTGGCGATCTGGCCGCTGCAGACGGGGCCGCGGATGAAGGTGCGCACGAAGTACTCGGCCTCATCGAGCATGAACTGGTAGCGCGCCTTGGCCGGGATGGCGGCGAAGGTGAGGAAGGCGTTGGCCTTCTCCGCTTCGCTGTAGCCAGGGGCCTTGCCGGCGTCCCATTTCTGGCCGAAGAAGAGCTGGTCGTAACGGCGCATGCGGGCGTCCGTCAGCGCGTAGGTGATGTGGGTTTTCTCGACCAGGGTTTCGGTGATGAGGCGAAAGCGGTAGTAGACCGGCCCTTGCGGATCGTCATTGGGGCGGACGGTGGCCACCGGGACGATGGGGCCATCCGCGGTGCGCGAGCGCAGCAGTTCGAAGAAATGCGGTGCCTTGTCCGTGTTGAAGTGGACGTGCGCGAGGAACAGGTGCTCGTAGAGATAGCGCGCCACCAGCTTTTCGCGGGCGCCTTCACGGTTGAGATAGCGCTCCCATTTCTGGACGGCCTTCGCCTCTGCGGCCGTGGGCTGCAGGCTGGAGGGCTCGGTGCGGCTGCCCTCGTCCACCCAGGTCTGGAGCTTGGCGTACTCGGCGTTGGTCAGGCCGGCCACGCCCAGGGGCATGCCCTGCTCGGGGCGCTTCCGGGCGTAGCGATCGAATTCGTCCAGTGTTGCGCATTCGTTCGTACGCTCGGTGCCGAGCTCGATGCTGTCCGGCAGCTTGCTGTTGGGCGGGAAGGGATTCTGGTGACCCAACTCGATCATGCGGCTGAGCAGGGAGGCCTCGCGCAGGGTGTCCTTGCCTGCCGGCCCGTACTGGGTGGAGTAGAAGCCCTTGGTTCGCCATTCCCCGGTGGTCAATGCATCGATGCCCAGGCGGGTGGGCGCGAGGTCTTCTGCCCGGGTGCCGTCGTATACCCGCAGCTTTGATGCGCCGCGTTGTGTGCCGGCGGGACTTTCAAGCTTGAGCTGGCAGGGAGCATCGTTGCAGGAGTGGCAGGCGATGCATTTGCTTTCGAAGATCGGCTGGATGTCGCGCTGGTAGGTCACGGTCTGCCGCAGTGCCGGTGGCGGCGGGAGGTCTTCATAGACCAGTTTGTCGGAGCACGCCGGGGTAATGGCGATGAAGGTAACCAGGGCCAGGAGCTTCACTGCCGAGGGGCAAATGAGGTTTTTCATGAACGCGACCGACCGTGGGCCGTGCTGGCCTGAGAAGCAGAGGCAACGACAAGGATGGGAATTGCGCCAGATGGCGAGGAGGGGCAGCGGCCCCGGACAACTGCTCCCACCGGTATAACCGCCCCCGGAAGGCCAGGGGCAAGGATGTACAAAGACGACATGGCGTTTGCGCTCGATCTAGTAGTGAACGGGCGCAGTGCAAATGGCATGCCGCCAATTGCCGTTCGTAAGTTATTGATTTACAACAAATCAACAGAAGCTCCTTGCAAGGCTTTCCTGCGTAATGCATGCCTTGAAAGGGTCGCCTTGCTCTTAATGCACGGAGAAATCCGCCAAAGCTTGCAAAGGGCAAGCGCTGCAATGCGCGGCCGGAGCCGGTTCGTGCATCGGGGGAGATCCCGTGGCGCGAAGGGGCTGTCGCTTTTTTTGCACGACTAAGATTCGGACAAGGCTGCAATTAATTGCAAATTGCATGGAATCATTAAAAATATTCTTTTTAATTCAGTAACTTGATGATGGCACGTCTCATGTAGGGATAGAGCCATCAAGGGAGTGCTGAACATGAGCGATTTCTGGTTGTTGGCGGGTGTGCTGCTGCTGGCCCTGGAACTCTGGTCGGCCCGGAATCCGGGCGCCGCGCAATCAGGTCAACGCAGGGCGGTCGCCTCCACGGTGGTTTGAGCGCTCATTTCATGAGCGCGAGCCAGGCGAACCGTGTGGCCGTGACGACGCAAGCACTCATCAAGGATTCGTTTTCACTGCGACGGGAATCGGCCGTGGTCGAGCCCGGAACACCAAGAGCACAGGAGCAACAGCATGAGTGAAACCATCTTCGCCGCACTGCGCGAAAGCCATGACCGTCAGCGCTCGCTCTGCCGGCAGTTGCTGGCATCCAAGGCCCATACCGAGCACCGCACGCAGACGTTCTCGGCGCTGAGGATCGAACTGGCGGCTCACGCGGCGGCGGAGGAGCGGCATCTGTATGTGCCGATCCTGATGGAGGACATGGGCCTGTCCTCTGCCCGCCACGCGTTGCACGAGCATCACCAGATGGATGAGCTGATCGAGGATTTGCAGGTGCTGGACCATTCCGGACGGTCGTGGATGGCTACCGCGCGCAAACTTTCCGAGAAGGTGCACCATCACCTGCGCGAGGAGGAGAAGAAGTTCTTCCAGGTGTCCGGAAAGATCCTCGACGAGGTGCAGAAGGCGCGCCTGGCGAAGCGCTACCGAAAGGAGTACGCCCGGATGGTGAAATCCCTCGCCAGTGGCGAGACGCTGATCTCGCGATTGAAGCGTGCGTGAAATGCCGGCACGGCGCTGGCGGATGACGCTGTCCTATCTCCTGGGCGCATAGCGCATTGCCACCGCGCCGGACCTGAAGTCCTTGCGCCCTACGAGCTGAAGCTCGATGGATTTGGACAACCCGGCGAACAGGCTCGGGCCGTGGCCGGCGATCCAGGGATGGACGATGAACTCGTACTCGTCGATCAGCCCCATCTCCGCCAAGGCCAGGGGTAGCTGCAGGCCGCCGACGAACAAGCCCTTGCCCGGCTGCTGCTTGAGCTGCCGGATGGCTTGCTCCAAATCCCCCTTCAGGAGTTCGGCGTTCCAGTCGACCTGCTGCAAGCTGCCCGAGACGACGTACTTCTTCGCGGCGTCGATGGTCTTGGCGAAGGGCTCCATCCAGTCGGGCATCCAGTCGGGCCGCAGGCCGGTGCGCGCCACGGGGGCCCAGGCTTCTTCCATCATCTGGTAGATGACCCGGCCGAAGATCAGGGCGTCGGCCTGCGCGATGCCGGCGGCGGCGTGGCGATGCAGCTCTTCGTCCGGGGCGATGGCGAGGTGATCGCAGCAGCCGTCCAGGGTGACGTTGATGGAGTAGCGAAGCGGGCGCACGGGTTCTCCTGGCAGGGCGGCGGGGCCTAGCCTACCTGAAGACTTTGAGCGCCCGCCCGGGGCTGTATCATGCCGCCCCATGGACGCCAGGCGGGATGGGCAATGAGGGTCGTGGAACGGGGGGCCGGGGCGGCGGCGATGCTCGTGGGCGCCAGGCCATGACGGCCGATCTCGAACACCTGCTGGTGATCGACGGCAGCAACCTGGTGCGGCGGATCTATGCGGCGATCAAGGAGGAGGACCCGGCCACGCAGGTGGCGGAGACGCTGCGCTCCTGCCGTGCGTCATTCCGGCGGGCACGCCAGAACCACCCTCACACGCATGCGATCGCGGTTTTCGATGCGGGCGGCCCGACCTGGAGGCACCGGCTCTATCCGAAGTACAAGGCGGACCGGGGACCCTCGCCCGCCGGCCTGGATGAGCTGATGCGGTCGCTGCGCGCGGAGCTGGAGGGCCTGCCGCTACGGACGCTCAGCGTGCCGGACATCGAGGCGGACGATGCGATCGCGGTACTGGCCCTGCGCTGGCAGCAGCGGAACCGCGGGACGATGACGATCCTCTCAACCGACAAGGACCTGTGCGCGCTGCTGAGCCCGGTGGTGCGGGTGCATGACCATTTCGGCAATGTGAGCCGCGATGCGGCCTGGGTGCTGGAGAAGTTCGGCATCGAGCCGGGCCTGATCCAGGATTACCTGGCGCTGGTGGGCGACAAGACGGACAACATCCCGGGCGTGGAAGGCATTGGCCCGGTGAAAGCGGTGCAGCTGCTGAAGGAGTTCAAGTCCTTGCAGGGCATCCTCGAGAGCCGATCGCTGCAGAAGGTGGCGAAGCAGGTGGTACGGCATCGCGAGATGGCGCTGATGTCGCAAACGCTCGTCGCCTTCAAGACCGACGTGGCCATCGGGGTGTCCTGGGCCGACATGCGGGTGGAGCCGGCGGCTGGTCCGGCTTGAGTGGCGGACGGCACGGGAACGGCAGTGATGCACATCACCCATATCCGCGAACGGCTGCGCCAGGCGGGCGCTGCGCCGATCCACGAGCAGCGCCTGCTGCGACTGTGGGCGCAGGGCACGACGCAGGGCCGCCAGCGCAAGCTGGATGATTTCCTGCCCAGGAAGGTCCACGAGGCCTTGCCGGCGCTGGAGGCGGAGCTGGAGGCGCTGGTGGTGCTGCGATCGGCCCACCCCAGCGAGGATGGCTCGGAGCGGCTGCTGCTCGGGCTGCGGGATGGCCAGACGATCGAGAGCGTGCTGCTGGCGCGCGAGGGGCTGTGCGTGTCCACCCAGGTGGGCTGCGCGGTGGGCTGCGTGTTCTGCATGACGGGCCGCACGGGCTTGATCCGCCAGATCGGCAGTGCGGAGATCGTGGCGCAGGTGGTGCTCGCGCGGCAGCGCCGGCCGGTGAACAAGGTGGTGTTCATGGGCATGGGCGAGCCGGCGCACAACCTGGATGCGGTGCTGGAGGCCATCGACCTGCTGGGCACGAGCGGCGGGATCGGCCACAAGAACCTGGTGTTCTCCACGGTGGGCGACCTCCGCGTGTTCGAGCGCCTGCCGAAGGGCGCGGTGAAGCCGGCGCTGGCCTTGTCGCTGCACACCACCGACGCGGCCCTGCGCGAGAAGCTGCTGCCACGCGCGCCGCGCATTGCGCCGGCGGAGCTGGTGGCGCTGGGCGAGGAATATGCGCGCGCCACGGGCTATCCGATCCAGTACCAGTGGACCCTGCTCGACGGCATCAACGACGGGCCGGCGGAACTCGAGGGGATCGTCCGCTTGCTGAAGGGACGCTATGCGGTGCTGAACCTGATCCCCTACAACGCGGTGGACGACCTGCCCTTTCGCCGCCCGGCCTGGGAGCGTGCGCGCGAGATCGCCGGGGAGCTGCATGGGCGCGGCGTGCTGACGAAGCTGCGCCAGTCGGCCGGCCAGGATGTGGATGGCGGCTGCGGCCAGTTGCGGGCGCGCGCGGCACGGATCAAGGCGCCGGCAACGCCCGGCATTTTCCACAGCGGCTGTGGATAAGGCCGTTCATAACCTGCACGCAACGGGGATTTTCCCCCTGCCCGGTCCGCTTTGAGCAAAAAACAGGCAGGCTCCCGACTGGGAGCTCCCTGGCCTTTGCGGGGCTCTTCAGCCGACGACTTCTCCGGATCCACTGAAGACGTAGCCGGTGCCGCGCGCGGAACTCAGCGGCAGCTTCATGTCGCAGCCTTTCTCCACCCGGCGCCTCAGGCGTGAGACGGTGACGTCCAGGTTGCGGCTGTAGGCTTCGAGATTGGGGCGCCCCATCGCGGCGAGGATGTCCTCGCGCGATATCACGACACCGGACTGCGCGAGCAGGCTGCCCACCAGGCGTGCTTCCG
Organism: Solimonas sp.; assembly: GCA_030149365.1. GTDB lineage: Bacteria > Pseudomonadota > Gammaproteobacteria > Nevskiales > Nevskiaceae > Solimonas_A. Next base: position 111,063 of record JASBRP010000031.1, read on the forward strand.
CCATGGTGAGTTGCAGGCTCTTGCCATTGGGCGCGGTGAGGGTCCAGCGGCGGTGGTCCAGGGTCCAGCGCTCCTTGGGCGCGGCGTCCGCGCCCGGCGGCGCGGCAGCCAGGCGGCGATGCAGGTTGCGGACGACGAACTCCAGTTCACGCAGGTTGACCGGCTTGGTCAGGTAGCAGTCTGCACCCAGGGAAAGCCCGAGCAGCCGGTCCTCTTCCAGTGCGCGCGCGGTGGTCATGATGACGCCGATGCGGGTGGCGAGGCGCAGGCGGGCCAGGATGGAGAAGCCGCTTTCGGTGGGCAGGTTCACGTCGCAGATGGCGATGTCCACCGGGTGGCGTTCGAGCTGCTCGTCGAGGCCTTCCGCGCTCGGCAGGGAGTAGACCTTGATGCCGACGCCGGCCAGGTAGCGGCATACGGTGTCGCGCAGGTCGTCGTCATCTTCGATGACCAGAACCCGCAGCTCCCCGGTGGCCTCGATGCCGCGGGCATCGGCGGAGCCGGCGGGGTTCGCATCTTGAGAGCTGGGCACGAGTTCAGGGTCCGTGGGATCGGGTGATGATGGCCCGCCTTGCCAGCGGGTATCAAGCCACGGCAAGTTGCCACGCGGGTGGGCCTGCCAGGAGTCCATGAGGCTCTCCTGACTCATCGCCGACGCCGATCGGCCGAGATGGCGTACCAGGCCAGCCCGGCCGCTCCGGCCACGATGCCCACCGCTAATCCGATGCTTGCGCCTAGCCAGAACATGGGCACGCTTCCGCCTGATCGCCAAGGAAGCTGTTCATGGTGGATCCACCTCCGTCAGACTGGCCACCGCGAGGGCGAGGATTCGGCTTTGCAATGGGGGCATGTCCTGCATCCATCCGGGATCAGACGAACATCGCGACGAAGAAGACCCCCGAGGCGACGCCGACCAGGTAAGGCAACATCCAGCTGCGCCGCGGTCGGCGGCGCCTGGCGCCGAGGGATATGTCGTAGTACTTGAAGCTCATGGCCGATCTCCTGTCATGAGACACGGCTGGCGCCGCAGCCCGGGACGATGCCCTGGTGGGGCGAAAAAGCCATCTGATACGGGTCGTTCATGGCACTTGTCAGGGCAGCAGGTAAAGCAAGGCGGCTGCGGTGATCACGCCCAGGATGTAGCCCTGGAATGCCCAAACGTAGCGGCGCTTGTAGCGCTCCCGTCCACTGTCATGGTCGTAGTACTTGAGGCTCATGGGAACCGCTGGGAGGCTACCCGCGGGCACCCCGGCGTTTTGCTCCCGGCCAGCCTGAAGATGCAGTCCATACCGACACTCCCTTTCACGCGTCACTTCAAAGGACGCAAGATAGGGGCCGGGCCGCTGTACTCCTACTGAATTTTTATCTCGAAGCTTGCAGGTGAAGCGCCGTTTTGTTGCTTCTCTTGCAGTTTCTTGCAGCCTGCACTGCAGGCGACGAAGGGGGTCAGGACTGAGCGGGGCTTGCCGGTACAGTCACGATCATTTCCGCGCCGCCGGAAGCGGCGTTGCCGGCGCGCACGCTGCCGCCGTGCAGTTCCACGACGCGACGAACCATGTACAGGCCCAGCCCTACGCCCGGCTTGCGCAGCACGGTGCCGGCACGCCAGAAGCGCTCGAACACGTGCTGCAGGTCCGAGGCGGTGAAGCCGGGGCCGTGGTCGCGCACGGTGACGAGGATGTTGCCGCCCTCGCGGCGCACACTGATTTCGATGGCGCTGCCCTGCGGGGAGTATTTGCGCGCGTTCTCGATCAGGTTGTCGAAGACGATATGCAGCAGGCGCTCGTCGGCGTTGGCCTGGAGCCCGCCTTCCGGCAGGTCCAGGCGGATTTCGCGGTGGCTGCTGAAGGAGTGCTCTTCGGCACGATCCATCAGCAGCTCTGCGAGGTCGATGTCGCTGCGATGCAACTGCACGGCGGAGGCGTTGAGCCACTCGTCGGCGAGCAGTGTTTCCACCAGGCCCAGCATGCGCTGCTTGGCGCGGCCGATCTTGGCGGCTTCCAGCAGCATGTCGTTGCGGTTGGCCGAGAAGCGTTCGTCACCGATGATTTCGGCGGAGGCGCCGATGACGGCCAGTGGCGTGCGCAACTCATGGGAGACCATGGACAGGAAGTTGCGCTGCTCGACCATGGCTTTCTGCAGTTCCGCCTGGGCGCTCTCGCGCTGTTGCATTTCCTCGCGCAGCTCCTGGGTGCGCAGGGCAACGTTGCGTTCCAGCCGGGCGCCGGCTTCCTGGGAATCCACGAGCGCCTGGCGCTCGCGGCTGCGCACGCGCAGGCCCAGGCCGAGGAAGATCGCGATCATGTGGACGACCACGCCGCCGGTGTAGCTGGTGTGGGTGACCAGGGTATAGGGCACCCAGTTCAGGTTCTTGGCGAAATGCAGGATGGCGGTGCTGCCGTAAACCAGGAAGCCCATGAGGTTGGGCCATGCGCCCGGGCCGCTGCGCCGGACGAGGATGGCGCAAAGCACGATGAGCACGACGGACATCAGCAGCCGGGTGAGGTTGAGCGGCATGGCGATGTAGCCATAGCCCCCCGCGATGGCCACGACGCAACAGACCAGGGACAGCACGGCGAGCGCGCGGAAGCCCACCGCGATACGCGGAAACTGCTGCGGCATCTGCAGCAGCGTGTAAGCGAACACTGTGGCGGTGAACAGGCTGAGGCACATCACGGTGCCGTGGATGCGGACGGCCAGCAGCGGCTGTTCCGGCAGGAACAGGGCGAAGAGGTAGTTCTCCGAGCACATGAACAACACGGCACTGGTGCCGAGGTAGGCGGAGTACCAGAGGAAGGTGCGGTCTGGCAGGGTGACGCCCAGGACCAGGGAGACCAGGGTCATCATCAGCGTCATGCCGATCACGGTGGCTACCTGGTAGGTGATCCGCTGGTAATCCCTGCCGAGCGCCGGCAGGGTCATGACCTCGCCCATGACGGTGAGCGTGCGTTGGCCGGAGACCCGCATCCATATCCACTGGGGTTGCGCGAGCGCGGCAGAATCCAGGCGCAGCGCCGGGATGGCCCAGGGCATGTCCCTGCCCGCCAGCACCTGCCTGCCACCGATGGAGTGCTGCTGCAGGACGATCTGGCCGGTGGCGTCGGCCTGGGGCAGCCAGACTTCGAAGTGATCGATGTACTGGCCTCGCAGTTGCAGCCACCATTCTTCGGAGCCGGGATGCGCTTGAAGCTGGACGCGCAGCCACCAGGCTCCCTTCGGGGAGTAGCCGGCGTTGAAGTTGTGCGCCAGCGGGACGAATTGCCGCTGGTGTTGGGGAGAGGAGACCTGTTGCTGCGTCAAGGCGCCGCTCTCGTCGTGAAACGCTTCGAGGAGCCCGGTCAGCGGGAAATGTTGGCTGGAATCATCCAGCAATACCGGCGCCGCCTGCGCCAGCGGCATGATTCCGAGCAGGGCCAGCAGCCAGCCCCGACCGATGAGCCGGGCCAGAATTCTCACGTACATCCCCAGATCTTGCCCTGAAGCCGGGATGATCGCATGAACCACCGCAACGGCGGCCGGCACGTGGGCTAGGCGGACAGGGCCGCCACTTCGTCGGCGGCGCGTTCCCCGGAGCTGATGGCGCCGTCGATGTAGCCGATCCAGCGCAGCGCGGTTTCGGAGCCTGCCCAGTGGATGCGGCCGCAGGGAGCCCGCAACGCATGGCCACAGGTGGTGATGGTGCCGGGGGCCATGAAGCCGGCGTAGCCGCCCAGGCTCCAGGGATCGGAGATCCAGTCCTTGTCGATGTAGCCGATGGGCAATGCGGCCTGGGGGCCGAAGTAGCGCTGCAGGGATTGCATCGCCGCCTCGCGGCGCAGGGACTCGTCCACGCCGGCCAGGGCGCGGCTGTGGGCACCGTCGAAGAAGCCGACGAGGAAGCCCTGCGAGCTTCCGGGCGGCGTGGCATCCGCGATGGGGCCGAAGGGACCCTGGTCGCTGACGACCTCGCCGGACCAGCCCTGCTCGCGCCAGAACGGCCGCTCGTAGGCCACCAGTGCCTTGATGATGGAGCCCATCGGCATGCGCGACTGCAGTTGCAGCCGCGCCGATGACAGCGCGTTGCCGAAGTGGATGCGGGCCGCCTGTGCAGGCGGCATGGCGACGACCAGGCGCGTGGCCTGGAGCTCGCCACGGCCATGGCGAATGGTCACGCCGGACTCGGACTGCTCGACCGCATGCACGGGGGCATCGAGCGTCAACGTCCCCGGCGGGAGCCGTTGCGCCAGGTGCTGTGCGATCTGGAAGGCACCACCGTGGACCTTGAAGCGCTGGGCGCCCTCCCCCTTGACCTCCACCTGTGTCTCGAGGGAGCCGGCGGCCGAAACGCCGCTCAGCACGCTGAGCAGGGAGATCTCGTGCGGCTCGCAGCAGTAGAGCGCACGCATGACGGACTGCATCAGCTTGCGCCCGCCGTGGGTATGCAGTGTTCGTTGCATCCACTGCTCCATGGTCATGCGATCCCAGGTCGCGGCGTCGGCCGCCTGCCAGGGGGCGGCGGGATCGACACTTCGGGCCGCCCGATTGAGCCTGTTCAGGCCCCAGGCGGTGTCCACCAGGCCGAGCAGCGATATGGGGGGCACGGTGCCCTCGTAGCCGCGAAGCCGTCCGGCGATCTCCATCAGGCGCCGGCCATCGGTGTACTGCTCGTAGACGTGGAGACCGAATGCCTCGCAGAGCGCCAGGGCGCGGGTCTGCCCGGAACCAAGCCATTGACCGCCCAGGTCCACGGCTTGGCCACAGAGGTTGCCGCCCAGGGTGCGGCCGCCGACCCGGTCGCGCGCTTCGAGCACGCGCACGGAAAGGCCGCGCTCGGCCAGCTGCTGCGCCGTGCGCAATCCGGCGACGCCGGCACCGATGACGCAGACGTCCACGCGCTCGGGGGCGGTCATGCTACGGTCCCGTTTTGCGGGAGGGTCCTGCCCGCCAGATGGGAAGTCATCCTGGGTATCCTCGTTATTAACTATACGCGTAAATAATAATACACATGACCCGATCCGAAGCCAAATCCAGGGGCCGCCCGCGGCAGGCGGCCGTCGATGAAAGCGACATGCGGGAGCGCATCGTGGCGGCGGCGCGCAAGCTGTTCCTGCGCGACGGCGTGGAGGCGGTGTCGATGCGCAATCTCGCCGCCGAGGTGGGCTGCTCGCCGATGTGGCTGTACCGCTATTTCGGCAACAAGCAGGAGATCCTGACGCAGGTCTGGGATGTGTTCTTCGACGAGCTGTTCGCGCGGCTGAAGAAGATCAAGGCGAAGTCGCCGCGGGCGCGGCTGGAACAACTGGCCTGCGGGTATTTCGACTACTGGATGGAATACCCAGAGCGCTTCATGATCGTGTTCCTGCAGAAGGACCTGACGCCCGGGGGCACACGTGCCTACGTGGAGACGTCGGGCATCGTGCAGCGCTTCGACCTGCTGCGGCGGGCGATCGAGGAGGCGCAGTCCAAGGGCGAACTCGCGGGCGAGGATGCCACCGACATCGCCCAGGGCCTGATGTGCGTGGTGCAGGGGCTGGCGCTGAACCTGATCACGATCCCGGAGTATCCCTGGAATGACGGGGTGAAACTCAGCCGGCTGGTGATCCGCAGCTACCTGTCGGGCCTGTCAGCGCAGGGCTAACGTCATTGCACGGGTGATGCGCGCCGGGCCATCAGCGCCATGGTGGCCATTTCCTGGGTCTGCTCCACCACCATCTGCGCGGCCAGCAGGCGTACCGCGGGCAGCCGGGCGTTGTCGACGGCGAACTGGGCCATGGGCAGGCCGCCCTGGTGGTGCTTCACCATGAGCTGCAGGAACAGCCGGTCACGCTCGTCGCCCTGCAGCGTGCGCAACCGTTGCAGCTCTTCGGCGGTGGCAAGGCCCGGCATGCCACCGGGCGAGTTGCGGCAGGCGATGAGATAGCGGTTCAGGGCTTCGCTGGGCGGCTGCTGGCCCAGCAGCATCCAGTCCATGCTGTCGCTGGCCGGCAGCAGGGGCTTGTCCCATAGCAGCAGCCAGCCTTTCATCTGGCCGATCTCGATGAGCTGGGCGGCCTGCATGGCGCTGGCCATGCCGGCCAGCTTGCTGCTGCGGTCGGCCAGCAGGATCTCGGTCATGACGATGGCCTGGTCGTGATGGCTGCGCATGAACTGCGCGAAGCCGATGTCCACGGCGCTGGGGCCCAAGGCCTGCGGCGGCGAGGCGCGCAGGCCATAGGCGTAGCCAGCCGCGGCGAGCAGCGCCGCGCCGCCGGCCAGCAGCAGGACCCGGCTGAATCGACGCAGGCTCACCGGATGGGATAGACGCCGTTCTGGAAGCCGAGCACGAGGAAGCCGTTGTCCATGCAGGTGACCCAGAGCTTGTCGCCGACGAAGCGCGGCGGAGAGCTGCACCAGTCGGCGCTGAGGTTGCCGGAGACGGGGCCGGTGCTGAGATCGTCCAGCAGGGCCGGCAGGGAGGCGACGAAGGCGACGACGGAAGCGAGGTCGCGCAGGCCGGCTTCCGGCAGGGTGGAGCCGGAGCTGTTGAGATCGGAGATGGTGGGCAGCAGGCCGCCGATCCAGGCATGCAGGGAGTGCTGTAGGGCCAGGCCCTTGCCGGTCTGGGCGGGCGGGTTGTAGTAGGCGATCTCGCGCACGCGCTCCGGATCGCGCACGTCGAACACGCGGATGCCGGACTGGAAGTAGCCGCAGGCCAGCGCGGTGGGATTCTCGTGGCGGTCCACGGTGCAGTAGTGCGACTCGTAGCCGAAGGCGCCGTTGCCGGTGACGTCCGCGATGCGGGTCCTGGCGTGTTCGATGTGCTGGATCTCCAGCTGGATCTGCTTGACCACCTTGGGCTCGGTGGGATCGGAGATGTCGACGAAATGGATGCCCTCGGAGTTGAATTCGTCGGGCACGATCAGGTGCGGCTTGCCCTGCCAGGTGACCGGAATCGCGTGCTGGCCGCAGCTAAGCGGGTTCCAGGTGACGGAGCCGAGTTGGCGCAGTTGCGGCGCCGGCTTGCGGCCCTGGACGTCGCTGACGTCGAGGATGGTGACGCCGCCGGGCAGGCAGGTGGCGAGGTACAGGGTGTTGCCGTCGGCGCTGAACTCCGCGCCGTGGTTGGCCGGGAAGCCCTTGAGGCCGGTGTAGACGATCCTGGGCGAGGCCGGGTTGCTGGTGTCGATGGCGGTGATGGAACCGGCGAGCAGGCCGGTGGCCCAGTAGGTCATGCCGTCCGGTGCCCAGTTGCCCTCGTGGCCGAGCACGTTGGTGGGAAACTCCAGGCCGGTGCCGGCGATGCCGTTGAGGTGGACGGGCTTGGTGCAATCGGAGATGTCGTAGACGTCGAAGAAGGCGGCGCCGGCGAGCGGGCCCACGGCGACCCCGCCCAGCAGCTTTCGCGGCTCGTTGACCTTGAGCGATTCCCAGGTGCCGATGGCCATGGAGGGACCGGTGAGGTTCGCGGACAGGAAGGGCTGCTCGGGGTTGCTGGCGTCCACCACGTGTACGCCGGGGTTGCGCCCCAGCAACTGCAGCGGATCCAGGATGACACCGCTGGTCGACATGTAGGCGCACTTGTCGTACGAGGGGCTGACCACGCTGGCGCCCGCGCCCTGGTACTGGCCGATGACCTCGAGGTTGCACTTGTAGCCGAGCAGGTTGCGACCGCTCTGGCGATCCGCCAGCGGCACCTGGCCCTGCAGGCCGGTCTCGGGCTGGGAGCCGGGGCCGCAGGCCGCCAGTGCGGTGCCGTTTTCGGGGACACCCAGATCCGGCGCCTCGCTGCTGCCACAACCGGCGATCACGGTAAGAACCACGGCGGCGAGTGCCACCCTCAGACCCTGCTGCGCCATGTCTCTTCTCCTCTGGTTCTTGTGTGACGCGATTTCCAGGGAATATATCGCCATGCGGGGCTGATCGCAGTAGCGACTTTCTGACGATGCGTGTCGGGGATGACGGGTGGGCATGGTCCACCCGATGGACTCCGGCTGGCCCCGGATGGGGCATCCACACCCGGATGCCACTCCGGCGCCAAGCGGGTGCGCGGCCGCTAACCCGCCGGCGTATTCCTGATGAAGCTGGCGATGGTCTCCGCCGCGAGCTCGGGATACTGGTGCTGGGGGCCGTGGCCGCTGTCGGGGAAGGTCACCACGAACAGGGTCGGCCACAGGTCGTTCAGGGCGTACCAGTTCTCCACGGGGAAGATGATGTCGTGGTCGCCTGACAAGGCGAGCACGGGGATGTCCGTGTGGCGGTAGAACTCGCCGTAGGCCCCGTCGGGATCGGGAAAGGGGCTGGAGGGGTCCGCGGATGCGGCGACGGAGGCCATGAAGACGTCCGAGGGTGTCTTTGCATCGAACACGTCCTTGCGCGCGGCGATGCGCGCCAGGGACGCATCCGCGAGGCGGCGGCTGCGGGGAGAGGCGGGCTCGAAGAACAGGATGTATTCATCTTCCACGGAGTAGTCCGGCTTGCCCGCGGTGTGGAAGAAGAGTTCCTCGTAGGGCTTGACCATCTTTCCCGGGGGCATGGTGGCGATGGCGACGACGTGGCTCACCTTCTCGGGGTACAGGGCGGCGAATACCTGGGCCGCGAAGCCGCCCAGGGACCAGCCGGCGATGATGACCTTCTTCAGGCCCAGGCCATCGACGAGGTCGTTGACGTCGCGGGCCATGTCGGTCTTGCCATAGCTGGGACTGCCGGTGGAAAGACCCAGGCCCGAGTAGTCGAAGATGGTGATCGTGAAGTTGCCGGCAAGCTGATCGAGGAAGAGCGGATCCCAGACGTCCATGGTGCCGCGCAGGCGCACGCAGAGGACCAGCTCCGGACCCTGGCCGAAGCGGCGATAGGCGATGCGGCGGCCGCCCGCCTCGATGAAGCGGTTCGGGGCGGTGAGTGCGGTTTGCGGGGTGCTGGCGTTCATGAGGATCGTATTCCTGTTCTGCACATGGTCCGCCGGCATGGCGAAGGCCTGGAAGGAATTCTGGGAATGCGGCGGCGCCTTGCCCATTTGTCTTCGGGTTTGTTTGCGTCATACAAAGATATGACGAGCCCAGTGATCGAGAGCCTTCAGTACTTCCCCCGGCTTTTTTCCCGGGAATAGCAGCCGGATGTGGAAGGACCGTTGCTGGCTTGGTCTAATGCGGCCATCACCTGCCCTCTCCATCCAGGCTCGGGCTCAACCCGATCACGAAGACTCCCATGAAAGCGATCCAGGATTACTACGCTCCCGAGATGTCGCATTGCTTCGGCTGCGGCAACAGGAATGCCGCGGGGTACCAGCTGAAGAGCCATTTCCATGGCAGCCATGCGGAGGCGCGGTTCACGATCGACCGCCAGTACAGCGGGGGCTTTCCCGACTACGCCTATGGAGGGATCGTGGCGTCCTTGCTGGACTGCCATGGCATCGCGGCTGCGGCGGCGTTCTTCCAGCAGGCGCAGGGCAAGACGCTGGACAGCGGAGAGGCGGTGCCGCGATTCGTGACCGGCTCGCTGAAGGTGGACTACAAGCGCCCGACCCCGCTGGGCGTGGAGATCAGGCTCCTCGGCAAGCTGAGGTCCATCGAGGGGCGTCGTGTGGTGGTCGAGCTCGAACTGCTCGCCGGTGAAGAAGTCTGCGCAACCGGCGAACTGCTGGCGGTACAGCTCAAGGGCTAGGCGGGGCCATCGACGAGGCGACAGCGGCAAGCCGTGCCAGGCTCGCTGCAATGAGGATCCGCCGGACGAGAGTGCGATCCATGGCCGTGCCTCTGGCCGAGCCCCTGTCGCGCGGGCAGTAGTTTCTCAGCGGTTCAGCTGGAACCCAACTGCCGCGAAACCTGGGCGGCGCTTTCGCGTAGTTCGCGGCCGATGCGGGTGAGGGCCTGGCCGCGGAGCTGCTCGCTGATGCCGACCACGACCAGGCAGTTGCTGAGCACCTGGTTGATGCCGAAGACCGGGGCGGCGACCACGGTGACGCCCGCCATGTAGTTGCCCTGGTCCAGGGCGTAGCCATTGCTGCGGGTTTCGGCGACCTGGCGCTCCCATTCGGCCAGTGAGGGGGCGTTGTCCCAACGCAGGGCCTTGAAGCGGCGGTGCAGCTCCGCGCGATCATGCTCGCCAAAGGCGGCGATGCAGCGACCGGTGGCGCTGATGGTGGCGGGGAAGCGGCTGCCGATCTGGGTGTGCAGCTGGATCATGGTCTCCGAGCGCGCCATGGCAACGACGATCATGTGGTCGACGCCGACCACGTGCACGCCCATGGCGGTGACGCCGTGCTCGCGGGCGATGCGGTCCAACGCGGGCTGGGCGACATCGGCGAAGCGGTTGTGGCCGAGCCACTGCCGCGCCAGGGTCAGCACGCCGGCATTGAGGGAGTACAGCTTGGTAACCGGGTCCATGGCGACCAGCTCCTCCGCCACCAGGGTGCGCAGGATGTGCAGGCAGGTGCTGGGGATGATGCTCAGGGCACGGGCGATGGACTGCACGCCCTGCGGTTCGTCGGAGCGACCCAGCAGGCGCAGGATGGCTGCCGCCCGCGAGACCGCGGGCACCGTGCTCTGTTCGAGGGCCGCGTCGAGCGCGGCGGCGTGGGGGTTCTTGGCCCCCTGGGTCTTGATCCTGGCCGCCATGAGGCCTTGGCTTCTTGCCGATGGGTTGATCCCCGCAATGATACGGGCAAATGACGCGCCGCACAGGTGCCGGCGCAGGCCGTTGCGGCCCCGCCCGCAGGCCGGTTTTCCCCTTGCGCAGGCAGAACTTACGGACACTGCGCGCCCAGACAGGAGTCGGTGCTTGTTAGTGTACATCGCTGTTGACTACTAACTTCGCAGCACGGTAAGGTGGCCGGAAGATTCGGGGGCGGACTTTTGATCCTGTCGGAAGCCCGCCGCACCGCTCCCAAGAACCCGGCCGCGAGCGATTCCATGACCCACAACCTGCTGCAGTTCGACGGCCGCATCGTCGTGGTGTCCGGCGCCGCGGGCGGGGGTATCGGCACCACCCTGACCCGCATGCTGGCCGAGGCCGGCGCCACGGTGATCGGGGTCAGCCGCTCGGAGGAGAACATCGAAAAGCACCTTGGCCCGCTGGTGGCACGCGGGCTCAAGGTGGTGCCGGTGCAGGCGGACGCCTCCACCGACGAAGGCATTGCGGCGACGATGGAGAAGGTGCGGGCCACGCCCGGTACGCTATACGGCCTGGTGAACGTGGCCGGCAGCGCCCCGCCCGCCACCTGGATGCGCGCCACCCGCGTGAGCCGCGCCGACTGGCGCGCGCTGTTCACGCAGAACCTGGAGACCATGTTCTTCATGACCCAGGCGGTGGCGGCGGAGCTGCGCGAGCAGAAGCTGCCGGGGTCGATCGTGTCGATCTCCTCGATCAGCGGCCTGAACACGGCGCCCTACCACATCGGTTACGGCACGGCGAAGGCCGCGCTGGCGGCGGCGACCCGCACGCTGGCGGTGGAGCTGGCGCTGGACAACATCCGCGTCAACGCCGTGGCCCCGGGCCCGACCGAGACGCCGGCCTCCGGCGCCTTCATCGACAAGGACGAGGAGCGGGACCGCCGCGCCATCGCCATGGGCCGGCGCGGACGCCCCGAGGAGCAGGCCGGGGCGATCCTGTTCCTGCTGTCGGAGCTGTCCGGCTACGTCACCGGGCAGACGCTGCTGGTGGACGGCGGCCTGAACCTGAAGTGGACCCACCTGGGCTCGGACAACACCTCGCTGTTCCTGAAGAACGAGGAATTCCGCGCGGCGATGAAGCGCTGATCCCGTAGCCGCGCAAGACGATACCCGCTGCACACAAGAATTCGAGAGGAGAGAGCTGCAATGGCATTCGAAACCCGGGACCTGACGCCCCGCATCGCCACCGAGATCCGCGCCAGCAAGGCCGAGCTGCTGAGCGGCGAGTACGCCAAGAAGATCCGCGAACTGCTGGAGCAGCGCGGCGTGCTGGTGTTCCCGAAGATCGACTTCAACGATGAAGAACAGGTGGCCTTCACCAACACGCTCGGTACCTTCGCGCCGGAGCATGACGGCGAGATCATCTACAAGGTGACGCTCGACACCAAGGTGAACGCCAAGGCCGATTACCTGAAGGGCTCCTGGTACTGGCACATCGACGGGACCATGAACAAGGTGCCGGTGCTGGCCTCGATCCTCTGCGCCAAGGTGCTGACGGAAGTCGGCGGCGAGACCGAGTTCTGCAATACCTACGCGGCCTACGACGATCTGCCCGATGCCGACAAGGCGGAATTCGAGAAGCTGAGCGTGATGCACTCGGCCTGGAACACGCTGTTCTACTACGACCCGGAGCCGGATCCGCGCCTCCTGCGCGGCATGATGCAGATCGGCGACCAGGAACTGCCGCTGGTGTGGAAGCACCGCTCGGGGCGCAAGTCGCTGGTGATCGGCGCCACGGCGCGCCATGTCGTGGACATGGAATACAAGAAGAGCATCGAGCTGCTGGTACGCCTGCGTGACTGGGCGACGCAGCCGCAGTTCTTCTACCGCCACAAGTGGACCGTGGGCGACATGGTGATGTGGGACAACACCGGCACCATGCACCGCGCGACGCCGTACGACCCGAATGCGGGCCGGCGCCTGCACCGTACGAAGCTGCAGGGTGAAGAGGCGTTTGCCTGAGGCCTTGGATGACGGCACACGGGCCGAAGAGCCCATGGCCCAAGACTCACAAAGGCTTATAAGAGGCACGCAAGGAGAGGCGGAGTGCGCGTTGCAGGAGTTACAGCGCCCTCTCCCCTACCCCTCTCCCGCAAGCGGGAGAGGGGACTCCTTGCACCGGAGGAGGACGAACGATGGGCGTAGCAGCAGGCAAGTCGGGCGAGTGGCGCAGTTTCTGGTTCCTGCCGTTCACGGCGTCGCTGGGGTATGCGACCTCGGTGATCCATGTGTACTCGATGGGCCCCTTCATCGCGCCTTTGCAGGAAGAATTCGGCTGGACGCGTGCGCAGGTCATGCTAGGGCTCTCGGTGGCCAGCTTCATCAGCGCGATCTTCTGCATGCCGGTGGGCATCCTGGTGGACCGCGTCGGGCCGCGTCGCGTGGGCCTGGTGGGGGTGTTGCTGATGACGGGATCCTTCGCGCTGCTCAGCACCGCGACGGGCTCCATCGCCAACTGGATCTTCCTATGGGTGGTAATCGCGCTGGGCACCCTGTGGGTGCAGGCGACGGTCTGGACCAGCGCCATCAACAGCCGCTTCGAGCAGTCACGTGGTTTGGCGCTGGCCATCACGCTGTCCGGCGCGTCGCTGAGCGCAGCGCTGTTCCCTGCCCTGGCGGCCTGGCTGATCGGCCGGGAAGACGGCTGGCGCGGTGCCTTCGTGTCGATGGCGGGGCTCTGGGCCCTGCTGGTCTTCCCGATGCTGTTCCTGTTCTTCCGCGGGGCGCGTGACCAGAGCCGCAAACCCGATGCCGCGCCGCCACCGGCGCGGGTGCTGACCGGCCTGAGCATTGCCGAGGGCCTGCGCTCGCCAACGCTGTACAAGCTGCTGATGGCGTCCTCGCTTTTCTCCTTCACCACGATCGGCGCAGTGGTGCATTTCGTGCCGATCCTGACCGACAGCGGCGCGGACCGGCTGGCGGCGGCCGGCGTGGCCTCGCTGATCGGCGTCTTCTCGATCGTGGGCCGGCTCGGTACGGGCTTCCTGCTGGACCGCTTCCAGGCGCAGTACGTCGGCGCAGTGGCCTTCCTGCTGCCGATCGTCGCCTGCCTGCTGCTGCTGTCCGACGGCAGCCAGCCGCTGAACCAGGCGGTGGCGGCGGCGGCCATCGGCCTGACGCTGGGCTCCGAGGTGGACGTGATCGCCTATCTGGCGGCCAAGCATTTCGGGCTCAAGAACTTCGGTGCCCTCTATGGGGCGCTGGTAATGGCACTTTCGCTCGGCACGGCCTTCGGCCCGCTGGCGGCCGGCGCCATCTTCGACCTCAACAACAGCTACGTGCCCTTCCTGCTGCTGGCCATGGGCCTGATGGCGGCCAGCGCGATTGCACTGGCCAGCCTCGGCCGCCCACCGGCGGCGGTGGCAGCACCGGCACCGGCGGCCTGAGGCGCCCGCGCCTCCCGCTTCAATTGGAAACGACATCATGAAGTGCAGTCCCACGCAGACGCCCGACGACATCGACATCCCTGCCCTCAGGGAGAAATACCGTCAGGAGCGCGAGCGGCGCTACACCACGGAGGGCCAGAAGCAGTATTTCCGCCCGCCAGCCCATGTGCTGAAACCCTACCTGGCGGACCCGCACCAGCCGGTAACGCCGCGTGCGCCCTTGTCGGAAGAACTGGACGTGCTGGTGCTGGGCGGCGGTTTCACCGGCATCCTGGCGGCGGTGCACCTGCGCAAGGCGGGGGTGAAGAGCTTCCGCGTGGTGGACCATGCCGGCGATTTCGGCGGCGTGTGGTACTGGAACCGCTACCCCGGCATCCAGTGCGACAACGAGTCCTATTGCTACCTGCCGCTGCTGGAGGAGACCGGTTTCATCCCGACCAAGCGCTTCTCCGACGGCGTGGAGATCCAGGGGCACTGTGTCCGCATCGCCAAGCACTTCGACCTGTACCAGGGTGCGCTGTTCCACACCCAGGTGCAGTCGCTGAACTGGGATGATTCGATCAAGCGCTGGCGTGTGGGCACGGACCGCGGGGACGAGCTGCGCGCACGCTTCGTGATCATGGCCGGCGGGCCGCTGAACCGGCCCAAGCTGCCGGGCATCCCGGGGCTGGAGGACTTCCAGGGCCGCCTGTTCCACTCGGCGCGCTGGGACTACGACTACACCGGCGGCAGCTGGGAAAACCCGGTACTGGACAAGCTGGCCGACAAGCGCGTGGCGGTGGTCGGCACCGGCGCCAGCGCGATCCAGATCGTGCCTTACCTGGGCAAGTACGCAAAGCAGGTGTACGTGCTGCAGCGCACGCCGCCCAGTGTGGACTCCCGCCCCAACCCGCCCACCGATCCGGACTGGGCGAAGTCGCTGCAGCCAGGCTGGCAGAAGCAGCGCCAGGAGAACTTCCACCGCGGCGCCATGGAGGGCTTCCGCCCCGGCGACGTGGACCAGGTCTGCGACTTCTGGACCGAGATCAACCGCAACGTGGCGGCCCGGCTGGAGGCCCAGGGCTGGCCGGAGATCACGCCCGAAACCTTCATGGCGATGCGCGAGGTGGAGGATTTCCACGTGATGGAGCGCTTCCGCCGCCGCCTGGATGAGATCGTGCAGGACAAGGGCACGGCCGAGCGCCTCAAGCCCTGGTTCCGCTTCCACTGCAAGCGCCCGTTGTCCAGCGACAGCTACTACCCGACCTTCAACCTGCCCAACGTCGAGCTGATCGACGTGTCGCGCACCAAGGGCGTGGAGCGGCTGACGGCCAAGGGCTTCATCCACGAGGGCAAGGAGTACCCGGTGGACCTGGTGATCTGCGCCAGCGGCTTCGAGGTGACCAGCGAGCTCGACCAGCGCTGGGGCATCGACGAGATCAAGGGGCGTGACGGGCTCTCGCTCTACGAGCATTGGGCCGACGGCTACAAGACCCTGCACGGCGTGGTATCGCGCGGCTTCCCCAACCAGTTCTTCACCGGCTACATCCAGGGTGGCCTGTATGCGACCACGGTGGAGCAGTTCAACCGCCAGGGCTACCACATCGCCCACGTCATCAGCGAGGCGCTGAAGCAGGGCATCGCCGCGGTGGAGCCGACGCAGGAGGCGCAGGACGCCTGGTGCCAGATCATGGCGCCCTCGACGGCCTTCTCGCAGTACATGCAGAGCGAATGCCCGCCGAGCTACCTGAACAACGAATCCGGCAAGTTCCGCTACTACCTGGGCGAGTTCTACCTCGCCGGGTTCACGGCGTTCGAGCAGTTGCTGCAGGACTGGCGCGACCAGGGTGCCTTCGCCGGCATGGACCTGGACCGCGGCACGGCGCCCACCCGCAAGGCCGGCTGAAGGAGATTTCCATGAGCACGTTCAGAGTCGAGGACCTGGCAGAACCGCTGACCTTCCCGGTGGAGGCCTACCTCTCCCGTGAATACGCGAAGGCCGAGGGCGACCGGCTCTGGGCCAAGGCCTGGCAGCACGCCGGCCGCGTGGAGGAAATCCCCAAGGTCGGCAGCTTCATCACCTACAACGTCGGGGTCGAGTCGATCATCGTGATCCGCACCGCCACCGACCGGATCAAGGCCTACCACAACGTCTGCTCGCACCGCGGCCGCCAGCTGATCGACACCCCGCCCGAGGAACACAGCGCCTGCGGCACGCGCAAGCAGTTCGTCTGCGGCTTCCACGCCTGGCGCTACGACCTAGACGGCCAGTGCACCTTCAAGCTCGACGAGAACGACTGGAAGGGCAAGCTCACCGAGGAGCGCACGAAGCTGACCGAGGTCCAGGTGGATACCTGGGGCGGCTGGATCTTCATCAACATGGATCCGGACTGCATGCCGCTGCGCGAATTCCTGGAACCCATGGCGGGCAAGCTCGATCCGTTCTCGTTTGAAAAGATGCGCTACAAGTGGCGCCAGTGGGTGATCTTCGACTGCAACTGGAAGACCGCCATCGAAGCGTTCATGGAGCCCTACCACGTGGAGGGCACGCACACGCAGTTGCTCAAGTACGGCCAGTACTACGCCTACAGCAAGGCACACGGCCGGCATGGCGTCAGCGGCTTCGACGAGCGCGACTCCAAGATGAAGATGAAGCAGAGCAGCACGATCACCCGTGCCGGCCTGGGCGCGGATGCGCGCGTCTCCACCTACGAGCTGCAGAACGAGATCTACACCACGGTCAACAGCGCCAGCACCACCGAGACGCTGGTGAACGCGGCCAGGCGCCTGGTGGACGAGCTACCGGAAGGCACGCCGCCGGCCGAGGTCATCAAGCACTGGCTGGCTTCCGCGAAGGCCGATGACGCGGCCCGTGGCGTGGAGTGGCCGACGATCACGCCGGACCAGATGTCCGAAGCGGGCCTGGCCTGGAGCGTGTTCCCGAACATGTCGATCCTGCAGGGCATCACCTTTGCGCTCTGCTACCGCGCCCGCCCCTGGGGCGATGATCCGAACAAGTGCGTGTTCGAGTCCTACGCCATCGAGCGGTTCCCGGAAGGCCAGGAGCCGAAGACCGAATGGGTCTACGCCGATCCCACCGCCGAGAAGTGGGGCAAGGTGCTGGCGCAGGACTTCTCGAACATGGCGGCGGTGCAGCGCGGCATGAAGTCCCGCGCCTTCCGCGGCACGCTGCCGAACCCGCACCAGGAGCGGAAGGTCACCAACTTCCACCGCAATCTCGTCGACTACATGGGTGCTGGCCACCTCGAGCTGCTGAAGTAGCTCCGGCCCGCCCCGATCACCAACACATCAAGACATAGCAAAGAGAAACGAACATGGGCGTCAAAGTCTACGAACGCATCCTCGACCTCCTCGAGGCCGAGGGCATCAACACCGTCTTCGGCATTCCCGATCCCAACTTCGTCCATCTGTTCGTGGCGGCCGAGAAGCGCGGCTGGAACGTGGTCACCCCGCACCACGAGCTCTCTGCCGGCTTCATGGCGGAAGGCTATGCCCGCATGACCGGCAAGCCGGCGCTGTGCATCGCCACGCTGGGTCCCGGCGTGGCCCTGGCCTCCGGCTCGATGATGACCTCGCTGGTGGAGAACACCCCGGTCATCTATCTCGGCGGCCAGCGCGCCCGCATCACGGAGCAGCGCGTGCGCCGCGGCCGCATCCAGTTCATCCAGCAGGAGGCGCTGTTCGAGAACTCGGTGAAGTGGAGCGCCAGCATCGAGTACGCCGACCAGACCGACGAGATCATCCGCCACGCCCTGCGCGTCTGCCAGTCCGGTACGCCGGGCCCGGTCTACATCGAGTATCCCTCGCACATCATCCAGCAGGAGCTGGACCTGCCGCCGGTGCTGCCGCCCTCGTCCTACCGCCTGGTGGAGCCGGGCGCGGACGGCAACATGGTGGCCAAGGCCGCCGAGCTGATCCGCAACGCCGAGTGCCCGGTGCTGCTGGTGGGCCACGCGGTGCAGTGCACCCGCGCCGGCCAGAAGGTGCGCGAGCTGGCCGAGCTGATGGGCTGCCCGATCCTGCAGACCTCCGGCGGCAACGCCTTCATCGAGGGCGTGGAGGATCGCACCTTCCCGTACCTGTTCTCCGAGGTGGGTGACGACATCGTCGCCAAGTCCGACGTGGTGGTCGCCATCGGCACCGAGATCGGCGAGCCGGTGCATTACGGCCGTGGCTACCTGTGGGCCAACGGCAAGACCGACCGCAAGTGGATCTACGTGGAGCTGGATCCGGAGGCGATCGGCCAGAACCGCCCGATCGACGTGCCGCTGGTGGGCGACCTGCGCACTGTCGTGCCGCAGCTCTCCGCCGCGCTGAAGGCGACGCCGCGCAAGGATCACCCGGACCTGGCGCGCTGGATCAAGCAAGACCAGGAGCGCCTGAAGGCCCTGGCCCAGCAGGACTTCAAGACTCCCAGCGGCCGTGTCCACACCGGCCAGTGGGTGGTGGAAGCCACCAAGGCGATGCCGAAGGACGCAATCCATGCGCGCGACGGCGGCTGCACCGTGGTGTTCACCTGGACCTACCTGCAGGCCAAGCCGCATGACGTGGTCTGGAACCAGAACTTCGGCTGCCTGGGCACCGGCCTGGGCTACGCCATCGGCGCCTCGATCGCGGACGGCGGCAAGCGCCCGGTGCTGCTGACCACCAGCGACTCTTCGTTCCTGTATCACATCGGCGACCTGGAAGTGGTACAGCGCTTCAAGCTGCCGATGGTCATCGTGGTGGCCGTGGACAACGCCTGGGGCTTGGAGGTTGGCGTGTACAAGCGCACCTTCGGCCATGGCAACACCACCGAGCCGGGCGTGCACTGGAGCAAGGACGTGCGCTTCGACCAGATCGCCAAGGGCCTGGGCTGCGAGGGCGTCTATGTCGACAAGGGCGAGGACCTGGGCGCGGCGGTGGCCGCGGCCTTCGCCAGCGGCAAGCCAACCGTCATCCACGTGCCGATCGACCCGGTCATCAACCACGGCGGCAACCAGAACCTGGATACGCCGAACTATGCGCGGTTCCGCACCTGGTATGCGGAAGGCCAGCAGTAAGCAGCGTTGTAGTCATATCGCCAACTTGCGGGAGAGGGTTTCTGTAGCCATTGCCTGTTTTACAGACACCCTCTCCCCTCCCCCTGTCCCGCACGCGGGAGAGGGAAGCAAACAGAGAAGAGCCCATGCGTGAGTACCTGAAGTTCTACATCGACGGCCAGTGGGTCAATCCGCTGGAGCGGAAGACCTCGGACGTCATCAACCCGGCGACCGAGCAGGTGTCGGGCCGCATCTCCATGGGCTCGGCGGCGGACGCGGACCTGGCGGTGAAGGCCGCCCGCAGGGCCTTCGGCAGCTGGTCGCGCAGCAGCCGCAAGGAGCGCCTGGAGCTGATGCAGGCGATCCAGGCCGAGTACGACAAGCGCCAGGCGGAAATCGGCGCGGCCATCACCGAGGAGATGGGTGCTCCCGCGGCGCTGGGCGGCGGCTTCCACGTGCAGCTCGGGGCGGGACACCTGGCCACGGCCATCGAGATTCTCAAGGACTTCAGGTTCGAGGAGCTGCGCGGCAATACCCTGCTGGCCAAGGACCCGATCGGCGTCTGTGCGCTGATCACGCCCTGGAACTGGCCGATGAACCAGATCGCCGTGAAGGTGTTCCCGGCGCTGGCCACCGGCTGCACCATGATCCTCAAGCCGCCGCAGCTGGCGCCGTACTCCGCCCAGATCTTCGCCGAGGTGCTGCACGCGGCTGGCGTGCCCAAGGGCGTGTTCAACATGATCCAGGGTGCCGGCTCGGTGGTGGGCACGGCGCTGTCCGGGCATCCGGAGGTGGACATGGTGTCCTTCACCGGCTCCGAGTTCGCCGGGGTGGAGATCGCCAAGAATTCCGCCACCACCGTGAAGCGCGTCTGCCAGGAGCTGGGCGGCAAGAGCGCCTTCATCGTGCTGGACGACGCGGCGATGGTGGCGAACGTGGCCGGCGCCACCAGCGGCATGATGGTGAACTCCGGGCAGACTTGCAGCGCCGGCTCGCGCCTGCTGGTGCCCAAGGCCCGCATGGCCGAGGCCATCGAGGCCGCGCAGAAGGCGGCTGCCGAGGTCACGGTGGGCGATCCGCAGGGCAACTTCGTGATGGGCCCGGTGGTATCCAAGGGCCAGTACAACGAGATCCAGCGCTATATCCAGATCGGCATCGACGAGGGCGCCACCTTGGTGGCGGGCGGCATCGGCCGGCCGGAGAGCCTGGGCAAGGGCTGGTACGTGAAGCCAACGGTGTTCGCCAACGTGGACAACCGCATGAGGATCGCCCGCGAGGAGGTCTTCGGCCCGGTGCTGGTCATCATCGGCTACGACAGCATCGACCACGCCATCGAGATCGCCAACGACTCCGACTTCGGCCTGGCCGGCTACGTCAACGGCGCCGATCCGGAGGCCTGCAACGCGGTGGCGCGCCGCATGCGCACCGGCTGGATCTCGATCAACGGCGGCTTCGACTTCCATGCGCCCTTCGGCGGCATCAAGAAGAGCGGCAATGGGCGCGAGTGGGGCGAGTTCGGTTTCCACGAGTACCTGGAGACGAAGTCGCTGCTGGGTTTCGTGCCGGCGCCGCCGGCGGCTTAGTTGTTTTCCCTCTCCCGCTTGCGGGAGAGGGTGCCCGAAGGGTGGGAGAGGGTTGCTGTAAATCTCGGGTGGGCGAATACCCTGCGAGATTTACAGAAACCCTCTCCCCTACCCCTCTCCCGCAAGCGGGAGAGGGGACTCAAAGACATGTAGAGAGGGACCTCATGAGCGAGCTGAGATTCGACAACCGCGTCGCCGTCATCACCGGTGCGGGCCGTGGCCTGGGCCGGGCCTATGCCCTGCTGCTGGCCTCGCGCGGTGCCAAGGTGGTGGTCAACGACGTGGGCGGCAGCCTGCAGGGGCATGGCGCCGACACCGGGCCGGCGCAGGAGGTGGTGGACGAGATCCGCGCGGCTGGCGGTCAGGCCGTGGCCTGCACCGACTCGGTGGCGACGGTAGCCGGTGGACAGGCGATCATCCAGGCGGCGCTCGATCACTTCGGCCGCATCGACATCCTGATCCACAACGCTGGCAACGTGCGCCGCGGCTCGCTCAAGGAGATGAGCTACGAGGACTTCGACGCGGTGCTGGACGTGCACCTGCGCGGAGCCTTCAACGTGGTACGGCCGGCCTTTCCGCTGATGTGCAAGGCGGGCTACGGGCGCATCGTGCTGACGTCGTCCGTGAGCGGCCTCTACGGCAACCACAACGTGGTGAACTACGCCATGTCCAAGACCGGCATGGTGGGCTTGTGCAACGTGGCGGCGCTGGAAGGCGCGGCCGAGGGCGTGACCTGCAACATCATCGCGCCCGGCGCGGTGACGCGCATGGCCGAGGGGCTGGACACCTCCGCCTATCCGCCGATGGGGCCTGAGCTGGTCGCGCCGGTGGTGGGCTGGCTGTCGCACGAGTCCTGCTCGATCACCGGCGAGATCCTCAGCTCCATGGCGGGCCGCGTGTCGCGCATCTACCTGGCCGAGAGCCAGGGCGTATACCAGCCCAGTTGGTCCGTGGAGCAGGTGGGCGAGCGGCTGGCGGCGATCCGCGAGGGCGGTACGCCCTGGGTGTTCGCGCCGGTGCCCACGGGACAGATGGACCACATCCGCCGCAGCTTCGAGATGGCCCGCGCCGGCAGCACCTGAGATGGCAGGGACCTTGCGTCCCATCGGTTCAGGCCCCCTGATGATTCCCGAGACCGCAGGCCCCGACGCATGAGCAGACCGAAGCGTTCAGCCCCCCTGGAGGAACTGTATTTCTCCCATGGCGAGCATCGCCTGGCCTACGAGCTGTATGGCCCACAGGACGGGCCGCCGATCGTGCTGGTGCATGGCATCCTGCTGAACACGCACTGCAACCGTGACATCGCCGCCTGGCTGTCAGCCGAGGGCTATCGCGTGGTGCTGCTGGACCTGCTGGGGCATGGGCGCAGCGACAAGCCGCTGAAGGCCGCGGAGCATCGCGTGGACTTCTACGCCGAGCAGGTGCTGGGCCTGATGGATCACCTGGGGCTGGAGCGCGCGATCCTCGGCGGACTGTCGCTGGGTGCGGTGACCATGCTCACCGTGGCCTGCATCGCGCCGCACCGTGTGCAGGCGCTGATG
Source organism: Solimonas sp. (assembly GCA_030149365.1). Classification (GTDB taxonomy): domain Bacteria; phylum Pseudomonadota; class Gammaproteobacteria; order Nevskiales; family Nevskiaceae; genus Solimonas_A. The sequence goes on from JASBRP010000031.1 coordinate 133,219, forward strand.
CTGGAGATGCCGGTGGCCGAGACCGGCGTGCCGGCGGCCGCGATCTTCCTGATCCCGCTGATGCTGACGGTGCACTACGCGCGGCCCGCCTGGCGGTTGCTGAGCCGCGTGATGAAGCGCATTCCGGAGACGCCCTATCCCCTGCTCAACAGCGCGGTGATCGCCGGGCGTGCAGAGCCCGAGGAAATCCGTGCCGTGCTGCACGGCGTGCTAATCGGGCCGATCATCCCCTCGCAGCGGCGGCGCCGGCATATCCAGCAGCCGGTGCTGGTGATCGGCCACGCGGGAGACCCGATGCATGCGCTGGCGGATGCCAGGGCGATGCGGCGGCACATGCCGAATGCGGAGGTGCTGGTGGCGCGTTCGCTGATCGAGCTGCGCACGCGGCCGGAGCGCTTGCGGCCGGCGATACTGGAGTTCCTGGAGCGGGTGCCCCGGACGGGGAAAGTTGGTGGAGCGGCCGTGGCGGCGAACAGCTAAGGCGCTTTTCATGCAGGAGCCAGCTTGCTGGCGACATTTGCGGTGTCGCCAGCAAGCTGGCTCCTACAGGGGTACCCGTGGCCTGATCGTTGAAGGCGACTGAGGACTCCCCCTCACCCTCGGCAACTGCTCCTGCGTTGCCCTACCCCGA
>JASBRP010000067.1 GCA_030149365.1 Solimonas sp.
CACTCCGATGAACGAACCCGGCACCTCGCCTGCTGGCAGCACCACTACAATCACCACCGACGACACTCCGCCCTCGGATTCCAGCCTCCCATCAGCCGCATACCGCTGAACAACGTGTCGAACCTCAACACCTAGGCCGCCAGCTTGCCGCGCCGGTAGTCGTCCAGCGCCTGCTCGATCTCCTCGCGGGTGTTCATCACGAAAGGACCGTACTGCACCACCGGCTCGCGCAGCGGCTTGCCGGCCAGCAGGATGAAGCGAGCGCCTTGCTCACCCGCCTCGGCCTCGAACAGGTCTCCGGCCGACAGCACGCCGGCCGCATGCCGCGGCACCTCGCGCTCGCCGATGCGCAGGCTGCCCTCGTAGGCATAGACGAAGGCGTTGTGCGCCGCCGGCAAGGCCTGCGAGTAACGGGCACCCGCCGGCAGCACCACGTCCAGGTACACCGGCTCGGTGCTGACGCCGCGGATCGCGCCCTCGGTCTGCGCGTCACCCGCCGCCACCGTGCCGGCGATCACCTTCACCTGCCCACCACCGGGCAGCGTCACCACCGGGATCTCCCCGGCGGGGATGTCGCGGTAGCTGGCCGGCTTCATCTTCTCGCGTGCCGGCAGGTTGATCCACAGCTGGAAACCGCGCATGCGGCCCTGGTTCTGCTGCGGCATCTCCGAGTGGATGATGCCGCGCGCGGCGCTCATCCACTGCACGTCGCCGGGCCCGAGGTCGCCACGGTTGCCCATGTGATCCTCGTGGCGCATGCGGCCGTCGAGCATGTAGGTGACGGTTTCGAAGCCGCGGTGCGGATGCGAGGGGAAGCCGGCGATGTAGTCGCTGGCTTCCTCGGACGAGAACTCGTCCAGCATCAGGAAGGGGTCGAGGCGCAGGCCCGGCAGCGACCCGATGGAGCGGCGCAGCTTCACGCCGGCGCCATCGGAAGTCGGCTGCGCATCGATGACCTGCTGCAGCTTGCGGGTGCTCATGACAATCTCCGTTGAAGGGATGGGGTTACGTCTTTCCGAAGAGCTTGGCGTCGAGGCTCAGGCGTCCGGCGCCATGGGCGACCAGGAACAGGAAGCCACCGGCCATCGCCAGGTTCTTCATGAACATGATCTGCTGGATCTGGTCGGCGCTGCCGCCGTGGAAGATCACGCCCGAGGCGACGCTGAATACCGCCAGGCCCAGCGCCGCCAGGCGCGTCAGCAGCCCCAGTACGATGGCGATGCCGCCACCGAGCTCGGCGAAGATCACCAGCGGCAGCAGTGCGCCGGATACGCCGACGGATTCCATGTAGCCCTGGGTGGCGGCATAGCCGCCGATCTTGCTGTAGCCGGCGCCGACGAAGATCGTGGCGATCAGCAGGCGGCCCAGCAGGACCAGCGGATCCTTGAAACGGTCGAAGAAAGCGTTCATGTCAGTTCTCCTTGATGCTTGTTGTTGGTAGTGGGTAACCCCGCCCGGAGCTTACGCCGCCAGGCGGTCGATCTGCTCGCGGGCCTTGCCCAGGGCGCCTTCACGGCTCTCGTCCGAGATCGCCAGGCCTTCGGCGTAGACGAATTCCACGTCCTCGATGCCGATGAAGCGCAGGAAGTCGCGGATGTAGCCGGTCTGCGTGTCCAGGGCCGTGCCGGCATAGATGCCGCCGCGGGTGGCGAACACGTAGGCCTTCTTGCCCTTCACCAGGCCTTCCGGGCCGTTGGCGGTGTAGCGGAAGGTCTGGCCGGCGCGAGCCACGTGGTCGATCCAGCTCTTCAGCTGCGAGGGCACGCCGAAGTTGTACAGCGGCAGGCCCAGCACGATCACGTCGGCGCGCTTCAGCTCGGCGATCAGGGCGTCGGAGTAGGCCACCACGGCCTGCTGCTCGGCGGTGCGTTCTTCCGGCTTGGCGATGAAAGCGCCGAAACGGGCGCCGTCCAGGTGGGGCACCGGCTCGCCGGCCAGGTCACGGACCGTGACGCGGGCGCCGTCCTGGGCGGCGACGAAGCGGGCAGCCAGACGGCTCGACTGGCTGTTCTCACCGTTCAGGCTGGTGTTGATCTGCAGGATGTTGCGGGTCTGGTTGCTCATGTCTTCACTCCGTTGTTGCTTTGGGGTGAGGCCATTAAACAATTGCGTGATTCGATGAAAAAGCAGATATTTTCGGCTTTATATATCGAATGGATTGATCATGCATCCAAAAATCAGCCTGGAACAATGGCGTGCGCTGGCCACCGTGGTGGAGGCGGGCGGATACGCCCAGGCCTCGGAGCAGCTCCACAAGACCCAGTCCTCGGTCAGCTACGCGGTGCAGAAGATCGAGCGCCTGCTGGGCCTCAAGGCCTTCAGCATCGAAGGGCGCAAGGCTGTGCTGACCCCGGCGGGGCAGGTGCTCTACCGCCGCGCCCGCGCCCTGCTGGACGAGGCCATGGCGCTGGAGACCGGCGCGGCCAGCCTGGCCGCCGGCTGGGAGCCGGAGGTGCGGCTGGCGGCGGAGATCGTCTTCCCCACCTGGGCGCTGCTGCGCTGCTTCGAGCAGTTTTCCCAGGAGCAGCCGCAGACGCGCATCCAGCTCCACGAGAGCGTGCTCGGCGGCACCGACGAGCTGCTGATCGAGCGGCGGGTGGATTTCGCCATCGCCGGGCACGTGCCGCAGGGCTTCGTCGGCGATGCGCTGATCCGCATGAACTTCATCGCCGCCGCGCACCCGGATCACGCCCTGCACCGCCTGGGTCGCGAGATCGACTACCGTGACCTGCGCAAGCATCGCCAGCTGGTGATCCGGGACAGCGCCCAGCAGCGCATCCGCGAGGCCGGCAGCTGGCAGGAGGCGGAACAGCGCTACACCTTCAGCAACAAGGCCACCTCCATCGCCGCCGCCTGCCGGGGGCTGGGCTTCTCCTGGTATCCGGAGGAGACCATCCGCAACGAACTGGCGCGCGGGGAACTCAAGCCCCTGCCGCTGCGCGAGGGCCGCGAGCGCTTCCTGCAGCTCTACCTGGTGTTCGCCGACCGCGACTATCCCGGTCGCGCCGCCTGGCGCCTGGCCGAGATCATCCGCGACACCACCGCGACCTTGTGTTCACAGGAGGCTGCGGCACAGCCGGCATCGCCGCTAAGCTAGGGCCTGCCGGGCGTTGCCCGCAGGTGCGGGCTGTTTCGGGCCGCGCCGACAGAACCGCGAATCGGAACGGACCGCAGAGGCCCGGTAAGCTTGGCGACGGCTGCCGTGCGCCGCGGGACGCAATGGCGCATTCCGTGCTGTAGCAGCAGCGCGGCCATCAGTTTCTGAAGAGGATCACGTGAAGAGTTGGGTGACGGCCTACCTGTTGGCGATGCTCGTGGCTTGGGCGGGCTTGTACAGCGCTCCGGCGGCGGCTGCGTTCTACAAGTGCCGCGATGCCAAGGGCGAGATTTACTTCACCGACAAGGGTTGCGCGCCGAGCAATCCCGGCGCTTCGCGCCCGTCGGCGGTCGAGGCGCCACCCGTCGAAGTGCCGGTTGCTCCCGCGGCTCCCACGGCACCCGCCGCCGCTGCCGTGGCGCCGGCCGTGGCACCGCAGGCACCCCCCGCCGCCGCGCCGGAACCGACGGCGGTCCCGGTGAGCCCGCAGTTCCAGCCGATGCGTCCCGCCAATCGCATCGAGCCGCTGGTCCCCGAGCCCGGCAGCGGCGCGCGCGGCGAAGCTGGCGCGCTCACCGGCAGCGAGCGCGCCGCCGGCGCTCCGGCCGAACCCCTGCGGCCACGCAAGGTGGCCGCGGTGCGCTGGTGGGCCGTGGGCCTGGGCCTGTTCCTGCTGATGGTGACGCACGCCTGGATGATCGTGATCGCCTTCCGTGCCGGCTCCACCGCCTGGGGCGTGGCGCTCATCGTCGCGTCGCCGGTCAGCAACCTGGCCTACCTGCTGACGCATTTCCGCAAGGCCGGATGGCCTTCGCTGGTGGGTATCGCCGCCATCGCCTCGTTGGCCTACGTCTACGTACCGCCGGCCGACCTGATCGAGACCTCGGACAGCTACCTGACCACGCGCGGCAGCACCGACCTGGGTGACCGCAAGCCGCGCATCATCTTCACGCGCAAGGAAACGGTCTGCCTCAAGACCATCATCCGCTGGGACGGCACGCTGGAGAACTGGTGGGTGGGCCGCAACCAGGACGTCAGCTGGACCTGGTATACCGACGACCAGCCCAAGGCCAGCCACAGCGTGAAGATCGATTTCGATCGCACGCCCTTCGTGCTGCTGGGCTACATGCCCGCCAGCGACCTGGGCCGCGGCAAGCACCGCGTGGAACTGCGCATCAACGATGAGATGTTCGACAGCCGCGAATTCGAGGTGAAGTAGCGGGAGCAAGGCGGCGGCGCGCCATGGCGGCGCGCCGGACTCGCGGGTTCAGGACTGGCGGCGTCCGAAGTCGCCCTGCACCACGTGCTCGTGCGGGTGGAATTGCTCCGCTGCCTGCAGCCGCGCGCAGTCACGGCCTGCGGCCTTGGCCTCGTAGAGGCGCTGGTCGGCATCCTGCAGCAGCGGCTCCGCCTCCTGACCCGCCGGCGGCACCAGCCAGATGCCGCCAATGCTGGCGCTGAGCGGAATCTCCTGGCGCAGCCGCGGATTCTCCAGCGTGGTCTCGCGGATCATGTAGAGCAGGTTGCTCATCTGGTGCTCGAACTCCAGCGGCGTGATGTCGTACCACACCAGTACGAACTCCTCGCCGCCGTAGCGGGCCCGCAGGTCCAGCGGCCGTCCCGCAAGCTGCTGCAGCACGCCGCCGATGCGCCGCAGCACCTGGTCGCCGAACAGGTGGCCCTGGGTGTCATTGATGCGCTTGAAGTGATCCACGTCGAGCAGCGCCACCGCCACCATGCGCTGTTCGCGCGCCGCCTGCGCCAGCACGCGCGGCAGCAGGCGGTTGAACTCGGCGCGGGTGGCCAGACCGGTGAGGGGGTCGCTGCGCGCCGAGGCGTAGGCATAGCGCGCCGTGGCCCAGGCGATGCGGCCCAGCAGCTCGTGCGTGTAGGAGCCGGCCGCCGCGATCAGGCCCATGTAGCACAGGCTCAGCACCGTGGAGCCGGTCTGCGCGAAGCTGCTGGCGTAGTGCAGCTCCAGGAAGATGCCGAGCCCGCAGAAGGCCAGCGCCGTGGGGATCACGCGGCGGCTGTCGAAGCCGCCGAACACCGACACCGCCACGATCGCCACGCCGAGCATTTCCGGCGGGAAGTTCATCTCGCCGCGGAGTGCGAAGTAGCGCAGCAGCAGCACGCCGCCCCAGAAACCCAGGATGCCGATGCTCTGTGCCGTCTCCACCAGCATCCGCGACCCGCCTCGCAGGGCCGTCGCCACCAGGGCGACCAACACCGCCGGCAGCACCAGGCCCATGACGATCGGCAGCAGCAGGGGGCGGATGGTGGCCGTGGGCAGCCACAGCAGTTCCAGGAACAGCGGGGCAAGGCCGAAGCCCATCGCGCCGATGGCGAACAGGATCAGGCGCGGGAGACGGTAGCGGGCACGGTGGGACCGCCGGAACTCCGTTTCCAGCTCTCCGGCAAAGCGCAGGCGGTACGCATCGACCCTCCGCGCCCGCTCGAGTTGTTCCAGTTCTGACATCACCACTCCCCGAATGCCGATTCTACGGGGGCCGGGCCGCCAGGGATTCACCCTAAAGGCTATTTACTATCCAAATTCGTTATTTTTAATTAAATATAAAAATTAATATAAATAAAAAATCACGAATAGATCATCTTGCGGGTCATGCCGCCATCCGCCAGGTAGTGCGCGCCGGTGATGAAGCCGGCCTCCGGCGACAGCAGGAAGCGCACCAGCGCCGCCACATCCTCGGGCCGCCCGACGCGGCCGGCGGGATGCTGCGCATGATCCTGCGCGGAGAGCTTCGGCGGCTTGCGCCGGTCCGGCCGCTGCCAGGCATCGGTCGCCACCCAGCCCGGGCTGACGCAATTCACCCGCACCGCGGGCCCCAGGCTGATCGCCAGCGCGTGCGCCAGGGCCACCACGCCGCCCTTGCTGGCGCCGTAGGCCTCCCAGTCCGGTTCCGACATCAGCGCGCGCGAGGAGCCGATCAGCACCATGGCGCCATGGCTTTTCTTCAGTTTCGGCGCCGCGTGCTTGGCCAGCAGGAACGGGGCGTCGAGATTGACCGCCTGCACCCGGCGCCATTGCTGCAGCGTCAGGCGGGTCACCGGCTTGTGGATCGAGATGCCGGTGTTGGCCACCGCGGCATGGAGGCCGCGGCCGAGCTTCTGCGCCTGCGCCACGGCCCGGCGCACGTCGGCCTCGCTGGCCGCATCGCCGTGCAGGAAGTGCGCCTGCGGGCCCAGCTCCTGCTCCGCGGCGCGGCCGGCAACGCGGTCATTGTCGAGCAGCAGCACCTGCATGCCGGCCTGTACCAGGCTGGAGCAGATCGCCTTGCCGATGCCCTGGGCGCCGCCGGTGACGAGTGCGGAGTAGTTCTCCATCGGGTTCTCCAAAAGAAAAAGGCTGCGCCGGGGAAGCCCGGCGCAGCCCTTCATGGACCGCGTCGCGTCGGTGGCGGTTCAGGCAGGCAGCATCCTGCCGATCACGCCCTCGCAGGTGGGCTTGTCCATGTAGCGCGGCACGGCATAGGTCCAGTGCGCTTCCTTCAGTGCTGCCTTGGCGATCGCCGGGATGTCGGAGGCCTTGAGCTTCTCCACCGTGGTCGGGATGCCGAACTCGGCGTTCATCGCGCGGATCTTGGCGATGAAGGCGTCGGCCAGCTGCGCGTCGGTCTCGCCGCCCTGCTTGAGGCCGCTGACCTCGGCCAGCTTGGCCAGGCGCGCGGTGCATTCCGGCTTGGAGTAGTCCAGCACGTAGGGCATGACGATGGCGTTGGCCAGGCCGTGCGGCAGGTGGTAGTACGCGCCGAAATTGTGGGCGATGGCGTGCACGTAGCCCACGCCCGCGCTGGTGAAGGCGACGCCGGCCTTGAACGAGGCCAGGGCCATGTTGGCGCGGCCTTCCAGGTCCTGGCCGTTCTTCACCACCTTCTGCAGGTTCTGCATGATCAGGCGCGTGGCTTCCAGCGCCTCGGCATCGGTAGCGGGGAAGTGGTTGTTCGACACGAAGGCTTCCACCGCATGCGTCAGCGCATCCATGCCGGTGGCAGCGGTGATGTGCGGCGGCAGGCCGACCATCAGCTGCGCGTCCAGTGCGGCGGCGGTGGGGATCAGGCGCGGGTCCATGATCGCGAACTTGCGGGTGTTCTCCGGATCGGACACCACTGCGGCGATGGTCACTTCCGAGCCGGTGCCGGCGGTGGTGGGCACCGCGTACAGCGTCAGCGGGCGGAAGATCAGGCGGAACAGGCCGCCCATCCAGCGGATCGGGTGCGGGTTGGTGGCACGCGCGCCGATCACCTTGGCGGCGTCGATCGACGAGCCGCCGCCCACCGCCAGGATCGCGCTGCAGTGCTCTCGCTTGAGCAGGGCCAGGCCGGTCTCGATCTGCGCGATGGTCGGGTTGGGCTCCACGCCGTCGAAGATCACCGTGATCACGCCCTTCTGCTTCAGGCGCTCCAGCATCGGGTTGAGCAGGCCCAGCTTCATCAGCATGGCGTCGGTCACCACCAGCAGCTTGGTCACGCCGGTGCCGGCGATGTGGTCGCAGAGCTGCAGGGAAGAGCCGGCGCCACTGAACAGCTGCGGCTTGCCGAAGTTGAGGATCCGCGTTCCGATCAGCAGGAACGCCATGAGGATCTTGAAAAAAAGGACCTGGAGTTGGAACAGCATTGCGGGCTCTCGTCTGGTTCTAGGATGGCTGGCGGGCCGTGAGCGGCCTCTGGGGGCCTGCGGGCAGGCCTTGAGGAGTGAACTATGCCGCATCTGGCACCGGGTTTTGCATGCCATCGTCGGCTGGCAAGGTCACCTGAACGTATCGTCAGGTTTTTGAAGGAAATTCCCGTTGGTATAGTCGCCCCGCCTGCCTGGGGGCAGGCCCTCGCATCACTTTCTTTTTCCTTGGGGGAATCATGCGGAGCATCCTGAAGACCGCAAGCCTGGCGCTGGCCGGCGGACTCGTTGCCGGGCCGGCGCTGGCCCAGCATCCACCACAAGCGCAGCAGCCGCAGCCGGGCAAGTTCGGCTTCGTGCTGGGGGGCGCTGGAGTTCGGCGGTGACGACGTGGCCACGGTGCTGTTCATCAACGGCGACACGCAGGACGTGAAGGCCGGCCAGGGCCTGGGCGTCGATGCCGGCGTCTACTACCGCTTCGCCGAGTCGCCGTTCCCGGTCCGCGGCACGGTCGGCTTCAAGTTCGTCACCACGCAGGCGGAGAACGCCGACATCAACATGCGCCGCATCCCGCTGCAGCTGATCGGCAGCTACCACCTGGACAACGGCGCACGCATGGGCGTGGGCGTGGTGCGCCACAACGGCGTGAAGTTCGACGCCGACGGTATCGGCACCAACATCGACTTCGACGACGCCACCGGCTACACCATCGAGCTGGGCTGGAAGTGGATCCTGCTGAGCTACACCGGCATGGACTACACCGACGACGCCGGCAATGACTACAGCGCCGACAACTTCGGCCTGAAGCTGATCGCGGAGTTCTGATCGTGACGCAGGACACGGCCGCATCGGCCGTGTCCTGCGCGGTTCAGCGCACGATCTCCTTGGAGCGCAGCACCATCATCTTGCGCACCTGCATGTCGTGAATGGTGTGCGGGATGCCGCCCACGCCATGCCCCGACACGCGCAGGCCGGCGAAGGGCATCCAGTCCACGCGGAAAGCGGTGTGGTCGTTGACCATCACGGCCGAGGCTTCCAGCCGGTGGTAGCAGCGCAGTGCGGTGTCCAGCGAGCGTGTGAACACCGCCGCCTGGAACGCCACCGGCAGGCTGTTGGCACGCTCGACGGCCTGGTCGATGGAGTCCACGCTGTAGACGCAGACCACCGGGCCGAACACCTCCTGCGTCGAGACCCGCGCGGTCTTGGGCGGGTCCAGCAGCACGGTCGGCGCGTACATCGTCTCCGACATCGGCTGGCCGCCGCAGAGCACCTGGGCGCCGCCGGCCACGGCCTCTTCCACCCAGTCATGGATGCGGCGCGTCTCGGCGGGGTCGATCAGCGGGCCGATCTCGGTTTCCGGCAGCGTCGGGTCGCCCACGATCATTTTCTGCGCGAGCTTGGCCAACTCGTCGGCAAAATGCCCGGCGATGCCGCGGTCCACGAACACGCGCTGCACCGACACGCAGACCTGCCCGGCGTGATAGAACGCGCCCTTGGCGATCAGCGGCAGGGCCGAGGCGATGTCGGCGTCGCCGGCCAGCACCACCGGCGCGACACCGCCATGCTCCAGCGCGCAGCGCGTGCCGGGCGCCAGCTTCGAGCGCAGGTCCCAGCCGACCTTGGCGCTGCCGATGAAGCTGAAGAAAGCCACACGCGGATCGCTGACCATCTTGGTGGTCAGCTCGTTGTTTTCCGGGATCAGCGGCAGGCACCACTCCTCCGGCAAGCCCGCCTCGCGCAGGATCTCGATGAAGCGCAGGCAGGTCAGCGGCGTCGCCTTGGCGGGCTTGATGATCACCGGGCAGCCTGCGGCAATCGCCGGGCCCACCTGGTGCGCGATCAGGTTCAGCGGATGGTTGAAGGCCGAGACTGCCACCACCACGCCGATCGGCTCGGTCTGGGTGAAGGCCATGCGGTTGGTGCTGGAGGCGGTGGTGCCCATCGGGATCACCTCGCCGGCCTGCGTGCGCAGCGTCTCCACGCAGATCTTCAGCGAGTCGGCGGCGCGCGCCACCTCCACCCGCGAGTCGATCAAGGGCTTGCCGCCCTCGCGCGCCGCCTCCACCGCCAGGCGCTCGCCGCGGGACAGCAGGATCGAGGACGCCTCCTCCAGGATCGCGATGCGCCGGGCCAGCGGCAACCAGCCGTCACGGTTGCGGTACAGGCCGTAGGCGGTCTTCAGGGCGTGTTCCACCACCTTGGCGTCCGCGGTGGCGACCTCGCCGATCGCCGTGCGGTCGAAGGGCGCGCGCACGAGCAGGGGTTCCGACTTGGTCGAAACACCGGGAACCAGCAGTCCATAGCGATGGGGCATGAGCGATTTCTCCAGCAAGGGCCGGAGCTTAGCTCAGCGGGCAGATCGGCGGCACCGCCCCGGTGCGGGGCGGCCCTACTGGTCCTCGTAGCTCAGGATCGAGGGCCAGTAGTCGATCGCCGCCTGGTTCAGCAGCCGGCGCTGCTCGCCCTCCGGCCGCCAGCGCTGGTGCGACACGGCGGCCCGCAACAGGAACTCGAACAGCGTCAGGTGGCGGCGCAGGGTGCGCTGCAGGCGGTGCGGCATGATCGGGTTGAAGATGCCCAGCGGCCGGAAGATCTGCCTGGGGTTCTTCTTCAGCCACAGCCAGGAGCCCATTTCCAGGGTCAGCGGCAGGAACAGGCGCTGCGGCGTCTCGCGCGAGCGATCGTAGAGGTAGTCCCAGAGATCGCCGTGCGTGGTGTAGTGGCGCGCCTGCGGCTCGATCACGTAGATGTTGTGGTGCGGGTGGGTGGCGCGGAACAGGCTGCGCAGGGCATACAGCTCGCCCAGGCAGTCGATCGGCCGCGCGGTGCGGGCATACGGGAACCAGATCTGGTCGCGCACGCCGAAGCCGGAATGGCAGTCCAGCGCCAGGCTGAAGGACTGCGTCAGCATGCGCTGCTCCACCACGCGGCATAGCGCTGCTGCCTCGGGCTGCATTGGCTCGCCGGGCTTGCCGCGGAACCAGGGCAGCCGCGGCGACAGGCGATGTCCGCCCAGCACCGGGTGGGGGTCTTCGGCGTCCACCGGGGCATTGCGCATCAGGTCCACGCCGGCAGGGTTGGCACGGGTCTCGGCCAGCATGCCGCCGGGATTCATCAGCGGCATGAACAACAGGCGCACGCGCCGCAGGCTGTGGTCCAGTTCCTCGTCCCAGCGCAGGCGCTCCACCAGCGTATGCAGGTAGGCCAGCAGCACCTGGGTGCCGATGCGCTCCACGCCGTGAATGCCGCCGAAGAAGCCCACCACCGGCACGTCCGGGTCGCGCGAGCCCATTTCCAGGCAATGGATGGGCCAGCGCCGGCCGCCGTAATCCACCTGGCAGACCACCTCGCTGCGCAGCGCGGGGCCGGCACGGCCGATCAGGGTTTCCAGCTCTTCCAGTTCGCGCAGTGCGAGGGGGGGCTTGCTCATGCCGCGCAGATTGCGACAGATTGGTGACGCTGGCGTGACACCGCCGGTCGGCGCGAACGCTACCGCGGGCGTGCCGGCGGCTGGCGATGGCCCGCTACTTGCAGCAGCGAAGACAAGGCTTGGTAGGCGTCAGGGAGGTCGATATGACGATGCAGATGCCCGATTTCGCCCGGCTGGGTCCGCCGGCTTTCGAGGAAAGGGACCTGAGGTTCCTGTTCGAGCACTTCCCGGTGCCGGGGGTGGACCTGGAGCAGGCGGTGCGCCTGGCGCTGGAGCGGCCGACCACGCTGGAGTCGCTGCTGGAGAGCGACTATGTCCACGCCGCCATCCGCGACCGCCAGCTGCGCTGGCTGGAAATCTCGCCGAAACTCTACTTCAACGTGCTGCTGCGGCGCTCGCTGCCCGATGCGCGCAATGCCGACACGCGGCGCTCGGTGCACTACCTGTCCAACCTGCTGGGGCTGTTCGTGCGCAGCGAGCGCGTCTGCCGCGTGCAGGCCGACGAGGAGCAGAGCTACCACTACCTGGTGGACCTGGTGCAGGAGGCGGCGCAGGCCGGGCCGGAGCGCGGTTTCTACGTGCAGTCGCACATCGGCAACTACGCGCTGTGGCTGGCCGGCATCTGCCGGCCGTGGATCGACCACCGCTACCGCTACAAGCGCCGGCCGGTGGATCTGGGCTACTACTGCAAGATGGGGCGCGGCTACTACGCCACGGCTTCACGGCATCGGATGGCGGAACAGCTGGGGCTGCGGCCGGTATTCCAGGACCTGGCGCGGCGTTTCGATTACTACCGGGGCGGGTTGGAAAGGATGGCGGCGAGCTGGGCGTGATCTTGTGGGAGCGGCTTCAGCCGCGATCTTTACCTGCGCCGTGCCAGGAAGATCGCGGCTGAAGCTGTTGCCACGAAGCGATCCTACTTCGGCAGCCCGTCGCGGAACTTCACATACCGCTCCGCCACCACCTGCGGCGCTTCCATCATCGGCAGGTGGCCGATGCCCTGCATCATCTCCAGCTGCGAGTTGGGCAGCAGCTGCTTCCAGATCAGGCCGTCGCCCGGGTCCACCGCGCGGTCGCCGTCGCCGAAGACGATCAGCGCCGGCACCGGCAGGTCCTTGATCTTGTCGTTGACGGCGTATTCGCCCCAGTGCTCGATCAGGTTGCGGAAGATGCGCGTGTGCAGCGTGTAGTTGGCCACGGCCTGCTCGTCCAGCACGTGGCGCACGCTGCCGGGGATGAAGGGGCGTTGCACCATCACGAAATCGAGGACCTTCTCGAAATCCTCCGGCTTCTGCGAGAACAGCAGGTACTCGCCGCGGTCATAGGCCTGGCGCACTTCGGTGCGCTTGCCGCCGTCGGTGCCGGCGGCGCCCAGCAGCCACAGGCTGGCAGCCTTGTCCGGGTACTTGGCGGCGTAGCTCGCCACGATCCAGCCGCCCATCGAGCTGCCGCCGAAGTGCGCACGCGGCAGTGCCAGCGCTTCCATGATCTCGTCCAGGCGTTCTACCTGGGCGGGGATGCCGTAGTCGGCCTGTTCGGGCTTGCCGCTCTCGCCGAAGCCGGGCAGGTCGATGGCGATCACCCGGTAGTGCGGGGTCAGCCAGCGCGCGGCGCGGGTGAAGTTGTCCTTGTTGGCGCCGATGCCGTGCACCAGCACCAGCGGCTCGCCGCTGCCGCCCTCCAGGTAGGCGATCTCGAAGCCGGGAATCTTCAGCGTCTTGGCTTCCAGCTTGGCCTGAGAGCGCTCCAGTGCCACGCCCCAGCGCGTGGCCTGCTCGGGGAAATAGCGGTCCAGTGCGAACAGGCCGCCGACGAGCAGGGCCAGTACCGCGAGCAGGCCGATCAGGAAGCGCATGGTGATCTCCGTATCTGTTGTTGTTCTATGACGCTGCGGGTGTATCGACCACGCGCATCAGGCTTTCCTGCGTGGCGCTGGCCACCAGGCGGCCCTGGCGGTCGAAGATCAGGCCGCGCGAGAAGCCGCGCGCCGCCTGCGCCGAGGGCGAGTCCATCGAGTACAGCAGCCAGTCGTCCACGCGCACGTCGCGGTGGAACCACAGCGCATGGTCGATGCTGGCCACCACCATGTCCTTGCGGAACCAGCCCATGCCATGCGGCAGCAGGGCGGTGGACAGGAAATTGAAGTCCGACGCGTAGGCCAGCACGCAGCGGTGCAGCAGCGGGTCGTCGGGCAGGCGGCCGGCCGCACGGAACCAGATGTGCTGCACCGGCTCGCGCTTCTCCACCACCAGCGGATTCCAGGGATGCACCGGCTTGAACTCGATCGGCACCTGGCGCAGCAGGGTGTTGCGGGTGCGCTCGCCGACCTCCGGTGCCTGGCTCAGCCATTGCTCGGCGCATTCCAGCAGCGTCGGCAATTCCTCTGGCGGGGTCACCTGCGGCATCTGCGCCTGGTGGTCCAGGCCGCCTTCTTCCTTCTGGAACGAGGCGATCAGCGCCAGGATCGGCTGGCCATGCTGGATCGCATGGACGCGTCGCGTGCTGAAGCTGCGGCCGTCGCGCACCCGCTCCACCTCGTAGACGATCGGCTGGGCCATGTCGCCGGGACGCAGGAAGTAGGCGTGCAGCGAATGCGGCACCTGGTTCTCCACCGTGCGGTTGGCGGCCACCAGGGCCTGGCCGATGACCTGGCCGCCGAACACGCTCTTGCCGCCCAGGTCTCGGGACTGGCCGCGGTAGATGTTCTGTTCGATGGTTTCCAGGTCGAGCAGGCCGACCAGGTCCGAGAGAATGCTGTTCATGGGGGAGCCGCGCGGGGGTGATAAAATTCCAGCGTCGCCAAGGCTAAGCCAAAAGGGCCATTTCACCAAGTGTCGTCAATGACTTGCCGTTCGGGTTGCGGGGCCTGCTGCACCGCGCCCTCGATCTCCTCGCCGATCCCTGGCATGCCGCAGGGCAAGCCGGCGGGAGTGCGTTGCGTGCAGCTCCTGGACGACCTGCACTGCGCGATCTTCGCCGATCCGCGCCGCCCCGCGGTCTGCGGTGGGCTCAAGCCCAGCGCGGAGATGTGCGGGAGTTCGCGCGACGAGGCGATGGCGTATCTCACGCGGCTGGAAGCGCTGACCTCCTGATACAGGAGCCAGCTTGCTGGCGACCTCAAGGCTTCAGTCGCCAGCAAGCTGGCTCCTGCGGGCCTAAACCTCCACCCGCCCCCTGAAACTGTCCTGCACCTGCTCGGCCACGGCCTTGCCGCCGCGCAGTTGCCGCGTCTTCCAGCCCAGCCGCACGCCCACGTCGGGGCGCGTATCGCAGCTCAGCGTCAGCTCCAGCTGGTCGTCCGGCGCCAGCTCCAGCGGCGATAACAGCGGCAGGTAAATCTGGTCCCAGTGCGTGGCCGGCGCGAACGGCGAGGTCGAGAGGTCGATGCCCGGCAGCAGTTCGCAGACCCACCACAGCGCGATGCCTTCGACCCGAGCCGCCGGCAGGTCGGCGGCCTTCCAGCGCAGCGTCGCGCTGCGGCGGCTGTCCGCGGCCTTGGCCTGGGGCCGCAGGTCCAGGTCGTCCCAGATCTGTCCGCTGTCGCGGCCGCCCAGGTCGGCGGGCAGCACGGCCTTCACGTACATGTTGTTGAGCGACACCGTGCGCGCGGCGGACAGGTCCAGCTCGTAGCCGACCTGCGGCCAGATATCGATCTCCTGCTGCAGGCGCGGCGCCGTCACCGGCGCGGCGAACTGTCGCAGGCGCTCCGGCAGCACGCGGCCACCGGCCTTGAGATAGCGGCGTGCGTCGATCAGCGTCTCCAGCAAGCCTTCCTCCAGCGCGAAGTTGCCCAGCGTCTCGGACACCACCAGGTCCACCTTCGGCGGCTTGCGCAGCTCGGCCGAGTGCCCGCGCACGAAGCTGAGCTGGTCGATGCCGTTCTGCCGCGCCAGCTTCTGTGCCAGCTCCAGCATGCCGCTGTACTCGATCAGCGTGCAGTGCGCCGCGCCCAGGCGCCGCGCCAGGAAGCTGAGGAAGCCGGTGCCGGCGCCGATGTCGGCCACGGTGGTCTTGCCCGGCACGATCAGCTGCTTTAGCGCCGCCTGGAAGGCGGCGTTGCGTGGCGCGTCGCCCAGCAGCTTGCGGTGGAGTTCGATCTCGCTCACAGGGGGATACCGGAAAATTTCATGCCCAATTTTCGCCGAATCCGCGAAAATGCGCAGATGCAGCTTCTCGTCCCCCAAGTTTTTGCCGGCTCGGTGCGCCCCATGCCGGACGACGGCCGGCCCACCGGCATCTTCAAGGAGCCCGTCACCGGCCCGGTGGAGATCGGCCCGGAGGGGCTGCGGATCGACGCCCAGGCCGACCGCCGCGTGCACGGTGGCCCCGAGAAGGCCGTGCATCATTTCCCGTTGGAGAACCACCGCCGGCTGGCGGCGCAGTTCCCCGAGCAGGCGGCCGGCTTCGTGCCCGGCGGGCTGGGCGAGAACCTGTCCACCGAGGGCGCCGACGAGGCCGGCGTCTGCATCGGCGACGTCTTCGCCTTCGGCTCGGTGCGCCTGCAGCTGTCGCAGCCGCGCAGCCCCTGCTGGAAGATCGATACCCGTCATGGGCACGAGGGCATCGCCATCTGGATCGCGCAGCAGGGCATCGCCGGCTGGTACTACCGCGTGTTGCAGCCGGGCCAGGCCCAGGCGGGCGATAGCCTGCAGCTGCTGGAGCGCAACGCCGACGCCATTTCCCTGCGCGAGTTCTGGGACACCCAGGCCGAGCACCGGCCCGCGCCCGAGGCCCTGTTGCGCCTCGCTGCCACGCCGGGACTGAACCCCAACTGGGTGCAAAAACTGCAGCGCCGCGCCGACTACCTGCGGACCCTGGCATGAAGCGCGCGCTGCCCGAGCTGCCCGTCCGCGAGGCCTTGCCGGCTCTGCGCACCGCCCTGGCCGACGGCGGCCGTGCCGTGCTGGCGGCGCCGCCCGGCTCCGGCAAGACCACCCTGGTGCCGCTGGAGCTGCTGGACGAGCCCTGGCTGCGCGGGCAGCGCATCGTCATGCTGGAGCCGCGGCGCGTGGCGGCGCGCGCCGCCGCGGCGCGTATGGCGCAGCTACTGGGCGAGCCGGTGGGCCAGACCGTGGGCTACCAGATCCGCTTCGAGCGCAAGGTCTCCGCCGCCACGCGCATCGAGGTGGTGACCGAGGGCCTGCTGGCGCGCCGCCTGCAGGCCGACCCGGAGCTGCCCGGCGTGGGCCTGCTGATCTTCGACGAGTTCCACGAGCGCAGCCTGGACGCCGACCTGGCGCTGGCCCTGAGCCTGGACGTGCGCGCCAACCTCAACCCCGAGCTGCGCCTGCTGGTGATGTCCGCCACGCTGGACACCCAGCGCGTGGCGCGCCTGCTGGACGAGGCCCCGGTGGTGCAGAGCGGCGGCCAGCTCTACCCGGTGGACGTCCGCTACCTGCCGCAGCGTGCCGATGCCGACCACGGCGAGGCGGTGGCGCAGGGCGTGCTGACCGCGCTGGCCGAGACCGCCGGCGACGTGCTGGCCTTCCTGCCCGGCGCGCGCGAAATCCGCGGCGCGCAGCGACGGCTGGAGGCGCGGACCCAGGCCGCCATCTATCCTTTGTATGGCGAGCTGTCCTCCGCCGAGCAGGACGCGGCGCTGCAGCCCGACCGGGACGGCCGTCGCAAGATCATCCTGGCCACCAACATCGCTCAGACCAGCCTTACCGTGGAGGGCGTGGCCACCGTGGTGGACGGCGGCCTGGTGCGCGTGGCTCGCTTCGACCTCGGTGCCGGCGCCAACCGCCTGGAGACCCAGCGCGTCTCGCGCGCCTCGGCAGACCAGCGTGCCGGCCGCGCCGGCCGCCTCGGTCCCGGCAGCTGCTACCGCCTGTGGAGCCGTGACCAGCAGGCTTCGCTGGCGGCGCACGACACGCCGGAAATCCTCGCCGCCGACCTGTCGCGCTTCGCCCTGGAGCTGGCGTCCTGGGGCGCCGCCGATCCCTCGCAGCTGTCCTTTCTCGATCCGCCGGCCCCGGCCAGCTGGACCTATGCCCGCGACCTGCTGCGCGAGCTAGGCGCGGTGGACGCCCAGGGCCGCATCACCGTCCACGGCCGCGGGCTGTCGCGCCTGCCGGCCGCGCCGCGCCGGGCGCAGTTGCTGATGGTGGCCAAGGCCCGCGGCCTCGGCGCCCTGGCGGCTTGGACCGCGGCGGCCCTGGAAGAGCGTGACGGCGGGGCAGGGGACCTGGCCGCCAGCGTGCAGGCCTACCTGCAGGGCCGCGCCGCCGACCCCACCGCCCTGCGCCGCGTGCGCGACTCCGCGCGGCAGATGGCGCGGCAGATCGATGCCCCCGAGCAGGCCCAGGCCGACGACCGCGACATCGCCCGGCTGGTCAGCTGGGCTTATCCGGAGCGCATCGCGCGCCGCCGCGGCAGCCAGCATGGCGTCTACCTCTGCGAAGACGGCGGCGAGGCCCGTATCGGCGAGCGCGACCCCCTGGCCGCCTCGGAGTGGCTGGCGATCGCCCACTGGGATCCGGGCCCGCCCCGGAAAATCCGCCTGGCGGCGGCCCTGAGGGAAGAAGACCTGCTGCGCGACCAGGCCGAGCGTATCGTCGAGGTCCAGGACTGCCGCTGGGACGCCCAGACCGCTGCGGTGATCTCCGAGACCCAGAAGCGCCTGGGTGCCATCGTGCTGGAGCGACGCATGCTGCGAGGTGCCGGGGCGGCCGAGCCGATCCGGGCGGCCATGATCGAGGGCATCCGCGCCCTGGGCCTGCAGGCCCTGCCCTGGAACGAGGCCGCCCGCCTGTGGCAGGCGCGGGTGCTGTCGCTGCGCCAGTGGCGGCCGGAGGAGGACTGGCCAGACGTTTCCGACGAGGGCCTGCTGGCGACCCTGGAAGACTGGCTGGCGCCGTATCTGGACGGCGTGACCCGACGCGACCACCTGGCGCGGCTGGACCTGGGCGAAATCCTCAATGCCAGCCTGGACTACGCCGCGCAGCAGAAGCTGGCGCGGCTGGCGCCCACCCACCTGGAGGTGCCCACCGGCTCGCGGATCCGCCTGGAATACCGCCCGCCGGAGAAGCCCCTGCTGTCGGTGCGCCTGCAGGAGATGTTCGGCTGCGCCCGGACTCCCACGATCAACGACGGCCGCACCAGCGTGGTGCTGGAGCTGCTGTCGCCGGGCCAGCGCCCAGTGGCGATCACCCCGGACCTGGCCGGTTTCTGGGCCGGCAGCTATGCCGACGTCAAAAAGGACATGAAGGGCCGTTATCCGCGCCATCCCTGGCCCGACGACCCCCTGGAAGCGGCCCCGACGCGGCGGGCCAAACCCCGCGGGTGAGGCGGATCAGGCGAATGTCCACTGGACATTCGCCCCGCCGAACGCCCGGCCAAGGATGGCCGGGCCGGGGTTGGATGGGCGAGCAGGGGTCTCGCCATGGATGGCAACTATTTTGCTGTTGTCACACAAATTTCTATTGACGCGCCGCAGCACCGCGAAGAGAATACGCGGCTCTTCAAGGGTGCAAGCCCCGGAAGAACGGCGGAGAGATACTCAAGCGGCCAACGAGGGCAGACTGTAAATCTGCTGGCTTACGCCTACGGTGGTTCGAATCCACCTCTCTCCACCAGATTTAGCGGTGCGGGTCTGCCTGGCGGGAGTAGTTCAATGGTAGAACTTCGGCCTTCCAAGCCGATAGCGCGGGTTCGATTCCCGTCTCCCGCTCCAGCACCGCGGTCGCTGTAGATGCAAGATTTGCCCACGTAGCTCAGTCGGTAGAGCACACCCTTGGTAAGGGTGAGGTCGAAGGTTCGATTCCTTTCGTGGGCACCAAATTCCAGGGATTCGCAATGCGGGTCCCTAAAGCTTTTTCCCCGCCGGCCGAGAGGCTATGGCGGGTTTTGGCGCAGATGGAAACCCGTCAGACGGGACCACGATCAGGCTAGTTTCACTCAAAACACGGTAATCCCGGAGACTTCGATGGCAAAGGAAAAATTCGAGCGTAAGAAGCCGCACGTGAACGTGGGCACGATCGGTCACGTTGACCACGGCAAGACCACGACGACGGCCGCTCTGACGAAGGTGTCTTCGGACAAGTTCGGCGGCACGTACGTGCCTTAC
>JASBRP010000042.1 GCA_030149365.1 Solimonas sp.
GCCGCCTACGCCACCCCTGGCGTCACTGCCGCCGTCACCTGGAACCCGCTGCTGTCCGAGGTCCGCGCCATGCCCAAGACCTCGCTGGTGTTCGACTCCAGCAAGATCCCGGGCGAGATCATCGACCTGATGGTGGTCAACACCGCCAAGCTCGAGAAGAACCCGGCGCTGGGCAAGGCCCTGGCCGGTGCCTGGTACGAGACGATGACACTGATGTCGAAGAGCGACGCCGCCGGCAAGGCCGCACGTAGCGCCATGGCCACGGCTTCCGGCACCGATCTCGTGGGCTTCGACGCGCAGTTGGCCTCCACCAAGATGTTCTACAAGCCCGCCGACGCCGTGGCATTCACCACCAGCGCGCAGCTGCCGGCAACGATGCAGAAGGTCGCCAAGTTCTCCTTCGATCACGGCCTGCTGGGCGAGGGCGCTTCCAGCGAGAACTTCATCGGCATCGCCTATCCGGGCGGCAAGACCAGCGGCGACAAGGCCAAGGTCAAGCTGCGCTTCACGGACCAGTACATGAAGCTGGCGGCCGACGGCAAGCTCTGAGTCGGCCTCCCCGACGGGGACTTCCATGAAGAAGCGCATCATCAACCGCTTGCCGGGGCAGGGGGCGGCGGCGGTTCTCGGCCTGCTGCCGTTCCTGCTGCTGCTGCTGGCCTATGCCTGGGGTTCGCAGGTCCGCCTGGAGGCGAACCCGGAGGACAAGCTGCTGCCGGCCCTGTCCAGCCTCGCCGCCGCGGTGGAACGCGTGGCGCTGGAGCCCAACCGGCGCACCGGCGAGCTGCAGCTCTGGGCGGATACCGCGGCCAGCCTGCAGCGTCTCGGCATCGGCCTGGCCGTGGCCTCGCTGCTGGCCCTGGTCACGGGCCTGGCCACGGGGATGGTGCCCTATGTTCGTGCAGCGCTCGCACCATTCGTGCGCGTGCTGTCGATGGTGCCCCCGATGGCGATCCTGCCGATCCTGTTCATCGTGTTCGGGCTGGGTGAGCTGTCCAAGGTCGTGCTGGTGGTGCTGGGCATTGCGCCCTGCATGATGCGTGACCTTCAGCAGCGGGTGATGGAGCTGCCCTCGGAGCAACTGGTGAAGGCGCAGACCCTGGGGGCGCACAGCGGCCAGATCCTGTGGCGCGTGGTGATGCCGCAGACCCTGCCGCGGCTGATCGACTCGCTGCGCCTGAACCTGGGGCCGGCCTTCCTGTTCCTGATCGCTGCCGAGGCCATCGCCGCCGAGAGCGGGCTGGGCTATCGCATCTTCCTGGTGCGGCGCTACCTGGCCATGGACACGATCCTGCCCTACGTGGTCTGGATCACGCTGCTGGCTTTCCTGATGGATATGGCCCTGCGCGGCGTCTCGCGCTGGGCCTTCCCCTGGTTCCACCAGGGCAAGGAGCGCGCGTAATGGCCGCCTTGCTCGAAGTGAAGCAGGTCTGGAAGGAATACGGCAGCAGCATCGTGCTGGAGAAGCTCAACCTCAGCGTGAAGGAGGGCGAGTTCTGCACCATCGTCGGCACCTCGGGCTGCGGCAAGACCACCTTCCTGCGCATGCTGCTGGGCGAGGAGGGGCCGACGCGCGGCAGCCTGCTGCTCGACGGCAAGCCGATGCCGGCGGAACCGGGCCCGGACCGCGGCATCGTGTTCCAGCGCTACTCGGTGTTCCCGCACATGAGCGTGCTGGACAACGTGACCTTCGGCCTGGAGGTGACGCGCAGCCCGTTGCTGGGCCGCCTGTTCGGCGGCGCGCGCCGCAAGGCGCGCGACGAGGCGGCGGCGATGCTGGCCCAGGTCGGCCTCAGCCAGGCCCTGGAGCGTTATCCCTCGGAGCTGTCGGGCGGCATGCAGCAGCGCCTGGCCATCGCCCAGGCGCTGATCAAGAAGCCGCGCATCCTGTTGCTGGACGAACCCTTCGGCGCGCTGGACCCCGGCATCCGCGCCGACATGCATGCGCTGGTGCTGCGGCTCTGGAAGGAGTCGGGCCTGACCATCTTCATGATCACCCACGACCTGAAGGAGGGCTTCAAGCTCGGCACGCGCCTGCTGGTGTTCGACAAGCCGCGCCTGGATGCACAGGCGCCCAACCGCTACGGCGCCACCATCACCTACGACCTGGCCATTGATCGCCAGGAGCCGGCACTGCTGGAAGAAATCCAGGGCGCCGTCACCGAAACCTCACGCTTCAACGATCAGCAATGAACAAGATCCTTTACCAGGATGTATTGCCGGGGGGCTGCCATTGGTCCCTGCAGATACGAGGCGGCCAGTTGCTGCGGCTGGTCGACGTCGAGGGCGGTGCCAATCTCGGCATGCTGCTCTACAACCCCTACGCACTGCTGGAGCGCATCAATGTGCCGGACACGCTCAAGTGCCAGCACACCTTCCGGCTGGGCCAGGGGCACTGCATCTACTCCGATATGGGGCGCGTGTTCTGCTCGATCGTGGAGGACACGGCGGGCTGGCATGACGCGGTCTGCGGGGTTGCCAGCCGCGAGTTGGTGGAGCGTCGCTGGGGCAAGCTGAACTACCAGGCGGCGCGCAACGGCATGCGACGCAACGGACTCGATGGCTTGCTGGTGGAGCTGGCCAAGCATGGCCTGGGCCGCAAGGACCTCGCCGCCAACCTCAACCTGTTCAGCAAGGTGGTGGCCGACGAGTCCGGCGCGCTGCGCTATGTCGAGGGCGCTTCAAAGGCCGGCAGCCACGTGGACCTGCGCTTCGAGATGGACACCCTGGTGGTGATGACGGCCGCGCCGCATCCGCTGGATCCCGCGCAGGAGTACCCGGCGAGGCCGGTGCGCTACGAGATCCGCGAGGCGCCGCCGCTGTCTGATCGCGACGTCTGCCGCGATTCGCGTCCGGAGAACCAGCGCGGCTTCGCCAACAACCGCCTGTACCAGCTCTCTCTGGGAGGTGTCCGGTGATCGTCGAAAGCAAGCTGCAGCCGGAACAGGCTGGCTACCGTCGCGTGGTCGAGGCGGGCGACTACTGGATGCACACGCTGCGCAAGGGCCAGGTCCTGCGCATCCTGGACCTGGAGGGCAACCAGGCGGCTGACACCCTGTTCTACAGTGCGGCCGATCCCACCGAGCGCTACAGCGCCGTGGATACCATCCGCGAGCAGGGCAACGTATATCTCACGAGCGGCACGCGCCTGTTCTCCACCGGCGGCCAGGTTCTGCTCCAGATCGTGGCCGATACCTGCGGCCGACACGACACGCTGGGCGGTGCCTGCGCCACCGAGAGCAACACGGTGCGCTACTCGCTGGAGAAGAAGTGCATGCATGCCTGCCGCGACTCCTACCTGCTGGCGGTCGCGGAGCACGAGCACTACGGCCTGACCAAGCGCGACATCACGCACAACATCAATTTCTTCATGAATGTGCCGGTGACGCCGGAGGGCGGGCTGATGTTCGCCGACGGCATCTCTGCGCCGGGCAAGTACGTGGAGTTGCGTGCGGAGATGGATGTGGTGGCGCTGATCTCCAACTGCCCGCAATTGAACAACCCCTGCAACGCCTACAACCCCACGCCGATCGAGGTCCTGATCTGGGGCTAGCAAGAGTTCCCCTCTCCCGCTTGCGGGAGAGGGGGTAGGGCGAGGGCATGGATGCCCGAGGTAGGGCAACGCATGGAGCAGTTGCCAAGAGAGGGCTTCTGTAACTCCTGAAAGTTTTACAGAACCCTCTCTCCCGGCCTCTCTCCCGCAAGCGGGAGAGAGGAGATAAGAACCTCCCCGGGACGGCCCGGCGGTGTAGACCCTCGCGGGACGGCCCGCAAACGAGCCCAAGATGTTCAAGAAGGTCCTGATCGCCAACCGCGGAGCGATTTCCTGCCGCATCCAGCGCACGCTGCGCCGCATGGGAATCGCCTCGGTGGCCGTTTACACCCGCGCCGACGCCGGCTCGCTGCACGTGCAGACGGCCGACGAGGCCATCTGCGTCGGCGAGGCCTTGGCCGCGGAAAGCTATCTCAGCATCGACAAGATCATCGCCGCAGCGCTGCAGAGCGGTGCGGAGGCGATCCATCCCGGCTACGGCTTCCTCAGCGAGAACCTGGAGTTCGCCGCGGCCTGCGAGCAGGCGGGGCTGGCCTTCATCGGGCCCACGCCCGGGCAGATTTCGGCCTTCGGCCTCAAGCACACCGCACGCCAGCTGGCGCAGGACAATGGCGTGCCGCTGTTGCCGGGCTCCGGCCTGCTGCGCGATCTCGACGAGGCCCTGGAGAAGGCCGAGGCCATCGGCTACCCGGTAATGCTGAAAAGCACAGCGGGCGGCGGCGGCATCGGCATGCAGCGCTGTCGCAGTGCCAGCGAATTGAGCGCGGCCTACGATTCGGTGCAGCGGCTGTCGCGCAACAACTTCCGCAACGACGGCCTGTTCCTGGAGAAATTCGTCGAGCGTGCCCGGCATATCGAGGTGCAGCTGTTCGGCGACGGGCAGGGGCAGGTGGTATCGGTGGGCGAGCGTGACTGCTCGCTGCAGCGCCGCAACCAGAAGGTGGTGGAAGAGACCCCGGCCCCGAACCTGCCGCAGGCCGTGCGCGAAGCGCTCTGGGCCACCGCGGAGAAGCTGGGCCGGGCGGTGAACTACCGTTCCGCCGGCACCGTGGAGTACATCTACGACGACGAAGCCCAGCGCTTCTACTTCCTGGAGGTGAACACCCGCCTGCAGGTGGAGCACGGCGTCACCGAGGAAACCACCGGCGTGGACCTGGTGGAGTGGATGATCCGGGTGGCGGCCGGCGAGTCGGCGTTCCTGAAGGACTTCCGCTACCAGCCGCGCGGCCACGCCATCCAGGTGCGCCTGTATGCGGAAGATCCCGCGCGCAACTTCCAGCCGGTGGCCGGCAGGCTCACCGCCGTGGAGTTCGGCGAGGGCCTGCGCTGCGATCGCTGGATCGAGCCGGGCGTGGAGGTGCCGCCGTACTACGATCCCATGCTGGCCAAGCTGATCGCCCATGGCGCGGATCGCGAGGCCGCGCGCGGCAGGCTCTGCGCCGCGTTGGGATCGAGCCGCATCGGTGGCATCGAAACCAACCTGGCCTACCTGCGCCAGGTTCTGGACGAACCGTCCTTCGTCGCGGGCCGCGCCACCACCGCCACCCTGGGCGGCTTCCAGTACCACGCTGCCGGCATCGAGGTGCTGGAGGCCGGCACGCAGACCACGGTGCAGGACTACCCGGGGCGCACGGGCTACTGGGACGTGGGCGTGCCGCCCTCCGGTCCTTACGACAGCCTGGCCCTGCGCCTGGGCAACCGCGTGCTCGGCAACGCGCCGGGCACTGCGGCGCTGGAGATGGCGCTGACCGGCGCGGTGCTGCGCTTCCGCGCGGCGGCCACAGTCTGCATCGCCGGCGCGGACATGGGCGCGACGCTGGATGGGCAGCCCGCGCCGTCGTGGCAGGCCGTCACCGTGCCGGCGGGGGCGACGCTGGCCTTCGGCGCCCTGCGCGGTGGCGGTGCGCGCGGCTATCTCTGCGTGGCTGGCGGCTTCGACGTGCCGGCCTATCTCGGCAGCGCCAGCACCTTCACGCTGGGCCGCTTCGGCGGCCATGGCGGCCGTGCGCTGTTGCCGGGTGACGTGCTGCACGTTGGCAGCGCGCAGGCGGACGGCCAGGCGCTGCCCGCAGCACTGCAGCCGGCCTATGGCCACGACTGGCGGTTCCGCGTGATCTACGGCCCGCACGGCGCGCCGGACTTCTTCACGCCGGAGGACATCGCCGAGTTCTTCGCCGCGAGCTGGGAAGTGCACTACAACTCCAGCCGCACCGGCACGCGGCTGATTGGACCCAAGCCGAAGTGGGCGCGCCGCGATGGCGGCGAGGCTGGCCTGCATCCCTCCAACATCCACGACAACGCCTACGCCGTGGGCGCGGTGGATTTCACCGGCGACATGCCGGTGATCCTGGGGCCGGACGGCCCCAGCCTCGGCGGCTTCGTCTGCCCGGTGACCATCGTCAAGGCCGATCTCTGGCAACTGGGCCAGCTGCGTCCGGGCGACAAGCTGCGTTTCGTGCCGGTGAGCATGGAAACCGCCGAGGCCCTGGAGCGTGCACAGATCACGCTGGTGGACCGCTTCGAGGCCGTGCCGGTGGAGTCGCCGGCCATCGGTATGCCGGACAGCGCGGTGCTGGCCCGCTGGGAGGACGGCCCGTTGCCCCTGGTGGTGCGCCCATCCGGCGACGATAACCTGCTGCTGGAGTACGGACCCCAGGAACTGGACCTGAACCTGCGCTTCCGCGTGCATGCGCTGATGTGCCGCCTGCAGGATCAGCACATCGACGGACTGCTGGAGCTGACGCCGGGCATCCGCTCGCTGCAGTTGCATTACGACAATCTGCGGCTGCCGCAGGCCCGCCTGCTGGCGCTGCTGCGCGAGACCGAGCGCCAGTTGCCGGCGATCGAGGACATGGAGGTGCCCACGCGCATCGTCCACCTGCCGATCTCCTGGGACGATGCCGCCTGCCGCCTGGCCATCGAGAAGTACATGCAGTCGGTACGGCGCGATGCCCCCTGGTGCCCAAGCAACCTGGAGTTCATCCGCCGCATCAACGGGCTGGAAGACCTGGGCGAGGTCAAGCGCATCTTCTTCTCCGCCAGCTACCTGGTGATGGGCCTGGGTGACGTCTACCTGGGCGCGCCGGTGGCGACGCCCCTGGACCCACGGCATCGCCTGGTCACCACCAAGTACAACCCGGCGCGCACCTGGACCCCGGAGAACGCCGTTGGCATCGGCGGCGCCTATCTTTGCGTCTACGGCATGGAGGGGCCGGGCGGCTACCAGTTCGTGGGCCGCACGCTGCAGATGTGGAACACCTGGAAGCAGACCGCCGCGTTCGGCGAGGGCAAGCCCTGGCTGCTGCGCTTCTTCGATCAGTTGCGCTTCTACGAGGTCTCCGCCGAGGAACTGCTGCGCATCCGCGAGGACTTCCCGCGCGGCCGCTACCCGTTGCGCATCGAGGAACAGACCTTCCGCCTGCGCGACTACCGCGAATTCCTCGAGCAGAACCGCGACAGCATCGCCGCGTTCAAGTCGCGCCAGCAGCAGGCCTTCGAGGAGGAGCGCCAGCGCTGGGCGGCGGCCGGGCAGGACGTGGTCGGCACCGAGGCGGAGGCGCCGCCGCCGGTGGAGGACAGGCTGGCCGAGGGCGAGCGCGCCGTGCAGAGCCCGGTGCCGGGCAGTGTCTGGCAGATCGCCGTGCAGCCTGGCCAGAAGGTCAGCGCGGGCGACACGGTCGCGCTGGTGGAATCGATGAAGATGGAAATCTCGGTGGTGACCCGCGTCAGCGGCACCGTGCGCCGCGTGCTGTGCGCGCCCGGGCAGGGCGTCACGCCGGGGCAGAGCCTGTTGGTACTGGAGGAAACCGTATGAGGGACCTGGCCATTGCCGCCCTGCAGCGCGATTACCGCGCGGGGCTCAAGCCTGTGGAACTGCTCGCCGAACTGCGTGCGCTCATCGCCGCGCACGCGGATCACCGAGCCTGGATCGCGCTGCTGGACGAGGCGCAACTGGCCCCCTACCTGGCCCGCCTCGAAGGGCAGGGGCCGGACACGCTGCCGCTCTACGGCATCCCATTCGCGATCAAGGACAACATCGATCTCGCCGGCGTGCCGACCACGGCCGCCTGCCCG
Organism: Solimonas sp.; assembly: GCA_030149365.1. Classification (GTDB taxonomy): domain Bacteria; phylum Pseudomonadota; class Gammaproteobacteria; order Nevskiales; family Nevskiaceae; genus Solimonas_A. The sequence continues at coordinate 7,628 of JASBRP010000042.1, forward strand.
GACTTCGCGTATACGCCCGCACGCAGCGCCACCGTCGTGCAACGCCTGGTCGACGCTGGCGCGATCCCGCTGGGCAAGTCCAATCTCGACCAGTTCGCCACCGGCCTGGTGGGCACGCGCTCGCCCTGGGGCGCGGTGCGCAACGCCTTTGACCCGGACTACATCAGCGGCGGCTCCAGTGCCGGCTCGGCCGTTGCCCTGGCCCTGGGCGAGGTGAGCTTTTCGCTGGGCACCGACACCGCCGGCTCCGGACGAGTGCCTGCCGCTTTCAACAACCTGCTGGGCATCAAGCCCACGCGCGGTCGCTGGTCCACCGCCGGCGTGGTACCGGCCTGCCGCAGCCTGGACTGCCCCTCGCTGTTCGCGCTGAATCCCGAGGACGCGCGGCGCATCGGCGCGATCATGGACGGCCTGGACGCCGCAGACCCCTGGAGCCGCCGCGGGCGGCCGGTGAGCGGGCGGCTGGAAGGCCTGCGGCTGGGTATGCCGCAAGCGGATCAACTCGAGTTCTTCGGCGACACCGCTTATGCCACGCTCTTCGATCAGGCGGTGGAGCGCTGGCGGGCCGCGGGCGCGGAGCTGGTGCCGCTGGATTTTGCGCCCTTCCGCGAGGCGGCCCGGCTGCTGTACGAAGGCCCCTGGGTGGCCGAGCGCCGTCATGCGACGCGCGACGTGGCGCCGCAGGCGATGTTGCCGGTGCTGCGCCGCATCCTGGAGGGCGGGGCTGGGATCGGCGCGGAGCAGACCTTCGAGTCCTTCTACCGGCTGCAGGCCCTGAAGCAGGCGGCAGATACGCAGCTGGCACAGGTGGATGCGGTGCTGGCGCCTACCGCGCCGACCCACTACCGCATCGCCGAACTGGAGGCCGAGCCTCTGCTGCTCAACAGCCGCCTGGGTACCTACACCAATTTCATGAACCTGCTGGACTACGCCGCGGTGGCAGCGCCCGCCGGCATGACCCCGGCCGGCCGGCCATTCGGCATCACCCTGTTCGGCCCCGCCTGGTCCGACGACTACCTGCTGGCGCTGGCGCAGCGCTGGATGGCGGCGGACCCGCAACCCGGCGGCCGCGGCGCCAGCCGCTGGACACCGGCGCCGCCGCCCACGCCACCGGGGCGCATCGAGGTGGCGGTCTGCGGGGCCCATCTGTCGGGCATGCCGCTGAACCACCAGCTCATCAGCCGCGGCGCCTTTCGCGTGGCCGCCACCCACAGCGCGTCATGCTACCGTCTGATCGCCCTGGCGGGCGGTCCCCCGTTCCGGCCGGGCATGATCCGCGACGCGGAGCGCGGAGCTGTCATCGAGGTGGAGGTCTGGTCGGTGCCCGAGGCCGAGTTCGGCAGCTTCGTGGCCGGCATCCCGGCACCGCTGGGCATCGGCAAGCTGGAGCTGGCCGACGGCCGCTGGGTCAGCGGCTTCATCTGCGAGCCGGCCGGGGAGGCAGGCGCCCAGGACATCACCCACTTGGGCGGATGGCGCCGGTACATGGCGGAGAAGACGGCCTGAGAGGCTGGCGGCACTGGCAGCCCCGGATTGCAACAAACTGCTGATTCCCTTAGAATTCGCGCCCCTTCATCCCGCCGGGGTGAAGGTTTTTTGTTTCAACCACTTGCTCCACGACCATTCCCTGGTCGGGGGCCGCAGGGTGAAAATCCTGTGTCCACAAGGAGTTATCGATGCGTCACTACGAAGTTGTGGTCATGGTGCATCCGGACCAGAGTGAACAGGTTCCGGCCATGATCGAGCGTTACAAGGGCATGGTCACCGCGACCGGCGGCAAGGTTCACCGCTTGGAAGACTGGGGCCGTCGCCAGCTGGCTTATCCGATCGCCAAGGCCCACAAGGCCCACTACGTTCTGATGAACGTGGAATGCGACGATGCCGCCCTGGCCGAGCTGGAAAATGCGTTCCGCTTCAACGACGCCGTGATCCGCAAGCTGGTCGTCAAGACCGAAGCTGCCGTGATCGACCAGTCGCCGCTCTTCAAGGTTCAGGATGAAGAGAAGAAGCCGGGCGAGTTCCGCGCCCGTCACCAGGATGCGGAAGGCGAGGGCGACGACGCCCAGGCCGAAACCGCTGTTGAAGGAGCCTAAGTCATGGCACAGTTTTTCCGTCGCAAGAAGTCCTGCAAGTTCAGCGGTCAGAACGCCCCGGCGATCGACTACAAGGACCTCTCCACGCTCAAGCAGTACATCGGCGAGAACGGCAAGATCGTGCCGGCTCGCATCACCGGCACCAAGTCGCGCTACCAGCGTGAGCTGGCCACGGCCATCAAGCGCGCCCGTTTCCTGGCGCTGCTGCCGTACAGCGACAGCCACGGCTAAGGAGCAGCAATCATGGAAGTCATTCTGCTCGAGAAGATCAAGAAGCTCGGCGATCTGGGCGAAACCGTCAAGGTGAAGGCCGGTTTCGGCCGCAACTACCTGCTGCCGCTGGGCAAGGCGCTGCCAGCCACTGAGGCCAACCGCACCGTGTTCGAGGCCCGCAAGGCTGAGCTGCTGAAGAAGGCCAACGACTCGATCTCCGCCGCCAACATGCGCGCCGGCAAGATCAACGGCAAGACCGTCACCCTCAAGGTGCTGGCCGCCGAAGAAGGCAAGCTGTACGGCTCGGTCGGTCCGTCCGAGATCGTGGATGCCGCCGCTGCCCAGGGCATCGACATCAAGAAGAGCGAGATCGACATGACCTCGGGTCCGATCCGCCAGCTTGGCACCTACACCGTCAGCGTGCGCCTGCACACTGAAGTTGAAGGTGAGCTGACCGTGGTAGTGGTCGACAGCAAGGCCCCGACGGTCGCCTAAGGCGCCGGCAGGTCCCGCGTCACCAGACGGCCCGCCTCGGCGGGCCGTTTCATTTGGGGCTTCCCGGATGAATCGCGCCCCTTCTGCGGCCCGCCCATTCCTCTACAATCCGACCCATGCAAAACCCGCCCAAGCATCCCCCGCATTCCATCGACGCCGAGATGTCCGTCCTGGGCGGCATGATGCTGGACAACGGCGCCGGCTTCGAAGTGCTGGACCTGCTCAAGGAAGGGGATTTCTACCTCCACGCGCACCAGCTGATCTTCGCGGCCATGCGCGACCTGCTCAGCTCGCACAAGCCCTGTGACTTCCTGACGGTCACCGAGCACCTGCGCTACATCACCAAGCTCGAGGAGGCCGGCGGCATCGCCTACGTCGGTACCCTGGCCAACGACACGCCCAGCGCTGCCAACACCGTGGCCTATGCCGAGATCGTGCGTGAGCGCTCGGTGCTGCGGCAGTTGATCTCCACCGGCCAGGGCATCGCCGACATCGGATTCCGCCCCGAGGGCCGCAATGCCAGCGCCCTGCTGGAGGAAGCCGAACAGAAGGTCTTCGCGCTGCGCCAGGGCGACGCCAAGGGCAAGGTGCAGTACCACAGCATGCCGCCGCTGCTGGACCACATCTCCAAGTCCCTGGAAGAAGCCAAGGACAAGGAAGGCGGACGCAAGGGCCTGCAGACCGGCTTCCGCGATTTCGACAACAAGACCAACGGCCTGCACCCGGGCGATCTGGTGATCGTGGCCGGCCGTCCGGGCATGGGCAAGACCTCGTTCGCGATGAACATCGCCGAGCACGTCGCCATCGAGAGCCACATGCCGGTGGCGGTGTTCAGCATGGAAATGGCAGCGGAACAGCTGGTGTTCCGCGTGATTTCCTCCTTCGGTGGCATCGACCAGCAGAACCTGCGAAACGCGCGCATGGACGACAGCGAATGGGACCGCCTGGCCTCGGCCATGGGCCTGATGCGCGAAGCGCCGCTGTTCATCGACGAAACCGGTGGACTCTCTCCGCTGGAACTGCGCGCGCGTGCGCGCCGCATCGCCGCCCGTCATGGCCTCAGCCTGATCGTGGTGGACTATATCCAGCTGATGCAGGTTCCCGGCTCGGACAACCGTGCCAACGAGGTCGCCGAGATCTCGCGTAGCCTGAAGGCCCTGGGCAAGGAGCTCAGCGTGCCGGTGATCGCGCTGTCGCAGCTCAACCGCGGCGTCGAGCAGCGCGACAACAAGCGCCCGCGCATGGCCGACCTGCGCGAGTCTGGCGGTATCGAGCAGGACGCCGACGTCGTGGTCTTCGTCTACCGCGACGACTACTACTACCCGGAAACCTCCGCGGACAAGGGCCAGGCCGAGCTGATCATCGCCAAGCAGCGTAGCGGCCCCACCGGCACCGTGAAGGTCCAGTTCGACGGCAAGTACACCAAGTTCCGCGATCTGGCGGACTCGTCGTTCGCCCAGTACTGATGGCGGCGCTCCCGCTCTGCGAGCTGGCGGCATGATCCCGCGCGTCACCGCCACCATCGACCTCGCCGCGCTCCAGCACAACCTGGGCGTGGTGCGGCATCTGGCGCCGCGATCGCGCGTGATGGCGGCGGTCAAGGCCAACGGCTACGGCCATGGTGCGATCCCGGTGGCGCGTGCCCTGGAGGCGGCCGGCGTGGACGCCCTGGCGGTGGCCTGCCTGGAAGAAGCGGTGGAACTGCGCCGCGCCCACATCCATTGCCCGATCGCCCTGCTCGAGGGCGTGATCTCCGAGGAAGAGGCCGCCCAGGCAGTCTACGAGCGCCTGCAGGTGGTGGTGCACGATCACTGGCAGGTCGACATGCTGCACCGGCTGGGTCCCGAGGCGCAGGTCGGCGTCTGGTTCAAGCTGGACAGCGGCATGCACCGCCTGGGCTTCCCGCTGGAGGATGTATCGCGGTTGCTGGAGGTCCTGAAGGCCCATCCGGGCTGGAGCTTCCATGGCTGGATCACCCACCTGGCCAGTGCCGACGAGCCCGAGAACCCGTTCACTCGCGAACAGGTCACCCGCTTCAGCCACGCGCTGCAGGGCGTGGCGGGGCCGCGTTCCATCGGCAACTCCGCCGGCATCATCGGCTGGCCGGAGGCGCGCGCCGACTGGGTGCGCCCGGGGCTGATCATCTACGGCGCCTCCCCGATGCCGGGACAGACCGGCGCTGACCTGGGCCTGAAGCCCGTCATGCGCCTGGAAAGCCGCCTGATCGCCGTCCGCGACTTCGAGGCGGGCGAGACCATCGGTTACGCCCAGAGCTGGACCTGCCCGGAGCGCACGCGCATCGGCGTGGCCGCCGTGGGCTATGCCGACGGCATCCACCGAACCTTCCGCAGCGGCACCGCCGCGATGGTGGGCGGGCGCCAGGTGGCCTATGCCGGCCGCGTGTCGATGGACATGATCACCCTGGACCTGCGCCAGGCCCC
>JASBRP010000057.1 GCA_030149365.1 Solimonas sp.
CGGCTTTGCGTTGTCGAACGCGGTGCATGATGGGCTCGTCGCCGAGCCGGTGTGGACCGATCCGCTGTCGGTGATCGTGCCCGCACGCCATCCCTTGCTGGCACACGTCCAGGTGCCGCTGGCCGAAGCCTTGAAGTTCCCGCTGGTTCTGTGCCATCCCGAATCGGGATCGGGCTGCCGCCATCAGATTCAAGCGCTGCTGCAGGACGCAGGCACGCCGCTCAAGCTGGTCGATGAAGTGACCAGCCTGGGCGTGATGCTGACCCTGGTCGGCGCCGGCTACGGCATCGGCTTCGCCATCGCCTCGCAAGTGCAGACGCTACAGCGCCCGGACATCTCCATTCGTCCCCTGGCCGGCACCCCACCGATGCTCTCTACCTACCTGCTGCGCCGCCAGGGCGAACCCTCCGAGCCCATGAAGCGGTTCATCGATCGGGTGCAAGACGGGGCCGCGCCGGTCGATGATGAGCCAGTCCCATGAGGACGGCAGCTCGCCTGTCCGTTGCGACCTGTGGCGTGGTGTGCCGGTAGACCGATAAACTTTGGAATGAATTCCGATGCTCTGGCTGTTGACGGATGTGCTTGGCTTGCTCTGGATCACCCGCAACGGCCTGCGTTGACCAGGCCGAAGACTTGAGTCCACAATCGAGTCCATTCCGTGACGCCTGGATCGGAAAAAACGTTCGTAATAAACGAGTTAGCGACCGGGTGCTGTTCCCATCACCCGCTCCAATTTTTCCGCCGCGTCCTGCCCATGACCATTCCGACCGATCCGCTGATCATCGCGGGCAAAAGCTACCGTTCCCGCCTGCTGGTGGGCTCCGGCAAGTACAAAGACCTGGGACAGACCCGGGAGGCCACCGAGGCCAGCGGTGCCGAGATCATCACGGTGGCGATCCGGCGCACCAATATCGGCCAGAACAAGGGCGAGCCCAACCTGCTCGACGTGGTCCCGCCCAGCCGCTACACGATCCTGCCGAACACGGCCGGCTGCTACACCGCCGACGACGCCGTGCGCACCTGCCGCCTGGCGCGCGAGCTGCTGGATGGCCACAAGCTGGTGAAGCTGGAAGTGCTGGGTGACCAGAAGACCCTGTACCCGGACGTGGTCGCCACGCTGCAGGCGGCCGAGACGCTGGTGAAGGAGGGCTTCGATGTCATGGTCTATACCAGCGACGATCCCATCCTGTGCAAGCGCCTGGAAGAGATCGGCTGCGTTGCGGTTATGCCGCTGGCCGCGCCGATCGGCTCGGGTCTGGGTATCCAGAACCGCTACAACCTGCTGACGATCATCGAGAACGCCAAGGTGCCGATCATCGTCGACGCCGGCGTGGGCACGGCTTCCGACGCGGCCATCGCCATGGAGCTGGGCTGCGACGGCGTGCTGATGAACACCGCCATCGCCGAGGCGAAGAACCCGGTGCTGATGGCCTCGGCCATGCGCAAGGCCATCGAGGCCGGACGCGAGGCGCGGTTGGCCGGACGCATGCCGCGCCGGCGCTATGCCAGCGCGTCTTCGCCGCTGGAAGGCATCATCTGAACATGTCGGGTCCCGAGGACTCGCAGGAAGGAGAGAACCTCCACCTGCGCCGCATCCGTTCCTTCGTGCGCCGTGAGGGCCGCATGACGGATGGGCAGGAGCGCTCGCTGGCCGAGCAGTGGCCGCGCTACGGTATCGAGCCCACGGCCCAGCCGCTGGACCTGGCTGCCGTCTTCGGCCGCCATGCGCCGTTGATGTTCGAGATCGGCTTTGGCGCCGGTGACCACCTGCTGGCGCGTGCGGCCGCGGAGCCGGGCTGGAACTTCATCGGCGTGGAAGTGCATCGGCCCGGCGTCGGCCGCGTGCTGAACCGCGCGGCCCTTGCCGGGCTGACGAACCTGCGCGTGGCCAGCCATGACGCCGTGGAGTTGCTGCGCGACGGCATTCCCAACGCCAGCCTGGACCAGGTGGTGATCCAGTTCCCCGATCCCTGGCACAAGACGCGCCACCACAAGCGCCGCCTGGTGCAGCCGGAGTTCGCGCAATTGCTGGTGCAGAAGCTGAAACAGGGCGGCGAACTGCAGTTGGCCACGGATTGGGCGCCGTATGCCGAGCACATGCTGGAGGTGCTCAACGCCGCCCCCGGGCTGCGCAACCGGGCGGCCGACGGCCGCTATGTTCCGATGCCCGCCACGCGCCTGAAGACGCGCTTCGAGACTCGCGGTGAGCGGCTGGGGCACGAGGTCTTCGACCTGTCGTTCGAGCGCACCTGAGTCGAGCCTCATGCGCGCGCAACCCTGGCGGCGATGTCCGCCAGGGTGCCTCCAGGGGTAATAAATCCAGCCCGGATTCCCAGCTTCCGGTGTTTTCCCCTATGCTCCCGGGACACGCGGCGGTATCGGTTTGAAGCTCAAGAGGCAGCATGTCCGCGAAACACCCCATCATCGGCGTCACCGGCTCCAGCGGTGCGGGCACCAGTACGGCCACGCGCGTGATGGAGGGCATTTTCGACCAGCTGGGCCTGCGCCCGGCGCTGATCGAGGGTGACGCCTTCCACGCCTATGACCGCGCCCAGGTGCGGCAGTCGCTGGAGCGCGCGCGCATCCGCGGCGAGAACTTCTCGCTGTTCGGCCCAGCCGCCAACCTGCTGGACCGCCTGGAATCCTCGCTGCGCGAGTACGCCGGCAGCGGCACCGGCTGGACGCGGCACTACCTGCATACCGATGCCGAGGCAGCCGAGGCCGGCCAGCAGCCGGGCACCTTCACGCCCTGGGAACGCCTGCCAGCGGATACCGACGTGCTGTTCTACGAGGGGCTGCACGGCGGTTACGTCGGCGAGGACTGCAATGTCGCCGGCTGCATGGACCTGCTGATCGGCGTGACGCCGGTGATCAACCTGGAGTGGATTCAGAAGATCAGCCGCGACACCGCCGAGCGTGGCTATCGTCCGGAGGAGGTGACCGGCACGATCCTGCGCCGCCTGCCCGACTACGTGAACTACATCACCCCGCAGTTCTCGCGCACCGACATCAACTTCCAGCGCGTGCCGCTGGTGGATACCAGCAATCCCTTCGTGGTGCGTGAGATTCCGCAGCCGGAGGAGACGCTGTTCGTGGTGCACTTCAACGAGAACTCGCGCATCCAGTCGGACTTCGAGTTCCTCAAGCGCGAGCTGCCCGGTACCTTCCGCAGCCATGAGCAGACGCTGGTGGTGCCGGGCCCCCTGCAGGCACAGGCGATGGAACTGATACTGCGCCCGGCCATCGAACAACTGGCACGCCGCCGTGCCGAGGCCCTGCGCAGCGCCGCCTGAAGCACGGCGCGCGGGCAACGGCCTGCCGTTTTCCCCAAGCATCTCCACAGGGCATCGCATGAAGAAGAATCCGCTCGGCCGCACCGGCCTGGAAGTGACCGAAATCTGCCTGGGCACCATGACCTGGGGTGAGCAGAACACCGAGGCCCAGGCCCACGAGCAGATGGACTACGCCGTGGCCCAGGGCATCAATTTCTTCGACGCCGCCGAGATGTACCCGGTGCCGCCCAAGCCCGAGACCCAGGGCCGCACGGAGGAATACATCGGCAGCTGGCTGCGCAAGACCGGCAAGCGCCAGGAGCTGATCCTGGCGACCAAGGTGACGGGCCCCGGCCTGTTCCCCTACCTGCGCGGCGGTACGAAGCTGGACCGCGAATCCGTGCTCGGCGCCTGCGAGGACAACCTGCGGCGTCTCGGCACCGATTACATCGACCTCTACCAGATCCACTGGCCGCAGCGTCCCACCAACTACTTCGGCAAGCTTGGCTACGAGCACCACGGCGAGGACGGCGGCGTGCCGCTGGAGGAGACGCTGGACGCGCTGGGCGAACTGGTGAAGCAGGGCAAGGTGCGCTTTGCCGGCATCTCCAACGAGACGCCCTGGGGCCTGTCCGAATACCTGCGACTGTCGCGAGAGAAGGGCCTGCCGCGCGTCGCCAGCATCCAGAATCCCTATAGCCTGCTCAACCGCAGCTTCGAGGTCGGCCTGGCGGAATTCAGCATCCGTGAGGAGGTGAGCCTGCTGGCCTACTCGCCGCTGGCCTTCGGAGTGCTCAGCGGCAAGTACCTGCATGGGGCGCTGCCGCCTGACGGGCGCATTACGCTGTTCTCGCGCTTCACGCGCTACACCAAGGAGCAGGTGGAGCTGGCCACGCGTGAGTACGTGGCCCTGGCGCAGAAGCACGGCCTGGACCCGGCGCAGATGGCGCTGGCCTATGTGCGCACGCGGCCATTCATGACCTCCACGATCATCGGCGCCACCACGATGGAGCAACTGCGCAGCAACATCGCCAGCGCGGACGTGAAGCTGGGCAGGGATGTGCTGCGCGGGATCGAGGAGATCCATGGGCGGTTCACGATTCCGGCGCCTTGAATTTTTCGCTCTCTCGTATGCCTTCTGGACCGTTCATCCGAGTGCCGCGTGGCGGTGTATCGAAGGGCGCGCGTGCCTCGATACGCTGCGCTACTCGGCATGAACGGGTGGGTGAGTGACGGATAGTCACCAACAGCTCCGCTTGAAGAGTTTCCCTGCTTTCAGCCGCTTGCCTGCTCTCTCTCGTGCTGCGCCTTGAACCGCCCGGCCAAGAGGCGTACAACAAAGTCACTCCCATCTGCGATGAAAGCAGGAGGCGGTCATGGCGGAGTGGCTACGCGAGATGTCTGTCGGCCAGTGGTTCCAGACCGACGCTGAACCGTTCGAGATCGTCGGTCTCGATGCGACGGCCGAGGTGGTGCTCGTGCAGCACTTCGACGGCACGCTCGAGGAGGTCGATTTCGACGCCTGGACGGAACTGGCCGCCAGGCCCTGCGCTCCGCCCGAGGACTACTCCGGCGCGCTGGATATTGGCCGCGACGACTATGGCGGCAATGACGAGGCCCTGTCTTCCGGCCGCTGGGACAACCCGGCGGATTTCATCGACCAGATGAATCTCTGACAGGCGCAACGATGGGTGTCTTCTCCGGATTCTTCACCCCCACGCTGCCGCCGGCTTTCGAGTATCCGCTGGACGATGGCCTGCGCGTGATGCTGCGGCCGATCCGCCACGAGGATGCGCCACGGTTGCAGGAAGGCTTCCGCCGGCTGTCGCAGCTGGCGCGCCGCCGTCGCTTCCTGGACCAGGTGGATCCTCTTTCCGAAGAGCAACTCAAGGCTTTCACCTCCAACGACGACGTGAACCACGTTGCCTGGGGCGCGCTGAACCTGGAGAAGCCGGAGGAGCCGGGCATCGGCGTGGCGCGCTACGTGCGCCTGGCGGACGATCCGAAGGCCGCGGACGTGGCCATCGTCATCGCCGACGAATACCAGGGGCGCGGCACCGGTTTCGTGCTGCAAGCCTGCCTGCACCTGTCCGCGCATCGTGCGGGCCTCCGCAGCTTCTACTACGACGTGCTCTCCGACAACGAGCGCATCATCCGGCACCTGAAGCTGATGGGCGCCGAGCATGCCGGGCGCGCCGACAACATCGACCGGCTGCGCCTGCCGGTCTACAGCCGCGCCTGGGACGTACCCGACGGCAACGAGATCGGGCGGCGCTTCGCCGAGGTGTTCAGGAAGTTGCGTTCGGTTTCGCCAGCCGCCGGTTGAGCTGTAGCAGGATCCACAGCGCCGGCAGGCCCAGGGCCGAGGTGTAGAGGAAGAAGCCGGTGAAGCCGATCTGGTCCACCACCCAGCCGGAGCCGCCGCCCAGCAGCTTGCCCGGCAGCGTGAACAGCGAGCTGAACAGCGCGTACTGCGTTGCGGTGTAGGCGGTGTTGGTGAGCCCCGAGAGATAGGCGATGAAGGCCGAGCCGGCGAGGCCGGCGGCGAGGTTGTCGGCGCTGATCACCAGGGCCAGGCCCTCGATGCTGGGTTGCCCATGGATCGCCAGGGCGGCGAAGCAGAGGTTGCTGAGGATCACGGCGATGCCGCCGATCACCAGTGCCCGCAAGGCCCCCCAGCGTGCCACGGCCAGACCGCCGAGGAAGGCGCCGAGGATCGACATGACCACGCCGTAGCCCTTGGCGATGGCGGCGATCTGCTTCAGCGTGTAGCCCAGGCTGAGGTAGAAGGGGTTGGCCATCACGCCCATGGTGATGTCGGTGAGGCGGAACAACCCGACGAAGCACAGGATCAGCAGGCCCAGCTTCAGGCCGTTGCGCTGGAAGAAGTCGATGAAGGGACAGACCACGGCGCCGATGAACCAGGCGCCGGCATGACGCAGGCTTGCCGGCCAGTGGCGGCGCTGCTCGATGAAGCGCGTCACGCGCTCCTCCTGCAGCAAGGTGTCGCGGCTGATCTTCTGCTCCGGCTCGGCGATCAGCAGGGTGGTCAGCAGGCCGACGCCGACCAGCGCTGCCATCGTCAGATAAGCAATGTTCCAGCTCTGCTCGGCGGCCAGGTACAGCGCGCCGGCACCGGCCACGATCAGGGCGATGCGGTAGCCCAGCTGGTAGGCGGCGGACATGTTGCCCTGCATCGCCGGCTCGGCCGCCTCGATGCGCCAGGCGTCGATCGCGATGTCCTGCGTGGCGGAGGAGAAGGCCACCAGCAGGGCGAAGCCGATCATGCTGCGCAACTGCGTCGAGGGGTCGTGCAGCGCCAGGCCGGCGAGGCCGCAGGCCAGGCCGACCTGTGCCAGCAGCATCCAGCTGCGGCGGCGGCCGAGCAGGCGCGTGAGCCCCGGCAGCGGCAGGCGGTCCACCACCGGCGCCCAGAAGAACTTGATGGAGTAGGTGATGCCCACCCAGCTCAGCATGCCGATGGTGGCGCGCTCGATGCCGGCCTGGGCCAGCCAGGCGGACAGTGTGGAGAACACCAGCAGGAACGGCAGGCCGGCGGAGAAGCCCAGGAACAGCATGCTGGCCACCCGGGGGTGGCCGTACATGCGCAGGGAGTCGAGCCAGCCGCGCCGCGCGGCCGCTTCAGAGGTCATAGTCGAGCGTCAGCGGCGCGTGGTCGGAGAAGCGCTCGGCCTTGTACACCGCCCCCTTCTTCAGCTTGTCCTTCAGGCCCGGGGTGACGATCTGGTAGTCGATGCGCCACCCCACGTTGTTGGCCCAGGCCTGGCCGCGGTTGCTCCACCAGGTGTAGGCATCGCCTTCCTGCTCGGGGTAGAGCGTGCGGTAGCCGTCCACCCAGCCCACGGGACCCAGGACCAGATCCATCCATTCGCGCTCGTGCGGCAGGAAGCCCGAGTTCTTCTGGTTGGAGCGCCAGTTCTTCAGGTCAATGTTGCGGTGGGCGATATTCCAGTCGCCGCAGACGATGTACTGGCGGCCGCTGCCCATCCATTCGCGCATGCGCGGCAGGAAGAACTCCAGGAAGCGGTCCTTGCTGGCCTGGCGCTCCGGTCCGGACGAGCCGGAGGGCAGGTACAGCGAGACCACGGACAGGTCGCCGAAGCGCATCTCCAGGTACCGCCCCTCGGCGTCGAATTCCTCGTTGCCCAGGGTGTTCAGCACGGCGTCCGGCTTGCGGCGGGAGTAGATCGCCACCCCGGAGTAGCCCTTGCGCAGGGCGCTGTTGAACTGCACGTGCCAGCCCTCGGGGCTGAACAGCGGGTCGGTCAGGTCCTCGGGCTGGGCCTTGGTCTCCTGCACGCACAGGATGTCGGCCTGCTGCAGCGGCAGCCAGCCGAACAGGTTCTTGCGGGCGGCGGAGCGGATGCCGTTGGCGTTCAGCGAGATGACTCTCAAGGCGGTCTTCCGGGGGTTAGAATGTGCCGCCGTAGTGTCCCTGAAAGCGGGGGTGGGCACTAGGGCCTGTTAACACTGCCGCAATCGCTGCGATGCCCCCGTATTTGCTGCCAGGCACGGCGCGAGGAGGGAGCTTGGTGGTTCCAAGTGACCGACGAGGCTATTGGCCCTGCTGAGGGGTGACTCAATGTCACTCCGAAGTAAGCCAATGGCCCCCATGGCGGCAAATACGGGGGTACCCGAAGGGCTCCGTCGCAGCGATTGCGGTAGTGTTAACAGGCCCTGCAGGCAGGAGACATCTGCCGTTCATCCGCGCCGCAGGCGCGTCCGGCGCATGCAGCCGAACCCTTCAGGTCCCGTCCAGTTCCAAGATTCCAATATCGCCCCATGCACGCCTACCAGTCCGCCTTCCTCAAGCTGGCCCTCGAACACGAGGTGCTCAAGTTCGGCTCCTTCACGCTGAAGTCCGGCCGCACCAGCCCCTATTTCTTCAACCTGGGCAAGATCTCCAGCGGCGCCGCCATGCGCGAACTGGGCAAGGCCTACGCCCAGGCGCTGCAGGACGCCGGGATCGGCTACGACATGCTGTTCGGTCCGGCCTACAAGGGTATCCCCCTGGTCACGGCCGTGGCACTGGCTCTGGCAGAGCAGGGGCAGGACATTCCTTACGCCTACAACCGCAAGGAAGCCAAGGACCATGGCGAGGGCGGTACCCTGGTTGGCGCCGCGCCCAAGGGCCGCGTGGTGATCGTGGATGACGTGCTGACCGCGGGTACCGCGCTGCGCGAGGCCGTGCGCCTGCTGCGTGCCGCCGGCGCCGAGCCGGTGGCCGCGGTGATCGCCCTGGACCGCCAGGAGAAAGGGCCGACGGGCGCTTCCGCCGTGCAGGAGATGGAGCGCGATTCCGGCATCCGCGTGCTGCCGCTGGTCAATGTCCGCACGCTGCTGGACTACCTCAGCGGCGGTGCCGCGGACCCGTCCACGATCGATGCCATCCGGGCGTATCAGGCGCAGTACGGGGTTTAGATTTACACTCGAAAGTAGTGAGAGGAGAGGGTTTGCCCATGATCAAGATTGCCGGCGGTGCCATGATCGCCGCACTGCTGATGAGCCTGGCGCTGCCTGCGATAGCGCAACAGAAGAAGTTCCAGTGCTGGACGGACTCACAGGGCAACCGTGCCTGCGGTGATCATGTGCCGCCGGAGTACGCCAAGCAGGAGCGCAAGACGATCGACAGCCAGGGACGCACGGTCGGCACCCACGAGCGCGAAAAGACTCCTGAAGAAGTGGCGGCCGAGGAGAAGGCTGCGGCAGATGCGGCGGCGGAGAAGATCAGGGCCGGGAAGCAGGCGGCCTACGACAAGTTCCTCACCGACAGCTATTCCAGCGTCAAGGATCTGGAGCGTGCGCGCAACGAGCGGCTTGCCACCTTGGATGGGCGCGTCAACTTGGCCAACCAGGCTGTAACGGCTTCCGAGAAATCGAAGGATGAGCTGCGCAAGCGCATCGACGTGTTGCTGAAGAAGAGCCGCCCGGCGGATGTGCTACAAAAGCAGTTGCGCGAGATGGAAAAGGGCTTGCGCGATAATCGTGCGGCGATCAGCCAGATGCAGAAGGACCGCGAGCATGTCTGCGCCGACTTCCTGCGCGACATCCGGCGCTACCAGGAGCTGACGATGGGCAGTTCCGCCTACGGTAGCGAATGCCCGGCTCCGGGTTCGCCCGCGCTGGCTTCGGTCATCGAAAAGCCCCAGCCATCCGCGTCGCCCAAGAAGAAGGTCGACAAGAAAAAGAAGAAAGAATAAAGCTGGGGCAAAAGCCGGCGGCCGTAGTGCCGCCGGTATTCTCGTCCTAACCCCGGATCAGCGTGCCGATGCCTGCATCGGTGAACAATTCCAGCAGCACCGAGTGATCGACGCGGCCGTCGATGATGTGGGCCGACTTCACGCCGCTGTTCACCGCATCCAGCGCGTAGCGCACCTTGGGGACCATGCCACCGTAGATGGTGCCGTCCAGGATCAGGTCTTCCACCTGCGGTACCGTCAGGCCCGTGAGGATCTTCTCCTCCTTGTCCAGCACGCCCGGCGCATTGGTCAGGAAGATGATCTTCTCGGCCTGCAGCACCGCCGCGATCTTGCCGGCGGCGACGTCGGCATTGATGTTGTAGGCCTCGCCGTTCTCGCCCACGCCCACCGGCGCGATCACCGGGATGAAGCCGCCGGACTCCAGGTGGGTGATGATCCGCGGGTCGATCTTCTCCACCTCGCCGACCTGGCCGATGTCCTGGCCGCTCTTCAGCAGCATCTTGCGCGCGCGGATCAATGAGCCGTCCTTGCCGGTCAGGCCCACGGCGCGGCCACCCTGCTGGTTGAGCGCACTGACCACGGCCTTGTTGACCAGGCCGCCGAGCATCATCTCGACCACGTCCATGGTCTCCTCGTCGGTGACGCGCATGCCCTCGACGAACTCGCTCTTCTTGCCCAGGCGCTCCAGGTGCGAGCCGATCTGCGGGCCGGCACCGTGCACCACCACCGGGTTCATGCCCACCAGTTTCATCAGCACGATGTCGCGCGCGAAGGAGGCGATCATCGCGTCGTCCTTCATCGCGTTGCCGCCGTACTTGACCACGATGGTCTTGCCGGCGAAACGGCGGATGTAGGGCAGCGCTTCGGTGAGGACGCGGGCGATGTTGTGGGCGTTGATCAGGTCGATGGGCATGGGGGAGCTCACTGCTTGCCGGTGCTGCCAAAGCCGCCCGTGCCGCGGGCGGTGGCGTGGAAGTCGTTGACGGTATCGAAGGCGGCGCGCACTACCGGCAGGAACACCAGCTGTGCGATGCGCTCGCCCGGGCTGATGGTGAAGCTGTCCTTGCCGCGGTTCCAGCAGGACACCATCAGCTCGCCCTGGTAGTCCGAGTCGATCAAGCCCACGAGATTGCCCAGCACGATGCCGTGCTTGTGGCCCAGGCCGGAGCGCGGAAGGATCACGGCGGCAAGCGCAGGGTCCGCGATGTAGATCGCCAGACCCGTCTTGATCAGCGTGGTGTCGCCGGGGTTCAAGGTCAGCGGCGTATCGAGCACGGCGCGCAGGTCCAGCCCCGCGGAGCCGTCGGTAGCGTAGGCCGGCAAGGGGAGTTCCGACCCGACACGCGGGTCGAGGATCTTGATCTGTATCGTGTGCATGTCAGGCGTTGGCGGTGTAGCGGTCGGCGATCAGCCGCGCGAGGTCGCGGGCGAGGTCGTTCTTGTGGGCGGGCGCCAGGTCCTGGCCGCCTCCCTTCCAATACAGGCTGAGCTGGTTGTCGTCACGGTCGAAGGCCTTGCCGTTGCCGACCAGGTTGGCCGCGATCAGGTTGAGCTGCTTGCGCTCGAGCTTGCCGCGGGCGTGCTCTTCCAGCTTCTCGGTCTCGGCGGCGAAGCCGACGATGAAGAGTTTGGGGTTCTCCTGGCGCAGCGTCGCCAGGATGTCCGGGTTCTTCACCAAGTGCAGCTCCATCGCGTCGGAGGACTTCTTGATCTTCTGCTCGGCGACCGTGTCCATGCGGTAGTCGGCCACCGCGGCGGCACCCACGAACAGTTGTGCGCCGATCACGGCGGCGCGGGAGGCCTCCAGCATCTCGGCGGCGGTCTCCACGGACACGCGCTGCACGCCGCCCGGGGCTGCCAGCTGCGTCGGGCCGCTGACCAGGGTGACGTTCGCGCCCAGGCGCGCCAGCGCCGCGGCCACGGCATAACCCATCTTGCCGGAGGAGCGGTTGGTGATGAAGCGCACCGGGTCGATGGCCTCGCGCGTCGGGCCGGCGGTGACCACGGCCTTGACGCCGCGCAGCGGGCCGTCGCCGAACAGCCGGCTGACGGCCTCGCGGATGTCCAGCGGCTCGCTCATGCGGCCTTCGCCGGTCTCGCCGCAGGCCTGGAAGCCGGCGCCGGGGCCCACGGTGCGGATGCCGCGCTCGCGCAGCGTCGCCAAGTTGGCCTGCGTGGCGGGGTTGGCCCACATCAGCCGGTTCATGGCCGGCGCCACCAGGATCGGGCGATCCGTGGCCAGGCACAGCGTGGTCAGGAGGTCGTTGGCCATGCCGGCCGTCAGGCGCGCCAGGAAATCCGCGCTGGCCGGGGCCACGACGATGGCGTCGGGCCAGCGTGCCAGCTCGATATGCCCCATGGCGGCCTCGGCGGCCGGGTCGAACAGCTCGGTGCGGACCTCGCGGCCGGACAGGGCCTGGAAGGTCAGCGGACGCACGAACTCGATGGCAGAGGCGGTCATGACCACCTGCACCTCGGCGCCGGCATCCATCAGGCGGCGCACGAGGTCGGCCGCCTTGTAGGCGGCAATGCCACCGGTCACCCCCAGGAGGATGCGGCGCCCGTCGAGCCTTGGTTCATTGGTCTGCATCGCAATATTCTATCCCCCATCAAAGCAGGGGGCGACGCCGCATGGCGATCACGGATTGGCCGGAGGGCGAGCGCCCCCGGGAGAAGGCGCTGGCGCAGGGGGCGGCCAGCCTGTCGGACGCCGAGTTGCTGGCGATCTTCCTGCGCACCGGGTTGCCCGGCACCAGCGCAGTGGACCTGGCGCGGGAACTGCTGAGCCGCTTCGGCGGCCTGCGCGGCCTATTGAAGGCCTCGCGGGAGGAGTTCTGCACCGGCCGCGGCCTGGGCGATGCCAAGTACATCCAGCTGCAGGCCTGCGTGGAGATGGCCCGGCGCTACCTCGCCGAGGAACTGAAGGCCAAGCCGGCCCTGAGCAGCCCGCAGGGTGCCCGCGACTACCTGGTGGCGCGCCTGCGCGACCTGGACCGGGAGGTCTTCGGAGCCTTGTTCCTGGACGCCCAGCACCAGGTGCTGGCCTTCGAGGAGCTGGCGCGCGGGACGCTGGATTCGGCAGCGGTGTACCCGCGCGAAGTGCTGAAGGCGGCGTTGCGGCACAACGCGGCGGCGGTGATCTTTGCCCACAATCACCCCTCGGGTGTCTCCGAACCCAGCGCGGCGGACCGGGCGCTGACCGACCGGCTCAAGGCGGTGCTGGGGCAGGTGGATATCCGGGTGCTGGATCACTTCGTGATCGGGGAGGGGCGGCCGGCTTCGTTTGCGGAAAGAGGGTGGTTGTAGCCGCACGGCGCGCTTTTCCAACGGCTTTATGAGCGCGAGCGAATGCTTTTGACGTTCGGGCCCCTTCCAGTAGCGCCCGCCTGGTGGTCGGGCGCAGGGTCGAGCCCCACAGGATGTCCGGCCGAGGGACCTCAGGCCAGGGATGGCCTGTGGGCCCGACCCGTGGCGACCGACCGCCAGGCGGGTTGCCCCGCCTCAGCGGGGCCGCGGATGGAGGGTGAGCTTTCTTTGGCTTACCTTTCTTTGCACAAGCACCAACAGTAGGCGTCTCTAGGCGAAGAAAGGTAAGTCGCCCTTAGGCGAAATAAACCAACAGAGATCAACAGCACCTGACCGGCGTAGTCGCCGGCATCCCCGCATGGGCTTCTATAAGCAAGGCTTCGCCCCTCATCCCCGCCCTCTCCCCGTAAACGGGGAGAGGGAGCGCAGCGGCTTAGCTCTGGGTCTGCTTGTGCAGGTTCGCATCCACCACCGTCAGGGCCGTCATGTTGACGATGCGGCGCACGGTGGTGGACGGCGTGAGGATGTTCACCGGCGCAGCACAACCTAGCAGCATCGGGCCGATGGCGACGTTGCCGCCGGCGGTGGTCTTCAGCAGGTTGTAGGCGATGTTGGCGGCGTCCAGGTTGGGCAGCACCAGCAGGTTGGCGTCGCCGTGCAGCGTGGAGCTGGGCAGGATCTCCTTGCGGTGGACTTCGCTCAGGGCGCAGTCGCCGTGCATCTCGCCGTCCACTTCCATGTCCGGGGCCTGCTCACGCAGCAGCGCCAGGGTATGGCGCATCTTCAGGGCGGAGGGCGAGTCGCTGCTGCCGAAGTTGGAGTGCGACAGCAGCGCCACCTTGGGCTTGATGCCGAAGCGGCAGACTTCCTCGGCGGCCATGCGCGTGATCTCGGCCAGCTGCTCGGCCGTGGGGTCCAGGTTCACGTGCGTGTCCACCAGGAACAGCTGGCGGTTGGGCAGGATCAGCGCGTTCATCGCGGCGTAGACACTGTGGCCGGGCTTCTTGCCCAGCACGCGGTCGATGTACTGCAGGTGGCGCGCGGTGGTGCTGATGGTGCCGCAGATCATGCCGTCGCCCTCGCCCTTGCGCAGCAGCATGGCGGCGATCAGGGTGGTGCGGCGGCGCATCTCCAGGCGGGCGTACTGTTCGGTGACGCCACGGCGCTCCATCAGGTGCAGGTATTCCTGCCAGTACTCGCGGTAGCGCGGGTCATGCTCGGTGTTGACCACCGTCAGGTGCTCGCCCAGCTTCAGGCGCAGGCCATAGCGCTTGATACGCTCCTCGATCACGCCAGGGCGGCCGACCAGTACCGGGCGGGCCAGCTTGTCGTCCACGATGATCTGCACGGCGCGCAGCACGCGCTCGTCCTCGCCCTCGGCGAAGATGATGCGCGAGCGTTCCGGCGCCACCAGGCGCGCGGCGGCATACACCGGCTTCATCATCGTGCCGCTCTGGTACACGAACTGTTGCAACTGCTGGCGATAGGCGTCCATGTCCGCGATCGGCCGCGTGGCCACGCCGGAGTCCGCCGCCGCCTGCGCCACGGCCGGCGCGATCTGCACGATCAGGCGCGGGTCGAAGGGCTTGGGGATCAGGTACTCGGGGCCGAAGGACAGGTCCTCGATGCCGTAGGCGCTGGCGACGATATCGCTCTGCTCACGCCGGGCCAGCGCCGCGATGGCGTGGACCGTGGCGATCTCCATCTCGCGCGTGATCGTAGTGGCGCCGGCATCCAGCGCGCCGCGGAAGATGAAGGGGAAGCACAGGACGTTGTTGACCTGGTTCGGGTAGTCCGTGCGGCCGGTGGCGATGATGGCGTCGTCGCGCACCGCCTTGACCTCCTCCGGCAGGATCTCGGGCGTGGGGTTGGCCAGCGCGAAGATCAGCGGCTGGGGGCCCATGGTCTTGACCATGTCCTGCTTCAGCACGCCGGCGGCGGACAGGCCCAGGAAGATGTCGGCGCCGGGGATCACCTCGGCCAGCGTGCGCTGGTCGGTGGGCTGGGCGAAGCGGGCCTTGTCCGGGTCCATCAGCTCGGTGCGGCCCTGGTAGACCACGCCGGCCAGGTCGGTCAGCCAGATGTTCTCGATCGGCAGGCCCAGGTCCACCAGCAGGTCCACGCAGGCCAGGGCCGCGGCGCCGGCGCCGCTGACCACCAGCTTGACCGCCTTGATGTCCTTGCCGACCACCTGCAGGCCGTTGAGCAGGGCGGCGCCGACGATGATGGCGGTGCCGTGCTGGTCGTCGTGGAACACCGGGATCTTCATGCGGGCGCGCAGCTTGCGCTCGATCTCGAAGCATTCCGGGGCCTTGATGTCCTCCAGGTTGATGCCGCCGAAGGTCGGTTCCAGGGCCGCGATGATCTCGACCAGCTTGTCCGGGTCGCGCTGGTCCAGTTCGATGTCGAACACGTCGATGCCGGCGAACTTCTTGAACAGGACCGCCTTGCCCTCCATCACCGGCTTGGCCGCCAGGGGGCCGATGGCGCCCAGGCCCAGCACGGCAGTGCCGTTGGTGACCACGGCCACCAGGTTGCCGCGGGCGGTGTAGCGGGAGGCGGTATTGGGATCGGCGGCGATCTCTTCGCAGGCGAAGGCGACGCCGGGGGAGTAGGCCAGGGCCAGGTCGCGCTGGTTGCTCAGCTGCTTGGTGGCGGTGACGGACAGCTTTCCGGGCACCGGAAACTCGTGGTATTCGAGGGCGGCGCGGCGCAGTTCTTCTCGGATTTTCATGGGGGACGCGGTCAACGCTGGGGCGCGGCGGCGGCCTGGAGACGGCCGGGGCGGCGCAAGGGGATCAGGACCCCTATAGAGTATCCCGAAGCGGTCTGCTCCGGCTTTGGCCGGGCGGACGCGCTGAGGTGCCGGGTGGAACACGGGATCGGGGGGCCTTGCCTTGCCGCGTGGCTGCTGGCACAATCGCGCCCCTTCTGCATGGCCTGTGGCCGTGTAAATTCTCTTTGACCAAGGTTTTGTGTCATGTCCAAAGTCTGTCAGGTGACCGGTAAGCGCCCGATGACGGGTAACACCGTCTCGCACGCCAACAACAAGCGTCGTCGCCGCTTCGAGCCGAATCTGCACTCGCACCGCTTCTGGCTCGAGTCCGAGAAGCGCTTCGTGGCGCTCCGCGTGTCCACCAAGGGCATGCGCATCATTGACAAGAAGGGCGTCGAGGCCATCGTGGCCGACCTGCGCGCCCGCGGCGAGAAGGTGTAAGCCATGGCAAAGAAGAAGGAAGTAGAGAAGATCAAGCTCGTGTCCACCGCTGGCACTGGCTACTACTACACGACCAAGAAGAACCGCAAGAACACGCCGGACAAGTTCGAGTTCAGCAAGTACGACCCGATCATCCGCAAGCACGTGGCCTTCAAGGAAGCGAAGGTCAAGTAAGGAAATTTCGCGCCTGGCCAGGCGAAGCCGGCCAGCAGCGGAATTTCGTGTTCCAGTGGGCCGCCCTAGAGGCGGCCCTGCTGTTTTCTGGATCAAGCTTCTGCGGCCTCAAGGCCGCCATCAACCGCCGCCCCCTGGGCGGCGGTCCTGTTTCCGGTATCTGCCCTGGCGGGTGCTCGCCGAAATCCCAAACCGTCACGCCCCCGCCGTAATATCCACTACATGACCCCGGACCTGCCGCCGCCCGACCTCCATGATGACGCCGACGCCGCTGCGCGTCCGCACCACCATCACCTGGAGCAGGCCCGCGCGCAGGTGATCCAGCTGCTGTCGCGCCAGTCGGTGGAGAAGGAGCTGTTGTTGCGCTCCGAGGGCCGCAACAGCGACGTGGTGGCGCAGCTGGTGGCGCGCCAGCACCAGACGGCGCTGGAGCAGCGCCTGTCGCATTTCCACCCGGCGGACATTGCCTTCGTGCTGGAGGCCCTGGCTCCGGAGGCACGGGACCTGGCCTGGACGCTGGTGCGGCCGTCGCGGCGCGGCGCGGTGCTGCTGGAGACATCGGACACGGTGCGCCGGGCGCTGGTGTTGAACATGCCGCCCGAGGAAGTGGTGGCCCTGGCCGGTTCGCTGGATACGGACGATCTGGCGGACCTGGTGTCCTCCCTGCCCGAGGAAGCCCGCCAGCAGGTGCTGGAGCGGCTGGACAGCGCCGACCAGGCCGAGGTGCGCTCGATGCTCTCCTTCCCGGAGGGCACGGTGGGTTCGATGATGGACCTGGACTTCATCGCGGTGCGCGAGGACACCACCCTGGAGGCAGTGCAGCGCCTGCTGCGGCGGCGCAAGCTGCTGCCGGCGCATACCAACCAGCTGTTCGTGGTGGACCGCGGCAACCAGCTGCGCGGCCTGCTGCCGCTGGCCAAGCTGCTGCTGGGCGATCCGGAGGGGCAGGTCTCGGAGGTCATGAACCCCCGGCCGGTCTATTTCTACACCGACGATCCCTCGCGCGAGGCGGTGGCAGCCTTCGAGAAGTACGACCTGATCTCGGCTCCGGTGCTGAACCTGCACCGGCAGGTGGTGGGCCGGGTGACGGTGGACGCGGTACTGGACGAGGTCCGCGAGCGGGCCCAGACCGAGGGCCTACGTCAGGTGGGCCTCTCGGAGGAGGACGAGGACCTGTTCGCCCCCGTGGTGGCCAGCGCCAAGCGCCGCTGGCCCTGGCTGGCCATCAACCTGGCCACGGCCTTCTTCGCCTCGCGGGTGATCGGCGCCTTCGAGTCGATCATCGCCACCCTGGTGGCCCTGGCGGCGCTGATGCCGATCGTCGCCAGCATCGGCGGCAACACCGGCAACCAGTCGGCCGCCCTGGTGATCCGCGGCCTGGCCCTGGGCCAGCTCAGCGGTGACCAGCTGCGCCGCATCCTGCGCCGCGAACTGTCGATCAGCGCCCTGAACGGGGCGCTCTGGGGCGGCGTGCTGGCCCTATCCACGCTGCTGCTCTACCACCAGTTGCCGCTGGCGGTGGTGATCGCGGTGGCCCTGATGCTCAACATGTGCGTGGCCGCCCTGGTGGGCGTGCTGGCGCCGGTGATCCTGCACCGCCTGGGCCGGGACCCGGCCATGGGCTCCAGCATCATCCTGACGGCCACCACCGACAGCATGGGTTTCTTCATTTTCCTGGGCCTGGCGGCCGTCTTCCTGGTTTGACGGGCCCTGGCGGCCAAAGCCGCCGGCGCGCTAACAGCTGTCACACGCCATGCCTTAAAGTGCGCGATCCCATGACCGAAAATGCCCATATCGTCCCCGAACTGAGCCGCGCCATGATCAGCGCCGGCCAGCTGTTCCATGCCCGCGGCTGGGTGCCGGCCACTGGCGGCAACTTCTCGGGCCGCCTGGGGCCCGAGCGCATGCTGATCACCGCTTCCGGCTGCCACAAGGGCGAGCTGACCGAGGCCGATTTCCTGGTGGCGGACCTGGCAGGCCAGCCGATCGGCAGCAGCCGCAAGGCCTCCTACGAAACCCTGTTGCACTGCCAGCTGTACAGGCACGACCCGGCCATCGGCGGCGCCCTGCACACCCATTCGGTGGCCAATACCCTGCTGTCACGTCGCTTCGAGCGCATCCGGCTGGCCGGCTATGAGCTGCTCAAGCTGCTGCCGGGGATCAAGACGCACGATGCTGCTGTCGAAGTACCGGTATTCGAGAACGACCAGGACATTGCCCGTCTTGCGGCGCGCGTGGATGCCCATATGAAGCAGGATCCGGCCACGCCGGCCTATGTCATTGCCGGCCACGGCCTGTATGCCTGGGGCGCCACGGTGTCCGAGGCGCGCTGGCGCGTCGAGGCCCTGGAATTCATGTTCGAGTGCGAGCTGCGCTCGCAGCTGTTGAAGTAAGGAGAAAAGCCATGACCACTCTCACGATCTACGCCGACAGCGATGCGAAGCAGCCGCTGCAGACGCTGACGCGCTTCGAGGATATCCGCGATGCCCTGGCCGGCATCGGCGTTGAATTCGAGCGCTGGGACGCCTCCAAGCCGCTGAAGCCGGAAGATGGCGCCGAAGAAGTGATCGCCGCCTACCAGGACGCGATCGAGAAGCTCAACAAGAAGTACGGTTTCGTCACCATCGACGTGGTGGCGATGCACCCGGAGAACCCGCAGGCCGAGGCCGCGCGCGGCAAGTTCCTGGCCGAGCACACGCACGACGATTTCGAGACCCGCTTCTTCGTCGACGGCTCCGGTATGTTCTACATCCGCTCCGGCGGCAAGGTGTACATGACCGAGTGCACCCGCGGCGACCTGATCAACCTGCCAGCCAACACCACGCACTGGTTCGACATGGGCCCCAAGCCCTTCTTCAAGGCGATCCGCTTCTTCCGCATCGCGGAAGGCTGGGTCGGCAAGTTCACCGGCGACACCATCGCGGATCGCTTCCCGCGCTTCGAACGCGCAGCATAAGAACAGCATGCCGCTCCTGAAGGCAGGATGCGGTGCGGACCAGAAAAATGATCAAGGCAATCGTCACCGACATCGAAGGCACCACGTCCTCGATCGATTTCGTGCATCAATCGCTGTTTCCCTATGCCCGGCAGCACATGCGCGCCTTCCTGCGCGCCCAGGCCGGCAACGACGCGGTGCAGCGCGAATTGGCCGAGGTGGAGCGCCAGGAGAACCGTGACCTGTCGCTGGACGAGGCGGCGGACGTGCTGGAGCAATGGATCGCCGAAGACCGCAAGTACACGCCGCTCAAGGCCCTGCAGGGCATGATCTGGCGCCAGGGCTACGAGGCCGGCGAGCTCAAGGGCCACGTCTACCCGGACACGCCGGAAGCTTTGCGCCGCTGGCACGGTGAGGGCCGCAAGCTCTACGTCTACTCCTCGGGCTCAGAGGAGGCGCAGCGCCTGATCTTCGGCTACAGCGACGCGGGCGACCTGACGCCGCTGTTCTCGGGCTATTTCGACACCCGTATCGGCGGCAAGCGCGAGGCGGCGTCATACCGCAACATCCTCAAGCACATCGGCCTGCCGGGCGAGCAGGTGCTGTTCCTGTCCGACATCGGCGAGGAGCTGGATGCGGCGCAGGCCGCGGGCATGAAGACCTGCCAGCTGCTGCGCGATGAGCGCACCAAGGCGGCGGCTCACCCGCAGGTGGGCAAGCTGACCGACGTCTCGGTCTGATCCAGGGCAGAGATCGCGGCCAACGTCCGCTCCTGCACGCTCGTAGGAGCGGCCGTTGGCTGCGAAGTGCTTACGCCTTCGGCAGGCGATCCGCCCAGCCCGCGTCGGGATCGCCGATCACCACGAACAGCGGGTTCAGCAGCGACTCTTTCTGGTTGTAGCGCAGCGGCTGCAGGCCCGGCATGACCAGCACCTGGGCGCCGGCCTGTTCGGCCACGCATTGGCCGGCGGCGGTGTCCCACTCGCTGGTGGGGCCGGTACGCGGGTAGAGGTCGGCCACGCCGTCGGCCACCAGGCAGAACTTCAGCGAGGAGCCGCGGCTGACCGCATCGTGCTCCGGCATCTTTTCCAGGAAGGATTCCAGGGCGGCGTCGCGGTGCGATTTGCTCACCACCAGGGCCGGCCGGGCCGGCGACTTGCGGGTGCGGATGGCGGTCTTCTGGCCGTTTTCCAGGCGCCAGGCGCCGAGGCCTTGCGCGGCGATCCAGCTGGTCTTCAGCACCGGGCCGTGGACCACGCCCAGTACCGGCACGCCGTTGTCGAGCAGAGCGATGTTCACGGTGAACTCGCCGTTGCGCTTGATGAATTCCTTGGTGCCGTCGAGCGGGTCCACCAGCCAGTAGCGCGTCCACTGGCGCCGCGTCTCATAGGGGATGTCGGCGTCTTCCTCGGACAGCACCGGGATGTCCGGCGCCAGCGCCTTGAGGCCGGCGACGATGTGATGGTGCGCGGCGAGGTCGGCCTGGGTCAGCGGCGAATCGTCGTCCTTGGTGGTGACGGTGATGTCCGACTCGTAGACGGTCAGGATCTTCTCTCCGGCCCCGAGGGCGATGGCCAGCACCTGGTCCAGGGTTTCCTGCGATACCTTCACGTGACGCCTCCTCGAAATCAGGCGGGTATCATAAGCCCCTGATGAGCGAGAACCTCCTTCAAGTGGACTGGTCGCGGGCCGATTGGGTCATCCTGGACATGGATGGCACGATCCTGGACCTGGCCTACGACAACTATTTCTGGCGCGAGCTGATCCCGGAGCGCTATGCCTGGGCTCGGGGGCTGAGCCTGGAGGATGCGCGGGCCGAGCTGATGCCACGCTTCGTCGAGGTGCAGCACACGCTGCCCTGGTACTGCACGGACTACTGGAGCGGCATCACCGGCCTGGACGTGGCGGGACTGAAGCGCGAGATCCGCCAGCACATCCGCGCGCTGGAAGGTGCCGAGGATTTCCTGCGCCACGTGCGTGACTCCGGCCGCCAGCTGTGGCTGGCGACCAATGCCCACCGTGACAGCTGGACGCTGAAGATGGAGCAGACCGGCCTGGGGCACTACTTCCACCATATCGTCAGCTCCCACGACTACGGCGCGCCCAAGGAGGACCCGCTGTTCTGGCAGCGCTTCCTGGCCGACAAGCCCTTCGAGCGCGAGCGGGCGATGTTCGTGGACGACAGCCTGCCGGTGCTGCAGGCGGCGCGTCGCTTCGGCGTGGGCCAGGTGGTGGGCCTGCGTCACCCGGATTCCACGCAACCGAGCCGCATCGATTTCGACTGGGACCCAGCCGCGGACCGCATCGAGCAGCTGATTCCACGCTGAGAGGGGAACCTGGCGTAGTCCGGACGTCATCCGGGCAGCAGGCTACCGGCGGTAGCGACAAAAAAAGGCCCGCATGGCGGGCCTTTTTTCGTACGCGTCGGGCGCCTACAGGTTGCTCGGCGGCGGCGGTACCGAGGTCGGCATCAGGCCGCCCTGCGAAGGGCTGGCGATCTGCTCGCGCGGGCGGGATTCCAGCCAGGTGCGTACGCGCTGCGCGTCGGCGAAGCGGGTCAGCTTGCCGTTGGAGTCGAGGAACACCATGATCACCGGGCGATCCTGGATGCGTGCCTGCATCACCAGGCAGCGCCCCGCCTCGCTGATGTAGCCGGTCTTCTGCAGGCCGATCTGCCAGTCGTCGCCGCGGTAGCGCACCAGGCGGTTGCTGCTGACGAACTGCATGTTCTGACGGCCCATCGCCACCGTGTGCTCGGACTGCGTCGAGAAGCGGCGGATCAGCGGGTCGCGGTAGGCGGCGCCGACCATGCGCACCAGGTCGTTGGCGCTGGAGACGTTGGCGCTGGACAGGCCGGAGGAATCGACGAAGCGCGAGTCGCGCATGCCCAGTTCGCGCGCCTTGCGGTTCATGGCGGAGACGAAGGCGGTGATGCCGCCGGGATAGTTGCGGCCCAGCGCCGAGGCGGCACGGTTCTCGGACGACATCAGCGCCAGCAGCAGCAGGTCTTCGCGGCTCAGCTCGGCGCCCACGCGCAGGCGCGAGTGGCTGTTCTTCTCGGTGTCGATGTCCTGGCTGGTGATGGTCAGGATCTCGCCCAGCGGCAGGCGGGCTTCCATCACCACCAGCGCGGTCATCAGCTTGGTGATCGAGGCGATCGGCAGCACCGCGTTGGGGTTCTTGGAGAACAGCACCTCGTGCGTGCGCTGGTCCACCACCATGGCCACGCTAGAGCCCAGGTTCAGCTCGTCGCGCGTGTGGTGCAGGCCCATGGCCTGGCCCATCGTGGGGACGACCGGCGCCACCGCGACGGCACGACGCACCGAGCGCTTGGTGGTGGTCTTGCGCGAGACGCGCTTCTTGTTCGCGGCCTTGGACTTCGGCTTGGCTGCGGACTTCTTCTTGACCGTGGTCTTGCGCTTGGTGGTGACCTTGTTCTTGGCGGCCGGGGCGTCCTTCTTGGCGCCGGCACTGCTGGTCTTGGCGGCCTTGTCCTTGGCCGGGGTGGCGGCCAGGGCGGGGGTCACGCCGGCGGCCAGGCCCGCCACGGCAAGGGCCAGCATCAGCTGGCGCCAGCCAGCGAGCAATCCGCCTGTCTTGGTTTTCTTCATCGCTGCCCCGTAGCCGTTGGCGGCATCCGTCCGTTCAAGGACGGAAAATATATCAACGGCAACGACTTGTGAAGATGTTTTAAACCAAATCTGACAGGCGGCTCAGCGGCGCCGACCAGGGCCACCGCGGCCGCCCCCGGGCCGACCGCCTCCGGGGCGCCCGCCGCCCGGGCGTCCACCCGGCCGGCCGCTGTGGTGGCGGCGCGGCTGGCGCGGCGGGGCCACGAAGTCGGTGGCCAGCCAGTCGTGTGCTTCCGGCATCAGGGGGATCTTGGCGCCGATGTACTTCTCGATCGGCGGCAGGGAGTAGACCCAGGTCTCGCAGCAGAAGGAGATGGCGTCGCCGGTGGCACCGGCGCGCGCGGTACGGCCGATGCGGTGGACATAGTCCTCCGGGTCCTGCGGCAGGTCGAAGTTGATGACGTGCGAAACGCCCGGAATGTGCAGGCCGCGGGCGGCCACGTCGGTCGCCACCAGGATCGGCAGGCGGCCTTCCTTGAAATCGTCCAGCAGCTTGATGCGCTTGGTCTGGGCGACGTCGCCCGACAGGGTGGCGGCCTCGAAGCCGTTGAGCTTCAGGGCGGCCTCCACCTCCTCGGCGCCGCGCTTGGTGTTGATGAACACCAGGGTGCGGAAGGGGTCGTGGTGGCGCAGCAGGCCCACCAGCATGGCCAGTTTCTCGTCGTTGGCGACGTGGATCAGGCCCTGGCGCACGCGCTCGGCGGTGACCTGCTCGGGCTCGATCTCGACCTTCTTCGGCGAGTTCATGTGCTCGTAGGCAAGCTCCAGTACGCGCTGGGACAAGGTGGCCGAGAACAGGTAGTTGCGGCGCTGGTCGGCCGGCGGCAGCTTGCGCAGCATGTAGCGGATGTCGGCGATGAAGCCGAGATCGAACATGCGGTCGGCCTCGTCCAGCACCAGGACCTCGATCTGGTCGAGCTTGTAGGTGCCCTGCTTGTAGTAGTCGATCAGGCGCCCAGGGGTGCCGATCAGGATGTCGATGCCGTTCTCGATGGCGCTGCGCTGGGTCTCGTAGCCGGCGCCGCCGTAGCAGACCACCATGCGCAGACCGGTCTCGGCTCCCAGCTGCTCGGCGTCCTTGAGGATCTGGATCGCCAGTTCGCGGGTGGGGGCCATCATCAGCGCGCGCGGCTGGCCGGGCTCGGCCCCCTCGCGGCGGGGTTTGGTCAGCAGCTGGTTCATGGCGGCCAGCAGGAAAGCCGCCGACTTGCCGGTGCCGGTCTGGGCCTGGCCGGCCAGATCCGCGCCCTCCAGGGCCATCGGCAGGGTCTGCGCCTGGATCGGGGTGCAGTGCGTATAGCCCAATTTGGCCAGCCCCGCCTTGAGCAGGGGGTGCAGGGGCAGGGACTCGAAACTGACTTCGCTGAGGTGCTGGGGCTGCATGAGTGGTATCTATTGTCGGGACCAGCGCTCTTGCAAGCGGCGGTCGGATGGGATGAAATAGAGCCATCACACAGGCTGCGCGGCGTCTTTTGGATCACCTGCCGCGACCTAAACAGCCCGCTATTTCCCCGTTTCAAAAATTAATCATAACGATCTGACTGTTTTTTTGCGCGTCTTGTGCGCTTCGGCTGTACCCCCCATTTTCTGGTATGCGGGGCCATGACCCGCATTGGCCCACTAACCGAGGTATCCCATGAGCGAACACATCTCCGCCGTCACCGACGCCACGTTCGAGCAGGACGTGCTCAAGTCGGACCTGCCCGTCCTGGTCGATTTCTGGGCGGAATGGTGCGGCCCCTGCCGGATGATTGCCCCGATCCTGGAGCAGGTTGCCCAGGAGAACGCCGGCAAGCTCAAGGTCGTGAAACTGAACGTGGATGAGAATCCGGGGACCCCCCCGAAGTTCGGCATCCGCGGCATCCCGACGCTGATCCTGTTCAAGAACGGCCAGGCGGCCGCTACGCAGGTCGGTGCCGTCCACAAGGCCCAGTTGGCCGCTTTTGTCACTCCTCACGTAAATGCCGCCTAATAACCAGCGCATGAAACGCCACCGCCGTCATGGCGGTGGTGGTCGCAACAACAATCCCAATAACCAGGGTGGCGGCAACAACCTCGCCAACCAGGGATTCCCCGAAGACGATCACGATCTGCAGCCGGAGGACCCGGCCGTGGTCATCGACGCGCCGATGGCGCCCGGTGGCGAAGCGGCCGACGCCTCGCGGCCCGCGCCGCAGATGTCGGACGACGACGAGAACGGCAACGGCAATGGCGGCGGCTACCAGCAGCAGCCGGCGCAGCCGCCCAAGGTCATCCACGTTCCCGATCTGAAGAAGATGACGGCGGCGGCCTTGCTCGAGTTGGCCGAGCAGCAGGGCCTGGAGAACATCGCCCGCGTCAAGAAACAGGATCTGCTCTTCACGATCCTGAAGGCCGCCGCACGTCGCGGCGAGCACATCTACATCGAAGGCGTGCTGGAGATCATGCCGGATGGCTACGGCTTCCTGCGTGGCCCCGACGCGTCCTACCTGGCCGGCCCGGACGACGTCTACATCTCGCCCAGCCAGATCCGCCGCTTTGCGCTGCGCACCGGTGACACCATCGCCGGCCGCATCCGCACGCCCAAGGACAACGAGCGCTACTTCGCGCTGCTCAAGGTCGACTCGATCAACTTCGAGCCCTACGAGCAGAGCCGCAAGAAGGTTTCCTTCGAGAACCTGACACCGCTGTTCGCGGACGAGCAGTTCAAGATGGAGCGCGGCAACGGCACCACCGAAGACATTACCGCCCGCATCATTGATCTGGTCGCGCCCTTCGGCAAGGGCCAGCGTGGCCTGATCGTCTCGCCGCCCAAGGCCGGCAAGACCATCATGATGCAGAACATCGCGCAGTCGATCGCGACGAACTACCCGGATGTCTACCTGATCATCCTGCTGGTCGACGAGCGTCCGGAAGAAGTCACCGACATGCAGCGCACGGTGCGCGCCGAGGTGATCTCCTCCACCTTCGACGAACCGGCCACGCGCCACGTGCAGGTCGCCGAGATGGTGATCGAGAAGGCCAAGCGCCTGGTCGAGCACAAGCGCGACGTCGTGATCCTGCTGGACTCCATCACCCGCCTCGCCCGCGCCTACAACACCGTGGCGCCGAGCTCCGGCAAGGTGCTGACCGGCGGTGTCGACGCCAACGCCCTGCAGAAGCCCAAGCGCTTCTTCGGTGCTGCGCGCAACATCGAGGAAGGCGGCTCGCTGACGATCATCGCCACCGCGCTGGTCGAAACCGGCTCGAAGATGGACGAAGTGATCTACGAGGAATTCAAGGGCACCGGCAACATGGAACTCCACCTGGAGCGCCGTATCGCCGAGAAGCGCGTGTTCCCGGCGATCAACATCAACCGTTCCGGCACCCGCAAGGAAGAGCTGATGATGGATCCGGGCGACCTCAACAAGGTCTGGATCCTGCGCAAGGTGCTGCACGACATGGACGAGCTGGCCGCCATGGAAATGCTGATCGACCGCATGAAGCACACCAAGACCAACCAGGCGTTCTTCGATTCGATGAAGCGCAATTAATCGGATCAGCCTGTGATGCAAACGAAGAAGCCGCGAGAGATCGCGGCTTTTTTTGTGCCCCCTTTACCCGAACCGTTCATGCCGAATGCCGCGTTCCTCGATACGCCTGCTTCGCGGGCTACTCGGTGTGAACGGAGGGTTTTGAGAGTGAAGCCCCGGCGTTGCTGCGCGAAACCGGGCTACGAAGCCGCCTGACGTGGATGGGGATGCGGGATCGATGTGATCCGGCAGGCGCGGCCCGTCCACCTTCACCCTTCGACAAGCTCAGGGCGAACGGATGGGCTAACACGGCTCCCCTCTACAGAAGCCTTATCCCGCCTGCGGTAGAGGGAAGAGGACGGAGATGCTATTGCCTCGGGCACTTCGGCTCGGCGGTGAACTTCAGCTCCGGGTCCACGGGCCCCAGGTGCTGCAGCACGTCACGGCCCAGCAGCACCGGGGTGCTGAAGTCGCTGCGGTCCACCAGGCTGAAGTCGGCGGGGATGAAGACCTGGCCGATGCAGAGGTCCAGGCGCACCACCCAGCGCTCCTGCGCGGGCTGGCCGTTTTTCTGCTTGATGCGCACGCGGCGGGCGATGGGCTGTTCCAGGCGCTGGTCCTGGGCGGTGAAGCGCAGCCAGTTCTGGCCTTCGCGTTCGAAGATCTCGATGTCGGTGGCGTGTAGCGAGGAGGAGTCGGCGCCGGTGTCGAGCTTGGCTTCCAGCTCGAAGTAGCGCGTCAGGGTCTCGATGCGCACGCGTTCCATCCAGCCATAGGACGCGGCCGGCGCCTGCTCGGCTTGCCAGGGGTCGGCCTCTGGGGCGACCTCCGGCGCGGCTTCCTGGGCGACGGCGCCCAGCGGCAGCAGGGCTGCGAGCAGGAAGGCCGCCGCGCGCATCAGCTGCGCTCGCGGGCGATGGCGCGGTAGCCGATGTCGTTGCGGAACTGCACGCCCTGCCAGCCGATCTTGCGCACGGCGGCATAGGCCAGGGCCTGGGCCTCGCCCACGGTGTCGCCACGGGCGACGACGCAGAGCACGCGGCCGCCGCTGGTGACGACCTGGCCGTCCTTCAGCGTGGTGCCGGCATGGAAGACCTTGGCGGGGCCCATGGGGGCATCCAGGCCGACAATGGCGTCGCCCTTGGCGATGGGGCCGGGGTAGCCGGCGGCGGCCATCACCACGCCCAGGGCCGGCTGCGGGCTCCAGCGGGGCTGGGCGGCGTCGAGCTGGCCGTCCACGGCGGCTTCGAGCAGGTCCAGCAGGTCGGAATCGAGCCGGAACAGGATGGGCTGGGTTTCCGGGTCGCCCATGCGCACGTTGAACTCCAGCACGCGCGGGGCGCCCTGGCTGTTGATCATCAGGCCGGCATAGAGGAAGCCGGTGAAGGGCGCACCCTCGGCGGCCATGCCGCGCAGGGTGGGCTCGATCACTTCGCGGCAGGCGCGGGCATGCACTTCCTGCGTGACGACCGGGGCGGGCGAGTAGGCGCCCATGCCGCCGGTGTTGGGGCCGGTGTCGGCGTCGCCGATGCGCTTGTGGTCCTGGCTGGTGGCCATGGCGATGTAGCCGGTGCCGCTGGCCACGACGATGAAGCTGGCCTCTTCGCCATCCAGGAAGTCTTCCACCACGATGCGGGCACCGGCCTGGCCCAGCATTTCGCCGCCGAGCATGTCGCGCGCGGCGGTCTGGGCCTCTTCCACGGTGGTGGCGACGACCACGCCCTTGCCGGCGGCCAGGCCGTCGGCCTTCACCACGATGGGCGCGCCACGCTGGGCGATGTAGGCCACGGCAGGGTCGATCTCGGTGAAGACGCGGTACTGCGCGGTGGGAATGGCGTGACGCTCCAGGAAGTCCTTGGTGAAGGCCTTGGAGGCCTCCAGCTGCGCGGCGGCGCGGCTGGGCCCGAAGATGCGCAGGCCGGCGGCCTGGAAGGCGTCCACCACGCCCAGGGACAGCGGCGCCTCGGGGCCGACGACGGTGAAGCCCACGCCCTCGGCCTGGGCCAGCTTCAGCAGGCCGGGGATGTCGTCTACCGCGACGGCAGCATTGCGGCAGCCCTGCTCGGTGGCGGTGCCCGCGTTGCCGGGGGCCACGATCACTTCGCTGACGCGGGGCGATTGCGCCAGTTTCCAGGCCAGCGCGTGCTCGCGCCCGCCGGAACCGATCACCAGAACCTTCATCGCCTGTGTCATGACTGCCTCATCGTTTGCTTCGGGAATAAAAAAGGCCAGGCCTCGCGGCCTGGCCTCCCATTTTACCTCGTACCCGGGTTGGCGCGACTTAGCGCGGCATCAGGTTGTTGCCGTCCACGCGAACCCGCGAGCCCACCTGCAGGCCGGCCGGGTCGTTGACTGTGACGGTGCGCGAGCTGCCGTCTTCCATCGACACGCCGATCTGGTAGACCGTGGTGCTGCGGGCGCGCTTCTCGATCTCGCGGCCGGCCATGGCGCCGAGCACGGCGCCGGCGACGGTGGCCACGTCCTTGCCCTTGCCGCCACCGAACTGGTGGCCGGCCACGCCGCCGGCAGCAGCGCCGCCGAGGGTGCCCAGGGCACCGGCTTCACCCTTCTGGGTCACCGGGGTGATCGAGCTGACCGTGCCGCAGTCGTAGCAGACCTGGGGCGGCGGCGGGCTGACCGGCTCGGCCGGCTTGGGGGTCGGCTTGGGCTTCGGCTTCGGCTTGGGGGCCGGAGCCGGGGCGGGTTCGGGCGCTACCGCGACGGGTTCGGCCGGCGGCGGCGCGGGCTCGGCCGGGACTTCGGTGGTCGGCACCGTGGAGGGCGGCGGCGGGGTCTGGGCCGGGTCGGCCGGCTTGTTGCAGCCGGCGAGCAGCACGGCGGAGGCCAGCAGGGCGGCACCGAAGGTCGTAAAGCGGGTCTTGTTCATTTTCTGATTCTCCATGGCTTGCCGTTCTTGCGGAGCGGTCCTGGCTAAAGGATACCCAGCAAAGCTGAACGGTAGATGTACTCGATCCCCAACAGCGACAGGAAACAAGCTCCGGTATAGAACACGTTCACGCCCAGGGCGGCCATCAGGCGTCCGGGTATGCCGCCGCGGCCGAAGTGACGATAGGCCCATAGCGCCATCAGCGCCAGCAGCATCTCGGGGATCAGTGGGTAGAGGGCCATGCCGTCGATGGCCAGGACGTCGCGGTTGTACCAGATCTGCAGGGGGCGGGCGGCCCACTCCCAGAAGGCGAACAGGGCCAGGGACAGGAC
The DNA here is from genome assembly GCA_030149365.1 of Solimonas sp. Taxonomy (GTDB): domain Bacteria; phylum Pseudomonadota; class Gammaproteobacteria; order Nevskiales; family Nevskiaceae; genus Solimonas_A. The sequence goes on from JASBRP010000057.1 coordinate 29,468, forward strand.
GCCGGTGACCAGGTAGGGGCGACGACTGGAGTGGCCCAGCAGCAGCACCGGGAACAGCAGCATCATCCACAGGCCGAGGAAGTAGATCGGCACGTCGCCGCCGATGCGCGGCTGGCCCAGGTCCGGGAAGACCAGCACGCCGGCCACGCGCACCAGCGCCCAGTCCGGCAGCACCTGGCCGGCGGCCAGTGGCAGCAGGAACAGCCACAGGAACAGCCACTCGTGGTGGCGGCGCACCAGGCTCACCAGCGGCAGCAGCACGTGGTAGCCCAAGGTCAGCCAGAGCAGGTTCTGGCCGCGCGCGGTGCCCTCCGACAGGAACACCAGCGGCAGCGCCGCGGCCATGAAGAGGATGTGGAACCAGAGGGCGTCGCGTACGGAGGGATTCATGGCCGCGTTCTCGATCCTTGAGCAGGGCGAATGTTTTTATTTATTTAAATAAAATAAATATTTGTATATAAAATCTCAGAAGCCATGAGCGGGCGCTCTGGAGTCGCCACTCGTGCCGCGTCGTCAGGCGGGCGGCAGCCACCACGCACTGCTGCTTCCTGCCGGGCCTCGGGCATGACCCGCCACGACTGGATACCGGCTTTCGCCGATATGACGGTCGGCGGGCGTTGCCTCTAGCTGTTGTTCATCGCCGAGATGCGCGCACTGGCCATGGACAGGCGGTAGATCAGCGTTTCCGTGAAGACCTTGTAGAAGCGCAGCTGGCAGCGCTCGGAGATGCGGCCGATGGCGCTGGCGTTGAGCTTGAGGGCCAGCACCTGGTTGAGGGCGACGACGTTGCCGGTGCGCTTGGCGCCGGAGACGAAGCCGATCTCGCCCATGCAGTCGCCTTTTTCCAGGCGGTAAATGGCGCGCCCGCCCTTCTGTACCTCGGCGGTGCCCAGGGCGATGATGAAGAACGCGGCGTCGATGCCGTGCTCGGTGATCAGCGCCTCTCCCGGCTGGTAGGTGGCCATGGAGCTGACGTTGAGGATCTCGTTGATGTCCTCGTCGGAGAAGCCGTCGAAGAAATGCAGGCGGCGCAGCGAGTCGCGCGATTCGCGGCGGCCCACGGTGTGGCCGGCGAGCTTGAACTGGTCGTAGAGGCGGGCCAGGGCGCCGGCGAGATCGCCGCCGCGCTGGTAGCGCTCTTCCGGGGTCTTCAGCAGCAGGCGCGAGACCAGGTTGGAGATCTCGGCGGGCACGTCGGGGCGCAGGTCGCGCACGCGCGGGGCGGGCTCGGTGGCGATGGCCTGCAGCAGTTCCTTCATGTCCTTCATCGGGAACGGCGGGCGGCCGGTGAGCAGCTGGAACATGACCGCGCCGAGCGAGTAGAGGTCGCTGGTGCCGTCGAGCTGTTCGTTGCGCGACTGCTCCGGCGACATGTACAGCGGCGAGCCCAGCAGGCCGGTGCCGCCGCCGGTGTGACGCGTGCTGCTGACCTCGTGGCCGATCTCGGCGATGGAGAAGTCCATCAGCTTGGGCACGCCGTCGCGCGTCAGCATGATGTTGCTGGGCTTGATGTCGCGGTGGAGGATGCCCTTGTGGTGGGCATAGTCCAGCGCCTTGGCGCACTTGAAGATGATGTCGATGACCTGGTCCAGCGGCAGGCGCTGGCCGCCGGGGCGGCAGAACGGCTGCAGGGTCTCGCCGTCGATGTACTCCATCACCAGGTAGCTGAGGTCGCCTTCCACGCCGGCGTCGTACAGCGAGACGATGTGCTTGTGCGACAGCATGCCGGCGGCGCGGGCCTCGGCGAAGAAGGTGCGCTCGTGCGCGATGTCGGCCTTGAACTCGGGATCCTGCAGGGCGACCTTGATGGCGACGTCGCGCTGTACGAAGGGGTCGAAGGCCTTGTAGACGACGCCGCAGGCGCCGCGGCCGATCTCGCCACGGATTTCGTACTTGGCGATGGTCTGCGGCGGCGAGTCGGGCAGGTCGGCCGGGCGCCGGATGGCGCTGACCTCCGTGTCACCCACGCGCCGGCGCGACTTGGTCGCCGGATTGCTCTTGTCTAACTGCACATGATCCCCACGGCCGCATGGAATCCCGCGGCTCCTGTATGCCCGCAGGATACCTGACGAAGCGCTCAGCTTGCCATGAATGCCCCCCATGCAGGGCGCATGGAGTCCATATAAATCATTGATTCATATGAACTGGGAACATCAGCCTAACTGGTCAGGGCCGACAGCCGCGCGCTGGTGACCGACAGGCGATAGATCAGGGTTTGTGTGAAAACCTTGTAAAATCTGAGCTGGCAGTCGCGCGACACCTTTTCCATCAGGGTGGCGTTGATCTTCAGCGCCAGGACCTTGTTCAGCGCCACCACCGTCGCGGTGCGCTTGGTGGCCGACAGAAAGCCGATCTCGCCGACGCAATCACCCTTCTCCAGGCGGTAGATCGCCTTGCCGCCCTTGCGCACCTCGGCGCTGCCCAGAGCGAGGATGTAGAAGGAATCGTCGATGTCGCCCTCGGCGATGATCGTCTCACCGGCCTGGTAGGTGGCCATGGTGCTGGCGTTGAGGATTTCATCGATCTCCTCGTCGGAGAAGCCGTCGAAGAAATGCAGGCGGCGCAACGAGTCGCGCGATTCGCGGCGGCTGATCACCAGGCCCTGCTGGCGCAGCTGGTCGAACAGGCGCGTCAGCGTCACGGCCAGCTCGCCGCCGCTCTGGTAGCGCTCACCCGGGGTCTTCAGCAGCAGGCGCGAGACCACCTCGGACAATGCTTCCGGTACGTCCGGCCGCAGCTCGCGCACGCGCGGTGCCGGCTGGGTCTTGATGGCAGTGAACAGCCGCGGAATCTCGGGGATGGGGAAGGGCGGCACGCCGGTGAGCAACTGGTACATCACCGCGCCCAGGGCGTAGAGGTCCGTGGCCGGCGTCAGGGGCTCGCGGCGGATCTGCTCGGGCGCCATGTACAGCGGCGAGCCCTGCACGCCCTGCTGCTCGGCGTCCTTGGCCTCGCCGGAATTGATCTCGGCGATGGAGAAGTCCATCAGCTTGGGCACGCCGTCACGCGTCAGCATGATGTTGCTGGGCTTGATGTCGCGATGGAGCACGCCCTTGCTGTGGGCGTAGTCCAGGGCCTTGGCGCATTTGAAGGCGATGTCGATGACCTGGTCCAGCGGTGCGCGCGCACCCTTGGCGCGGCACAGCGGCTGCAGGGTCTCGCCGTCGATGTATTCCATCACCAGGTAGCTGAGGTCGCCCTCCACGCCGGCGTCGTGCAGCGAGACGATGTGCGGGTGGGCCAGCATGCCGGCGGCGCGGGCCTCGGCGAAGAAGGCGCGCTCGTGGGCGGCGTCGTTCTTGAACTCGGAGTCGTGCAGGGCGACCTTGATGGCGACGTCGCGCTGCACGAAGGGATCGAAGCCCTTGTAGACCACGCCGCAGGCGCCGCGGCCGATCTCGCCGCGTACGTCGTACTTGCCGATCTGCTCCGGTATCCCTTCCGGAAGGCGGCGCTCCTGGCCTTCGGTAACCTGGGTGTCGCTCATGTTCCTGGCGAACCCCGTGACCTGCTGTGATCTGTCCGCAAAACTGCATCCCCCGTCCGCGAGTCGCGGCTGGGATCAGGATAGCGAGCGGGGCCGCTTTTCTCCAGACAGCCGGTCGTGGAACTCGCGGAAGGCGCGCAACACGCGGTCCGGCGCCTCCACCTGCGGGTAATGGCCGACGCCGGAGAGGCTGACGGTGTCGGGTTCGGGAACCAGTTCACGGTAGCGTTCCAGCAGGTGTGCTCCGGAAACGGGGTCCACCGGCCCGTTGATCAGGCGCAGCGGCACCGGCGAGCGCTGCAGCGCCGTGACCCAGCGCTCGCGGTTCATGCGCCTTTCGCGGATGTAGCGGATCAGGCGGTGGGCGATGCGGTGGCCGTCCCGGTGCGAGATCAGCTGCCAGAAGTCGTGCAGCTCGATCAGGCCCGGCCGGGTGTCCGGCCCGAACACGCGGCTGAAGGTTTTGCCGAAGCGCTTTTCGTTCATCAGCTGTGACAGCAGTGGCCCCAGGGGGCCATTGAGCCAGCGCTGCTGCCAGATGGCGCGGTGGGTCTCCGGGAACAGGCCGCCGTTGAGGAACACCACCGACAGCAACTGCGCGCGCCGCCGCGGCTGGCTGATCTCGCGTGCCAGCAGCTCCTGCGCCACGCTGACGCCGTAGTCGTGTGCCAGCACGTGCACGCGCTCGATGCCGCGCTCCGCCAGCAGGGCGTCGCAGAGATCGGCCTGCTCGATCAGCGAGTAGTCATGCCCGCGCGGCTTGGCCGACCAGCCGAAACCCAGCAGGTCCGGCGCCACCACGTGGCCGAAGCGCTGGCGCAGCGGTGCCCAGACCGGCTCCCAGTCCCAGGAGGCGGTGGGGAAGCCATGGATGCACAGCAGCGCCTCGCGACCGCGGCCGTCTTCACGGTAGAAGACCTCGTGGCCGCGGAAGGCGAACTGCGAGCCGGCTTCTTTCCAGGTGCGGAGTGACATGGGGGTAGTGTGACGGCAGGCGGGAGGGGCGACAAGGACGAGCCGGCCGGGTCGGCTCGCCATCGCTGGAGGGGCCGGGGCATCATGTCGTACATGAAGAACGTCCTGTTCATCTGCAGCCGCAATCGCCTGCGCAGCCCGACCGCGGAGCAGGTGTTTTCGTCGTATCCGGGCGTCGAGACCTCATCGGCCCGCGTAGACCATGATGCCGACAACCCGGTAACTTCCGAACTGCTGGAGTGGGCTGACCTGGTCTTCGTGATGGAAGCGATGCATCGCCGCAAGCTGCAGAAAAAATTCCGCACTGCGCTCAACGGCAAGCGGATCATCTGCCTGGGCATTCCGGACGACTTCGAATTCATGGACCCCGCGCTGGTGCAGCTGCTGCAGTCCAAGGTGCCGCCGTTCCTGCCGGCGGCCGTGGCGCGGTGATGGACGTACGCATCGTCGAATTCCCCGAGACGCCGGTGGCGGTGGCGGAGCATCGCGGCCCACCGGCGCTGGAGTACCAGACCTCGCAGCGCCTGATCCGCTGGCGTATCGCCAATGGCCTGTCGCCTCACAAGCACCGGACCTACGGCGTCCACTACACCGATCCGCAGGCGGTGGTGCCCGAGGATCACCGCGTGGATTTCTGCGTGAGCCATGACGGCGTGGTGGCGCCGAATGCCGAGGGCATCGTCGGCAAGCTCATCCCGGCCTGCCGCTGCGCGGTGGCGCGGCACCTGGGATCACGCCGTCACAACACGGCGGCCGTGCACCTGTACCGGGAGTGGCTGCCGCGCAGCGGCGAGCGGCCGGGGGATTTCCCGATCTTCTTCCACTACGTCAACGTGGGGCCGGATGTGGAGGAAGAGGACATGGTCACCGACGTGTACCTGCCGCTGTCGCGGGCCGAGTGACCCAGCTCAGCCCAGCGTCGCCCAGAAACTGCGCTCGTTGCCGCAGCCGGGCGAGAGCTTGCGGATCCAGACGCTGCCGATGAGCTGCACCAGGATCAGGCCCAGGTGCAGGATCATCAGCAGCAGCGCGGCGACAGCGCCTTGCGGAGACGGGATCAGCAGAGCGGCGCTGGTGAGCACCTCCACGAAGCTGATGTGCCGCTTGGCGACCAGGTGATGCAGCAGGTGCAGCGTCTGCACCGCCAGCAACGCGGCCCAGGTGAGGTCAGGCGTGAGCAGCATGGGCGATCTCCTTGAGTTCGGCGCGGGCCTGGGCGATGACGGAGCGGGCGGCGGTCAGGCCCAGCACCGCCATGAGGACCGCGACCAGCAGGTCGGGCCAGGCGGAGCCGAGGCCGAAGACGCCGGCCGCGGCGAGGATGACGGCGATGTTGCCGATGGCGTCGTTGCGCGAGCAGAGCCAGACGGAACGCATGTTGGCGTCGCCGTCGCGGAAGGCGTAGAGCATGACGGCCACCGACAGGTTGGCGACCAGTGCCAGGCTGCCGACGACGCCCATGGTGGCGGCCTCCGGGATCACGCCGTGGGTGGCGTTCCACGCGGCATGGCCGAGCACGAAGAGGCCGTAGAGCCCCATGGTGGCGCCTTTCAGCAGGGCGGCGCGCGAGCGCCAGGCAATGGCCATGGACAGCACCATCAGGGAGACGCCGTAGTTGGCGGCGTCACCGAGGAAGTCCGCGGCATCGGCGAGCAGGGACACCGAGCCGGCGTTCCAGCCGGCGCCGAGTTCCACGGCGAACATCACCGCGTTGACGGCCAGTGCGATCCACAGCGCGCGACGATAGCGTGGGGTGGCCTGGCTCTGGCAGGTGTTGCTGGCGCAGCAGGAATCGCCCATGGCGGTCTCCGTTGATCTGGAGCCATTGAACACCCTGTAGCCGCTACAGGGTCAAGCGCCGTAGGATGGAGGCGGATTCTGGCGGGAGCGGCGCATGCGGATCGGCGAACTGGGCGAGGCAACGGGCGTGGATGTCGAGACCATCCGCTACTACGAGCGCTCGGGCCTGCTGCCGGAGCCGCAGCGGCAGGCCAACGGCTACCGCGCCTACGGCCCCCTGCACCTGGAACGCCTGTCCTTCATCCGGCATTGCCGGGCGCTGGACATGTCGCTGGCGGACATCCAGCGGCTGCTCGCGTTCTTTGATCGCCCGCAGGCCGATTGCGGCGACATCAATCGCGTGATCGACGAGCAGCTGGAGCGGGTGCGTGCGCGGCTGAAGTCGATGCGTGCGCTGGAGAAGCAGCTGACCTCGCTGCGCTCGCACTGCGAGGCCGGCCATACCGCCAAGGAGTGCGGCATCCTGCAGGAGCTGGTGGCCGCGGCGCATGGCGAGGCCTGCGCCTGCCATCCGGCAGCGGCGCAATGAGCCCGAGCTACCAATAGGCCGGGGCGGGTTCCAGCGCCGCGCCACAGGCCGAGCAGCTGTGGATTTTCTTGTGCGCGTTGTTCTTCTTGCCGCAGGCGCTGCAGGCGATCATCACCGGCTTGGCACGCACCAGCTGGTACACGCGTGAGTGCGTGCCGTAGGCCAGGCCTTCCTTCATGAACTGCTGTACCACGCGCTGGTGATCCGGATTGGGCAGCAGGTTGGCTTCCAGCGCCTCCAGCGATTCCCAGGCGGAGAGCGTGAAGCCCGAGGAGTTGCCGTCCGTATCCGGCGGACGCGCGCCGATGATGCCGGTGACGAAGCCCGGCTTGCCGGAGAAGCTTTCCAGCACGGCGTTGGTGACCTGGGCGGCCTGGTCGAACGGGGCCTTGCCGCCGCGCACCTGCAGCCAGGTGATGCCGATGGCCTCGGGCGGCGTTGGGTTGCCCTTGTGCAGGCGGTAGTAGGCGCCGAACTGGTAGTGCTCCTGCTCGCGCGGCATCAGCAGCGCGAGGAAGTCGAGCTGGCCGGCGAGTTCATACAGGTCGAAGTGGTTCTCCACCTGTACCTGGCCATTCCGGTCGAAGGCGATGAACAGTGTCGCCTCCAGCGACAGCGCGCGGCCGGTGGGGGTCACGGTGTCGATGCCCATGTCGCCCGGCAGCGGGCCGGTGTGGCAGCCGCACAGGCGGTAGCGCGCAGAGACGGCGCCGCGGCCGGTCATGATGGGCCCGGTCAGCGACAACTGCATATCGGGAAAGGCGGTGAACAGGGCCTGCACGTGGCGCTGCAGTGCCTCGCCCTGCAGGTGGGTCTGCGTCAGCGGGTCGCGGTAGCGCCCGCCGTTCATGGAGGCGCAGATGCCGGCCACGTCATGCGCGTTCCATTGGGCCAGGAAGCGCTGGGCGAAGCCCAGGTGTCGCGGGGCCTGCAACAGGCCGCGCAGCAGGCCCGCGACCACCGCCAGGGCATTCATGCCGTCGCGCCCCGTTGCTGGGCGCGTGCGCCCTGCCACAGCAGCCAGGCCTGGGTGAAGGCGGTGGGCACGGCGAGCAGGAACAGCAGGTAGTTCAGCGAATTGGTCCAGGCGCCGCCGAACTCCAGGCCGCGCACGCCGAACAGGGCGCCGACCAGGAAGCCGAGCGTGTTGGCCCAGCCGGTGATGCAGACGCTGACGATGTAGACCCGGCGGGCCTTGGCGCTCAGGCGGATGCTGCTGCCGGCAGCGGCGAAGGCGATCATGGCCAGGGCGTTCATCAGGGCGCCGAGATGGGTGCGGCGCCAGGCAGCCTCGGTGCCCGGCATCTGGAAGTCCAGCACCGGCAGCAATGGCCAGGCGGCGACATGGCCGATGGCCTCGAAGGTGAAGATCAGGCCGACCACCAGACTGAGGGCGAACAGCGCGGCGGCGGGGGCGAGGATGCGGGCGCGCTCGGGCGCGCTCAGCTTGTCGGGTGCCATGGGTCTCCTCCCTGTGGGCAGGCGGGCAGAGGCCGCCATGGATAAAGTTTACAGTATTAATTTAATACTGTCAACTTTATCCATGGCAAGACAGTCCTTCGACGAACGGGAAGTGGAACAGCGCCGCGCGGAAATCCTCGAGGCGGCGATGACGCTGTTCGAGGCCGGCGGCCTGGAAGCGGTCAGCTTCCGCAAGGTAGCGGCGGTGCTGGGCTGCAGCTATGCGGCGCCCTACCGGTATTTTCCGGGCAAGGAGGCGCTGCTGACGGCGATGCGGGCGCAGGCCTTCCGCTGGATGGAGCAGGCCATGCTGGCCGCGATCGATCCCGCGCAGCCGCCGCGTCAGCGGCTGCGGACCCTGGCCGAGGCCTTCATCCGCGCGGGCATCGAGCGGCCGCAGCGCTACGCGCTGATGTTCTTCCGTCTCACCGAGCCCGAGAGCGGCCCGAGCTCACTGGAGCTCGCGGCGGCGAAGCGCGATGCGCTGGATGTCTGCACGCGCACGGTGGCGGCGGCGCAGGCAGCCGGCGACCTGAAGCTGTCGGTCGATCCGCTGACGGCCAGCCACCTGTTCTGGGTGGGCGCGCACGGCCTGGTGTCGCTGGAAGTGGCCGGGCAGTTCGTGATGGGCCGTTCGGTGGAGGAGCTGGTGCCGCAGATGGTGCGCACGCTGATGCAGGGGCTGGAGGAGCAGGGTTCCACCGTGACTCGGCGCGTGGCGCCCTGAGGGCTTTGCCGCTCAGAGCTTGAAGCGGTACCCCACCAGTACCGACATCGCCAGCGGATTCAGGTCCAGGTCGGTGCTGCTGCGTGCCAGGCGCGTGCCGTCGGCGGCGTAGATATCGATGGTCGATTCGGTGGATAGCATCAGGTAGGACAGCGAGGCCGAAAGATTCCAGTGCTCGCTGAGCGACATCGCGATGCCGACGTTGAAGGCGGGTGCGAAGGACGGCGAGGCGTCAGCCTTGGTGTAGGTGGCGCCGGGCTTGCCGGCGGCCAGCGCCAGGGTGCGGCCGAACTGGTTGTTCAACGCGGCATCGAAGCCGGACCCCAGCTCCACGTCGGTGAACCAGGTGTAGGTGAGGCCGATGCCGACGTAAGGCCGCACGGCATCGCGGGGGCTGCCGAAGCTGTACTGCAGCATGGCCACCGGGCTCCACTGCGTGGCGCTGGCCAGCGGATTGTTGGCCGGCGCGCCGAGATCGACGCTGATCACCGAGCCGGCCACGCCGGTAGGCCGCACGATGCCCTCGCCGGTGATGTCGAACTCGGCGGGAATGCCGCCTTCCAGCTTCAGCGACCAGTGATCGGTGAAGTAGTAGGAATAGATGAACAGCAGGGTTTCCGAGCTGCCGACATGGGCGGCGGTACCTTCGGATGTGAAGTCGGCGTCGATGCCCAGCACGCCGCCGAGCAGGCTGGGACGCAACTGCGTCTGCAGAGGCTTGCTGCTGTCCAGCGTGTTGACGTGGACGAGCCCCAGCTGGAGCTGGTGGTCACCCGCTTCACGGGCTTGCGCCGCGCAGGCGGACAGGGCGCCGATGAGCGCCAGCAGGCTGGGGATCGTTTTCATGCCGCTTTATCGGCGAAGAAAGCTGACTGCCCGCTGAAGCGTTCAGGATGAAAAATGATTCGCCGGAAGTGTGGGCCGGTACTCAGGCCGCGCGCGTGCTTGCGCGACTGGTATCGGAGAGCAGGCGCTCGGTGACGGCCTGGTCTTCACGGGTCATGCGTTGCATGGTGTCCTGCAGCAGCGCCTCCAGCCGGGAGCCCAGCAAGGGGACCGGGCAATGCAGCTCCCAGAGGACCGAGGCCATGCAGCCACCGGCGCAATCGGCTAGGCGCGTCTGCCCTTCGATGCGCATCGGGGCGCCCTTGGCGTCGATCAGGATGCGTCCGCTGCGATCCGCCATGTTCCATTCGAAGGTCTGCACGGCCTGGGTGCGCTTCTTCATGAAGCGCCGCGCGAATTCCGGCAGGCTGTCATCCAGCGAGTGCATGAAGCTCAGGCGCAGCCGGATGGCCTCGTTACGCACACGGTGCTCCAGCAGGACGACGTCCTGGTGCCCGAGTGCCCGGTGCTTGCCCAGCAGGAAGTCGGGATCACAGTAGTGAGCCAGTACATGAGCCGCAGGGTGATTGAAGCGCTGCTGGTCTTCGAAGCTGAGCATGGCATCTCGATCCATCGGAATGACATGCAAGCAGGGGCAAGGGTCGTGCCGACGCGCCGATCCCCAGAACGGTAGCGATCCTCGCCGATCTTGGCGCCAAATTCTCAGCCTGCAATGCGTAGGGCAACGCTCGCCGCTTGCAGCGTGCAGGATCAAGCGTCGGGAGTGTGCAGTTCGCCGGCTTGGCGGCCGGCAGGACGCGGCTACGATCCTCAGCCCAGCGTCGTGGCGTTGGCGGCCTGCCACTGCGCAATCGTGGCCAATACCGCGTCTCCCATCTCCCTGTGCGGCACGTGTCCGCAGCCCGCGAAGACCTTGCTGATCGACGGACCCGCAACCAGCTCCGCGATGCGCTGGGGATGGATGACCGAGCCGTACTCGTCATTGTCGCCGTGTAGGGCCAGCAGCGGGCAGTGCACGCCGCGCAGGTCGTCGTCCAGGCGCCAGTCCGCGAACGTGGAGGACAGCCAGGTATCGATCCAGGCGCTCAGCACCCAGGCGGCCTTGTCGCCGTGGTAACGCTTCAGGCGATCGACCTGTCCGGGCTCGGCGAAGGCGCGCTGGGCCTGGCGGATGCCATCCAGGGTGCGCTCCTCGACGAAGGCCTGCGCGGATTCGGTGATCAGGCCCTTGCAGTGGTCCGGATAGCGGGCCGCGGTGGCCACGGCCATGCAGCCGCCGACGCTGTGGCCCAGGGCGATGAAGCTTTCCAGGCCCAGGTGCTCGCGCAGCGCGCGGAATGTGGTCTGTGCCTCATCGCGGATGAAGGACACCGGCAGGCTGCCGGGGAACGGATCGGAGCGGCCGAAGCCGAGGCGGTCGTAGGCGATGACCGTGCTGCCGGTGGCCTGCGCCAGGCGCTCGGGGAAGTCGCGCCAGAGCTCGACGCTGCCGAGCGAGTCATGGAACAGCACGATCGGGCTGCTCGCCGTCGCCAGTGACGTTGCAGGCGTCCAGCGCCGGGCGTAGATGGAGCCTTGGCCGGTGGCGACCTGGAAGTCCTGCATCGGGAGGGCGCTCATGGGGGCGAGGGTCTGCATGCGGGTGAAGGCGGCGCGGGCCTGGGCCGCGCCCGACGCGGTGTCTCAGTCCAGCCCGGCGAGGATATGGCTCATCCGCTTTCCGGTAGCCGACTTCTTCAGGGCGAACACGATGGCGTTCTTGAGCGGCTCTTCGGAGAACTTGGGGTCCGCCAGGTCGGTGGGGCAGTCCAGGGGGCCGACGAAGGTGGTCCAGTCGTCGCCGATCCACCACTCGCAGTGGGAGGGCGGGGTGAACTCATCCACCGGGGTCGAGACGAAGCGCTGGGTCTTCTCGTCGAAGGAGACGTCTTCGTTGACGCCCGTCACGATGTACCGGATCACGGCATCGGCGTAGACGTTGCAGAAGGATTCGTGGATGTCTTTTTCTTTCTTCATGCGCATATTGTACCGCTGAAGCCGGGCGCCGCCCCCTCCTGCAGGGGGCTGGAACCCGGCGGCAGGCATCGCCGCCGGGTCCCGGGCCTGCCGGATCTCAGAGGCTGCCCACTTCGACCTTGCGGTGGCGCAGCTCGGGCGGCAGCAGCTTGTACATCACCGGGGTCACCAGTCGGCCGATCATGGTGGAGGTGATCAGGCCGCCGATCAGAACCCAGGCCATCGGCGAGTACAGGGCGGACTGCTGGAAGGCCAGCGGGCTGAGGCCGCCGATGGCGGTGACCGAGGTCAGCAGGATCGGCAGGAAGCGGATCTCGCCGGCCTTGGCGATGGCCTCGTCCAGGGGCACACCCTCTTCGCGCAACTGGTTGGTGAAGTCCACCAGCAGGATCGAGTTCTTGATCTCGATGCCGGTGAGGGCGATGAAGCCGACCATGGCGGTGAAGCTGAGGTTGTAGCCGGTGATGAACAGCATCAGCAGGCCGCCCATGACGCCCAGCGGCACCACGGTGGCGACGATCAGCGTGGACTTGAAGCTGCCGAACTCCAGCACCAGGATCGCCATGATGCCGAACACGGTCACCAGGATGGCGGTGCCGAAGCCGGCGAAGCTCTCGCCTCGCGCCTTGACCTCGCCGGCCACGACGTAGCGGTAGCCCTCCGGCCAGGGATAGGCGTCGAGCTTCTTCATGATCTCGTGCGTCAGCTTCTCGGTGTTGTAGCCCTTCTGCGGATGCGCGGTGAGCAGCACGCAACGCTCGCGGTGGTAACGGAAGATGGCGTTGGGGGCGTCGATCAGCTTGGGGCTGGTGAGCTGCGCCAGCGGAATCTGCGCGCCGGTGGCGGTGCCTACGTGCAGGCCCTGCATGGCCTCGATGGTGGGGCGTGCCTGCAGCGGGCCGCGCACGACGATGGGGTAGGTGTCGCCGTCCTCTTCGCGGAACTCGCCGGCCTGCAGGCCGGCAAAGGCGGCGCGCACGGCCTGGTTCAGTTCCAGCGGGGCGACGCCGAGCAGGCCGGCCTTGACGGTATCGATGCCCAGGTCCATGTCCACGCGGGTGCGACGCAGCGGGTTGCCGATGTCGCGCGTGCCCTGGGTGTCGGTGAAGATCTGCTCGACGTCGGCGGCGATCTTGCGCAGCTGCGGGATGTCGTCGCCGACCACGCGGATGGCGATGGGCGCGTCCATCGGCGGGCCGTTCTCGAACTCGCGCAGCACGATCTCGGCGCCGGGGATCTTGTCGAACTCATGGCGCAGCCGGTCGAACAGGGCGTTGGTTTCCTTGTTCTGGTAGCGCTTGAGCTGCACGAACAGCTCGGCGTAGCTGGAGTCGAACTCGCTGGGGAAGAGGTTGTAGTAGATCTTGGGGTTGCCGTGGCCGAGGTTGGCCATGACATGGGCGATCTCCGGCTGCTTCAGCAGCAGGGCCTCCACCTCGCGCATGGTGGCGTCGGTGCGCGCCAGGCTGGAGCCGTTGGGCAGGCTGACCTCCACCATGAACTGCGGCGTGTTGGCCTTGGGGAAGACGCTGAAGCCGATGGCCGGCACCAGCAGGAAGCTGCCCACCACCATGGTGGCCGAGATCGCCACTGTGGTCTTGGGCCGCGCCAGGGCGCGACGCAACCAGGGTGAGTAGACGCGATGGATCAGGCGCATCAGCGCACGCAGCACGGCGTTGCCCTCGGCCTCTTCGTGCAGCGGCAGCACGCGGCTGGCCAGGAAGGGGATGATGGTCAGTGCCACGAACAGCGAGGCCAGCACGGTGAAGATCACCGACAGCGGCAGCGAGCGGATGAAGTTGCCGGCATTGCCCGGCAGCGCCATCAGCGGCAGGAAGGCGAACAGCAGGGTCGCGGTGCAGCCCAATACGGCCAGCGAGATCTGGCGCGTGGCGAGCATCGCCGCTTCCTGGCGCGCGTGGCCCATGCGCATGTAGCGCGCGATGTTTTCCACCACCACGATGGAGTCGTCCACCAGCAGGCCCAGGGCGACGACGAAGCCGGCGATGGACAGCTGGTTGAGCGAGAAGCCGGCGAAGTACAGCGCGGCCAGGCCGGTGGCCAGCGACAGCGGGATCGACACCATGACGATGCCGGCGGCGCGCAGGCCCAGCGGCAGCAGGGTGATCAGCACCAGCACGATGGCGATGGCAAAGTCGGCGCCCAGGCGCTTCAGGCGGTGGTCGACATTGCGCGACTGGTCGAAGCCCAGCTCCAGCTTGACCTCGGCCGGCAGGGTTTTCTCGAACTCCTTGAGCACGCCCTCGATGGCCTCGCGCGTGACGAAGATGTTGCGCCCGTCCTTCTGGTTGGCGGTGACGAAGACCGCGCGCTGTCCATCGAAACGGGCGGTGTATTCGTCGGGGCCGTAATCCCAGCGCACGTCGGCGACGTCGCGCACGCGCAGCAGACGGCTGCCGTCGCCGGCCAGCACGGTGTCGCGTACTTCGTCGAGGGTTTCGTAGTTGCCGCTGGTCTGCACGTTGAAGCGGCGGCTACCGTACTCCACCGAGCCGCCGGGGATGTTGGTGTTGCGGCCGCTGACGGCGTTGAGCAACTGGCCGAGGCGGATGTTGAGGCTGGCCATGCGCTTGAAGTCGGCTTCCACGCGCAGCTCGCGCTGCGGGAAGGCCCAGACCTCGGACTCGCGCACACCCGGCAGGCGCTCGATGCGGTCCTGCAGGTCGTCGGCCAGGTCGCCCAGGGTGTGCCAGGAGACGGTGTCGGACACCAGGGCCATCTGCACGATGTTGGTGTAGCCGGGGTTGATGCGCTTCACTTCCAGGCGGGTGATGCCCGCCGGCAGGTCGCCGCGCACGCTGTCGAGCTCGCGGTTGATGTCGTCGAACTTCTTGTCGACGTCCACGCCGGCGTCGAACTCGATGAACACCACGCCGACGCTGTCGCGCGAGTTGGACATGATGTCCTTGACGTCGTCCAGGCGGTTCAGCGCGTCCTCGATCGGCTCGGAAATCTCGCGCTCCACTTCGTAGGGATCGGCACCCGGATAGATGGTGATGACCTGGAAGGCGGTGATCGGGAAGTGCGGATCCTCGGTGCGCGGCATGTCGCGCCAGGCGTTGAGGCCCAGGGCGCAGAGCAGCAGGAAGATCAGGACCGTGAACTGCGGGTTGCGGACCGAGAAATCGGAGATTTTCATCGGTGGCTCCTCAGGGCTTGGCGGCAGCTTCCGCGGTCACCAGGACCTTGTCGCCGTCGCGCAGGTACACCGCGCCCTCGGTGACCACGGCCTGGCCGGCCGGCAGCGGCTGCGCCAGCGCGGCGCGGTCGCCGGCGATGAAGGCCACCGGCACGCGGTGCGCCTTCACCTGGTTGCCACCCTTGGGCAGCAGGTAGACCAGCATGTTGCGCTGGTCGCCCTCTACCAGGGCGGCGAGCGGGATGTACTGCAGTGCTTCGCCGTCGGCGCTGCTGCGAATCTCGGCGCGGCCGATCAGGCCGCTGACGAAGGGCGTCTGGCCGGGGTCGAAGGCGATGTCCACGCGGTAGGTGCCCATGCGCGGATCGGCGGCGCGGCTGACTTCCTGCACCTTGCCGGCGAATTCCTTGCCGGGGAAGGCGTCGAAGCGCAGCAGGGCGCTGTCGCCGCTCTTCAGGCGCACCACTTCGCGGTCGGCCAGGCCCAGGCGCAGCACCATGCCGCTGCCGGTGTCGCCCAGCGTCAGCACCGGCTGGCCGGCCGCCACCATCTCGCGCGATTCGGCGAGGCGGCGCAGCACGGTGCCGCCGGTGGGCGCGACGATGCGCGCGTTGTTGCGGGCGAAGTCGGCGCTGGACAGGCCGGCGCGGGCCACGCGCTCGGCGGTGGTCAGGTCGTCGAGCTGCTCACGGGTCAGCACGTCGTCGCGGAACAGCTTCTCGCCGCGCTCCAGGTCGCGCTTGGCCTTGAGCCAGCCTTCACGCGCCTGCGTGGAGCCGGCGTCCACCTGGGTCAGTTCCAGCGTCGCCAGCGGCTGGCCAGCCTTGACGGTGTCGCCCTCGCGCACGTCGAGCTGGCGGATGATGCCGGGCACCATGAAGGACAGTCGCGTTTCGTCGCGGTAGGCGACCACGCCGTTGCTTTCCACCGGCGGCGTCGCCGGGCCGCTCTCGGGCAGGGCGATGTGGATGTTGCGTGGCGGGGCCTCGGGCACGGCGGCGGGCTCGCTGGAGCCGCAGGCGGCGAGGAACAGGGCAGGCAGCAGGATCAGGAGGGGGCGCATGAGTTTTACTCCGCGAGATGTTGTGCAGGCAGCGGATAGGCGGCCGTGGCGTATTCGAGTTCCGCGGCGCGCGACAGCGCGGCCTGGCGGGCGATGACGAGGTTGAGGCGGGCATCGGTCTGGGCGCGCTCGGCGTCGAAGAACTCCACCTGGGAGAGCTGGCCGGCATCGCGCTTGCGCGAAGAGATGCGGAAGCTTTCGTCGGCGGCGTCCTGGCGGGCGCTGGCGCTTTCCACGGCGCGCAGCGCCACGGCGAGGTCCTCGCGGGCGGCCTGCTCGGCCATGCCCAGCTTCTGGCGCAGGTCTTCGCGCTGCGCCTTGAGGCTGGCGGTCTCGGCGGCGGCCTGGGCCTGCTGTGCGCGGCGCAGGCCGAAGTCGAACACCGACCAGTTCAGCACCAGCGAGGCCAGCGAGAAGTCGTGGTCGCGGTCGAAGTTATAGCGCTCGCCTTCGATGCCGTAGTCGGCGCCCAGCGCCAGCGTGGGCCAGCGGCCGGCACGCGCGGCGCGGCGCTTGGCCTCGGCGGCATCCACGGCATGCTCGATCTGGCGCAGCTCGGGGCGTCTGCGGCTGGCGGATGCGGCCTCGGCGATGTGGCCCTCGGCGGGGGGTAGCTCCACCGGCGTGTCCAGCGGCTGGCCGCGCAGGAAGTTGAGATAGCGTTGGGCCTGCTGCGCCTGTGCGCGTGCCAGGTCCAGGCGCTGCACCACGGCCAGGCGCTCGGCGTCGGCACGCAGGCGGCGGTCGCGGGTGGCCTTGCCGGCGTCGAGCAGCGACTGCGCCACGCGCACGTTCTCGGACAGCGTGCGCTCACTGGATTCCAGGATCACGATGCCGGCGCGGGCCTGGGCCAGCGTGTAGGCCGCCTGCTTGACGTCGCGTACCAGCGTGCGGGCCAGTGCCTCGCGCGCGGCGGTCTCGGACTGGTACAGCGACTGGCGCGCGTCGATGGCATTGTCCAGGGCCGGCGCGAACAGCGGCGCGGTCAGCGACAGGCGCGTGTCCTGCTCCTTCTCGCGCAGCAGGTCGATGCTCTGGTTCTGGATCTGCGGGAAGTTCTGCGTGCCGGTGAGCTGGTTGAGCGTGGTGTAGACCGGGTTGAGCAGGTCCCCGGCCGGGAAGTCGATGGTGCGGCCGCCGTCGGCCACGGTGTAGCGGGCCTTGAGGTCGAGCTGTGGCAGGCGCTGTGCGCGGGCCTCGCGCAGGGCCTCGAAGCGCGCTGCCACGGACTGGTTCTGCGCGCCCAGGCTGGCATTGTTGGCCAGCGCCTCGGCGATGAAGCCGACCAGCGGATCGTCCTGCACCGCGGCGGCGGTGACGGTGGCGGTGCTGCCCAGGCTCAGCGACATCGACAGCTGCGGCGCCGTGGCGGCCTGCGCCGTGCCCAGCACCAGCAGCGCCGCGGTAGCGGCGATGGGCAGGCGTGCGAACGCGTTGCGCATGTTGGTTTCCCCCTTCATGAATCGGCTCAGGCGCGCAGCGAGCGCAGCCCGAACTCCAGGCTGTATTGCAGGAACTGCTGAAGGCTGAAGCCTTCGTCGGTGATCAGCGTGCTCTTGGTCTGCGCCAGCTGGATCACACCGTGGGTCAGGCCCCAGAGCGTGATGGCGGTGAGCAGCGGGTCGCTCAGGTCCTTGCGGATGGAGCCGTCGGCCATGCCCTGCTGCAGGGCCCTCACCGTGACCTCGTGCACGCCGCGGCCAGCAGTGAGGACCCCGCGCTCGGTGCAGTCCGGGGCGGTATCGGCCAGCGAGTGACCCTCGAAACGTGACAGCGCGGCGAAACGGAACGGCGATTCCTGCGCGAACTCGATATAGGAGCGGCCGATGGCCAGCACCTGGTCGATGCCGCGCGGCTGGGCGGCGGCAGCGGCGGCGAAGCGCTCGCGCAGCAGCTTCAGCGCGCGCTCGCAGATGGCGAAGTAGAGATCGCTCTTGTCCTTGAAGTAGGTGTAGACCAGGGCGCGGGAGACACGGGCATCGCGCGCGATCTCCTCCATCTTCGCCAGATCGAAACCCTTGGCCGCAATGACCCGCTCGGCCGCGTCGATGATTTCCTCGCGGCGGCGTTCCTTCTCTTCCTGGCGGCGTTGCTGGCTCAGCGTCATGGGCGGCAGGGTAACTACAAACCGGGCGGTATTCAACACGTGTCCAGTGTTTGGACTTATGTAGTAAATCTGACCCAGCCCGTGGGAAATTACCTGTTAAGTAATTGAGTGGTAATGGTTTAGTGGATCTTCGCCCCTGCGTCGGCTGGCGGCCTGAGGTTTTCTCAAGGCGGGATGCTCCCGCCCTACGGCCCGGATGGGCTCATGCCGCCGGAGGCTGGCATCCGGGCCTGGGCAGGGGTTGGGGATGCGGGACTGGATACGGCTTTCGCCGGCATGACGGGATTCTGGGATGGGCTCCCCGCCCTAGGTCCAGGGGGTGCCGGGAGGTTGTGGGTCCAGGCGTATTCCTGGACGCGTTCGCGGATGCGCCAGCCGTCCGGGCCGCGGACGAGGTGGTCGCGGTACCAGAGGCCGGCGAACAGCACGTGGTCCTGGCCCTGGGGGCCGGCGCTGACCATCATCACCTGGGCGGCGCTGCGTACGCGGGCTTCGTCGCCGGCCAGGTCGACCCTTGAGGTGGAGAGGGTGTGCTGGCAGCCGCGCATGCTGGCGAGCACGCCGCCCAGGTAGGCCTGCATTTCCGCCACGCCGCAGCAGGGGCCGCCGAAGGCGCGGAAGTCGAGCGTGGCGTCGGCGGTGAACAGGGCGTGGAAGCCGGGCCAGTCGCGCTCGTCGAGCGCGTGGCAGTAGCGCACCAGCAGGTCCTGGATCAGCTGGCGTTCGATGAGGGCTTGCGGGGTCATGGCGGGCTCCGGTGTGGACACTCCGCCGAGCGTGACGTGATGGGCCGCTAGTGACCTCACCTGAGTGCGTGAGGCCCTACGGGTTGGTCTCAGGGCCGTCGCTTCTCGCTGTTCTGGTTGGCCGCGTTCTTCTTCTCTTCTGCTGCGGCCTTCTTCTTGGGCGCCGCCGCTTTGAGCTGGTTGCTGACGAACCAGGGCTCGCCGTTCTTGTCGAGGTAAAGACGCTGCATTTCCTCGACGTTGAAGGGGCGCGAGCCGATGCGGCCGAAGACGGCGATCTGGTGGCCGGTTTCGTCCACGGCGCGATCGCGTTCCAGGCCCTTGCTCAGTGCCAGCGCCGGCTTCACGGTCGGGCGGTAGGCGATCCAGACCGGGCGCGGCTCCGGCGAGAAGCCGTAGAATTTGGGCTGGGTGTCGGGGGCGGTGAGCTGGATCACGTGCAAGCCGGTCTTCGCATCCGCGACGTAGGCGAACAGCGAGGCGTTGGTGCTGCCCACGGTGATGTCGCGCGCGTCCTTGATGCGGCCGTCGGCGTCGTAGCGCTGCAGCAGGGCCGGCGCCTCGGGCTTCTCGATGTCGACGATGGCGATGCCGTCCTTGCCGGCGGCGACGTAGGCGTAGGTGCGTGCCAGGTGCACGCGGTGGGCGTCGGCCAGCGGCACCAGCGCGCCTTCGACCAGGCGCGGCTGTGCGGGTTTGGTGATGTCGATGGTCTGCAGGCCGGCGCCGGTGACGGCGAACAGGTAGCGGAACTGCACGGCGACGCTGCGCACGTCGCGCAGCGGAATGCTGGCTTCCAGCTGCGGCTTCATCGGGTCGTTGAGGTTCACCACGACGACACCGGCGCCGGTGGAGACGTAGGCGCGGTGGCCGGCCAGCACGACGTGGCGCGCTCCCTTGAGTGCGCCGCCACCGTTCCAGGTGAGGGCACGCTTGAGGTAGTTGTTGCGCGGTTCGCCGTCCTGCAGGGTATCGACGTTGACCAGGATCAGGCCCTCTTCGGCGTCGCTGATGACGGCGTAGTGGTAGATCGGGTGGAAGGGCTGTTCCTGGTTGACGATGCGCATCAGGTCGCCCTGGTTGCGCAGCGGGGCGATGGGCTGATTGGTGGGCAACGCGACGCAGCTGGCGTTCTTCGAGCCGATGTGCAGGTCCTGGCCCAGCATCGAGAAGGGCGCGGTGATGATGCGCTGCGAGAAGCCCTTGTTGGCGATGCTGGCGACGTCGTAGGCGCGCATGCCGCCGCGGCCTTCGGCGGCGTAGAGGTATTCGCCGCGCAACTGCAGGCACTGCACCGGTCCGCGGGCGGAATGGTCGTGGGATTCCGGCAGCTTGCGGCCGCGTGCCTCGTGGGCCTTGTACCAGTCGGGGTAGGCGTAGCGGTGCAGGTAGGAGCCGATCACGGCCTGCGGCTCGTCCCACTCGGTGACCTGCACGGCTTCCACGGCGCCGTCCAGGCCCAGCCAGGCGTTGAAGCCGACGAAGCTGACGAAGTTGGTGCCCAGGCCCACCAGCGAGGTCATCCAGGCATTGTTGTCACCATTCTTGGAGAGATGGCAGTCCTCGCAGGTCTTGGTCTCGGTCTTGCGCTCGGTGTGCGGGTAGTGCGGCGCGAAAGCCTGCGAGGAGAAGCCGCTGGCCGATACCGGGGGCTGCTGGATGTAGATGCGCTCGCGGCTGGAATTGGTGGACGACAGCACCAGCGCCGAGGTGGAGCGCACCGGCGCGATGCGGTTGCCCTTGGCCTCGCCGTGCTTGCCGATCATGTAGAAGTCGTCGCGCGCCACCTGCGGGTTGTAGGTGGCGTAGTTGCGGCTGTCGCCGCCCTCGAAGTGGTTGCGTGGCGTCTTCCAGTTGGCCTGGATCGGCAGGTGGCAGCCGAAGCAGGAGGTGGTCCAGGACGTGTGGCAGGTGATGCACATCACCTCGTCGTCCTTGTGGGCGCGGTTCTCGGGCGCCACGTCGGTGCCGAAGAGCTGGTCGATGGTGTCCTTGGACATCAGCTTGGCGCGCGCGGCCTTCTCGTTGTAATGCGAGTTGCCGAGGGTCACGGAGTCCTTGACCAGCGACACCTCCCATTCCTTCTTGGGATCCAGCGCGGAGCGCTGGTAGAGCTTGTTGCCGCGCCACTCGAAGCGCTTGCGGCCGTCCTGCACGCGCAGGCGCGCCATGTCGCTGCCACCCGGCGGTGCCGCGGGGCCGGAGGTCTTCAGCGTGGGGTAGCGGTCGGCGGTGCCGTGGCAGTCCTGGCAGTCGATCTCCACGGCCTGCGCCACCTCGCCGTAGATGTGGCCGTTGCCGTGGGAGTCCTGCGAGAAGTGGCAGTCCACGCAGTGCATGCCGACGTCGACGTGGATCGAGGACATCTGCACGGTCTTGCTGAACTTCTTGGGATCATCGTCGGCGACGATGTTGCCGTCCTTGTCGAGCAGGTTGCCCTTGCGGTCGCGCTTGTGGATGGCGCGGAAGTTCCAGCCGTGGCCGTGGTAGTCGGCGAACTGCGTGTCCTTGATGTCCGGGTTCAGCTCGGAGACCTTGTCGAGGAACTCGCGCTTGCCCCAGTTGCCGCGGATGGCCGCTTCCTCGGGGTTGCGCATGTTGATCTTGTGGATCTCGGCGCTGTCCGGGTACTTCTGGTCCTTGGGCCACATGTGGGCGGCGCCGGTCTCGTAGTCCCACATGGTGTAGCCGAGCATCGAGTTGAGGAAGATGTTCGGCTGGTGCATGTGGCAGATCATGCACTGGCTGGTGGGGATGGCGCGGGTGAAGACGTGCTTGAGCGGATGGCCTTCCTCGTCCTTGGGAATCGTGGGGTCCTTGGTCTGCGTCTTGCCGGTGTGGCCCGCGGCGGCGTAGCCGGCGGAGTGCCGCGGATCGCGGTCGTTGGCGTAGACCACGTGGCAGCCGGAGCAGCCGGAGGAGCGGTAGTCGCCCGGCTGGTCGTTGGTGCCCAGGAACCAGGAGAAGGGATCGTTGAGGCGCGTCTTGTGCATGTTCAGCACGGGCACGGCGATGCGCAGGCCGGTGCCGGGTCCCCGGTTGGATTGCTTGATGTCCGGCCGCCCCGGTTCCTCCAGGCGCTGGATGTTGCCGCCGGTGTTGGGATTGGCGGTCTCGGGGAACAGGCTGAAGATGTTGCGGCCGCCGCGCTCGAACACGCGGAACACGTCGGCCGGCGGCACCACCTCCCAGGCCGGCAGCGGGTAGAGCGCATCCAGTGCGCCCTTCTTCTTCATGTTCTCGTCGGGCTTCACCGGCGCGTCGAGGCGCGCCTGCACACCCTCGCGGGTGTAGGACTCGCCGGTGACGTAGCGCTTGAACGGCAGGATGCCGTTGTTGTACGCGGCGCCGCCCCAGAGCATGGCGCCAGTGGACATCAGGCTGCGCTCGGCCGCCTCGATGATCGGCAGGTGGCAGGCGCCGCAGCCCTCGCGCGCCACGCGGTAGTCGCCGGGATTGACGAAGCGGATGAACTCCGGCGATTCCTTGTTGAGCAGGGCGAAGCTGTGTTCCGGGTTGCGGCTGGAGGGCCAGTTCCAGGCCTTGGGGTACAGCGGCAGCACGTGCGCCTGAGCCAGCGTGTCGATGTAGGCGGCGTCCTTGCGCTCCAGCCCGTCCTTCACGAAGACCTGGGCGTTGCCGCCGTGGCAGTCGGTGCAGCCCAGCACCACGGCCGGGTTGGCGTGCATGGTGTGCTGGTCACTGGCGGTGTGGCAGGACTGGCAGCCGGCCGACTTGGCCTCGGCCTGGTCCTGGCGCTGGAAGCGCGGCGCGAAGTCGGCGATGACGTAGCTGCGCTCCACCGGCTTCTCGCCACCGGCGGCGAGGGCCGGTCCGGCCAGTGCGATCAGCAGCAGGGCGACGAGCAGGCGCATGTCAGTAGGAGAAGATCAGGTTGGCGAGCACGGAGTAGCCGTCCTCGTCGGGGTAGAGCGCACGGAAGCCTTCGCCGGGCAGCAGCACGGCGCCGGACAGGCGCAGGATGATGTTCTGCGTGAAGAAGGGGCGCCAGATGGCGGACACCGACAGGTCCCAGCCGATCTCGCGGCCGATGCCGCCCTGGCTGCGCATCAGTTCCAGGATGGCGGTGTCGTCGAAGCGCAGGTAGTTGGCGTTGCCGAAGATGCGCAGCTGCGGCGTGATGTCGAAGTCGGCGCCGGCGCCCACCAGGATGATGCCGGGGTTCTCGAAGTTGGACTGGCCGAATTCCTTGCTGGGGCGCAGGTTGGCGAGCACGCCGTTGAACTGCGACAGCGCCACGCCGCCGCCGCCGATCAGCGGCACCGGGCGGCGGATCCAGAAGCTGCTGTCGGCGCCGGCGAAGATCGGGTTCTCGAAGATCGCGTCGTAGCCGGTGGCGGTGTCGTCGTAGGGGTCGCGGTCGCCGCTGCCGTAGAGCGCGCTGAGGCGGAAGCGCATCCAGTCCATGTCGTAGGACGCTTCGGCCGCGGCGAAGAAGCCGCGGATGTCGCGCGTCTTGTCGAAGAACACGCCGCGGTCCTGCCGGCCCAGGGCCGCATAGGCCGAGGTGGTCAGGTTGAGGCGGCCGAAGTGCCCGTCGCCGTTGTAGCCGAGGTAGACCACGTCGTACTCGCGCGTGGTCTCGGTGCCGATCACCGCCGGGCGCTGCAGGAAGCCGTTCTTGTCATAGAAGCGGCCGCTGTCGCGGTTGCGGTTGTAGGCGACGATGCCCTGCGAGGTGAAGCCGAACCTCGGTGTGTCCTGCCGGTAGAGGCTGAACAGGAAGATGTCGTCGTCGCGCAGCGCCGCGCTGATGTCGTTGAGGCCGCTGTTGGTGTCCTTCTCCAGGCGGCGGATCCAGGCCAGGTTGTACTGGTAGCGGTTGTTGGCGCGCGTGCCGAACAGGCGGATCGCCAGCTGGTTGTCCTGGAACAGGAAGCCGCGGAAGTCGCTGGAGAACGGCTGGATGCCGAAGCGGATGCTGTCGAAGTCGTAGTGGTCGGAGACCGCGCGCAGGTCGAAGTCGGCGAACAGCTCCTGGATACCGACGAAGGAATCGCGGCGGTCCAGGCCCTTGGCGGGGTTGATGTTGATCGCGCCGGCTTCCTGCACGGCGGTGTAGTTGTAGTTGATCACCGGCGTGAAGCGCAGTTCGACGTCGGGCGGGCGGTAGACGGTGTCGCCCTTGATGTAGGCCGCCGACAGGATCAGGTTGCTGGCCAGCGTGTACTGCTGCGGCCGGCCGAAGAGGTCGAGCAGGCCGCCCTCGCCGGTGCCGTTGCCGCCGATGGGCGTGGGCTGCTCGCGGTATTCGTAGACGCTGTCCAGCGTGGCGTTGAACGAGACGAAGTGCTCGTTCTTGTAGATCGGCTTGTCGCCCTTCCAGGTGTTCTGGTTGTACGGATCCCACCAGCGCTGCGGCACCAGGCCCAGCGAGTTGAGGATGCGCCAGCGGTCCGGCACCGGCATCTTCTCGTACTGCTTCCAGGGCTCGGGCATGGCCACCGGCGCCAGCCGCGTCATGCGGTTGGGGTCCGGCAGCGCCTCGGGCTCGGGCGGGATGCTGCGCGGGTCCACGTCCGGGCGGCGGCGCTCGGGCGGCACGATCGGTGCGGGCGCGGTGCCCAGCGTGGGCAGCGAGAGCGTCGTCCTGGGGCTGGGATCGGGAGCCCAGGCTGGCACTACCTTGGCGGTAGCGGCCTCAGGCGGCGGTGCGGGGGCAGGAGCGCTGGCGGGCGTGGGCGCCTGCTGCAGCGTCAGGCCGGACGACATGGCCGGCGCCGCCGGAACGGGAGCGACGACAGGTGCCGGTTCCGGCGCCGTGGCAGTGGGTGCCGCGGCTGCAGATGCCGCCCATTCGGCCAGCAGCGTACGCGCCTTGCCAGGTTCGCGCGCCAGTTGTCGCGCCAGTTCGGGCTCGATGCGGCGCACGTCCTCGTCGGCGGGCACCGTCAGCATCGCGCCGGGCCGCAGTCGCTCGATATCGCCTTCGATGAAGGACCTCGGATTGGCGCGATACAGCGCGGCGGTCATCTGCCAGGTGCCGATGCGGGTCTTGTCCGGACGCAGTTCCCAGGCGATGCGCGCCAGCTGTTCGCCGCCGCGCACCGGACCATAGAGATAGGGCTCCGCGGCGGCCTGCGCCGCGAGGCTGCTGCCCAGCAGCGCGGCGATGGCCAGCTTGCGGAAGGGCAGGATGCTCATAGGCCGGTGCAGACGTTCTGCTCGTTGCTGTCGAGGAACGGCTTGAACGGGCAGACGAGGTAGCGCAGGTTCACGTCGCCGACGCGCAGTTGGTCGGCGCGGATCGGCTTGGGCGCGTTGCCGATGGAGCCGCCGGGCAGCTTGCCGACGGCGTCGTTGGCGAGGAAGGGCAGGAAGTCGTCCTGCTCCAGGCCGTCGCCGGACAGGCCGATGGCCCCTACCAGCACGCCGCCGCGGTAGATCGGGAAGCCGCCGGCGAACAGGGTGATGCCGTTGGCGATCTTCGGGATCGGGTTCTGCACCGGCTCGAAGCCTGCCGTGACGCCGGTGTAGCCGGTGCAGCCGACGCCGACGTCGGTGGCCGCAATGCCGACCACGAAGGCGATGTGGCGGATCACCGCGTTGTAGACCAGATCCAGCTCCAGGCCGGTGGAGAAGATGCTCCACTCGCCGGGCGGCTTGCTCAGCGGGCCGGGGGGATTGCCATCGATACCGTCAGGGAAGAAGGGGCGCGAGATGTTGCCGACCGCGCGCGTGGACCAGGCGAAGGCGCCGTCGTCCAGCGCGGTGGGCTGGTTGAAGAAGTTGCGGAAGGCGGTGACGTACTGTCCGATGGATTCGGTGCGCAGGCTGGCCACGGTCGGGCCGGGCGCGAGGTACTCGGCGTCGGGCAGGGCCTGCAGCGCGGTGCCGGAGCCGACGGCCGAAAACAGGATCGAGGTGCGCGCCTTCTGAACGGTGACGTCGGTGGCGTCCACCAGCGCGTCGCGCGTGCGCGCCACGCCGACCACGGCGCCGTTGGTGTCGACCACCACCACGTGGATGCCGGCGCTGGCGCCGAAGGGTCGCCGCACCTGGCTGCGCGTGCGGTTGGCCAGCGCCACGGAGGTGGACAGCAGGTCACGGACCTCCTGCTGGGTCAGCAGGCCGTCGGTGCCATTGATGGGCGGGAAGCGGCGCGCATTGAACTCGTCCACCAGCACGAAGCCGTCCACGGCCGCGAGCTCCGGCTCGGTGATGAGGCTGGCCGGGCGGATGCCCGAGTCGGCCTGGCCGAAGGCGGTGCCGGCGCGGACCACCGGATCGGCGTAGCCGCGGATGGTGAGCAGGCCGCCGACGGCGGGCGTCAGGGTGCCGAAGGCGGGGGCGGTGGCCGGCGTGCTGAGCAGGTCGTCGAAATCGACGTTGGCGTAGCGCAGCGTCTTGGCGTCAAGCGTGATGATGTCGGCGCGGCGGTCGCGCGGTGCGCCGAAGCCCCAGGTGGCGGCCACGGCGATCAGCTCGTCGAGGTTGATGTCGGTGCCGACGTCGTCCTTCACCAGGCCGTAGATGCCGTCGGCGATAACGGCGACGGCGCCGACCACGGTGCCGTTCTTGTACAGCGGCAGGCCACCCGGATCGGCGGCGAAGCCGATCGGCGAGCGGTGCGGTCCGGGGTCGGGGCCGACACCGTTGTAGCGGCGCGAGATATCCGAGCAGGGCAGCTGGCTGATCTGCACGCCGAACAGCGGCCCGCCCGGCGTGAAGCGTTCCTCCAGGTTGAAGTGCTCCTGGATGATCTGGTTGGCGGTGCGCGTCGAGAAGGCGTTGCCCTCCGACGAGAAGTAGGCGCCGGTGAGGGCCTTGGCGATGGCGCCCAGCTCGGAGGGCACGATCTCCACGCCGTCGATGCCGCCGCTGGCGCCGGTGCCGGAGGTGATGCGGATGGTCGCCGGTGCGCCGGTCATCCGGTAGGCCGCCAGCACGTTGCCGACGCGGTCGATCACGACGATGGTGGCGGGCGAGCTGCGTGCCTGCGCCTCCTGCACGCCCTGCGCGATGATCTGCTCCACGTCCGCCACGGTGAGGCGCGTGGGCGTGTCCTGGCAACGACCGGAGCAGGGTGCGGGGCCGACGCCGATGCCGGCACTACCCGGAGAGGGGCCGCTGGCACCGCCGCCGCAGGCGGCGAGCAGGGCCAGCGCGGCGAGGCCGGCGAGCGCGCGCGAGGCCCGGTGGATCATTTCGTCGGACCCTGTGGCGCGGCGGGCTTGCCGGCCGGGGCCGAGGGCTTGGCCGCGCTCTTGGCGCCATGCACGGGGTCATCCGGCTTCACGCCCTTGGCCGGTCCGCCGAAGTGATGCGAGTCGGCGATGTGGAAGGCGTGGCACAGCGTGCAGCCCGAGGGCACCTGGCGGTCGCTGCCGGTGTCGCCATGGCATTCACGGCAGCTGGCGAGTTCCGGCAGCAGCACGTCGGCGCTGAGCTTGGAGTGGTCCGCGCCATGGCAGTCGCTGCAGGGCTGGGCCTTGTGCGCGCCGTGGTCGAAGCGGGCGCCGTCGAGCGCATGCTCCTGCAGGTTCACCGGGGCCACGGTCCAGGGCTTGGCGGGGTCGTCGCTGCGCTGTACCTGGTGGCAGTAATGGCAGGTGCGGCGCTCGAAGACGTCGACCATGGTGCGGCGTGCCCGCGCGTCGGCCCAGTCCAGCGCGGCGCGCGCGCTGTCGCGTGGCAGCGTCTCGCCGGGGCGGCGGCGCTGCTGCACCACGGCCGGTGCCGAGCCGTCCATGACGCCGCCCTGCAGGGCCTTGGCGTAGTAGTAGTCGCGCACTACGCCCTGGATCTGCTCGGGGCGCCCGTGTGGCAGCTCGCGGTCCGGATCGTCCGGGTCGAAGTCCAGGCGATGGCAGCTGGCGCAGTGCTTCTCCATGTTCACCGGCTCGAAGCTGACGCCGCGTGAATCGGGCTGGTGGCAGTCCGCGCACTGCATCATCACCTTGCCCTCGGGCGAGTCGATGCCCTTGGGGTTCAGGTGGACGTCGTGCGGGTAGACCAGGTTGGTGGTCTCGCGCAGCTGCGCCGAGGGCTGGCGCTGTTTGCTGAAGCTGAACTTGCCCGTCTTGGCATCGAAGGCGGCGATGCGCGGCGCGAATTCCGGATGCGCGGTGCTGAAGCTGGAGGCCGGCTGCAGCTTGGCGGCAGCGAATTCCTTGTCGGGGTTGGCGTGGCAGTCGGTACACAGCGTGGGCGACTGCGCGCTGACGCTGTGCGGGCCGTTGTGCTCGCGGTGGCAGTCGGTGCACTGCTGGCCGGCGAAGGCGGGATGCTGGAGCATCGCCGTGTCGTCGCTGTGCTGCGCCATGTCCTGGTGGCAGGCCAGGCAGGCCGTGTCGCGCACCTGGCGGAAGGGCGTCTCGTGGCAGGCGGCGCAGTCCTCGACGAAGTAGCGGTGCACGCTGCTGACCGGTCCGGACAGCCAGACCGAATCGTCGAAGCGAATGCCGGCCTGCGCCAGCGCGCGGTCGCGCGGGGTGTCACCGGCGGAGCTGCCGCCGTAGCGCAGGAACAGCGGCAGCAGCAGGCCCAGGGTCAGCGCCAGCAGCATCAGGCCCCAGGCCAGGCCGCGCAGCGACAGGCGGGTGTGGCCCAGACGTGTCTTCAGCGAGGCCTTGCGGGCCTGCAGGTCGGCGGCCTGGCTGAGCTTTTCCTCGTAGCCCAGCACCAGCTCGGGCACGCCGCCCACGGCGATCACCTCGAGGCGGAAGCGGCCCACCTCGATGATGTCGCCGGCTTCCAGCTTGGCACTCTCCACCGGCGTGCCGTTGACCCAGACGCCGTTGGCGGATTTGGCGATCAGCAGCGGGCCACGGCGGTCGTGCACGATCTCGGCATGGGCCAGCGCCGCGCGCAGGTCGGGGGTGTAGACGTCCTGGTTGGTGCCACGGCCGATGGTCAGGCGCTCGCCGATCAGGCCGCGCTCGGTGGCGATGCGCTGGTCGCCCTGCTGCTGGAAGCTGCGGATCAGGACACGCATGGGCGCGCTACCAGTAGAGGAACACGGAGATGACGTGGGCGGCCAGGGCCGCCAGCAGCGCCACCGTCAGCGGGACGTGGAAGTACAGCCAGATCTGCATCTGCGCGTGCAGCTGGATATCACGGTTGACGCGCACGATCAGCGCGTTGCGGCGGCCGATCAGCTCCATCAGCTGGCGCGATTTTTCGGCGATCTCACCGCGCTTCTTGGCCTGGGACAGCTCGCCGGCCATGAACATCACGGTGGAGCTCTGCGGATCGAAGACCTTGGCGCTGGCGGCGCTTTCCTCGTCGGCCACGATCTTGCGCAGCTCGTCGATGGCGCGGCGCCCCGGCGGCAGCGGGCCGAACAGCTGCGCCCACAGTCCGCCGCCCAGGCGCATGCGCTCGGTGGAGCGGGAGATGATGCGATGGACCTCGGGGCCGAGGGGATCGGCCAGCTTGAGTGCCTGCTGGTTGATGTCCAGGATCTCGTCGATCAGGGTCTCGCGG
The DNA here is from genome assembly GCA_030149365.1 of Solimonas sp. Classification (GTDB taxonomy): domain Bacteria; phylum Pseudomonadota; class Gammaproteobacteria; order Nevskiales; family Nevskiaceae; genus Solimonas_A. Next base: position 58,834 of record JASBRP010000057.1, read on the forward strand.
TCGGAGGTGCCCATGTTCTCGGTGATCAGTGTCGGCATGCGCGCGTAGACGCCGATGCCGAAGACGCCGCTGAGGATCACCATCAGCATCAGCACGTAGGCCGCGGTGTGGATGTTCCAGCCGAACTGGAAGCCGGTGTGCAGCGTGGCCACCGTGATCAGGGCCAGGCCCAGGTAGACGTGGGCCGAGAGCCAGCCCTTCACCGTGCCCATGGTCGAGCCGTAGCGGCGCTTGCGCACGCCCAGCCAGGCCAGCCAGCCGATCAGCAGCGCGCCGATGGTGCCCAGCGTATAACCCAGCCAGCTGCCGCCGTTGGGGCCGTCCGCGGGATCGTGCGCCCAGTAGGCCAGGATGCAGATGATGCACAGCAGGCTGCCCAGCTTGAGGTAACGATAGCCCCGGTGGCGCAGGAAGCTGCCGTGCGGCGTCTGTGCCATCAGCGGCCTCCCCGGTAGAGCTTCACGAACTGCTCGGGGCTGGCGCGCATGGCGGCGCCGGTGGGGCAGGCGCGCACGCAGGCCGGACCGCCGTCGAGGTCCTTGCACATGTCACACTTGGTCGCCTTCTTGGCGCTCTTGTCCTTCTTGGCCGGGTGATAGCGGCCGGGCTCATCGCCGCCGAACAGCATCCAGCGCCACAGGCTGGGCTTGGTCTTGCTCTGGATGCCCATCTGGATCACGCCGTAGGGGCAGTTGCGTTCGCAGTTGCCGCAGCCGATGCAGGCGTCGGTGATGTGGACCTCGCCGTTGGGGGCGCGCTTGATGGCGTCCGGCGGGCAGTCCTTCATGCAGTGCGGGTGCTCGCAATGGCGGCAGGAGGTCGGCACGTGCAGGTTGGCGAAGGTGGGGCCGGCCTCGCGCTTGAGGCGGCTGACGTTGCCGTGGGTGTCGGAGCAGGCCTTCTCGCACTGGTCGCAGCGCACGCACAGCGATTCGTCGATCAGCAGCACGTCGGTGGCCTCGCCCAGGCCCTGCGACATCATGAACTCCAGCACGTCGCCCATCGGCCGCGCCTGCGCCACCGCGTTCTGGGCCACGCGTGAACGGTAGACCTCCTGCACGCGGTCGCGCACCTGGGTGCGCCGCATCATCAGTTCCTTGAAGGCGACGCCGTCGAGCCGGATGGTCTCGGTGGCCACCGCGGCGCGCGCGGTGGCCGAGCGCGGCAGGTCGCTGACCAGGGCCATCTCGCCGACGTACTGGCCGGCCGGCACGTAGGCCAGCACCACGTCCTTGCCGCCGATCTCGCGGGAGACGGTGACCGAGCCCTTGCGGATCAGGTGCAGGGCGTCACCGGCATCGCCCTCGCTGAACAACAGCTCGCCGGGGCGGTACTGGCGCACCTCGGCGCTGCTGACCAGGTCGGCGATCTCTTCCGGCGGCAGCGTCGGCGCGATCTTGCCCTGGATGATGCGGCGCAGGAAAACCTCGTCGATGACGCGCTTGACCGCCGCCACCGAGTTGATGAGCTTGTTCATCGAGCGGCGCGGCGTCTCGATCAGCACGCACTGGTTGCCGGCGCGCACGGTGGCGGAGCGGCGGCGGCCGGAGATCAGGCTCATCTCGCCGAAGAACTCGCCCTTGCCCAGCGTGAAGCGCTTGGACGGGTCGGCGGGGTCCACCTCGATCTCCACCGTACCGGAGACGACGGAATAGAAGGTGTCCGTGTAGTCGTTGAGCTGGAAGATGATCTCGCCGTCGGCCGGGGCGCGGATGTCGGAGTCGATCATGAACTCGCGCATCTGCAGCGGCGTCAGCGGCTTGAGGATCGGCACGCGGCGCTGCATGGTGGCCAGCGCTTCCTCGATGTCGGTGATGTCCGGCAGCACCGCGAACTTGTCGCGCAGCAGCGGCGTGTCGGCCGGTTCCACGGTGCGGCCTTCGATGAACTCGACGACCTCGTAGCCCTGGTTCATCGCCTGCTTGATCAGCGGGAAGCCCGCCAGCGCGCCGATGATGTACAGGCCCGGCACGTTGGACTCGTACTGCGCCGATACCGCCGGCACGCTGTTGGGGTCCTTGCTGGGGAACTGGATGCCGGTGCTCTCGACGAAGGCGCGTGGCGGCGTGGCGCCGAGGCGCGCGATGATGCGATCCACCGCCAGCTCGGTCTCGCCGTCGTTGGTGGCCACGCGCAGGCGCTTGCCGCCCGGGCTGTCCTCGGCCGCCACCGGCTTGGTGTTGTAGAGGCAGGTGAGCTTGCCGTCCTCGATCGCCTTGAGGATGCCCGAGAGATTGCCGGGCTTGGCACGGTCGAACTCGTCGCGGCGGTTGAGGATGTAAACCTTGTTGTTGTCGGCCAGGGCGATGGCGTTCTCGATCGCCGCGTCGCCGGCACCGACGATGACGATGGTCTCGCCCTTGTACTCGTCCGGGTCGTCGAGCTGGTACTGCACCCAGTCGAGGTCCTCGCCGGGACAGCCGAGCTTGCGCAGGTTGCCCTGCAGGCCGATGCCCAGCACCACGGCTTCCGCCTGCAGCGTGTCGCCGCCGTCCAGCGTGATCGTGAAGGCGCCCTTCTGGCCGCCGATGGCGCTGACCCGTGCGCGATGCGCGATGTTGACGCCCAGCGCGGCGGTGCCGCTGTTCCAGGCCTCGAGGATTGCCTCGCGCTTTCCGGCGGTGAAGGTCAGTGGCGAACGCAGCGGCAGCACGTCCGGCTCGGCCATGACGTGCTTGCCCTTCTGGTAACGATAGATGGTGTTCGAAAGCCAACTCTCGGCTTCGAGCAGCACATGCGATATGCCGAGCTCCGCGGCACGCGCGGCAGCAGAAAGGCCGGCAGGGCCGGACCCGACAATCGCGATCTTGAAGCTCCCTTGGACCATACCTGGCTCTTTTGGCTCGGCTGGCGGCTTGAAACCTACTTTAGGCTCATTCCGGCGAGCGGCGCCAGTGATGCAGTGCGCAGTTCGGCGACACCGCTTGTACGAATGTGACGCTCCGCACGTCGGATATGGCGGATTCGCGGAAAGTGCGGGAGCAGGCAGTAGTGAGGTGGAGCGCCTGCGTTTATATTGACCCATAGCCAGCTGCCGATCGGAGCTCGATCCATGCGACGCCAACTTTCTGTTGCGCTCAGTCTTGCACTGCTGTTGTCGGTGCTCGTGCCCGTGGGCGCCGCGCCCGCGCCGGATCGCAACCTCGGCGTCGCCGACTGCGCCGGCAGCACCTGCCACGGCTCCATCCGCCCCTTCGCCGATCGGCAGATCCGCCAGGACGAATATTTCGTCTGGCAGCGCAAGGACGCCCACGCCTCCGCCTGGAAGACGCTCTTCACCGAGCGCTCGCGCCGCATCGCAGGCCAGCTCGGCCTGGGCGCGCCGCACCAGGCGCAGGCCTGCCTGGTCTGCCATGCCCACGCGCCGCCGGCCGAAGCACGCGGCCCACGCTTCCAGCTGGAGGACGGCATCGGCTGCGAGGCCTGCCACGGCCCGGCCGAGCGCTGGATCGCCGCGCACGTCAATGAACTGAAGACGCCCGAGGAGCGGATCGCCCACGGCATGACGCCCACCTGGGACGTGAAGGTGCGCGCCGAGATGTGCAGCGGCTGCCACCTGGGCGACAACGCACACCCGATGACGCACAAGATCATGGCGGCCGGCCATCCGCCGCTGCTGTTCGAACTGGACACCTTCACCGCCCTGATGCCGCCGCACTGGGACGTGGATGCCGACTATCGCCAGCGCAAGCCGGTGACCGACACCGCCAGCAACTGGCTGGAGGGTCAGATAGCGGCGACCGATGCCTGGCTGGCGCGCATGGAGAGCGGTGCGCTGGGGCATGGCCTGTTCCCGGAGCTGGCCTTGTTTGACTGCGATGCCTGCCACCACTCGATGAACGGCAACCGCTGGCGCGCCGACCGCACGCCGGGCCTTGCCCCCGGCCAGGTGCCGCTGGCGGACCAGCCGCTGGTGCTGGTGCAGGCCTGGGCGGGTGTGATGGCACCCGGCGTGGCCGAGGCCATGGGCACGCAGCGCGCATTGCTCTACCAGCAGTACGAAACCGATGCCTCACGCCTGCGCGAGCAGGCCGGCGAGTTGCGCGGCTGGCTGCGGCGCGAGGCTTGGGGCCGCCTGCGGCAGGGCTCGGCGGATGCGGGGCAATTGCGCCAGGTGCTCAAGCGCGTGGCACAGAATGCGGAGAACGCTCAGGGCGGCGACTTCTACTACGCCCAGCAGACGGCAATGGCGGCGCAGGTACTGGCGGCGGCAATTGGTGAGCGTGGCGGCGGCAATGGTGCGCTGAAGGGGCCGACCGACGCGCTGTACGAATCGGTGAAGAACCGCGATCGCTTCCAGCCGGAAGAGTACCGCAAGGCGCTGACTCGCCTGAGTGCGGTGCTGAGGTAGGCAGGAGTGGCGGCGGCAGGTGCCGCCGTGGCGCAGGCGCGGCCTGGGCGGGCTAGCCCGGCGGTCTTGCCGCGGCAGAGGGTGCGTCCGGCGAAGCGGTGGGTGCCGGCATGGTCTGGGTCCGGCGAGACGACAGGCAATCCTCCACTACGCGGCGCAGTGTATCGATATCCACCGGCTTGACGAGATGCGCGACGAAGCCGTGCTCGGTGGACGCGAGCTGGTCCTGGACCTCGCCGAAGCCGCTTACGGCCACGCAAGGCAGCTTCAATGCGGCGGGCAGGGATAGGCCGCTGCCATCGGGCAGGCCGATGTCGGTGATGACGAGATCGAAGGACTGCCGGCGGGCGGCTTCGCGCGCCTCCGCACAGGAGCTGGCGCGCACCACCACGTGGCCGTAGTGCTGCAGGACCAGGGACAGGGCCTCGCCAGAGTCGTCGTTGTCCTCGACCAGAAGCAGCCTGCCGCCGATGGCCGTCGAATCAATCGCCGCCCGTGCGGTCGCGGGTTCGGCCCCGGCGGACAAGGCCAGCGGCAGCCGCAAGGTGAAATTCGCACCGCGTCCGCTGCCGTCGCTGGCGGCCTCCAGCGTTCCGCCATGTTCCTGCACCAGCCCGCGTGCGATGGCCAGGCCCAGCCCCAATCCGCCGAAGCGGCGGGCGATGCTGCTGCCAGCCTGTTCGAAGGGCTCGAAGATGCGGCCGAGCATCGCGGGTTCGATGCCGATGCCGGTATCGCTGCAGCACATCTCGAATGAGCCGGCGTCGCTGGAGGTGCGGATGACGATGCGCCCGCCCTCCGGTGTGAATTTCACGGCGTTGCGCAGCAGGTTCCAGACTACCTGCTGCAGGCGGGCCGGGTCCGCGGACACCCGCGTGTTCGCGGCGCGGAGTTCCATCTGCAGCTGCAGGCGCTTCTCCTGCAGCTGCTGGGTCAGCATCTCGGTGACCTCCAGCACGATACGGTGCCCGTCCAGGGGTTCCTGGCGCAGCACCAGCTTGCCGCTGGACAGCGCGGTGAGGTCGAGCAGGTCTTCGATCAGCCGCGATTCGAGCATGACGTTGCGGGCGATCATTGGCAGCAGGTGGCGATGATGCTCCGGCACCTTGGCGCTCTGCTGCAGGACATGGATCGCCGAGGCGATCGGTGCCAGGGGCGTGCGCAGCTCATGGGACAGTACGGCGATGAAGCGGTCCTTGGCGCTGTTGGCCCGCTCTGCTTCCTCCTTGGCATGGCGCAGCTGCTCGGCGGCGCGATGGGCCTCGGTGCCGTCATGTACCACGGCACAGAAGCCGCTGTGCTGCCCTGCATCGTCGGTCAGCGGCACCACGGTGCCTTCGGCCCAGAGCTGGCTGCCGTCGCGGCGCAGCATCCAGCACGCCTCTTCCGCCTTGCCGCGGGCCAGGGCACTGTGCAGCCTGGCCTCGAATACGCCGGCCGCGCGATCCTCCGGCAGGAACAGCATGCGTCCGTTGCTGCCGATGGCCTGCGCCGCACCGTGGCCGAAAACCTGGGCGGCGGCGCGGTTCCAGCTGAGGATCGTGCCCTGAGGATCAAGCAGGATCACGGCGTAATCCTGCAGTGCGTCCACCAGGCGGGCGAACACAGCATTGGCCTCGCGCGCCTGGCGCTCGGCGAACTGGCGCGCCTGCCGCTCGCGGGCTTCGGCCAGGGCACGGCCGATGACCGGCGGCAGGCGGGTGAGGCGGCCCTTGCTGACGTAGTCGGTGGCGCCCTGCTTCAGCAGTTCCACGGCATTGTCCTCGCCGATCACGCCCGACACGAAGATGAAGGGGATTTCCGGGGCCAGGCGGCGGGCATGCGCCAGGGCACCGACGCCGGTGAAGCCCTGCAGCTCGTAATCCGAGAGGATCAGGTCGAGGCCGGATTCCTGCAGGCCCGCGACGAAATCCGCCTCGTTGCCCACCCAGCGGATGGCGGCCGCGGGATACATCTTCTTCATCGCCGACTGCACCAGCTCCGCGTCGAAGCGGGAGTCCTCCAGCAGCAGCACCCGGAGCGGTCCGGGTACTGCTGGCGGTGCGGAATCAGCTGACATAGCGGCGGCCGCCCTTGACGCTGCCGGGCGGCGGTTCGTTGACCACGGCCCAGAACACGCCCAGGTCCGCGATTGCGGAAACGAACTGCTTGAATTCGACCGGCTTCACCACGTAGGCGTTGACGCCGAGGGAATAGCTCTTGAGGACGTCGGTCTCGGCTTCCGAGCTGGTCAGCATCACGACCGGCACCGCGCGCAGCGCCGGATCGGAGCGGACGGCCTGCAGCACTTCCAGGCCATTGACCTTGGGCAACTTGAGGTCCAGCAATACCACTGCTGGGTTGCCCTCGGGGCGACCGGCGTACTCCGCCTCGCGGCGCAGGTACTCCAGCGCCTTGGCGCCGTCACCTACGGTGACGACCTCGTTGGCGAGCTGGCTACGCTCCAGCGCCAGCAGCGTCAGCTCGAGGTCGCGCTTGTCGTCCTCGACCAGCAGGATCGGTTTGAGCATCAAGACTCCTCCCCACGTCGGGGCATGGTGAATCCAAAGACCGCTCCCTCGTCCTTCGCGCCGCGGGCCCACACGGTGCCGCCGTGACGCTCGACGATGCGTCGTACGTTCGCCAGGCCGATGCCGGTGCCGTCGAAATCCTCGGCCTGGTGCAGGCGCTGGAAGACATTGAACAGCTTGTCCACGTACTGCTGCTCGAAGCCGACGCCGTTGTCGCTGATCTGCAGGCCGGTGCCCTGGGCGTTGGACACGGGCTCGATGGAAATCCGCGGCGACTCCCGCTTGTGGCTGTACTTGATCGCGTTGGAGAAGAGGTTGCGCACCACCGCCTGGAGCAGGAAGGCATCGGCCCAGATCGGCACCATCGGCGTAGGGCATTCCCACTGCACGCGGCTGCCCTCCGGCAGCAGGCGCATCTCCGTCACCAGTTCCTCGATCATCAATTGCGTGTCGACCGATTCCTTGCTCAACGCAAGACGGCCGAGACGGGAGAACTCCAGCAGCGCGTCGACCAGGCGGCCGGCCACTGCCGCCGCTTCCTTCACATGCCCGAGGTAGCGGCGCGAGCGCTCGCTCAGCTGGGGGGCGTCATCCTCGAGCACCAGGTCCACGTAGCCGGCGATGTGACGTGATGGGGCGCGCAGGTCGTGCGAGACCGTGTACGAGAATGCCTCCAACTCCTTGTTGGTGCGGGCCAGTTCCTCGCTGAGCTGGGCCATTTCCTCGGCGCGGCGCAGCACGATCTCGACCAGTGCCTGGCGCAGTTCGTGGACCGTGGCTACTTCGGCCTGGCCCCAGGGCAGGGAGCGGCCGCGAACCTGCTCCTGCCAGCTCGCGAAGCTGCGTCGCGGATGCAGGCGGCCGTCCGCGGCATCGGGCTTGCGCGGCTCGCCGGCCCAGCGGATGGTGCGGACGAACTCCGGGCGGAACCAGATCACCAGGTGGCGGTGCACCTGCGACAGCGAGATCGCCAGCAGGCCGGCGGCGGTGGCGCAGGAGGCCAGCTCCGGCACCTGTTCCCACAGCCGGTCGGTGTGCACCATGTCGACCTCCTGGGCGGCCATCCAGTCCGCCAGCGCCCGGATCTGGCCGGGCTCCGGCACCTCGCCGAGCGTCCAGCACTGATCGTCCAGTACCACCGCGGCGCCGCGTGCGCGCGCCAGCCGCAGCAGCGCCTCCTCGCTCACCAGGCGTTGCAGGCTGGAGTCGCTGTCCTGCAGTGCTGCGACGATCCGCAGGGTCAGCTGGCGCAGCTCCAGCCGCGCATGGGCGTCGGCGGATTCCTCCTGCGCGGCCACCTGCAGGGACAGCAGCCGGCCGAGGTGCTCGCAGGCGATGCGCGTCTGCAGCCGGACCTGGCGGGCGTGATTGTCGTGGCAGGAGATCATGCCCCAGAGCCGCCCATGCACGACGATGGAAACCGACATCGAGGCGAGGGTGCCCATGTTGCGCATGAACTCGAGGTGCACCGGCGAGACGCTGCGCAGCGCGGCGAATCCCAGGTCGAGCGTGCGGGCGTCCAGTCCGCCGGACAGCGCCCGCAGCGGCACCGGCGTGTAGTGGGCGTCCGGGATCAGGCGGATGTGGTTGACCAGGTAGAGCTGGCGCGCTTGCGCGGGAATGTCGCTGGCGGGGAACCAGTGTCCTGCGTAGGACTCGTGGTCGGCATCGCGGGCTTCGGCCAGCACTTCGCCGTGATCTTCGTCGTTGAAGCGGTAGACCAGGCAGCGGCCGAAGCCGGTCAGGGCCTTGATCTCCGCCGCGGCGAGCGCCGCCAGTTCGTCGATGGAGCGCGCCTCCTGCAGGCGTGGCAAGACGTTGCGTGCCAGCATGTAGATCGGCGCCGACAGGGACGGTTGCGCCGTCGCGGGCTCGAACTCGATGATGATGCCCGCCGCGATGGCATGGGCACTGAAGTCCCAATCGCCGCCCGCGATGGCTGCGGTGCCGATGAAACAGGGTCCTTCGCCGACGCGCAGCTCGCGCAGGGACGCGGCATGCCGCGGCAGCAAGTCCTGCCACTCGGAGGGCGGCGGAGCATTGTCGCTGCAGGCCAGGGGCAGGCCGCTGCCCGCATCCACCAGCAGCAGCCAGCCGTGCGGCTGGATCGCGCCGGGCACCCGGATGGGCTCGCTGGCGCAGTCGGCGAAATCAGGCGACGGCAGGTTCATGCTGCATCTGCTGGAACGTTTCGATCAGGAGATCGAAGGTGGCGCAGGCGGACTGCGCGGCCTCCGCCCTGGCCGCGGCGGAGTCGGGGACCTCCCGCGCGAGGAGTTCACGGAATTCGCGCCAGCGACGGCCCGTATCCGTGCCCCAGCCATGGAAGTAGGCGCCGCCGCGATCCGGTGTCACGCCCAGCGAGACCGACAACCGGCGCGAGATCACCTGCCCGCCGAGCGCGGATCCGGCGAGCACGTACCAGGAACCGAGGGCTGCGGCCGTGTCCGGCAGCGGCAGGCGTGAGGGAAGATGAAGAGAGGCCGTCGATGGCGCTGCACCCAGCTCCAGCAGGTCGCGGCGCAGCAGCTGCAGGCGGCAGGACTCGTCGAAGCGCAGGGCGAGTGCCTCCGGCAATGCCTGGCGCAGATGCGGCTCCCATCCGCGCAGGAAGGATTCGAAGCCGCGGAGCACCGCGACATAGCGCGGCCGGTCCAGCGCAGCATCCAGCCGCAGCAGGTTTTCGAGGGCGGCATGCTTCGACGAGCTTGCCTTGCGCAACGCTTCCAGCACCGGTTCCGCGGCGCGTCCTTGATCATTGACCACGATTCGAGCGCACTCCTTGCACTTCGCTTTCCTCGATTGTGGCGAAACGGCGGCAACTTCGCCAAGGTAGAGGCGCGATTCGGCCCGGAAGCCCGCCGTTACGTGCAATTTGCGGAAATTTCCGTGGATTCCGTGCGGCCTGCAATGCCGCGGACGAGCGCTTGTCCGCGGCAGTGGGTCAACGCGAAAAGCTGACGCCCAATCCCACCCGCGTCACTTCGCGGTTGTAGTCGATCAGGCTTTCGCCGTAGCCCTGCCAGACGTAGAAATTCCAGAATGCGTAATTGGACAGCGGCGCACTGTAGTTGAGGTTGATGGCGCCGCGGCCGGTGCCGGGATTGAGGCGGCCCATCATGCCGATGCGATGGCGCCGGGCGCCGAACAGGTTGCGCTGCAGGTGCAGCTCGCCGTAGCCGTAGTAGTTCTCGATGTTCGGATTGTCGTCCCGCTTGGGATCGTCGAGCGGGCGGTCGTCGTCCTCGGGCAGGCGGTACCAGAGCTTGAGGTAGGCCAGCGTGTTGGGGTTCTCCCAGAAGCCGGCGGCGTAGATGCGATTCCAGCTGCGGGAGTCGGGAATCTCCTTGCCGTTGGACTCGTGCTCGGCGCCCAGGTCCAGGCCCCAGGTCTTGAGGCGGTCGTTGGGCTTCCAGCGGTAGAACACTTCCGGGTTGTAGTTGGTCTCGCGAAAGGGGCGCGAGCGATCGGTGTCGAACACCTGCCAGAACGACTTCTGAGAGTAGGCGAAGTAGAAGTTGGAACCGAGGATGCGCTGCTTGAAGCTGATCTGGAAATAGGTCTCGGCTTCCTGCTCGCCGTCCTCCAGGCCGTCCACCCAGCTCACTGGCAGGACGAACATCGGCCGGTGAAAGGACAAACCCGGCTTTTCGGCCACCAGGGCGAACACCACCGGATCGCGCCGCAGGTTTTCGAACAGCAGCGCGTTGTCGTCCACCGTTTCCTTGGGAGCCACGGTGATCACCGGCAGTTCCTCGCCGGTGAGATCGGGTTCGGGCGAGTCCAGGTTCGGTTCGGTCTTGCCGCCGTCGGTGGACGGTAGCTTGGTTTCCGCCGGGATCTCGATCGGCTCCTTGTCCTGGGCCGGGGCTACGGAGGGCAGCAGCAAGGCAAGGGCGAGCAACGCGGTGCGCATCGGTTCAGGTCTCCATCAACGAAAAAGCCCGCAAAAGCGGGCCTGTACGGGAACCGGTTCGTCACTGGAATCAGTGGGCCAGGGCATCCACGTAAGGCTTCATCACGCGCTCGACACGGCACAGCTTTGCAAAATGCCAGAGCTTCTTCATGTTCAGCGTGCGCTCGTTCATCGCTGAGCGCAGTGCATCGACCGCGATATGCGGACCGATCTTGTTGCGGAACTTGAAGAGGTCGGCGAGCGTCTTCTCCAGACTGTAGACGCGAACCTTTACGTTTTCCACCACGTGCGTCTCCACACCCTCGGTGAACGCGGGGCCGCCGAGGCGTGCCACCTTGATCTCCGGGTAGTCGACGCGCGGGCGTGCGGCGCGGCGCTCGATGGCGACGTAGACCTCGTCGTTGTTCTGCTCGCCGATGCCGTGGAAGGCGAGAGCAGAGCGCAGGCAGATCACGCCGTTGGGTACGGCGCGACCGACGATGGCGAGCGACACGCTGGCATCAACGTTGGTATCGGCGAGCACGTAGCTGCCGCGTCCGACTTTCTTGATCAGCCCCTTGTCGCAGAGACGACGCAGGTACTCCGCCTGAATGCCATGCGGAACCAAATCCTTCGGACGCAGCACACCGAGCTTTTGTGCAAGCTGGATGATGCGTTCGGATTTGCTGTGCTCGTCCATCGTCGCGGAGGATTCGTGAGTAACCGGCTGAATTGCTCAAATGTGTAAACATTTAAGAACATGTGCGAAAGGATTGCAAGCGAAAAATTCTTTACGCTGAACATCAACAACCCTTGTCAAGTACCCGTCAACAATAAAAAAATCCCCCTTGACCACTGTGGTCAAAAAATGATCGGAAATAAGTATTTCCCGTGACTATCAAGGAGTTCCGCCCTGGCGGACGGCTTTTGGGGGGATGGGAACCCGGTTTTTGCACCAAATCAGTGCAATTTGGCCTTCCGAATGGCTCCGATGGCCGGGCCTCGGGGAGTGCGCTGCGGCACACGAAGCGGGGGCGGGCACCCCCATAATGACGCCCCGGGGCCCCTTATCCACCCCTCGATCGCCGCCATGCTCTGGACTTGATGAGCGACTTCACCCCTCACATCCTGGTTTCGATCGTCGCGCTCGGCATGGGCCTGGCCTTCGTCTCCGCCGACCGGCGCTCGGCCACCTCGCGTGCGCTTGGCGCGGGCCTCGGCCTGATCGGCATCAGCATCTACCTCAACGTGCGCTACATCGGCGATCCCGCCAGCGCGCCGTCCTGGTCCGGCTGGCTGGCGCTGCCGGAATCGCTGGCGATCATGTCGATCCTGGAGTGGATCCTGCGCGTGCGCCGCACGATCCCGGCGGCCCCGGAGGTCAACGTCGCGTTCGGCGATCGCGTGCTGCGCGTGGGCCAGGCCGCGGCGCTGCTCTACGGGCTGCTGTCGATCTGGCTGCCGCAGCTGCGCATCAGCAGCTTCCTGCGCGTGTTCAATCATCCGGAGTCGCTGCTCACCGGCGGCTTCTGGCTGTTCTTCACGCCGGTGGCGGTGTCGGTGCTGGCGGGGCTGGTCGGCATCATCCTGGTGTTGAACCGCCGGCCGGACCGCGCCGAGCGCGTGCGCGTGCTGGCGCTGGCCGCGGCCGTGCCCTTCCTGCTCGCCGGCTTCCTGCTGCCGCTGCACCAGGCGGCGATCTCCACCGTGCTGGGTGAGGTCATCTTCCTGGTGGGCGCGGTGCAGTACCACGTGCACCAGGGCCGGCGCGGCCAGTTCCTGTCACGCTTCCTGTCGCCGCAGGTGGCGCAGCTGGTAGCCGAGCGCGGCCTGGACCGCGCGATGCGCGAGAACTACATGGAGATCACGGTGGTGTGCTGCGACCTGCGCGGCTTCACCGCCTTCGCCGCCGAGCAGCCCTCGGGCCGGGTGCTGCAGGTACTGCGCGAGTACTACGAGGCGGTGGGCAAGGCGGTGGCGGACTTCGGCGCCACGATCAAGGACTATGCCGGCGACGGCATCCTGATCCTGGTGGGCGCGCCGCTGCCGATCACCTTCCATGCCCGCTGCGGCATCGAGCTGGCGCGCCGTATCCGCAGCGTCACCGTGCCGCTGACCGCGGAATGGGGCACCGCGACGGCGCCGCTGGGCATCGGCGTGGGCGTGGCCAGCGGCGTGGTGACGCTGGGCATCATCGGCACCCACTCGCGCCTGGAGTACACGGCGGTGGGTTCCACCGTGAACCTGGCCTCGCGCCTCTGCGACCAAGCCCTCCACGCCGAGATCCTGGTGGCCGAGCGCACCGTGGAGCTGGCGGGCGAGGTAGGCCTGAAGGAGCGCGTGCCGATGACGGTGAAGGGCTATGCCGAGCCGGTGCGCAATTTCAGCCTGGTGCTGGACGCGGCGCGGAATGCGGAGATGTCCGCGCTTCCTCCCGCATTGGCAGCCGCGGAGCCGCCGACGATCAGCACCTGATTAGGACCCTAGCCAGGTTGCCGATGGCAAACCGGATTTCGTTTGCTCAGGGGGCTAAAGCAAGGCAGGCCATGAGGGTGTGAAGAAACCGTAGCGAGCGCCCCGAGGTTGCATCGAGGAGCGGAGTCGTACTGGAGTACGGCGAGCACCGGAGATGCAAGAACGGGGCGCTCGGTAGGTTTATTCACATCCTTATCAGTACTTGATGCCGCAGCCGTAGGGCTTGGTCACGGCTTCGGTCACCGGCTTGCCGGCCAGGGCTTCGGCCAGCGCCAGCTTCACGTAGGGCTTGGCCTTGGGGATGTCCTCGGCGTCGGCGCTGGCGATGCTGTCGATGCCGCCCATGTACACCAGCGTGCCCTTGGGATCGATCACGAACATGTGCGGCGTGGTCTTGGCGTCATAGGCGTGGCCGATCTTGCCGCTGGGGTCGAGCAGCACGGCGGTCGGTGCCGCGCCACGCTCCTTGGTCAGGGCATTGGCCTGCTTGCCGTCTACATGGCCCTGCTTGCCCGGTGCCGAGGAGATCACCGTCAGCCAGGTCACGCCCTTGGCGGTCTCCTCCTTCTGCAGCGACTGCATGTTGCCGGCGTAGTGCTTCTTCACGAAGGGGCACTCGGCGTTGCTCCACTCCAGCACCACGAACTTGCCGCGGTAGTCGGAGAGCTGCACGGTCTTGCCGTTGCTGTCGGTCGCCGAAAAGGCCGGGGCCGGTTCGCCGACCTTCGGCGCGGCCTGGGCGGCGGCAGTGACGCCGAGGGCGGCGGCGAGGACCAGCATCTTCATCATGCGCATCGGGGGGCTCCGTGTTTCAGTGGGTAGTGGGGCTCAGGGATCGAGGGAATCGATCACGATCTGCGGCGTCAGCACCTGCGGCAGCAGCTTGGGCTCGCCGCCTTTGACGTAGACCAGGTACAGCGGCACGCCAGGCCGCTGGTGGCGTTCCAGCACGCGGGTGATGGCGGGATCGTTGCGGGTCCAGTCCGCCACCAGGAAGGTGACGCCGCGTTCGCGGAAGGCTTTCTGCACTGCCTCGGTCTTGAGGGCGACGCGTTCGTTGACCTTGCAGGTCAGGCACCAGTCGGCGGTGAAGTCCACGAAGATGGTCTGGCCCTGCGCGCGCAGCTCGGCCACCTTCTCCTCGGACCAGACCTCTGCATGACCGACACTGGCCTGGGTCGCCGGGCCCGGCTCCATCGCCGGCAGCCACAGCAGCCAGGCGGCGAGCGCCAGGGCGCCGAGCTTGAGTACGGCGGCGATGACGCCGCGGCGCGACCACAGCCAAACCGCGAAGGCCACCAGCACCATGCCGAGCATTACCAGGCCCGCGGCGTTGGCGCCCGCCTGGCGCGCCAGCACCCACAGCAGCCAGACCACCGTCAGGTACAGCGGGAAGGCCATGGCCTGCTTGAAGGTTTCCATCCAGGCGCCCGGGCGCGGCAACCAGGCGGCCAGGCGCGGGAAGAAGCCCAGCAGCAGGAAGGGCAGCGCCAGGCCCAGGCCCAGGAAGGCGAACACCAGCAGCGTCACGGCGCCGCCCTGGGTCATCGCATAACCCACGGCCGAGCCCATGAACGGCACGGTGCAGGGGCTGGCCACCACCACGGCGAGTACGCCGGTGAAGAAGGCGCCGGCATTGCCGGACTTCTGCGTAAGCCCCTGGCCCACACCCATCCAGCGCGTGCCGAAGTTCACCGCGCCGGACAGCGACAGGCCCAGCGCCAGCAGCAGATACGCCAGCAGGCCGATGAAGGCCGGTGACTGCAGCTGGAAGCCCCAGCCGATGGCCTTGCCGCCGGCGCGCAGGGCCAGCAGCAGCGCCGCCACCACCAGGAACGACACGATCACACCGGCGGTGTAGGCCAGCGCCTGGCGCCTCGCCTCGCCGTCGCTCTGCCCGCGCGACTGCATCAGCGACAGCGCCTTGAGCGACAGCACCGGGAACACGCAGGGCATCAGGTTCAGGATCAGGCCGCCGAGCAGGGCGGAGGCCAGCACCAGCAGCATCGACGGCGGCGCCGAGGGGGCGGCGCTGTCCTGCGGCGCGCTGTCCTGCGGCTTCGCCGATTCCGGCACCGCCGTTACCGCACCCGGCACGGCCTGCAGCTGGTAGGCGCTGGCCTTGCCGCCCTCGTGCAATACCAGCACGCCGCGCAGTTCCGCCGGCGCTTCGACGAAGTAGCTCGACAGGCCCTGGCTCAGGCGCAGCGTGCCGCTGCCGTCGGTGTCGATGCGCTGCGGCGCGGCGTGGTTCACCAGGTCGTTGGGTTCGGGGAAGAACTCCACGCGGTCGGCGTGTGCCGGCATGCCGTCGATGCCCAGCGTGACGCTGCCGTCGGCGACGGCGAAGCGCGCCTGCCAGCCGGGCGTGGGTCGGGGCAACTCGGCGCGGGCCTTGGCAAAGGCCGCGGTCCAGGCCGGGTCTGGCTGGGGCTTGGCCTGCACCGGCAGGTTGAGGTTCAGCGTCGCCTTGCCGGGGATGCAGACATCCTTGCAGACCAGCCACTTCGCCTCGGCCTTCAGGCTCGCCCCCTGGCCGGGCTTCCAGGCATCGCTGAGTTTCAGCGGCACCAGGTGCAGGGTTTCCTCACCATAGCCGTAGTTGGTCAGGTCGCCCAGCGTGTGTGCATGCGGATAGGGCCACTGGATGGGGCCGGCCTCGATGCCGGCCGGCAGGGTCCACTGCAGGCTGGTGGGGATGCCGGAGTCGCCGGGGTTGAGCCAGTAGACATGCCAGCCCTCGTCCGGCTGCAGGCGCAGGGCCACGTGGTTCACGGCGCCGCCCGGCTGCAGACCCTGGTTTTCGGCGATGAGGTCCGCCACCACGTGGTCGGCCTGCACCGGCGCGGCGGATGCGGCGGCGGGGCCCAGGGCGAGCAGGCAGGCGGCGGCGAGGCGGCGAAGGTTCATGCGGGGTCCGGGAGGATGCGGTCTAATGACATGAAAGAACCGAGGAGGTTCAGGGCCGTGAAGTCTGGCATTGCCAAGTCTATCGCCTGCCTGTTGCTGGCGTCCCTGTTCGTCTGGGCCAGCCCGGCCGGGGCGGCGGGCAGCCTGCGCTGCGGTTCGCGCCTGGTGTCGGAGGGCGACCGCGCCGCCGACCTGCTGGCCGCCTGCGGCGAGCCGGCCTTCCGCGATGCCTGGGGCCAGGCCCAGCCCAACGGCAACATCCTGGCCGATACCGAGGAATGGACCTACAACTTCGGCCCGCACCAGTTGCTGCGGGTGCTGCGGCTGCGCAATGGCCGCATCGTCGAGATCGGCGCCGACGGTTACGGCTTCTATGCGTCCGCCGCCCGGCGCTGCGATTCCGGGGACCTGGTGCCCGGCCTGAGCAAGTTCCGGCTGCTGACGGACTGCGGCGAGCCACTGACGCGCAAGAGCTTTGGCCTGCTGCGGCCGCTGGGCCCGCGTGGCCGGCCACTGCCGCCGTCGTACCGCAACGCCTATGAAGCCGTTTACCGCGAGGAATGGGTTTACAATTTCGGCTCGCGTTACCTGATGCGTATCCTCACCCTCGAGGACGGGAGAATCGTCGATGTCGAGAACGGCGGTCGCGGTTTCGATTAGCCTTGCTGTCCTTTTGTCGGCCTGCGGCGGCGCCCGGCCGCAACTGGCCAGCGTCGACGGCGAACTGGCGCCCTGCAAGGCCGCGCGCTGCGTGTCCTCGCTGTCACGCGATCCGGACTACCGGATCGAGCCGATCGCCTACGAGGGCTCGCGCGAGTCCGCGCTGCTGGCCCTGCTGCGCATCATCACCGCCATGCCGGGCACCAAGATCGTGCTGCAGACCGAGGATTACATCCACGTCGAGTTCACCAGCCCGGTGATGCGCTACCGCGACGACCTGGAACTGCAGTTCCCGCGCCGCGACCCGGTGGTGCACGTGCGCAGCTCCAGCCGCGCCGGCTACTACGATTTCGACAACAACCGCGAGCGCGTGGAGCAGATCCGCGCCGAGTTCAATGCAGTGCAGCCCTGAGGCGCAGCCGCCTGGATGAGCATGCGGCAGGGATGCCGCCGGAGGAAGGGAAATGGCCGCGAAGAAGCGCCTGTATGACATCGTGCTGTTCGGCGCCACCGGGTTCACCGGCGGGCTGACCGCGGAATACCTCGCACGTCACGGCGGGACCAAGCTGCGCTGGGCGCTGGCCGGCCGCAATCCGCAGAAGCTGGAGGCCGTGCGCCAGCGGCTGGCGCAGATCAACCCTGGCTGCGAGCAATTGCCGCTGCTGGCCGCCGAGGTGGACGACGGCGACAGCCTGCAGCGCGTCGCCGAATCCGCCAAGGTGGTGATCACCACGGTCGGCCCCTACATCCGCTACGGCGAGCCGCTGGTAGCGGCCTGCGCCGCCGCCGGCACCGACTACGTGGATCTCACCGGCGAGCCCGAGTTCGTGGACCGCATGTGGCTGGCCTATCACGAGCAGGCGCGCAAGACCGGTGCCCGCATCGTCAACAGCTGCGGCTTCGACAGCATCCCCCACGATCTCGGCGCGTATTTCACGGTGCAGCAGCTGCCGGAGGAATCGCCGATCCGCATCGAGGGCTTCGTGCGCGCCGGCGGGCAGTTCTCCGGCGGCACGCTGCATTCCGCCGTCACCGCCTTCTCGCGGGTGCGCCAGACCCTGGACGCCAAGGCGCAGCGCCGCCGCCGCGAGCAGTTCCCGCTCGACCGGCGCATCGGCTCGCTGCGGCCACGGGTGCGTTTCCACGAGACGCTGGGAACCTGGGTGCTGCCCATGCCCACGATCGACCCGCAGGTGGTGCGCCGCTCCGCCGCGGGGCTGGATCGCTACGGGCCTGACTTCCGCTACGGGCACTACCTGCAGGTCCGCGAGTTCAGCGGCGTGGCCAAGCTGGTCGGCGGCGTCGCCGCGATCGTAGCCGGCGCGCAGATCCCCTTCACGCGCAAGAAGCTGCTGGCCCTGCGCCATCCCGGTGAAGGCCCCAGCGAGGAGGAACGCGCCCGCGGTTGGTTCCGAGTGACCTTCCTCGGCCGCAGCGGGACGCACAAGGTGCGCTGCGAGGTGGCCGGCGGCGATCCCGGCTACGGCGAGACCAGCAAGATGCTGGCTGAATCGGCGCTGTGCCTGGCCTTCGACAAGCTGCCCAAGAGCGCCGGCGTCATCACGCCCGCCATCGCGATGGGCGATTCCCTGATCCGCCGGCTGCAGAAGGCCGGCATGCAGTTCCGCGTGGTGGAGGCCACGGAATGACCTCGAAACTCTGGCTGGCGCTCGGCGCCTCGTATGGCTTTCTCGCCGTGGCGCTCGGCGCCTTCGGCGCCCATGCCCTGAAGGCCAGGCTCACACCGGACCTGCTGGCAGTGTGGAAGACCGGCGTGGAATATCACTTCTACCACGCGCTGGCGTTGCTGGCCGTGGGCCTGCTGGCGCGGCAGCTGCAACCGTCCGGCGCGCTGACGGCCGCAGGCGTCTGCTTCGCGCTCGGCGTGCTGGTGTTTTCGGGCAGCCTGTACGCGCTGGCCCTGAGCGGGGTGCGCGTGCTGGGAGCGGTGACGCCGTTCGGCGGGCTGCTGTTCCTGGTGGGCTGGGCTTGCCTGGTGCGGGTGGCGGTCAAGAGCTGAGAGCTGGCTTTCGACAGCAAGCCTCATCCGCGAGCCGTGGCCTGTGCCGGAATCCAGGAAGAAAGCTAAAGGGCTTCCAGATCCACACAGCCTGCCAAAGCCTCGTACCCGGACACATTGGGATGCAAGTGATCTCCACTGTCATAGGGCCGAGCAAGGTAGGAAGGGTTTAGCGGATCGCGCAGGCAGGCATCGGCGTCGAGCACGGCATCCGCGCCACTGGCTCCACTGCGTACCCATTGATTCACTTGCTGGCGCGCTTCATCCACCGCCGCGCTGCCGCTGAGAATCCCGGGTGTGAGGGGGTCGAGCAGGCTGAGGGGCCCGGTGCAAAAGCCGCGTCCCGGGGTTATGGTTCCCAGCACCACACGCACCCCGCCTGCCTTGAGCTGTCTTACCGTTGCAGCCAGCCCTGCAACCAGCTGTTCGGCGCTGGGAGCGAGCTGCAGCCCAAGGTCATTGATACCCTGCAGCAGGATCACGGTGCGCACGTTCGGCAGGTCCAGAACATCCGGCTGCAAACGCGAAAGCAAGGCAGGCCCATGCTCCGGACTGAAGCCATCGGCGTTCACGCGGTTGCCCGCAATGCCCGCACTCACGACGCTCAACTCCGTGCGGCCGGCCGCGAACAAGCGGCGCTGCAGATAGTCCGGGTAGCGCTGGTCCCGGCCGATGACGAAGGGCGAGCCGAGTATCCCCCCGCAAAGCGCAGCGGGAACATAGCCATCGGTAAGAGAGTCGCCGAGCGCCACGACGGTGTGGCGCGCTTCGCTGCCTTGCACTTCCAGGGCCGATATCAGGAACCAGTTGCTCGCCTGCTCCAGGGGCAGCGGCAGGAATGCGGCATCACCTGCGAGCGATAGATAAGGAATCTCGAGAGACTGGTAGTGCCGGGGCAGATTCCGCAGGGTTGAAGCGGCTGTGAGACTGATGCCGAGTTTGTCGAAAGGCCGGAACTCGAGGCCGACGAAATCGCTGATCACGGTTTCGCCAGGCGCAATGACTACGGTTTGCTTGCCATTGAAAGCCAGGGTGCGCAGGGACTCCGCATGCAATGCCGACCCTCTATCGCGCCGTCCCACGGTCACCTGTGACAGATTTACGGGCTCGGTGCCCAGGCGATTGGAGAGTCTCAGCCGCACGCGAGTGCCCGCTGCGTGCGGAGTGATGAACTGCCGCAATGTGGCGCCAGCCGGCACGATACCGTTGAAGGTGTCGCTGGGAGCCGCAGCCCAGGCGGCGACTACATCGTCTTGAGCGGATTGCTGAGTTCCGCTGCTGCAGGCCGCAAGGGCCGCGGAAAGAATCAATGCCAGTCGGCGCAGGGGCATACGAGATTGGGACATGCCAAGGTTGTGGCCGAACCTGCTCCAACAGCGTCGCAGAGCCGGTAGGGCGGGAGGTGGGGCCCCGATCTCTGGCTTTTGCACCTGCCGGGTGGCAGCTAGAGTAGTGAACTTTCGCCGCCCACTCGCGACGCTAAGATCCCCAGCGCTCTAGCGCCGGGGCCCCTCCACGCTGCTCGGGGCTTCACTTCCGCCCCAGTGCCTTCGCAATCGAATCCGCCAGCTGGTCCGCGATGCGCGCGGCCGCGGACATCACGGTGCGTTCGCTGGCGTTATGGGCTTCTTCGGAGGCGGCGGCGCGGGCCTGTTGCACGACCTCGCCGATGCGGGTGGACTGGGCCTGCTGCGAGTGGGCCAGGCCTTCGACGCGGGCGAGCAGCTGGTTGTGCTGGGCGAGTTGCTGCTGCATCTGTTCCTGCACATGGCGCTGGTGCTGCAGCAACTGCTCCTGCAGCTGGCGGTGCTGTTGCTGCAGTTGCTCCTGCAGCAGGGTCTCGACGCGCACCTGCAGTTCCTCGAAGCGGGCGTCGATACGGGTTTCCAGCCATTCCACGCGCTGCTGCAGGTCGCGCATGCCGTCGCGGGCGGCGCTTTCCAGCAACTGGCGGTCTTCGTCGGGATCGCGCAGGCGCGATTCCACCACGGCGAGGTTGGCCTTGATCTCGGAGACCTGGTGGAAGACGTCCTGCGTCAGCTTCTTGAGGCGCGACTCGAGCTGGTCACGCAGGGCGGCGGGCAGGGCCTGGACCTCGGCCGTGGACGCTGCGGCGACCGCCACGGGGGTGATGGCCGGCGCGGGCGGTGCTGCGCTGACGACCGGAACCGGGGTGGCGGGCGGCGGCGGTGCGGCGGGGGCGACAGGGAGGGTATCGCGCAGCGCGCTGAACACGGCCTGGCCGATGGTCACGTCGGGTTCGCGCAGGCTGGTGACCTTGCCGGGGGGCGGGACCGCTGCAGCCATCGGCCGGGCGCTCTTCAGCTCGGCGGCGAAGCTCTGCAGGTTTTCCAGCACGCGCGTCAGTTGCTCGGTGGTGGGCGGCTTCTGCAGCACGTCGGAGGCGCCCTTGGCGCGCGCCTCGGCGTTGAATTCCGCCCCCTCGTTGGACGAGCAGATCACCACGGGGATATAGACCGTGGCGGGGTCTTCCTTGATGTGCTGCAGGGCAGTGAAGCCGTCGGTGCCCGGCATGACGTGATCGAGGAAAATCACCTCCGGCTGGTGGTCCTTGAGGAAGCTGTAGGCCTCCTCCGCGCTTTCCGCGGTGTCCACCTTGTAGGCATGATGTTCAAGATGACGCCGCAGCGCGAAGCGCGCCGAGCGTGAGTCATCCACGATCAATGCCGTCTTGTTCCCCATAACCCCTCCAGCAACGGTCTATGGAGGAAATGTATCACCGGTTCCGGCCAACCGGCGCACAAAAGAAAAGCGCGACAGTCTGTGGAGACTGCCGCGCAGGTCTTTCAATGCAGTGGGTTTGACGCTTACTTCTTCTTAGCAGCTTTCTTCGGTGCAGCCTTCTTAGCAGCTTTCTTAGCAGCCATGACAGCCTCCAATTGCCAGAAAAAGTGGCCAGAAACGCAGACCCTCCGTCTGTGATCCACCACCCGTATTGATAGTGTCAGCAGCGTTTTGTGAACACAATAGGTTGTGCCTTAGTGTGATGAAATATCCGACGAACGGTAGTTCGCACGCTATTCGATATCTTGGTTCCACAGAAGACCGGCAGTCATTGCTGGCAAGGACTTAAGGCTCTTTCATGAGTTCGTTGAGCGATTCCGTAACAACCCCTGCTCCGAGCCTGCGCCGGGCGCAGTTACTGCTGGCGCGGCAAGCCCTGGAGGCGATCCTGGCGGCGCAGCGGCCGGCGGATGCGATCCTGCAGGAGCTGTTCCGCGGCAACCGCCAGTGTGGCTCGCGTGATCGCGCGCGCATCGGTGACCTGGTCTACGGCGTGCTGCGCGACCTGCGTCGCCTGCAGGCCATCGCTGGCGAGGCCCAGGCCGATGCGGGCGCGCTCTGCGTGCTGCGCCTGCTGGACCTGGTACAGGCCGAAGCGGCGACGCTGGCGGACTGGGGCGTGCCGGAGGCGCCCCTGCTGGCGCAGCGCCTGGCGGACTTCGACCCGGCGTCGCTAACGCCGGCACAGCGCGACAACCTGCCGGATGCCTGTCATGCATTGCTCGTCGCGCAATACGGTGCGGAGGAGACCGCGGCCCTGGCGCAGGCCCTGCGTGGCCAGGCGCAGGTGGACCTGCGGGTCAACCGGCTCAAGGCCACGCGAGAGTCGGCGCAGCAGCGGCTGGCGCAGGAAGGCGTGGCGGCGGAGCCGACGCCGCGCTCGCCGCTGGGCCTGCGCCTGTCGGGCCGAGTGCCGCTGCAGAATCTCGGCAGCTTCCGCGAGGGCTGGGTGGAGCCGCAGGACGAGGGCAGCCAATTGATCGCGCTGCTGACGGCGGTACGGCCGGGCGAGAGGGTGGTGGACTACTGCGCCGGCGCGGGCGGCAAGACGCTGGCGCTGGCGGCGCAGATGCGGGACCAGGGCGAGTTGCTGGCCTGCGACATCAGCGCCTCGCGCCTGAAGAAACTGCGGCCGCGCCTGGAGCGTGCCGGCGTGAACGGTGTCAGCGGCCTGGCCCTGCCCGATGCCGAGGCCCTGGCGCAGCTTGCCGGCCGCTGCGACGCGGTGCTGGTGGACGCGCCCTGCTCGGCCACCGGCATCTGGCGGCGCAACCCGGAGCTGCGCCTGCGCGAGCCGGACTTCGCGGCGCTGCAAGCGCTGCAGTTGCAGATACTCGACGACGCAGCGCGCCTGCCGCGTCTCGGTGGGCGGCTGGTCTATGCCACCTGCAGCCTGATGGCGGCGGAGAACGACGAGGTGGTGGCGGCCTTCCTGGTGGCGCACCCGGAGTACCGGCGCGCCGATGCCGGGGCGATCCTGCGCGCGGCGGGTGCGGACTGGCAGGGCGCGGAGCTGCGGCTGCTGCCGCAGCGGCACGGTACGGACGGTTTCTTCGCGGCCGTTTTCGAGAGAATCTAGGCGGCGTCAGCCGCCATTCGCTCGGCGATCACGCGCAGCACCTGCGGGTTCAGCGGCAGGCCGAAGTGCGTGCCGCGCACTTCCACGTTCTCGATCTGCGCGCCCTCGGTTTCCACCGAGCACTGCCAGGCGACGATGCCGTCGCTCTTGGTGTGGATCGCGATGCAGGGCACCGGCGGGGCCGGGATGCGGCGGCGGAAGCCGTCCAGGTCGGGCGCGCCGCGCATCTTGGGGTTCATCAACCCGAACAGCTTCACCAGGTTGTTGGCGTTGGGGTGGCCGTTGAAGGGGCTGCCCAGGGTGAAGACGCGGCGTACGCACTGAGGCTGATGGCGGGCCATCTCGCGGGCGAAGACGCCGCCCAGGCTCCAGCCGATCAGCGTGACCTTCTGGCCGCGCTCCTCGTATAGCGAGCGCAGGCTCTGCGCGAGGCGGTCGCGGACCTGCGGCCGCATGCCCATGTTGCGGCCGCAGCCCCAGCCCACGGCCTCGTAGCCGAGCTGGTTCAGCGCGCGGCGCAGCGCCGCGGTGTTGACGTCGCTGGCGCCGAAGCCGGGAATCACCATCACCGGCTCGCCGCGGCCGCGCGGTAGCCCGCGCACGTTCAAGCCGCGCAGGAGATGCTGGGCCACCTCGGCGCCGACACGCAGCTCGGACAGCAGCAGGAACAGGGAGGGCGAGGCGACTTCGGAAGGGTCTGGGCGGGCCATCGGCGGCAACGGGGCAGGGTTGCGCCGATGCTACACGCTCGCCGCGTCGCCGCGACACGTCCTCCCGCGGCGGCCGGCGGTCCGCCGGGCCATGCCGGGACGCAGGGGTGCGGAGGTACAATGGCGCCCGTGGATAACCCGAAGTTCCTGCAGATCGGCGGCTACCGTATCGAACCGCCCGTCGTGCTCGCCCCCATGGCCGGCGTCACCGACCGGCCCTTCCGCCAGCTGTGCAAGCGGCTCGGCGCGGGCCTGGCCGTCTCCGAGATGACCACCTCCGACGCCAGCCTCTGGCACACCGAGAAGTCGCGCCTGCGCCGCGACCATGCCGGGGAGCCGGGGCCCATCTCCGTGCAGATCGCCGGCTACGACCCGGAGCAGATGGCGGAGGCCGCGCGCGTCAATGTGGACCAGGGCGCGCAGATCATCGACATCAACATGGGTTGCCCGGCCAAGAAGGTCTGCAAGGTCGATTCCGGCTCGGCGCTGATGCGCGACGAGGCCTTGGTGGCACGCATCTGCAGCGCCGTGGTCGCGGCGGTGCCGGTGCCGGTGACGCTGAAGATCCGCACCGGCTGGGCGCGGGCCCACCGCAACGGCCTGGTCATCGCGCGCATCGCCGAGGACAGCGGCATCCAGTCGCTGGTGGTGCATGGCCGCACGCGCGAGGACCAGTACGAGGGCTTCGCAGAGTACGACACCATCGCCGCGATCAAGCAGGCGCTGCGCATCCCGGTGATCGCCAACGGCGACATCGACTCGCCGGAGAAGGCCAGGCAGGTGCTGGACCATACCGGCTGCGACGCCGTGATGGTCGGCCGCGCCGCGCAGGGCCGGCCCTGGATCTTCCGCGAGATCGCGCACTACCTGGCCACCGGCGAGAAGCTGCCGCCGGCCACGCGCTTCGAGCAGCGCCGCTGGCTGCTGGAGCATCTCGATGCGCTCTACGCCTTCTACGGCGAGGGCCGCGGCGTGCGCGTGGCGCGCAAGCACATCCAGTGGTACTGCCAGGCCGAGCCTGGTGCGGCCGCTTTCTGGCAGGCAGTGAACCGCCTGACCGATGTCGTCGAGCAGCGACGCTGCGTCGATGAGTTCCTGAGCCAGCCGGCATTGTCCGAGGTCGCCTGATGTCCGATGACGCCCGCGCGGCCCACGGCCGCGTCATCCGCAGTGAATTCCGTGCGCATCCGCTGCTGCGCAATCCGCACCTGCAGACGCTGAGCCCCTTCCTGCTGCGCAGCGCGCCGGAGATGCCGCTGCGGGTGGAGCGCCTGCAGACGCCGGACGGCGATTTCATTGATGTCGGCTGGAGCGGCGAGCAGAACGCCGGGGCCTCCATCGCCGTGCTGGTCCACGGCCTCACCGGCGGCTTCCAGTCCAAGTACCTGCGCGGCCTGGCGCAGCGCCTGTCGGCGCAGGGCTGGCGCATTGCCATCCTGCTGCTGCGCGGCGCCGGCGAGCCCAACCTGACGCCGCGCCTCTACAACCACGGCGATACCGCCGACCTGCGCTGGCTGTGGCAGCAACTGCATGCGCGCGAGCCGGGCGTGCGCCTGGCGGCGGTGGGCTGGTCGCTGGGTGGCAACGTGCTGCTCAAGGCGATGAGCGAGGAAGGGCCGGACGCCCTGCCGGAACGGGTGGTGGCGGCCAGCGTGCCCTTCCGCCTGCACGAATGCGTGGATCGGCTGCGCCGCGGCTTCTCGCGCATCTACCAGCAGCGCATGCTGGGCGACCTGAAGAAGGCCGTTCGCCTCAAGCACCAGAAGGTGCCGCCGCCGCCGGGCGTGGACCTGGCGGCGACCCTGCGAGCCCGCGACTTCCATGAGTTCGACAACGCCTACACCGCGCCGCTCAACGGCTACCGTGATGCGCAGGACTACTACCAGCGCGCCGCCTGCGGCCAGTACCTGGACCGCATCCACCGCCAGACCCTGGTGATCAACTCGCTGGACGATCCCTTCATGACGCCGGACATCGTGCCGCGCGAGACGCAGCTGGCGCCGCAGGTGACGCTGGAATTGGCGCACACCGGCGGGCACGTCGGTTTCGTCGCCGCCGGTGTCGGCGGGCGCATGGAGTACTGGCTGGAAGCACGCATCGCCGGCTGGCTGGGCGCGCCCTGAGGGCGTCCCAGCCGCCGGTTCTCTACGGCAGGTCTCAGCCTTCGAGCTTGGCGCGGTCGCGCACCGCGCCCTTGTCGGCGCTGGTGGCGAACGCGGCGTAGGCCTTCAGCGCGATCGTCACCTTGCGCGGGCGCGGCGCGGCCGGCTTCCAGCCCTTGGCATCCTGCGCGGCACGGCGCTGCTGCAGCACGGCAGCGTCGATCTCCAGGTCGATGCGGCGGTTGGGGATGTCGATATTGATCAGGTCACCGTTCTCGATCAGGCCGATGGTGCCGCCCTCCGCCGCTTCCGGCGAGACGTGGCCGATCGACAGGCCCGAGGTGCCGCCGGAGAAGCGGCCGTCGGTCAGCAGTGCGCAGGCCTTGCCGAGGCCCTTGGACTTCAGGTAGCTGGTGGGGTACAGCATTTCCTGCATGCCGGGGCCGCCACGCGGACCCTCGTAGCGGATCACCACGGCATCACCGGCCTTCACCTGGCCGCCGAGGATCGCCTCGACCGCGGCATCCTGGCTTTCGAACACCACGGCCGGGCCGCGGAACTTGAGGATGCTCTCGTCCACGCCGGCGGTCTTCACGATGCAGCCGCGCTCGGCGATGTTGCCGTACAGCACGGCCAGGCCGCCGTCGGCGCTGTAGGCCGTGGGCGCGGCGCGGATGCAGCCCTTGGCGCGGTCCAGGTCCAGTGCGTCGTAGCGGCAGGACTGCGAGAACGCCTGCTGCGTCGGGATGCCGGCCGGGCCGGCGCGGAAGAAGTGGTGCACCTCGGCGTCGTCGGTTCGCACGATGTCCCAGGCATCCAGGGCCTCGGCCAGCGTGCGGCTGTGCACGGTCGGCACGTCGGTGTGGAGCAGGCCGGCGCGGTCGAGCTCGCCGAGGATCGCCATCACGCCGCCGGCGCGATGCACGTCCTCCATGTGATGGTGGCTGGACGGGGCGACCTTGCACAGTGTCGGCACGCGACGCGACAGGCGGTCGATGTCCTGCATGCTGAAGTCGATCTCGCCTTCCTGCGCGGCGGCCAGCAGGTGCAGCACGGTGTTGGTGGAGCCGCCCATGGCGATGTCCAGCGACATGGCGTTCTCGAACGCCGCCTTGGAGGAGATGTTGCGCGGCAGCACGCTCTCGTCGCCATCACGGTAGTAACGGTTGGCGAGGCCGACGATGCGCTGGCCGGCGCGGCGGAACAGCTGCTCGCGGTCGGCGTGCGTGGCCACCAGCGAGCCGTTGCCCGGCTGCGACAGGCCCAGGGCCTCGGTCAGGCAGTTCATCGAGTTGGCGGTGAACATGCCGGAGCAGGAGCCGCAGGTCGGGCAGGCCGAGCGCTCGATCTTCTCCACGTCCGCGTCGGAGACATTGCTGTCGGCCGCGGCCACCATGGCATCGACCAGGTCCAGCGGTATGACCTTGTCGGCGAGCTTGGTCTTGCCGGCTTCCATCGGGCCGCCGGAGACGAAGATCACCGGGATGTTGAGGCGCAGTGCGGCCATCAGCATGCCGGGGGTGATCTTGTCGCAGTTGGAGATGCACACCAGGGCGTCGGCAGTGTGGGCGTTGCACATGTACTCAACGGCATCCGCGATCAGCTCGCGCGAGGGCAGGCTGTAGAGCATGCCGTCGTGGCCCATGGCGATGCCGTCGTCCACGGCGATGGTGTTGAACTCCTTGCCGACGCCGCCTGCCTTCTCGATCTCCGAGATCACCATCTGGCCCAGGTCCTTGAGGTGGACGTGGCCGGGCACGAACTGCGTGAACGAGTTGGCCACGGCGATGATCGGCTTGCCGAAGTCGCCGTCCTTCATGCCGGTGGCACGCCACAGTGCGCGGGCACCCGCCATGTTGCGGCCGGCGGTGCTGGTACGGGAGCGGAGGACGGGCATGCGGTTTTCCTGGGTTGTAGGGCCTTGGGGCTGCGGATTCTGCCGGCTGTCATCTATACTGGCAAATACTAAAATCCATGCTCTGTTATAGGGATTGCGAATAGTGGATATCCGGCAACTGCGCTACTTCGTGGCCGTGGCCGAGGAGAAGAACTTCTCCCGCGCCGCCGAGCGCCTGCACGTCTCGCAGCCGCCGCTGTCCACGCAGGTCAAGGCGCTGGAAGGCGAGCTGGGGGTCGAGCTGTTCCGGCGCAGCAACCGCGGCGTGGCGCTGACGGTGGCCGGGCAGCTGTTCTACGACGAGGTGCGGATCGTGCTGCGCCGGCTGGAGCAGGCGCGGCTCAAGGCGCAGAGCGCCGGCCGCGGCGACATCGGCCTGCTGGCGGTCGGCTTCGTGTCGATCGTGGACTACGGCGTGCTGCCGCCGACGTTGAAGCGCTTCCGCGCGCAGTTCCCCGGCGTGGAGGTCGAACTGCACGAATTCACCACCGACGCGCAGATCAAGGAGATCCGCGCGGGGCGCCTGGACCTGGGCATCGGCATCGGCCCGGTGGAGGAGCTGGACCTGGTGTTCGAGGCGATCTGGCGCGAGAAGCTGGTGCTGGCGGCGCCGGCGGGACATCCGCTGCTGCGCCGCGAGGGACCGGTGTCGCTGGCGGTGCTGGCCAACGAGAGCTTCGTCATCACGCCGCGCGACGTCGCCGCCGGCCTGCACGACCTGATCGTGGAGACCTGCCGCGAGCAGGGCTTCACGCCGCGCATCACGCAGCGCGCGCGGCAGATGCAGACCATCATCAGCCTGGTCGCCAGCGGCATGGGCTTTGCGCTGGTGCCGGAGTCGGTGCGCAACCTGCAACGCAGCGGCGTGCAGTACCGCAGCTTGCGCGGGGCCAGTGCCCGCATCGAGTTGGGCATCCTGCGGCCGCGGGACGATGCCAATCCGCCGGCCGAACACTTCACCGCGGTGCTGAAGGGCGCGGTGGCCGGGGCGGACTGAGACGAATCCCCGGAAGCACCCGATTCAATTGCAGGTGCGAAGCCCGTCATGCCGGTGGAGCTGGCATCCAGCCCTGTCGGATGTGGTGAGCGTAGCGAACCGCATCGGATACGGCAGAGGTCGCTCGATGCGGTTCGCTGCGCTCACCACATCCTACATAACGGCTTTCGCCGGTATGACGGGGAAAGCCGGCGTGGCTCAGGCCTTGCGCTGGATGAACTCGACCTTGTAGCCGTCCGGGTCCTCGACGAAGGCGATCACGGTGCTGCCGTGCTTCATTGGGCCGGCCTCGCGCGTCACGCGGCCACCGCGGGCCTTGACCCGCTCGCAGGCGGCGTAGGCATCGTCCACTTCCACGGCGATGTGGCCGTAGGCGGTGCCGAGCTCGTACTTTTCCACGCCCCAGTTGTGGGTCAGCTCGATCTCGGAGTTGCCGTCGCCGTAGCCGACGAAGGCCAGCGTGAACTTGCCGTCCGGATAGTCCTGGCGGCTCAGCAGCTTCATGTCGAGCACGGCGGTGTAGAAGGCGATGGAGCGGTCGAGGTCGCCGACGCGCAGCATGGTGTGGAGGATTTTCATCGGAGTTCTCTCAACGGCCCGGCAGCCGAGGGTCAGGGGCGTTCACCCCTGACAGCCTCAGGGCGAACGGCAGGGTTTGGCGCGTTACGCCATCTTCGAAACGGCTGACAGCGGCAGCCGCTTCATCAGGAAGCCCAGCGCCGCCCAGGGCCAGCGCGGCACCGAGGCCTCGGCCGGCTCGCGCTCGATGGCCGCCACCAGCGCGCGGCAGCCGGTCTCGGTGTCGACCATGAACGGCGTCTTCTTCACCTTCTCGTTGATCTCCGAGCGGATATAGCCCGGGAAGATGGTGCTGACCTTGATCGGCGTGCGCAGCAGGTCGGCGCGGATGCCCTCGGCCAGCGCGGCGACGGCGGCCTTGCTGGCGGCGTAGGTGGTGAGGTTGCGCGGCATGCCGCGCAGGGCGCTCATCGAGGAGATCATGACCAGGTGCCCGGCTTTCTGCGCGCGGAAGATCTCCACCGCGGCTTCGCATTGCGCCAGCGCGGCGACGAAGTTGGTCTCGGCGGTCTTGCGGTTGGCGTGGAAGTAGCCGGTCCCCACCGGCTGGCCCTTGCCGATGCCGGCGTTGACGATCACGCGGTCCAGGCTGCCGAACTCGTCGCGGAAGGCCTTGAATACCTCGAACACCTGCTCGTACTGGTTCACGTCCAGCGCGCGGACCGATACGCCGATGCCGGGGTGCGCGGCTTCCAGCTCGGCCTTGAGTTCGGCCAGGCGGTCGGTACGGCGGGCGCAGAGCGCGAGGTTGCGACCGGCCTTGGCGAACTCCCGCGCCATGCCACGGCCCAGGCCCGAGGAGGCGCCGGTGATGAGGATGGTCTTGCGCATGGTCAGGTTCCTGGTGACGGCGTGTGGTTCAGCGGGCGCGCTGCGGCGCCATCATGCGGCCGGCTTCGCGGCGCACCGCGGCGGAGAAGGCGCGCCAGGGCAGCAGGCGCTTGGCCATCCAGGCGACATAGCCGCGGCGGTGGGTGACGATGCGGAAGCGGCCCTGGGCCACGCCGTCGAACACCTGGTCGGCAATTTCGTCGGCACTGACGCGGGCGCGGGTCACCAGCTTGCGGGTCAACGCCGCCACCTGGTCGTCGCTGGCGCGCAGCGAGTCGGCGAGGTTGGTGCGGAAGAAATCCGGACAGACCACGGAGACGCCGATGCGATCCGTGGCCAGTTCCACCGCCAGCACCTCGGACAGCGCCACGACGGCGGCCTTGGTGGCGCAGTAGGCCGCCATCTTCGGCGGATGGATCAGCCCGGCCATGGAGGCCACGTTGATGAAGTAGCCGCGGCCCTGCGCGCGGAACAGCGGCGTGAACACCTTGCAGCCGCGCGCCACGCCCAGCAGGTTGATGTCGGTGATCCATTCCCAGTCGCGCATCGGCAGCTCGCCAATGCCGCCGGCCACGGCCACGCCGGCGTTGTTCACCACCACGTCGATGCCGCCCCAGTGGTACTGCAGCCAGTCGGCCGCCGCCTGCAGGTCGGCCTCGCGGCGCACGTCGCAGTTCAGGTAATGCCCGCCGCCGCCGTACTGGGCCAGCGCGGCCACGGTCTCGGCGCCCTTGGCGGGATCGATGTCGGCGACGCAGACACGCCAGCCCTCGCGGGCATAGCGTTCGGCCAAGGCACGGCCGAGCCCGGAGGCGCCGCCGGTGATGAAGATGCGCTGTTGCATGTCTGTCCTCAGGCTCGCAGGCAGGGGCGATATTAAACGGCAGACTCCCTGCTGTGGATGGCCCTGTGGACAGGCAGCGCTCCTACTGGAGCGCCAGGATGCGATAGCTGTCGTCGGAGGGGTTCCGGGTAATCAGGTATTTACGGGTGCCGTTCGCCGAATGAAAGACGTGCTGGGCGGTCTGGCCCTCGGGAACCAGGTAACTGCCGATCGGGGCCGTCGTAGCGCTGTCATACAGGTTCAGTCGGCCTTGCCCCTGGATTGCGGCGATCTGCCCGGCCTGGGTGGAGTCCGTGAGATCCACCAGCCGGCCTTCCTCGCTGGCCGAGAGCGCCAGGGTGCCCATTGCGCTCATGTCCTGGCTGGGATACTCCGAGCTGCGAAAGGTCTTGCCGCAGGCGGTATAGATGCGGCGGCCATTGGCCGACAGCCACAAGTTGTCGCAAAGGGCCCGGTTGATGAGCGACGGCCCCTGGCGCTGCGGATCGACGTTGGCATCGCTGGCGCTGGAGTAACGCGCGAGGCGGCTGAGCGATGATCCTCGCGAGGTGGCATACACCTGTCCGGTTTCAGGTAGCAGGCGAGCGCTCGCATCAGACAAAGCGCTACTGGTGAGCTGCTTTCTTTCGTTCAGGCGTGCATTGACCTGCATCACGCCGACCCGGCCGCCGAAGGGGAAAACCAAAACCGTATCCGGTCCGATGCTCACCACGTCGGCGGCGGTGAACGAGATCGGCCCCATGCCCGGTCCCGAACCGCCGCTGCTGGGAGCGACGTAGATCAGCGGGCTGCTCTGGCCCGACGGCATGAAGGGGGCTCCCGTCGGATTGAGGTTGATATGAGCGATGTCTTCGCCGAAGGCTACGTTGGCGCTCTGTCCATCGGGGCTCACGGACACGGCGACGCGTGTGCTGGGCGAGAAACTGCCCAGTGTCAGCGTGCGCTCAGTCCCATCGGTGGTGGAGTAGACATGCAGCGCAAGCTCCGGACGCCGCGACACCATGACGATGGCATCCAGTGCCCGGCTGTACTCGGCATCGGCGACGTCATGAGCCAGCGTCCGTGAAGCCTGGACGGCCAGGGTTCCCTTGTCGGGCATCGCCGTGGCTTCGGGCAGTGCGGCCTCCGGCTCCGGTGCGGTTGCTCCGGTGACGGTAAGCGAGACCGGGATCATCTTGGGGCTGCCTCGGACCTGTTGCGTACAGGCCGGGTCATAGCAGACCTTCAGGGTTACGGTGTCGCGATGGATACCCGGGCCGAGCGTCTCCGGTATGCGGAAACGGATCTGGATCCGGCCGCTGCTGTCCTCCGCGTCTTCGATGAAGGAGGCACTTTCTATCGCGGAGTTGCTGTACTCGAGATAGGGCTGCGCGTCCCGGTCGAGCGTCCCATCCAGTCGGGCCTGGATCGACGCCAGTGGGGAGTTGTCCCTGGTGTCGGCGCTGATCGACAGGCTGCCGGGGCTGGCCGACAGGGTTGCCGGTCCGTCTCCACCGCCGCCACCGCCGCCGCCACCGCCGCCGCCACAAGCCGACAGCGAGGCGAGCAACATCGCGCCCAAAACGGCACGTCTTCCCTTCTGCATGAATCCCCCCAGGTTGTTCCGTACGTCCGCCTCTCCGGCGGCCGCCGCCATCATCCGGATTCTGCCCCACACCGCAAGCTGATCCAGACGTCAGGTGCGCGCGCGCCAGTGCCGGTACTCCACCATCAGGCAATGGTCCTGCACCACGTCGATACCCTCGCGCGCCAGCCGCGCGGCGATGGCGTCGTGGCGGATGCCGGACTGCAGCCAGACCGCGGCGGGGCGCTTGGCGAGGATGTCGTCGAGATGGCCGGGGATGTCGACCGGACGGCGGAAGACGTCGACCAGGTCGATGTCGCCGGGGATGTCGGCCAGGCGCCGGTAGACCGGCTCGCCGAGGATGGTCTTCAGCTCCGGCTCGTGCAGGTCCACCGGCACGATCTGCAGGCCCATGTCCTTCAGGGCCGCCGGCACGTAGTGGGCGGGGCGGTCGGCCAGGCGCTCGCTGCGCATGCCCAGCACGGCGACGCGGCGCAGGCGCGCCAGCAGGCCCTGGATTTGCTCCGGGGTGGTGAGGAGGTGGTCTTGCCAGTTCATGCGGGAGTCTCCGTGGGGCCGGCGTCGAGCAGCAGCGAGGCGCGCGCGCCGGTGTGGGGATGGATTGGTTCGGTGATCACGATATCGCCCCAGCCGGCGTCGCGCAGCGCGGACAGCCAGGCGTCGCGCGAGCGGAAGTACCAGGGCATGGCGGCGGGAAAGCCGCCGCCGAAAGCTTCGAAGCGTTCTTCGCGCCAGCCTTGGCCCGCGGCATCGCCGGGGTGCAGGGTCTGTATCAGCAGACGCCCTGACGGGGTGCGCAGGGCTTGCAGGCGCTGCAACAGGGCCGGCAGGCGGTCGTCGAGCAGGGCGAAGTTGCAGACCAGCAGGTCATGGCGGCCGAGCACCGCCGGGTCGAGCTGGTCGTAGCTCATCACGTGGTATTGCGCGCCGGCGGCGGCCTGTGCGGCTTGGATCAGCGGTGCGGAGGCATCGATGCCGGTGGCCTCGATGCCCTCGGCGGTCGCGGCGCGGCACAACCAACCTTCGCCGCAGCCGAGATCCAGCAGGCGCGCGGGGCGGTGGCGCCGGATCGCGGCGAGGATGGCGGCATCGGTGACCAGGCGCCGGCTCTCGATGCGGCCCTCGCGCACGGCGGCGGTCCAGCCGGCGGCGTTGTGGATCCAGCTGTCCTGCAGCCGCGTCGCCCGGTCTTCCGGCATGTGGCTCCCTCGCCAAAGAAAAGGCCCGCGCTCAGCGCGGGCCCGGTTGTCGCTTGCGAGGCTTCAGGCTTCGACTTCGATCGCCTTGCGCAGCTTCTTCATCGCCGCGCTCTCGATCTGGCGAACGCGCTCGGCCGAGATGCCGTACTTGTCGGCCAGTTCCTGCAGGCCGGCCTTCTTGCCTTCGTTGAGCCAGCGGCGGTAGACGATGTCACGGGCGCGGTCGTCGAGGCCGGTCAGGGCGACGCGCAGGCGGTCTTCCTGCTGCTCCTGCCACTCGGCTTCCTCGATCTCGGCGAACTCGTCGCGGTTGTCAGCCAGCCAGTCCTCCGGCACGTAGCCTTCCTCGCCGTCGGCCGGGGTGATGCTGAAGGAGACGTCGGCGCCACCCAGGCGGGCCTCCATCTGCTCCACTTCCTCCGGCTTGACCTTGAGGTCGGCGGCGATGGCCTCGACTTCGCTGCGGTTCATCCAGCCCAGGCGCTGCTTGGCCGAGCGCAGGTTGAAGAACAGCTTGCGCTGCGCCTTGGTGGTGGCAATCTTCACGATGCGCCAGTTTTTCAGGATGTACTCATGGATCTCGGCCTTGATCCAGTGCACCGCGAAGGAGATCAGGCGCACGCCGACGCCGGGGTCGAAGCGCTTGACCGCCTTCATCAGGCCGACGTTGCCTTCCTGCACCAGGTCACCCAGCGGCAGGCCATAGCCCATGTAGCCGCGGGCGATGTGAACGACGAAGCGCAGGTTGTGCAGCACCAGCTGCTGGGCGGCGCCCAGGTCCTGGTCGTCACGCAGTTTTTCGGCCAGGCGGCGCTCATCCTCGGCGCTCAGCACCGGCAGATGATTGACCGAGGAAATATAGGCGTCGAGGCTACCCGTCAGCGGCGACAGCATCGTGGGCTGGCGGAGCGCGACGGCCTTGACGGCAGCAGTCTGTGTCATGCGAATCACTCCCTTCGTTGAGGCCATGTTAGCACTCGGGGGATTGGAGTGCTAAGCCCCCTGGAAGTTCCAGGATCTGGCCCCATATGGGGCCAAGCCATTGATTCGCAAGGCTACTGCGGCTGGATGTGGGCCAAGTGGCGCCAGACGGTGATCCAGGCGCCGATCCAGCCTAGCACGATGCCGGTCAGCAGCAGCAGCAGGCTGGAGCCAAAGGACAGGCCGCTGAGCGTGAACGTGCTGTCGTACAGCGAGGCCAGGGTCTCGCTGGGGCCGGAGAGGGCCAGGGTGCCGGTCAGCACCAGGATCAGCGCGAAGACGCTGCCGGCCAGGCCGTACCAGAAGCCGGTATAGAGGAAGGGCCGGCGGATGAAGCTGTCGGGCGCGCCGATCAGCTTCATGACGCTGATCTCCTCGCGCCGCGCCTCGATGTCCAGGCGGATGGTATTGCCTACGGTCACCACCACGGCGATGCCCAGCAGCAGGCCCACGATGAAGACCGCGCGGTCGATGATGCCGAGGATGGCGTAGAGCCGCTCCAGCCATTTCTGGTCGAGCTTGGCCAGGTCCACCTCGGGCAGCCGCGTCAGCTCGCCCAGCAGCACTTCCACCTGCAGCTTGTTGCGGCCGCGCTCAGGCGTCACCGCGATCACCGCCGGCAGCGGGTTGTCCTGCAGCACGTCCAGGGCGTCGCCGAAGCCCGACTGGCTGCGGAACTCGGCCAGCGACTGCTCGCGCGAGATGTAGCGCGTGGCCTGCACGCCGGGCCGGTCACGGATTTCCCGCGCCAGCGCGGCACCGCGCTCGCTGCTGACGGAGTCTTTCAGGAACAGCGACAGCTGCAGGGAATCCTGCCAGCTGTAGGATATCTTGCTGAGGTTCTGGGTCAGCACGTGCATGCCGGCCGGCAGCGCCAGCGCCACGCCGATCACCAGGGCGGTCAGCAGCGTACCCACCGGATTGCGGCCGAGCTTGCCCAGGGAGAAGAAGAAGACGCGGGTGTGCTCCTGCGTCAGCCGCTTGAAGAACGGCAGGGGCTGCACCTGCAGGGTTTCCTCAGCGGCCATGTGCATCCTCGCCGGGGAAGGGCGGCAGGTCGCTCATGGCCGGCGTGCGCGGGCGCCGTGCCGCGATCTTGCCGTTGTCCAGGTGAATGATCCGGTGCGGCATGTGCACGATCAGGTGCAGCGCGTGGGTGGCGATCAGCACGCTGACCCCCACCTGGTTGAAGCGCTCGAACAGCTTCAGCACTTCCTTGGACATTTCCGGATCGAGGTTACCGGTCGGCTCGTCGGCCAGGATCAGCGCCGGTTTGGAGACGATGGCACGGGCGATGCCCACGCGCTGCTGCTCGCCGCCCGACAGGGTCAGCGGCGAGGACTTCTCGCGGTTGAGCAGGCCCACCGCGTCCAGCGCGGCGCGCACGCGTCGCTGCACGTCGCTGTAGGCGAAGCCGCGGATCACCAGCGGCAGCGCCACGTTGTCGAACACCGTGCGGTCGTACAGCAGGTTGAAGTTCTGGAACACCATGCCGATGCGCTGGCGGAACGGCGCGATGTCGCCGCTCTTGAGCGAGGCCAGGTTGACGTCGTCCACCATGACCTGGCCGCGGGTGGGCTTGCACAGCTGGCCGATCAGGCGCAGCAGCGTGGTCTTGCCGGCGCCGCTGGAGCCGGTGACGAAGGCCATCTCGCCGCGCCCCAGGGAGAAGGTCACGTCGGACAGCACGTCCTTGCCGCCCGGATAGCGGTAGCCCACCTGGTTGAAATGGATGATGTCGGTCACTGGACGGCCGGGAATCGGGAATGAGTTGACCAACGGGAATCGGGAATCGGGAATCGGGAATCGTCAAAGAAGACCGCAGGAAGCGCGGATTCTTTTTCTTCTTTCTTTGCTTTCACGATTCCCTATTCCCTATTCCCGATTCCCGGCGTCTCAGCCGCCGATCAGTGCCTCGGCATAGGCCTCGGCGTCGAACGGCTCCAGGTCCTCCGCCGCCTCGCCGAGGCCGACGAAACGGACCGGCAGGGCCATGCGCCGTGCGATCGCCAGCAGGATACCGCCCTTCGCGGTGCCGTCCAACTTGGTGATCGCGATGCCGGTCAGGCCGATCGCCTCGTGGAACTGGATGGCCTGGGTCAGGGCGTTGCCGCCGGTGGTGGCATCCACCACCAGCAGTACCTCGTGCGGGGCGTAGGGGTCGTGCTTCTGCAGCACCCGCTTGATCTTGCGCAGCTCCTCCATCAGGTGGCTCTGCGTATGCAGGCGCCCGGCGGTGTCGGCAATCACCACGTCCACGCCGCGTGACTTGGCCGACTGCACGGCGTCGTAGATCACGCTGGCGGAATCGGCGCCCTCGCCCTGGGAAAGGATCGGCACGTCCACCCGCTGGGCCCAGGTCTCCAGCTGCTGCACGGCGGCGGCGCGGAAGGTGTCGCCTGCGGCCAGCATCACCGAGCGGCCCTCGCGCTTGAAGCGCAGCGCCAGCTTGCCGATGGTGGTGGTCTTGCCGACGCCGTTCACGCCGGCCACGAACAGGATGTAGGGCTTGATGAAGGGCGGGATCTGCAGGGGCTTGGCGATCGGCGCCAGCAGCTCCACCAGCGCCTTCTTCAGCGAGGCGCGCAGCTGCTTCTCGTTCTTGATGCGGCCCAGGTTGATGTCGGTCTGCAGTCGCTCGATCAGCCACTGCGTGGCCTCCACCCCGGCATCGGCCAGCAGCAGGCGCGTCTCCAGTTCTTCCAGCGCGTCGGGGCTCAGGACGTCGGCCTTGAAGAACGTGCCGATGTCACGCGTCAGCCAGGAATCGCCCTTGTTGAGGCGGGAGCGGAAGCGGCCGATGGCGGAGTCGTTGCTCACGGAGAGGTTCCCTGGTGCTCGGTCTGGGGTTCGTCGGATTTCAGGCGCCATACCGCGCCGGCACCGAGCACGCGCGTGCCCGGCAGGTCGCCGAGCAGCTGTGGCAGCGGCACGGCGGTGCGCAGGTAGACAGGGTAGCGCAGCAGCCGGTAGACGCTGCGCGCCTGCTGCTCGGCGATGTAGCCGATCCAGATCGGCTTGCCGTCGGCCGTCTTGTAGCCAGTGGGCCAGAGCCGCAGCAGGTACTGGCGCGATTCGTCGCCCGGCAGCGGGTAGCGCAGCACCAGGGCCTGGTGGCGCCCGGCGTTGACCTGCGGCAGCACCGGCAGCTCGGCCACCGCGGTCTCGGGAGCCAGCCAGCGCAAGCCGTTCTGCACGTTCAGCGTCGCCGGGGCTTGCCAGCCCTGGGCGCCCAGCTGGGCCTCGATCTGGTCGAGATCGCCGGCCCATTGCAGGTTGAAGGGCTGGCGCTGGCGGCCGAACAGGTTCTGGCGCTGCGAGCGCAGCTTCTGGTAGCCCGAGCGGGCCCAGTCATCGATCTGCACGATGCTGAGCGTGCGCTGCGGCAGCGGCTCCTGCGCCAGCCCGCGGTCGTCCGACCACTGCAGGCTGGCGGCCAGCACGAACACCAGCAGCACGGGCAGTACGAAGCGGCGTCCGCTGACCTTTTCCGGCTGGTGGCGCCGGTAGCCCAGGCCCAGCAGCGCGGTCCAGGCCACGCCGATGCCCAGCGAGAACACCGCGATGCTCCACCACTGCACGCCCAGGTAGAGCTGCGCCAGCAGGATCAGCAGCACCAGCGCGGCGCTGATGCCGTAGATCGTCACGCGCGTGCCGGTGCGGCGGCCGGTGGCGAGCAGCACCGGCAGGAAGGAATAGATCACCGTGGACAGCACCAGGTCCACGGCGTGATAGCCGAGCGGCTCGAAGCTGCCGAACTGGCGGAACGGCGGCGGGATCTTGGGCACCAGGTACAGGCCCACCGAGATCAGCGAGGCGAAGCCCAGCGCGCCCAGCCAGTGCGCGGTGGCGCGCCCCTTGCGCGCGATCAGCAGCGCCAGGAACACGACGACCGCCAGCGGCAGGTACACCGGCCATTCGCCGAGTTGCAGCAGCGCCTGCGCCAGGGCGATGCCCCAGGGCGTGTGCAGTTCGCGCAGGGCCTGGAACACGGCCATGTCCAGCGATTTCGGATCGGGGCTGATGCCGGGCGCGGCCCAGAAGTACAGGAACGCGCCGCCGGCGGCGAGTAGGGCAAGGGCCATCAGCGCCAGCACCGGGGTTTCCGGCTGGTCGGGATCGGCCAGGGCGGCGCCGAAGCGGCCCAGGCGACGGTGGCGGCGGCTCCAGTCCAGCAGGGCGCCGATCCAGTCCTCGGCGCGCTTCTGCAACTGGCCGATGACCAGGCCGGTCACGGCGATCACCAGCCACACGAACAGCGCCAGCAGCAGGATCAGCAGGGCCAGGCGCCCGGCCACTTCGGCCGCCAGGCCCAGCGAGGCGCCGAATACGACGCCCGGTAGGATGTAGGCCAGTGCCCAGGCCAGGGCGGCGATGCCGTCAGTGACCAGGAACAGCCAGGCCGGCATGCCGGCGGCGCCAGCCAGCGCCGGGGTGACTGAGCGCACCGGCCCGAGGAAGCGCGCCAGCATCACGCCCTTGCCGCCGTGGCGGTCGAAGAAGCGGCGCGCGTTGTTGAGGATTTCGGGATAGCGCTGCATCAGCCGGCCTTCGAACAGGCGGTTGCCGTAGCGCCGGCCCAGCCAGAACGACAGCGCATCGCCGGCCAGGGCGCCGCCGGCGGCGATCACCACCGTGGTCCACAGGTCCAGCGAGCCCAGTGCGATCAGCGCGCCCACGGCGAACAGCATGATGCCGGCCGGCACGAAGGCGCCGAGGATGAAGATGGCATCGACCATCGCCACCACGAACAGCAGGACCTGCGCCCAGGTCGGATGGGCGTTGATCCAGTCGTACAGCAGCTGGACGTATTCGCTCATGACCTATCGCGGCCTATCGCGCAAGCGCAAAGGCCTCGCGGGCGGCCGCCAGGGTGGTCTCGATCTCCGCCTCGCCGTGCATCGACGAAACGAAGCCGGCCTCGTAGGCCGAGGGCGCCAGGTACACGCCGCGCTCGAGCATGGCGTGGAAGAAGCGCTTGAAGCGTTCCGCGTCGCTGGCCATCACGTCCTTGAAGGTACGGATCTGCGTGGCGGCGGTGAAGTACAGGCCGAACATGCTGCCGACCTGTGTGGTTAGAAAAGGGATGCCGGCCGCGTCGGCGGCCTGCTTGAGGCCGGCCAGCAGCTTCGCGGTGGCGGCCTCCAGGCGCGCATACAGTGCGTCGTCGTCGAGCAGGCGCAGCGTCGCAAGGCCCGCGGCCATCGCCAGCGGATTGCCGGACAGCGTGCCGGCCTGGTAGACCGGGCCGACCGGCGCCAGCTTCTGCATCACATCGCGCCGACCGCCGAAGGCACCCACCGGTAAGCCGCCGCCGATGATCTTGCCCAGCGTCAGCAGGTCGGGGCGCACGCCGTAGAGCCCGGCGGCGCCAGTGGGGCCGACGCGGAAGCCGGTCATCACCTCGTCGAAGATCAGCAGCGCGCCGTCGCGGTC
The DNA here is from genome assembly GCA_030149365.1 of Solimonas sp. GTDB lineage: Bacteria > Pseudomonadota > Gammaproteobacteria > Nevskiales > Nevskiaceae > Solimonas_A. The sequence continues at coordinate 99,200 of JASBRP010000057.1, forward strand.
GCAGATGTCGCGCAGGCCCTGCAGGAAGCCCGCATCCGGCGGCACGCAGTTCATGTTGCCGGCCACCGGCTCCACGATCACGCCGGCGATCTGGCCGGCGTGCGCGCGGAACAGCGCCTCGACCGAGGCCAGATCGTTGAACTGGGCGGTGAGCGTGTACTTGGCCAGGTCCGCCGGCACGCCCGGCGAGGTCGGCACGCCGAAGGTCAGCAGGCCGGAGCCGGCCTTCACCAGCAGCGCGTCGCCGTGGCCGTGGTAGCAGCCTTCGAACTTCAGGATGTAGTCGCGGCCGCTGAAGCCACGAGCCAGGCGCAGCGCCGACATGGTGGCCTCGGTGCCGCTGTTGCACATGCGCACCATTTCCAGCGAGGGCAGGCGGCGCGACAGCAGCTCCGCCATCTCGATCTCGGCCTCGGTGGGCGCGCCGTAGGAGATTCCGGTCTCCAGCTGGCGGCGGATTTCGGCCAGCACCTGCGGGTGTTGGTGGCCGAGGATCATCGGGCCCCAGGAGCCGACGTAGTCGACGTAGCGCTGACCGTCGGCATCGGTGATCCAGGCGCCGTCGGCGGCGGCGATGAAGCGTGGGGTGCCGCCGACCGCGCGGAAGGCGCGGACCGGCGAGTTCACGCCGCCGGGAATGGTCTGCTGTGCGCGGGCGAAGAGTTCTTCTGAACGGCTCATGGCGCCTGTCTTTGTGGCCTGCGTCAAAACGGTGCAAGCCCTTGGAAAAATGAGGGAGCGGAAGTCTAGCCGAACAGGCGTGAATACTCCCGCGCGGCGGCCTCGACATCGGGGGCGCCGAATACCCCTTCCACCGCCGCCGCCATGTCGGCGCCGGCCGCGATCAGGGGCCCGGTATTGGACGGCAACAGCCCGCCGATGACGCAGATCGGCAGGCCGACCGCGGCGCGTGCCGCCTGCAGCAGCGCCAGGTCCGCCTGCGGCGCATCGGGCTTGGTGCCGGACTCGAAGAAGCGGCCGAAGGCTACGTAGTTCGCCCCGGCGGCGGCGGCGGCACGGGCGCGGTCCAGGGAGTTGGAGCAGCTCACGCCGATGATCGCGCGCGGCCCCAGGCGCCGGCGGGCCTCGGCCAGCGGCGCGTCGGCGGCGCCGACGTGCACGCCGTCGGCATCCACCGCCTCGGCCAGGGCCGGGTCGTCGTTGACGATGAACAGGGCACCGAATTCATGGCACAGGCCGCGCAGGGCATGGGCGTTGCGCTCGCGCGTGGCGTCGTCGTGCCACTTGTCGCGGTACTGCAGCAGGCGCGCACCGCCGGCCAGGGCTTCGGCGGCGGACGCCACCAGGCGGTCCGGCGAGCGGCAGATGGCCTCGGAGGTGATCGCGTAGAGGCCGCGCAGGGGCGCGGACAGGGGCGGCAGGTGCTTCATGCGGCGCGCCGTCCGGGGATCAGGCGACCACCGCCCACGGCATAGGCGCGGGACAGCGCGCCGTGGGTGTAGGCCTGCGCGCCTTCCAGCGCCTCGGCTACCGGCTTGCCGGCGGCCAGCAGGGCGGCAATGGCCGCGGCCAGCGTGCAGCCGGCGCCATGGAAGCGCTGCGGCAGGCGCGGCCACTCGAAGTCGCGGGGCGGCTGGCCGGCCTGGTACCAGGTGTTGACCACGTTGCCGCCGGGCTCGTCGCCACGCGTCACCAGCAGGTGGGCCAGGCCCGTGGCCAGCAGGGCGGCGCCATCCTCGCCACCGCCCAGCAGGCGCACCTCGGCGGCGTTGGGGGTCAGCACCGTGACCTGCGGCAACAGGCGTTCCTTCACGGCCAGCAGCAGCTCGCTGCGTACCAGCTGGGCGCCGCCGCCGGCGCGCAGCACCGGGTCCAGCACCACGGGAACCCGGAGGCGGCGGATGCAGTCGAGTATGGGGTCGAGCTGGGCCGCGTCGCCGAGCAGGCCGATCTTGATCGCTCCGATTCGGCAGTCGGCCACCAGGGCCTCGATCTGGGCCGCCATCAGGATCGGCGGCACGGCCGCCACGCGCTGGACATTGGAGGTGTCCTGCACGGTGTTGGCGGTGATGACGCCCAGGGCATGGCCTCCCAGGGCCCCGATGGCCTCGATGTCGGCGGTAAGGCCGGCGCCGCCGGTGGGATCGTGGCCGGACAGGCACAGCACGCAGGGTGGGGACATTTTCATGCGGGGAGTTTAGCGGCAGCAGGGTGGCGATCCGCTGTTCCGCCTCCCTTTATGCACAGCAGTCAAGGGACTCTGCCACAAGGCCCGTGATAGCGACTTTTTTCTGCAAGAATGCTGCAAGAATCACGCAAGTCATTGATTGGAAAATGGGATGCGGAGTGGATACAAAATGTTCCGACGGTAAAAATGCCAAGCACGGTGGCCACTTAGGGTCGTGACGAGAATATTGCCCACACACTTATCCACAGATTTTGTGGATGCTTCGATAATTTCCAGCCTCAGCAGTCACTTGCGCCCATGAATTCATGTAACAGGTGGTCCGCCGTATGCAAATCGTTCGATAGATTTGCACAGATTGCGGCCTTCTCGCTGATGCTGGCGATTGCGGTGCCGGCAGCCAGGGCCGAGCCCGGCCCCGCTGCCTTCGAGCCTTTGACCACGGTCAACGACCGGGAGTTGCCCGAGCTTTCCGGGCTGGCGGCTTCCCGGCGCTGGCCGGGCATCTACTGGGCCCACAACGACAGCGGAGACGGCCCACGGCTGTTCGCCTTCAATCGCCGCGGCCAGGTCATCGCCCGCGTCGAGGTCGAGGGCGCCGAGGCGGTGGACTGGGAGGACATCGCCCTCTACGAGCGCGACGGGCGCAGCTGGCTGGCGGTGGGCGACATCGGCGACAACTTCGCCTTCCGCGACCGGGTGACCATCTACCTGATGCCCGAGCCGGAGTTGGATGCCAGCCGGGTGAAGCCATTGCGCCGCCTGGATTTCCGCTATCCGGATGGCCCGCGCGACGCCGAGGGCCTGGCGGTGGATGCGGAAGGGGGCTCGATCCTGGTGGTGGAGAAAGGTGCCCCGCGGGTCGGCTTCTATCGCCTGCCGCTGGACGCCGGCCCCGGGGTGCAGACCGCCGAGCGGCTGGCGACGCTGGAACTGCCGGCGCCGGGCAAGCCGCTGCCGGCGGTGCCGATGTCGGCGCCGCGTGCTCGGGTGTCGGTGACCGCCATGGACCTGTCGCGCGACGGCCTGCGGCTGGCGATGATCAGCTACCGGCAGCTGTTCTGCTTCGATCGCAAGCCCGGCGAGAGCTGGGCCGAGACGCTGGCGCGTGCGCCGCGCCTCTGGCCCCTGCCCAGGAAGTCGGGCCTGGAAGCGATGGCGATCGAAGCCGATGGCCGCAGCGTGGTGGTGGCGCCCGAGGGCATCCCCACGCCGGTGCTGCGCGCGCGGCGCATCCTGGCGCCCTAGGTGTGAAGGTTCGATAGGTTGTTCATCCGGCTGTGTTGATGGGAATCTGAGGTTGTCGAGACTTCAACCCCATCAGCAGGGAGCCGGATGAACAGCCACGAGAATGCCCGACTGACGCCCAAAGGACGAGCCC
>JASBRP010000059.1 GCA_030149365.1 Solimonas sp.
CTACACCGAGCCACACGTACAGCAATTGGCAAAGAAGGGCCTGCGCAAGCTCGACGTGATCTGCCCCGGCTTCTCGGCCGACTGCCTGGAGACCCTGGAGGAGATCGCGCTGCGCTACGGCGAGAGCTTCCGCAAGGCCGGCGGCGAAGCGCTGCGCTACATCCCCGCCCTCAACGACGACCCGGCCCACATCGCCGCGCTGGCGGCGCTGGTGCAGCGGGAACTGCAGGGCTGGGACTACCCGCCGGAGGGCGAGCCGGAACTGCAGGCGCGCGTGGATCGCGCCGACCGGATCGGCCGCAAGGACTGAAGGAACACAGCGGATGGGTAAGGAAAAAGGCCGGCGAATGCCGGCCTTTTTCGTTCGCCTCGGGAGCCGCCTAGCGGTTCACCGTCCGCTCCCAGGTCTGCAGGTAGGCCTCGGCGGAGTTGTACAGGTCCGTGACCGCCTGCTGGCCGCCCTCCAGGCGCACCTCCTCCACCCAGTCGGCGATCATGCCGTACTGCGCCAGGCCCTCGGCGTTGATGTCGAAGCTGCGGTTGCCCTCGGGCACCTTGGACTGGTCGAACACGATCGGCTGCACTCGCGCGAACTGCGGGCCCCAGCCGGGGCCGCGGAACAGCGTGAAGGGATAGCGCACCGGCTCGGCGTCCGCCCCGCGCGGGCCCGACTGCGCGGCCAGGCCGTTGGTGTCGGCGCCGTAACCCATGGCGAACAGGTAGCGGTCGTCCTTCAGCGGGCGCAGCTTGTCGAGCTGCTCGGTGAACTGCTTGCCGTTGCCCTTGGAGGGGTACAGCAGGCCGCCGCCCTGCAGCAGGCGATGTGCCTGGGTCATGCTGATGCCGCCGTGGCCACCGTGCGTGGAGACCAGCGGGTAGACCGGCGAACGCTGGTCGGCCATGTCCAGCAGCTCGCTCTTCATCTTCAGCTCGAGATGGTCCACCTCGATGATGATCTTCTTGTCCATCATCCGCTCGAAGGCGTAGTGGCCCAGCTCGGTCATCGAGCGCGCATTGCACTGCGGCTTGGACGGGTACAGCGGCAGCAGGCCCTGCGTCAGGTTGTGCAGCAGGCCGGTCAGCGGATCCAGCGGCGCGGGCAGCGAGGTGGTCATGTGCGCGCCGGCACCGTAGAAGTAGTCGTCCTCGGGGCAGTCGTAGGTCGCCCAGAAGCTGCCGGTATCCAGGAAGTTGCCGACGTTCAGGATCAGGCCGTCGAAGATGCCGTTGCCGCCCAGGCCGTTGTCGAACTCGTGCAGCGGGAACATCTGGCGCACGCCCAGGTCGGTCAGGCGGTTGAGCTGGGTGTCGATCTCCTCGTTGTCGCAGCTGGCGACCTCGAACAGCCCGCCCGGCTGCAGCACCTTGCAGTTGAACAGGTGCGAGATCTCGATGCCCAGCACCACCGCCAGCTTGCCCTCGTTGATCACGTGGCGGGCTTCCTGCGGCGAGGTCACGATGCGGAACCAGCCCTTGCCGGGGCCGCCTTCCTGGGCGTCGATGTAGCCTTCCAGGTCGCGCATGAACTGCACCTGCTTCACGGCGCTTTCCATTTCGTTGCAGTACTGCGGCGAGGGAATCTCGCTGACCTCCTGCACCAGGTCGCCGATATCCAGGTTCAGCACGTTGGCGGTGTTGACCAGCGACTGCAGGCGGCACAGCACCTCGTTCTCGACCAGGTCGTTGACCATGATGCGCATGCCGGCGAGCCAGGCGCGCTCGATCCACTTGTAGTACATCGCCTCGTGCATCAGCGAGTCACGCGCGGGCCAGTCGATGAAGCTGGGCCAGCCCTGCGTGTCGTGCGTGGCCAGCGGGCTGCCAGCGCCGCCCATCAGGTTGCCGACCAAGTCCAGCGCGCCGTTGGGGCCGTGCTGCTCCGCGCAGTTGCCCAGGGCCTGGGTGACGCCGAAGCGGTGGAAGGGACGGCCGTAGTGGCCGCCGCCGAGGAAGTGGGTGGCGCTGACGTGCGCATGCACCTCGGCGAAGCCCAGCACCGGCTTGTCGACACCCTGGCCCTTGAAGGCGGTGCCGCTGGAATCGGTATGGATTTCAGGGAAGGGCTTGCAGCCACGCGCCGGCACGAAGTCGAACTTCGCCGGTGCCGAGGCCAGGGTGAGTGCGCCGCTGGCGGCGTCCACTGACAGGAAGCGCTCGGCGCTGGAGGAGTACACGGTGAAGTCGCCGGCCGCATCGGTGTCGATGGTCCAGTCCGCCGCCTCGCCCGGCTGGGTCGCGCTGCCGACGGCGGGGCCGGTTACGGCCATCATCGACTCGTTGTCGGAGAACAGCAGGTACTTGCCCAGGGCGGTGGGCTTCATGAAGAAGGGCGTGGCCTTGGAGGCATCCGCGGTGGCGGTATAGCGGCCGTCACCGTCGCGCAAGGCGTGGCGCCCGCTTTCGACGGCCTGCAGGCTGTAGCAGGCGTTGGCCATGTCGTAGCGCGTCACCGGCGCACCGCGCGGCGCGGCGGCACCGGCGTCCACCGGCTTGCTGGAACCGCAGCCCGACACACCCAGCACGGCAACCAGCGCCATGCCTCCGAGAATGCGCTTCAGCATGCTCCTCTCCCTTTAGTTTTTATCAACGCGCGAAGCTAACCAAAGCGGAGCCTCTTGGGGGCTATTGCCATTAGTAAATATGGCCCGTGCCGGCCGGCGGCCATGCCCGCTATGCTGCGCGCCATGAACCGCTCAGCCCTCGTCTTCATCGCCCTCGGCGCCGCCATCCTGGCCGGCCTGTTCCTGCTGCTGCGTCCGGACTCCGGCGCGCCCGAGGCCACGGCACCGCAACAGGCCGCGGTGGCGCAGGACCCCGCGATCACGCCGCCGCCCGGCGCCCTGCCGGGCGAACCCGGCCCGGTGCCGCCGGGCTCCGAGCCCCTACCCGCCGAACCGGCCATGACCGCGGAGTGGGTGGTGCGCCAGGGCCGTCGCGAATCGGGCCCGGCCGTGGTGGTGCTGAAGGCGGGCGACGAGGTGGAGCTGCGCGTGACCAGCGACAGCAACGACGAACTGCACCTGCACGGCTACGACCTGTCCCTGCCGCTGCGTGCCGGGCAGACCGGCAGCTTGCGCTTCCGCGCCCAGCACAGCGGCCGCTTCGAGCTGGAGCTGCATCACCGCCACCTGGAACTGGCGGCGCTGGAAGTACGCCCCGAATAAGCGGGGCGGTCTACTAGGGCCTGTTAACCCTACCGTGCTCGCTGCGACGGAGACCGTTCTGGCGCAGGGCTATGTCCCGGCACGCGCCGATGGCTTACTGCGAAGCGACATCGAGTCGCTTCGCAGCCGGGGCCATCGGCTGTACTTGACGTACATCAGCGGGGCGGGACGACGCCCTGCGCCAAAACGGTCCCGCCCGAAGGGTGCCCCCGTATTGGCCGCCATGCGGCGTTGCTCGTCGGTTACTTATTCCCGATAAGCGCCCTCCTCGCGCCTGGCCTGGCGGCCAATACGGGGGCATCGCACGACCACGGTAGGGTTAACAGCCCCTAGGGGCGGCAGAGGGTCTACAATGCCCGCCCCGATGGACCACCCTGCGTCACTGTCCCCCCTCCCCGGCCTGACGGCCCTGGAGACCCCGCTCGCCCGCGAAGGCCATGTCTTCGTGCAGGGCGCCACGATGCGCGCGCTGCTGGAAGACAGCGGCAGCCTCGCCGACTGGGACCGCTTCGCCGACAGCTGGAACGACCTGGCGCTGGACCCCCACATGGCCGACGGTGGCCGTTACCGGCGGCGTCGCCACGCGGTCTATGCCGCGGCCGCGGCGGGCCCCATCGAGCGCCAGCCGCACCAGCCGCATTACCAGAGCCTGGACTACAACCGCCTCAACGGCGGCATCGCACGCTGGTTCGAGCCGATCCTGCCCCAGACCGGCGGCGCCAGCCTGGACACCCTGCTGGGCTTCTGCCGCGACCTGTTCGGCCGGCTCTCGCCGCAGGTGGCGCGCTGGCATATCGAGGCCCATCAGTTCCGCATCGAGGCACGCAGCGACGAGGCCGGCCAGCCGACGCCCGAAGGCGTGCACCGCGATGGTGTCGACTGGGTGCTGGTGCTGCTGGTGCGCCGGCACAACATCGCCAGCGGCGTCACCACCATCCACCGCCCCGACGGCAGCCCGCTGGGCAGCTTCACGCTGACGGCGCCCTGCGACGCCACGCTGATCGACGACAACCGCGTCTACCACGGCGTGACCGCCGTGCAGCCGCTGGACCCGGCGCAGCCGGCCCACCGTGACGTGCTGGTGCTGACCTTCCGGCGCGAGGCCGGCGCCCTGTAGGAGCCGGCTTGCCGGCGACCTCGGGCCGGGCTGTCGCCGGCACGCCGGCTCCTACAGGGCGGCAGTCACCTGAGCCACCAGCAAGGCGCGTAGCGCTCCGGCGTGAAAAACATCCTGCTCGCGCCAGGACCCGTAGCCCGGTTTGCCGCAGGCAAGCCGGGGCACAAGGCTTCCGGGAGCGCCTGGCTTGCCCCCGGCAGCCCACTCCCCGCCGCCGAGGCGGCAAGCGCCTCAGGCAGCGACGGCGGGCGGCGGCGAGCCGGCGAACAGGGCCTTGAGGGCGCCGTCGGTGTAGTCCAGGGCCAGGGTCGAGGTGGCGATGAACTTGGTGCTGCTGATCTTCCAGTCGCCGCCTTCCTTGCGGTATTCGTCCTCGTAGTAGCCGGCGAGCTGGGTCAGGCTCTTGGCCTGGGTGTTGACCAGGAAGTAGTGCAGGCTCCACGTGCCATGGGCGCGGCTGGAGTCCTGCACCTCGATCTGCGGGTTGGCGCCGTGGTGCATCTCCACCATGTGCGGATGGCAGCCGACATCCTTGAACAACTGCACCAGGGTATCGGCGTTGTCGAAGGTGCCGACCACGCCATAGTCGATGTGCAGCTTGCCGTCGACGAAGCAGCCGCGCATGGCGACGGTGTCCTTGCGGTCGCAGGCGAACAGGTAGCGTGCCTTCAGGGTGCGGATCGCTTCGGCGTCTTCCAGCTTCTGCAGGCGGCGTTCGAGGGCCTGGGTGTCCATGACTGCTCCTTGGGGCGGTGGATGCCCGGCAGTTCACCGCAGTCCCGGCCCGGGCGAATCCTCCGTTCGGCTGAAGCCCCATCGCGCCGGCACCCCGGCGCGATGGGGTCAGGATCAGTGCATGCGCGGCAGGGTCTGCGAGTGCAGGCCGCTCTCGCGGGAGATATCGCTCAGCGCCGCACCGAGGTTCCTGCGGTCCGCGGCGGTGCAGGCCAGGTCGGCCAGGGCGACGATGCCGACCAGGCGCTTGTCGCGGTTGAGCACCGGCAGGCGGCGCACCTGGATGTCGCCCATGTTGCGCACCACGTGCTCGGTGTCTTCGTCCTCGTAGCAGTATTTCACCTCGCTGCTCATCGCCTGGCGGACGCGGGCCTCCGGCCCCAGCCCCGCGGCGATGCCGCGAATTGCAATGTCGCGGTCGGTGATCATGCCCACGAGGCGGTCGCCGTCGCGTACGGGCAAGGCTCCGGCGTCGATGTCGGCCATCAGGGTGGCGGCGTCCCGCAGGCTCATGTCGGGCATGGCCACGCAGACGTCCTGGCTCATGCATTCGCTGACTTTCATGGTTTTGTCGCTCCGGTTGGCGGTCGGCACGTCCCTGCCCCCAGGCCCGGGATGCCGTCCATAAACGGCCCCGCCGCCAAGGCGGTGGCGGAAGGCTCCCTGCAGATAGGAACCCCTTCCAGGAACGAGAGTTCCCTTGAGCAACCAAGCTCTAGTCCAAACAGGGGAAGCACCCCTGGCTTGGCAGCCCGTACCGTCTTTGCCACAGTTCCTGCCGGGACGGGTCCGCTGTTGCCCCGCCCTGCAGTACAAAGCCGCAGTCCCGCTACAAACCGGCATCCTGTCCGGAGAGCGGAGATTCGCGGCACCCAGTCTGTTGTGGGGGAGACGGGATGAAGAAGCTCAGGCAGGTGTTCTTTGCGCTGCTCGCCGTGGCAGCCATTGGTGTGCTGGTGTTCCTGCTGCGCATGACGCAGAGCGTGGATGCCGATCTGCACCGCTCGCGCCTGGAACGCATCCAGGTGGTCGGCAACCTCGACGTGTTGCTCAACCGCCAGTTCACCGGCTCGCGCGTGTCCTCGCTGGCCGACTCCGTCACCGACCGCTCCGGCACCACCGGCCAGCTCGACACCGCGCTGAACGCGCTGGACAAGGACGTGGGCGCCCTGCGTGGCCTGACGCCCGAGATCGACAAGGCCCTGGACACCTTCCTCGACACCATCGAGAGCAAGTTCGAGCTGGCCTTCGACTCCGAGGCGCGCAACACCCTGCTGACGCAGCGCCTGATCAACAGCATGGACGCCGTGCCGACCTACGCCGACGCCGTGACCGCGGCGGCGACCGCGGCGCAGGCTGAGGAGGTCCGCAACCTGACGATGCAGGTCAAGACCGAGATCGTGAACTTCGGCGTGACGCCGACGCCGCCGGCTGCCGCCGCCGGCAACATCCGCGCGCTGCTGGAACAGCTGCAGGCGATGGCGCCGCCCACCCCGCCGGCGGCACCGGTAGCCGAGGGCGAGCCGCAGTTCGAGCCCGAGGATCCGCCGTTCACCAAGGCCGTGAGGGGCCTGCGCGACCGCAGCGAGGAAGTGATCGCCGACAAGACCGAGCTGGTAGCCAAGCTGCGCGACTTCCTCGACCGCCCCACCGGCGCCCAGCTGCAGGCCCTGGAACAGGCCTACATGGCCTGGCATGAAAGCCAGGTCGCCGTCGCCAACCAGTACCGGACCTACCTGGCCGCCTACGCCGCGGCGCTGCTGCTGGTGCTGGCCTTCCTCGGCTTCAGGCTGGCCCGCTCCTTCCGCGAGATCGACCGCGCCAACGCCGACCTGTCGCACGCCAACGAGCACCTGGAAGAACAGGTGACCAACCGCACCAAGGACCTCAGCACGGCGCTGCAGGACCTGCGTGCCTCGCAGGCGCAGCTGGTGCAGTCGGAGAAGATGGCTTCGCTCGGTACGATGGTGGCCGGCGTCGCCCACGAGATCAACACGCCGCTGGGCTATGCCCGCAGCAATACCGAGATCGTGCGCAACTCGCTGGACGACCTGCGCGGCCTGATTACGGCGCAGGACAAGGCGCTGACGCTGATGACCTCGCAGAACGCCTCCGACGAGGAGGTGGCCGGCGCCCTGGGCGAGGCCGAGAGCCTGCGCGCCACGCTGAACCCCGCCGAGACCATGGAAGACCTGGGCAACCTGCTCAAGGACACCGATTTCGGCCTGGTGCAGATCGCCGACCTGGTGTCCTCGCTGAAGGACTTCTCGCGCGTCGACCGCTCGCGTACCGACCTGTTCGACATCAACTCGGGCATCGACTCGGCCCTGAAGATCGCCAACAACCTGCTGAAGACCCGTATCGAGGTGGTGCGCCAGTTCGGCGAGCTGCCGCAGGTGGAGTGCTCGCCCTCGCAGCTGAACCAGGTGTTCCTGAACCTGTTCACCAACGCGGCCCAAGCCATCGAGGGCGAGGGCAAGATCTACATCCACACCACGGCCGAGGCCGACGGCGTGATCGTGCGCATCCTCGACACCGGCTGCGGCATGACCGAGGACGTGCGGGCCCGCATCTTCGAGCCCTTCTTCACCACCAAGGCGGTCGGCAAGGGCACGGGCCTGGGCCTGTCGATCGTGTTCCGCATCATCGAAGAGCACGGCGGCCGCATCGATGTGCGCTCCACCGTGGGCAAGGGCAGTGAATTTGTAGTCCGTTTGCCATTGAAGCAGAAGCGCCACAGCGGCGACACTGCCGGCAGCGCGGCCCCGGAACTCGCCGCAGCATGAGTCGAGCCAGGGACACCTGGCCAGTTCGTAGTCGAGGAGTCAGTTTCACATGGATGATGTAGCCCCTGCCAAAGCCCGCGTGCTGTTCGTCGACGACGAACCCCGCGTCCTGACCACCATGCGCATGCTGTTCCGCGCCCGCTACGAGGTGTTCTTCGCGGAAAGCGGCCAGGCGGCGCTGGACCTGCTCAAGACCCAGCCGGTGGACGTCATCGTCAGCGACCAGCGCATGCCCGGCATGACCGGCATCGAGATGCTGCGCGCCGCGCGGGACCTGAACCCCAACGCGATGCGCATCCTGCTGACCGGCTACTCCGACCTCAACGCCATCATCGGCTCGATCAACGAAGGCGAGATCTTCCGCTTCGTCAACAAGCCGTGGATGAACGACGACCTGAGCACCACGGTCGCCCGCGCCGTGGCCGCCGCCAAGGCCAGCATGGCCGCCGCTGCCGCCGCCCCGGCCGCTGCCGAGACCGCCGACAGCGCTGCCGTGCAGCCCGCCGCCGGCGCATCGGGCGTGCTGGTGATGGACGACGACCCGCGTGTGCCGCCGCAGATCCAGACCATCCTGGGCCCCACCTTCAAGGTCTACGGCGCCACCTCGATGAACGAGGCGGTGGAGCAGCTGGAAAAGAACCAGATCGGCGTGGTGATCTCCGACACCCGCGTGCAGGACCACCCGGTGGTGAGCCTGATCGGCACGCTCAAGCAGCATCACCCCGAGCTGGTCTCGGTGATCCTGACCGACCGCGCCGACGCCGGCAGCGCCATCGAGCTGATCAACCAGGGCCAGATCTACCGCTTCATCACCAAGCCGATCCATGACAGCCAGTGCAAGATCGCGGTGAACTCCGCCGTGCGCCAGCACCAGCGCCTGGCCTCGAGCCCGACGCTGCACCAGCGCTACGAGGTGGAAGCCTCCGCTACGCCGCCTCCGGTCGTTGCTGGCGGTCCGGGCCTGCTGGATCGGGTGAAGTCGCTGCGGAGCTGGGTGCGGCGGCTGGGTAGCTGAGGTTTTTTGTCTAGGATAGACCCCTTCGCTGGAGACGGCGGAGGGGTTTTTGTTTGGGTGATCGCTTGCTTGGCGTTCCGGAAGGCGGGATGCGCTTCGCTTCGCCTGGAGGCGCCTACTTCTGGTCCCGCCCTACTGCACTGTATCTCGAGTCACGAAGAATCTGTGACCCGCATGGAGGAACATGTTTAAGAAAGGGGCACGCTTCCTGCTGACCTCGCCGATACCGGCTATCGCACTCACGCACTGGCATGCGCCCTTCACCGGTGGTCATGAAGTCTCCATTCCGGCTGGCACGATCATCGTTGTGAATATCGATCAGGTTGAAGGCGCTGCGGGCGTCTCGTGCATTCCTGAAAACTACGAAGAGCTTCACGCTGCGCTTGTTCCGGAAGAAGACCGCAGGGCCGAGAAGTATGGTGGTTTCAGCCTTAGCGTCCTCTTGGCCGATCTGCGGGCACATGGGCAGGCTGTGTAGCCATCTGCTCATTGTTCAAGCCGGCGCAGCTTCATCGGTCGAAGCGCGTTGGGGCCGGAGCGTGAATGATCTCCGGAAGCTTTCACCCTTCGACAAGCTCAGGGCGAACGGTTGGGCAGTTGAGGTTTTCGATCTAGAACAGACCCCTTCGCTGGAGACGGTGGAGGGGTTTTTTTGGATGCTCGCTTTGCTTGGCTTTCCGAAAGGCGGGATGCGCTGCGCTTTCCCGCCCTACTGCACTACTTCTGGTCTCGCCTACTGCACTGCGTTGA
>JASBRP010000063.1 GCA_030149365.1 Solimonas sp.
CCGGCCGCGGGCGGGGGCGCCCGCGGTCCCGGGGGGGGTGGGTGGTGGTGTTCGGGGGGGTTTTGCGGGTGCGCCCTTACGCCCACCCCACGCCGGCGAACGCCCGGCCACGGATGGCCGGGCCGGGGTTCAATGGGCGAACTGAAGTCCCGCCACGGATGGCCACCCCTTCATGGCGCGGATGTGCGAGACGAGGCATATTCCAGCCTGCTCCTGGCCGGGAGACGGCAATGAGACATCCCATTGGCAGCCAGATGGACCGCGGCATGCGCCTGGTGCTACTGGCCATTGCCCTGCCCTGCCTGCTCGGCGCCGCCTGGCTGCTGGGCCGCGCACTCTGGGACCGCCAGTTCGCGCAGGAAGCGATGGGCACGGTGGTGGCGGTGACCGGTGACGTGCCGGCCCTGGTAGTGGCCTTCGACGCCGGCGGTGGCGTCATCCGGCAGGTGGAAAGCGCCGGCTCGGACCTGCACAAGAACTACCGGTCCGGCGACTCCATCCGCGTCTGGTTCGACCCCGCGCAGCCCCAGGACGCGCGCCTGGACATCTTCATCGACAACTGGCTGTTCCCGCTGATCCTTGGCGTGTTCGGCGGCTTCTTCGCCTTGCCGCTGCTGTTCATGTCCGGTGGTGGTAGCGCGGGTGGCAGCCAGCGCCTGGACCGTGGCGGCTCGCGGGTGATGGCGGACATCATCGACCTGCGCCCGCACGTGAGCCTGGACAGCCTGCCGCGCGGCGTCGGCCGCTTCTCGCTGGAAAGCGAGGGCGGCGAACATCGCCTGCTGCACAACGGCCAGTCGCGCGATCCCTTCGACGCGCTGGTGCAGCGCGAACTGGGCCTGCGCTACATCGTGAGCGCCCAGTGGCAGGACCCGCGCTCCGGCATCGAGTACTTCTACGAAAGCGAACCCCTGGCCGAGGACGCCCAGCGCCTGCGGCGCATGAAGCAGTTGCCGGTGTTCATCGACCCCGAGAAACCGCAGCGCTATCGCGTGGACCTGCCCGGCCTGTCCGGCGCATCCCTGGCTCGCGAGAACTCGGTGGTCGAAGGCTGAGCGCCGTCAGTGGGCCTCCTCGCCGGGCACCTCGGCAAAGCCGCTGACGTATTCGCGGATCACCTGCTGGTACTGCGCCAGCGGCAGCGCCCAGGGATCCTGGTCCAGCAGCGGCAACAGCAACCCCTCGCGCAACCGATTGAACTCGGCCGACAGGCGCGTGCCCTGCAAAGGGTCGCTACGCAGCGACGGCGGGCGCCGATGGTGCGTGGCCTGCTCGTAGTCGTAGGCGATGCCGATGGCGGTGGGTTCGTCCCACTTGCGCGCCAGCACCTCGATGCCCTTGGGCACGCCGTCGGCCGTGATGCCCACCGGCACCACCACCGAGGGATTCTGCGTGGTGGAGCCGAAGTCGCAGGTGCGCGGACTGGAGCCGGGGCGGATCAGCAGCGCATCCAGCCGCACCTCGCCGCCGCCCGGCAACGGGTAGTGATCCATCCGCTGCTGCACGTATTCGCGCGTCAGCCGGTGCTGCTCCAGCTTGGCCGGCTCCGGCCCCTGGCGCGAATCCTCCAGCGCCGACGACGCCACCGCCACCAGGGCCACCGGGCTGATCAGGCCGGTCTCCAGGATGCCGTCCACCGCCAGCAGGGAGCAGCTATTGTCGCCGGGGTTCAGCGCCGTCAGGCAGCGCCGCGGCGCGGCGTAGCCGTTCTCGGCCTCGAACTGGCGGAAGTATTCGTTCCACTCGTAGTGCATCGCCGACGCCGCCACCGAGACGAACTCGGGGAATTCCACGTCGTAGACCTCCGCACCCATCGAACGCATCTGCGCGATGGCCGCCTCGATCAGCGCCAGGTGCTCGCCGCTGCCCACCGCATCCAGCGAGCCGAAGCTCCGCACGAAACCGAGCTTGCGCCCCTTCAGGCCGTAGTGGCTGCGATCCAGGAAGCGCGTGTAGTCCGCCGGGCGCTGCGGGAACGCGGCGTTCTCATACTCCAGCGTCTTGGGATCGCGGGCATCGGGGCCGGCCATGGCGTTGAGCGCCAGCACGGCGTCGTGCAGCGTTCGCGCCATGGGGCCCGGTGCGTCGCGCGAATGGGTCAGCGGGAATACGCCGTGCTGCGAGACCAGGCCGACGCTGGGGCGGATGCCGGCCAGGCCGTTGACCGAGGACGGGAAGCGGATCGACATGCAGGTGTCGGTGCCGGTGCCGATCGCGGCGAAATTGGACGCGATGGCGGCACCCGTGCCGGAGCTGGAGCCTCCCGGGTCCTGGCGGGTGTCGTAGGGGTTGCGCGTCAGTGGCCCACGGCCGCTGGTACCGCCGACCGTGAAGGCGAACTCGTCCTGGTTGGCCTTGCCCAGGATCAGTGCGCCGGCGGCGCGCAAGCCCGCCACCGAGTGTGCATCGATGGAGGACTGGTGTCCCAGCATCGAGTACGAGCCCGAGCTGGAGGGATGGTCGTAGGTGTCGTAGTTGTCCTTGAGCAGCATCGGCACGCAATGCAGGGGACGACTGCCGATGCCCTGGTCCTGCGCATAGAGCGCGTCCAGCGCCACGGCCTCGGCCCTGGCGGCCGGGTTGATGCGCAGCACCGACTGCACCGGCAGGCCGCCGGCCTGGGGCACATCATCGATGGCCAGGATGCGGGCGACATAGAGGTCATGCAGCGCCACGCAAGTCAGGCGCGAGCCGTCGGCCAGCGCCCGGCGTCCGGCGAAGGCCTCGTGGATATCGGCGACGGTCGCCTCCTCCAGCACGAAGGGCGCGGGTTCGACGGGGACTGGAGCAGACGGCGTGGAAGAGTTGCAGGCACACAGCAGCGTGGCCGCACATACGGGGAACAGCAGGCGAGAAAACACGAAGGGATTCCGGTCGGGAGACGCGGAATCCCTCGCACAGGTCATGCCGGCCCGTGACCGGGCCGGCAGACGCGGATCAGCGCTGGTAGGTCTTCACGAAGTTCCAGACCTCGTCGGTGGCCTGGATGTCGGTGCTGGTCTTGCCGATCAGGTTCACCGGCAGGTACTGCGTGCCGCCCGGCCAGGTGTGGCCGCCGTTGTTGACGCGATACAGGCGCACTTCCTTGGTGCCGCAGCCGTAGCGGAACAGGTCGATGCTGGTGCCGTCGTTGGCGGAATCCAGCGTCTGCTGCGTGGGGTTCAGGCCGCAGCCCAGCTTGGCGGTCCACAGGCCCACCGCACTGTCCACGGACTGCAGCGCCAGGGCGTTGTTGCCGGCCCAGGGCACGACGGGATCGGTGGTGCCGTGCACGAACATCACCGGGCGCGGCGTGGTCGGCGCACAGGCGTTGTAGAGGCCACGGGTGATGCTGGTGGAGACGAAGGCAAAGGCGGCGATGCGGTCCGATAGTTCGCAGGCCAGGCGCTCGGTCATGAATCCGCCGTTGGAGAAGCCCGCGGCGTAGCTGCGGTTGGCGTCCAGGCCAAAGTCCTCCTGCATGATGTCCAGGATGCGTTCAGCGAAGCCGACATCGTCCAGGCCGGGATTCAGGCCTGGGTTGTCGTCCCAGGTGTTGTCGTAGTACTGCGGCAGCACGGCCCAGTAACCCTGGGCGGCGACCGACTTGGAGAGGTTGGTGATGGTGGCGTGGCCCTCGGAGTTGCCGCCGCGGCCGTGCAGCACCAGCATCAGCGGCGCGCCAGCCACCGCCGGCTCCGGACGCACGACGGTGAAGGTGCGCACCAGGCCGTTGTGCTCCAGCGTGACATCGAAGGCCGCGGTCTTGGCCGCCAGCACGAGGTTGTTGCCGTGGATCTTCACCACGGTGCCGATGATCTTCGGCGCCACCAGGGTGGGGCCCACCGTGTAGTTGCCGTCGGTGGCGGCTGCAGTGGCGCTCATCGCCAGAGCCATCAGTGCGCCTGCCCAGGTTGCCAGTTTCATCCCTACTCTCCTCAGTGCCTGTCGAGTAGATGATCCGTACCGGGAGTCGGTGGATAACCTACGACCTGAGTAGAATATTTCTTACATCTAAGCTGCAAGCCCTGACCGATTGGCGTTGTACTCAGCCAGATAATCGGCAAGTTCCAGCACCGAAAGCTCCGGCGAAAGGTCGATCCGGGCAAAAGCGGAGACCGCATGACGGTCGATGCGCGCCAGCGACGGGTCGTGCGCGCCCTGCAACTGCAGCACCGCGACGATCACCACGTCCAGGTAGTCCGTGGGGCCGCCGTGGGTGCGGTAGATGTCTTCCTGGTAGTAGGGCACGTCAACCAGCGCCTCCGGGAAATTCCAGGCCTGCAGCACCAGCCGGCCAACGCGCGCGGAAAGCCGGCGCAGCACCGAGTCCAGCGCGGCCGGCGACTCGCTGAGCTCCGGCTGCGACTCCGCCAGCCGCAGGATCGGCAGCACGCCGATCTCGTGCACCAGGCCGGCCAGCATCGCGATCTCGGGCTTGAGCACGGTGCAGTTCTTGGCCAGCACCTGGGCGAGCGCCGCCACCTCGGTGCTGCGCGCCCAGCTGCGCCGCAGGCGCTGCTGCAGCCAGGGCGACTTGGAGACGAACAGGTGCTCCACCGCCAGGCCGGTGACCAGCACACGCGTCATCTGCAGGCCCAGGCGCGTCACCGCCTGCGCGAGATTGTCGATGCGCCGGCCATTGGCCTGCGCGATGGCGCTGTTGGCGACGCGCAGCAGGCGCACGGCCATCGCCGGGTCCTTGGCGATTTCCGCCGCCAGAAGATTGACGGAGACATCCTCGCGCCGGCTCATGTCGCTGATGCGCAGCGCGACTTCCGGCAGCGTCGGCAGCGTCAGGCGGTCATGCGTGAGGGCATCGACAACGCTGCGGTAGAAACGGTCTTCGGCGGACATGGCGGGTTCCGGTTGCCAGGGATCGCCCGCTTATCGGCACGCACGCGCGCGGCTTGAGGGCCGCGTGTGCGGTTGGTCACATTGTGACGACCAATGGAACGTCAGGCCGCGACGGCGGCGGCCTGCGCCTCATGCTCGCGGTCGAGCAGCACGCGGCCCATGCGCTCGCGGCCGTGCAGCTCGGTATAGGCACCGTCGCGCCAGGCCATGCGCCCGGCGATCATCACGTGGCTGACCACGCCGTCGGAGCGGTTGACCAGCTGGTTGGCCTGGAAGATGTCGCGCCAGATGTACCGCACACCGGCGTCGGAGTCGTAGGCGCGCAGCGCCTCGGGATCCATGACGACGATGTCCGCCTGCGCGCCGGGCTTGAGCGTGCCCACGTTGAGCCCGAAGAACTCGGCCGGCTCCTGCGTCAGGCGCTGCACCGCGTAGGCCACCTTCTCCAGCCCGTCTTCCTGCGCGAACTGCAGCATGCGCAGATTGCCGTCGTAGAAGGCCATGTTGGTCAGGTGCGCGCCGCTGTCGTTGAAGCCGGGCAGCAGCTTGGGGTTGAACAGCAGGGCCTTGGTGGTCTCGCGATCGCGGTTTGCCGTCACCGTCCACCAGCGCAGCGCGGTATCGAAGCGGCGCAGCAGGTGCAGCAGGAAATCGCAGTCGTCACCAGCCGGCTTGGGGAAGCTGGCAAAGGTCTCGCGCTCGGCCTCGCTGCGGGCGCCCTCGCCCGTGGCCTGCCAGCGCTGCAGGCGCTCGTAGACCTGCTGCAGGCTCTCACCGCTCCACTCCGGCACCGGGCAGGTCTCGATGTGCATGTCGGCCAGCTCGCGCGTCAGGACGTTGTCGTCCATGCGCAGGCGGCGCTTGAGGCGCGCCAGGCTGAAGCCGGTCTTGCCATGCGTCCACATGCGGCGGAATTCCTGCTGCCAGGCCGGGTCGGACATGATCTGCAGGCGGCCCTCGCGGTCGTCCAGGTCCCGCTCGTTGAGACGGCGCAGCACGGGAATCTCCTCGGCGATCGGCGTGATCACGCCGTCGCTCCAGAGCTTGAACGGTGCCGCCAGCGCCTGGAAGCGGAAATGGCCGTTGAGGAAGCGCGAGTTGAGCATGCGCGACAGCAGCAGGCCCATGCGCAGCAGCGACTTGTTGGTGACGATGTCGATGGCCGCCACCGCGGTGACCTTCAGCGGCCGGCCGAACAGGCGGCCCGAGGTTAGCAGGAAGTTGCGGAACACGCCGATCTTGCTGTCCTTGGGCGGCGTGGCCTGCCAGACGCGGCCCCAGCGGCGCACGAGGTTGGTCAGGAACTTCAGCTCGCCGTAACGCGCGAACTGCGTGGGAATCTGCTTCTGCGTGTTGGGTTGGTTGGCCAGGAAGTGGAACGGCAGCGCATCAGTGGAGAAGCCGACGTAGCCCTCGCGCAGGCCCTTCTCCACCAGCTCGCCCATGCGCGCCAACTCCTTGGCGGTGGGCTCGCGGCTGATGCTGTCCTGCAGGCCCATGACCTCGATGCGCAGCATCGAGTGCGGGATCATCGGCACGATGTTGGGGGCCAGCGGCAGGTCGCTGAAGTGGTCCAGGTAGGCCTTGGAGTCGTTCCAGTTCACGCGGTCGCCGACCTTGCGCAGCACGTGCTTGGGCACGTTCTCCACGCGGGCGAAGCAGTCGACGATGGGATCGGTGCCGTCGCGGCGCAGCGCGCCGTAGGCCAGGCCGAGGCTGCAGTTGGCCACCACCACGGTGGTGGTGCCATGGCGCACCGCTTCAGGCAGGCCCGGCTCCAGCTCCACCTCGAGATCGAAATGCGTGTGGATGTCGAGCAGGCCCGGCATCAGCCAGCGGCCGGCCACGTCCACGGTCTCGGCGGCCTGCTGTTCCGGCAGACCGCTGCCGATCGCAGCGATGCTGCCGTCGCGCACCGCTACGTCCTGCAGCTGCGGCTTGGCGCCGCTGCCGTCGAACACCAGTGCATTCCGGAACAGCACATCCCACCGCATCCCGCCGCCATCCATGTACCCACTCCTGCCAAATTCTTTCGACCGGGATCATAAGCAGGACTTTCACATCGGCGGATGGGAAATTCGCCTCTCATGCGAGTAAGGGATTCACTCGTCGCGCAGCGCTTGTGCCCATTCCTCCGACCAGCTTTGCAGGGGCCCGAACAGCTCCAGCAGCTCACGGCCGCGGGCACTCAGGGCATAGCCACCCTCGCCCGCTTCCACGATCAGCGCCTCGCGCAGTTCCGCCAGGCGCTGGTTGAGCACCGAGGGCGACATGCCCGAGCAGGCGGCCTGCAGGGCGCGGAAGGACATGGCGCCGTCGCGCAGCTCCCAGACCACGCGCAGGGTCCAGCGCCGGCCGAGCAGGTCCAGCAGGGCCATGATGGGGCGGCCGGACGCCGAACCGCGGACGGGATAGTCGATGAGGCTCATGTTGCGCTACGAATTCAGAAGCAATATGCTTCGATTATCGTAGCACCTGGAGAAGCCCCATGTCTGTTGCTGCCCGAATCGAGGCCCTGCCCCTGCCGCTGGCCCCGCCACTGGAGACGGCGCTCGCCGCAGTCATGCGCGGCGCCCCGCCACTGCTGATCTTCCGCACCGTGGCGCACAACCCCCGCGTGATGGAGCGCATGCTGGCCGGCGGCCTGCTGGACCGCGGCAGCATCCCGCTGCGCCTGCGCGAGCTGATGATCCTGCGCAGCACGGCGCGCTGCGGGGCCGAATACGAGTGGGGCGTGCACGCGGCGATCTACGGCGACAAGGCCGGCTTCACGCCCGCGGAGCTGCAGGCCTCGGTGCATGGCGCGGCAGACGCGCCGGAATGGGGGCCGCAGGAGCGGCTGGTGCTGCGCCTGGCCGATGCCCTGCACGAGCGCCATGACGTGGATGACGCGCTGTGGACGGACCTGCGCGGCGCCTTCGCCGAGGACCAGCTGATCGAGCTGACCATGCTGGCGGGGCTGTACCACGCGGTGTCGTATCTGGTGAACCTTACGCGTGTGCCGCGCGAGGCTTTCGCGCCGGGCTTTCCGGCGGCGGCCTGAACGAAAAAGCCCCGGCACTGCCGGGGCTTTTTCGTTACTGCGGACCGCTCAGACGTGGCTGAGCCACTCCGGGTATTGGCTGCTCTCGCCCTTGACCAGCTGCAGGTACTGCTTCTGCAGCTTCTCGGTGACCGGCCCGCGCGAGCCGCTGCCGATGGGGCGGTTGTCCACTTCGCGGATCGGGGTCACTTCGGCGGCGGTGCCGGTGAAGAAGGCCTCGTCGGCGACGTAGACCTCGTCACGGGTGATGCGGCGCTCGACGATCTTCAGGCCGTTGTCCTGGGCCAGCTGCATGACGGTACGGCGGGTAATGCCGTCCAGGCAGGCGGTCAGGTCCGGGGTGTGCAGCTCGCCGCGGATCACCAGGAAGATGTTCTCGGCGCTGCCCTCGGCGATGTAGCCCTGGGTGTCCAGGGTCAGGGCTTCGTCGTAGCCGTCGCGCAGCACTTCG
>JASBRP010000064.1 GCA_030149365.1 Solimonas sp.
GGGCTCGTCCTTTGGGCGTCAGTCGGGCATTCTCATGGCTGTTCATCCGGCTCCCTGCTGATGGGGTTGAAGTCTCGACAACCTCAGATTCCCATCAACACAGCCGGATGAACAACCTATCGAACCTTCACACCTAGGCGGGGCGCTTGGCCTGCGGTCCGGCGATGGACATGGCCTTCTGCCAGGCGGGGCGTGCGGTGAGTTGCTGCACGTAGCGCTGCAGGTTGGGCAGCCCGTCCAGCTTCTGGCCGCTCACGGCGGGCAGGGTGGTGAGGGCGAAGCCGGACATCAGGTCAGCCAGGGTGAATTCATCGCCGGCGAGCCAGGTGCTGGAGGCGAGGTGCTGGTCCATCTGCCGGAACAGGCCGTCGGAGCGGCGCTTGGCCATCTTGCCGATGATGCCGCCGTCATGGCCGCCCGCGGCCTTCAGGGCCGACTGCACGAAGAATCCCGACATGATGTTGTTGTTGAACTGCAGCCAGTACAGGTAGTCGGCGTAGTGCGGGGTGTTGGGCGCCACGGTCAGGCGTCCGCCGCCGTACTTGTGCGCGAGGTACTGCACGATGGCGGTGGACTCGGCCAGCACTACATCGCCGTCCTGGATCACCGGCGCCATCGCGGCGGGATGCAGGGCGAGGTATTCCGGCGGAGCCAAGCGGTCCGGGCCGCGATCATGCCACTCCAGCTGGTAGGGCAGGCCCAGTTCTTCCATGAGCCAGACGATGCGGTCGGACTGCGAGACGCCGAGGTGATGGATGGTGATCATGCGAGTGTTGTTCCTGGCCGGTTGGATTGGGTCTCAGCTACGGAAGACTAGCTGGCCCGGATGCAGGCAGTCCACGCGCGCGGATCGCCGAGGGCGAGCGCCCGAACCAGCGCGCGCAGTTGCGGCAGAGCACGGCCTGGTCGGCGAGCCCGACGATCTCGGCGACATGCGCCAGCGGCACGTCGGATTCGGTGAGCCAGCGGCGGGTCTGGTCGCGGCGCACGGTGTCGACGATGTCGGAGAACGACAGGCCTTCGGCTTCCAGGCGCCGCTGCAGGGTGCGCGGGTGCAGGTGCAGCAGGCGCGCGACGACCTCGCGCCGTCCGCGGGTGCTGGACAGGGCGCGGCGCAGGATCTCCTCCACCTGCTCGCCCACGGTCTTGCCGCCGCCTTCGAAGGCCATCGCGAGGTATTCGAGGCTCAGGCGATGCAGCGCGGCGACGGCGCCGCTGAGGCTGCGGTCGAGGAAGCCGCTGGGCAGGATCAGCTCGGCGTGCGGATGGCCGAAGTCCACGGCGTGGCCGAAGAACTCGGCATAGCGCTCCGCCGAGGCCAGCGGTGCGTGCGGCAGCGTGACGCCGAGCAGGGGCAGCGGGGACTGCGCCAGGAAGGCGGTGAAGTGATGCAGGTCGGCGAGGCACAGGTCCATCAGCTGGCGGCGCGACTGCCAGCTCGGTGTGATCAGGGTGAGCCGCAGGCTGATCTGACCGGGGAGTGGATACTCGGGATGCAGGCTGAGGCGGATGCCGCTGGAGTGCGTATGCAGGAAGCTACTCATGACCTTCATCGCCTCGCCCATGGTCGAGGCGTTCTGTGCGGCGATGGCCAGCGGGCCGAGGATGCCGATGTCCTGGTGTTCGGCGATCTGCAGGCCGAGGTCGGGGCAGCCGGTGGCTTCGCTGGCCAGTTCCAGCAACTGGGAGTAGGCCGGCAGCGAGATGCGCAGTTCCTCGTCGCCCAGCGCGGCGCGCGGAATCTGCAGCCGCTCCATCAGCGGCTCGATGGCCAGGCCACGCTCCCGCAATACCTCGGAAGCGCCGCGCATGCCGGCGGCTCGGATCAATGTCGACATGTCTCCAATTGCAAATCCTCTGTCTCCAAAAGTCAAGAAGCGCAGAGGCGATCGCTGGAATATGCGCTCACTCGAAAGCTCGAATACGCAGTGAGGAGATAGAAATGAGCAAGATCCTGGATGTGGTGATCATCGGCGCCGGCGTCTCCGGCATCGGCATGGCCTGCCGCCTGAAGACCGAGCAGCCCAACAAGTCCTTCCTGGTGCTGGAACGCCGCCAGCGCGTCGGCGGCACCTGGGACCTGTTCCGCTATCCGGGCGTGCGCTCGGACTCGGACATGTTCACCTACGGCTTCCAGTTCAAGCCCTGGCGCGACTACCGCACGCTGGCCGACGGCAGCAGCATCCGCAACTACCTGGGCGATGCCGCGCGTGATTTCGGCGTGGCCGATCGCATCGAATACGGCATCCATTGCACGGCGGCCGACTGGGACAGCCAGGCGCAGCTCTGGACCATCAGCGCCACCCACGAACCCAGCGGCGAGAAGCGCAGCTTCCAGGCCCGCTTCGTGGTCAGCGCGCAGGGTTACTACAACTACGACCAGGGTTACCGTCCCACCTTCCGGGGCGAGGACCAGTTCATGGGCCAGATCATCCACCCGCAGCAGTGGCCGGAGAATCTCGACTACACCGGCAAGAAGGTGGTGGTGATCGGCAGTGGCGCGACCGCGGTGACGCTGGTGCCGTCGATGGCGGAGAAAGCCGCCAAGGTGACCATGCTGCAGCGCTCGCCCACCTACATCTTCTCGCTGCCAGGCTGGGACCGCATGACCCAGGTGCTGGACAAGGTGCTGCCGAACGGCTGGAGCTTCGCCATCGCGCGCAAGCGCAACCTGGAAATCTGGCAGACCACTTACCAGCTGTGCAAGCGCTTCCCCAAGGCCATGCGGCGCTTCTTCGTGGGCCAGGCCAAGCGCCATCTCGGCGAGCGCTACACCGACAAGGACTTCAACCCGCAGTACGAACCCTGGGACCAGCGCCTCTGCGCGGTGCCCAACGCCAACCTGTTCACCGCCATCCGCGGTGGCCGGGCCGACGTGGTGACCGACGGCATCGAGCGCTTCACCGAGAACGGCATCCGCCTGGTGTCGGGTCGCACGCTGCAGGCCGACATCATCGTCACCGCTACCGGGCTGCAGGTGCAGATGTTCGGCGGCATGGCGCTGAACGTGGATGGCGCGCCGTACAAGACCGCCGAGAAGATGTCCTACAAGAGCGTGCTGCTGCAGGACCTGCCGAACTTCGCCTGGATCTTCGGCTACATCAACCTGTCGTGGACCATGAAGGCCGACATGTCGAGCCTCTACCTGTGCCGCCTGTTCAAGCACATGGAACAGAACGGCCAGGCCGTGGTGATCCCGCGCGACCGCCAGAACGCCCAACTCGACACCAGCGTGCTCGACCAGCTCAGCGCTGGCTACGTGCAGCGCGCCAAGCACCTGCTGCCGCGCCAGGGCAAGGTGATGCCCTGGATCGTTCGCCACAACTACCAGGAGGACCGCGAGATGATGCTGCGCACCGAGATCGCCGACCCGGCCCACCTGGAGACGCAAGCGCCGCGGCCCGCCAGCACCCAGCCGGAGCCCCTGCGCCGTGCGGCCTGAGGCGGCGGCAGAGGCACCGTCGATCCTGCTGGTGCACGGCGCCTGGCACGGCGCCTGGTGCTGGGAGCGGCAGTTTGCGCCGCGCTTGCGCGAGCTCGGCCACCAGGTGCAGACCCTGGACCTGCCCAAGCACGGCGGCACACCGGGCCCGCAGAGCATCGGCTTTCCGTCGATCCGCGAGTACGCCGATGCCGTGGAGGCCGCGGTCGAGCGCAGCCCGCGGCCGGTGGTGGTCGCGGGCCATTCGATGGGCGGCTTCACCGTGCAGAAGCTGATGGAGCGCCGGCCGAAGAACCTGGCCGGTGCCGTGCTGGTGGCGGCGGCGCCGCCGCAGGGCGTCATCAACGTGGTGCTGCACCTGCTGCGTACGCGGCCGCTGGCGCTGCTGCGCTCGGTGGCGGGCCTGGACCTGTACTACCTGGTGCGCGATCCGGCGTTTGCGCATGCGCTGTTCTACAGCGCGGGGCTCGATGCGAAGGCGGTGCAGGAGTACTGGAAGCCGCTGACAAACGAGTCCTTCCGGGCCTTCCTCGACATGATCTTCCTGGACCTGCCGAAACCCCGGCTGGCCGATCCGGCGCTGCCGAAGTGGGTCATCGGCGGCGAGCTGGACGTGATCTTCCCGCCCAACATCGTGCATGGCACGGCCAAGGCCTATGGCGTGGAAGCGCGGATGTATTCCGGCATGGCCCACAACCTGATGCTCGACAACGGCTGGGAACAGGTGGCTTCGGAGTTCTCGGACTTCGTGCTGCAGGTGGGACGCGGCCTGGCGGCAAAACGCTGATCGACCTGTGGGCAGCCGGCACGCCGGCTGCCCACAGGTTCAGGCCAGCAGCCGCGAGAGCTGGACGCGGTTGCGCACGCCGAGCTTGCGGAAGGTGCTGTTCAGCTGGAATTCGACGGTGCGCGGCGAGCGGCACAGGCGCTCGGCCACCTGGTCGTTGCGCAGGCCCTTGACCACAAGGCGGGCCACGCGCTGCTCCGAGCGAGAAAGTTTCTGCAGCGCCGCCAGGGCATGGGCGGAGAGCTCGTCCGCGCCTTCCGGTATGGGCGTATCCAGCAGCCGCAGCACGAAGCCTCCCGGTGTGGGCTCGAGGACGGCGGACAGGCCCGGCAGTTCGGGATGCTGCAACTGCAGGGGCGCGTCGCCGCCCTGGAAAGCGGTGTGCAGGGCGGCCGGCAGGCTCGCGGCTTCCTGCCCCTGGCGCAGGGCTCGGTTCCAGCGCTTGAACTGGCTTTCGCCATGGGCGTTCTGGCACAGCAGTGCACCGCGGTGCTCGAAGAACACCAGGGCCTCGGGCGATCTCTGCAGGTAGCCCTGCAGGATCGTGTTGAGGCTGCGCTCGAAGGCTTCGGGTCCGGTCCAGATCATGATGGCAGCAGGACCTCAGCCGGCGCTGTCGAGACGCAGTCCCTTGTAGCGCTCGCGCAGGGCCTTCTTGTCGACCTTGCCGGTAGCGGTGAGGGGCACCGTGGAGAAGACCACTTCTTCCGGGAGCCACCACTTGGCGATTTGCGGCGTCATGAATTCCAGCACGGATTCGCGCGTCAGCTTTGCATCGGGGTGGGCTTCGATGATCAGCACCGGACGTTCGTCCCACTTGGGATGGGGCACGCCGATGACGCCGGCGACCTTGACGCCCGGGCAGCCGGCGGCGGCGTTCTCCAGGTCGATGGAGCTGATCCATTCGCCGCCGGACTTGATCACGTCCTTCTTGCGGTCGGTGATGCGCAGGAAGCCTTCCTCGTCCAGGGTGGCGACGTCGCCGGTGTCGAACCAGCCGTGGCTGTCGGCGGCATCCTCGTCGCGCCGGTAGTAGCGCTGTACCACCCAGGGGCCGCGGACCTGCAGGGCGCCGGAGCTGCTGCCGTCGCGCGGCACTTCGTTTCCTTCTTCGTCGACGCAACGCAGCTCCAGGCCGAACTGCAGGCGGCCCTGGCGCGTCCAGATGGTGTCCCACATCGCTTCCTCGCCGCGCGCGGCCAGCGACGGCGTCGGCGTGGCGACCACGCCCAGGGGGCAGGTTTCGGTCATGCCCCAGATCTGCAGCACCTGCACGCCGTAGCGTGACTGGAAGGTCTCGGCCATCACGCGCGGCACGGCCGAGCCGCCGATGGTGAGGCGCTTGAGGTTTCCGGGCGTGGCGCCGTTGCGGTGCAGCCAGTCGAGGTAGCCGGTCCAGATGGTGGGCACGCCGCCGGTGAAGGTGACGCCCTCGCTCACGATCAGCTCATGCAGGCTGGCGGCGTCCATCCTGTCGCCCGGCAGCACGAACTTGGCGCCGCAGATCAGCGTGGCGTATGGCAGGCCCCAGGCAGTGGCGTGGTACAGCGAGGAGCAGGGCATCACCACGTCGAAGGCATTGAAGCCGAAGGCCGAGGCCAGGCTCTCCGCCATGGCGTGCAGCACCACGGCGCGGTGGCTGTAGAGCACGCCCTTGGGATCGCCGGTGGTGCCGGAGGTGTAGCACAGCACGGCGCCGGTGTTCTCGTCGAAGCGGGGCCAGGCCAGGTCGCCGCTTTCGCCGGCGAGCAGGGTTTCGTAGCACAGGGCGCCCACGCTGCCGGCGGCGTGGCGCTCGGCGTCGCTGAGCATCACGTAGGTCCGCACCTGGGTCAGCCGCGGGGCGATGCGTTCGACCAGCGGCAGCAGGTTGCGATCAAACAGCAGGACCGTGCTGTCGGCGTGGTTCAGCGTGTAGACGATCTGGTCGTCGTGCAGGCGCGGATTGGCGGTGTGCAGCACGGCACCAAGGCCGGGTACGGCATACAGCAGTTCGAGATGGCGGTGAGTGTTCCAGGCCAGCGAGCTGACGGCGCCGCCAGCGTCCACGCCGAGGCGGCGCAGGGCCTGGGCAAGCTGGCGTGTGCGCCGCGAGAGGCCGGCGTAGTCATAGCGCCACAGCGGTTCGTCGATCAGCCGCGAGACGATCTCGCGGCGTCCGTGGGCCCGCTCGGCGAAGTCCAGGATGGACGATATCGACAGCGGGGT
Organism: Solimonas sp.; assembly: GCA_030149365.1. Lineage (GTDB taxonomy): Bacteria > Pseudomonadota > Gammaproteobacteria > Nevskiales > Nevskiaceae > Solimonas_A. The sequence goes on from JASBRP010000064.1 coordinate 6,438, forward strand.
GGACTGCATCAGGCCTGCTTTCATCTGCGATCTCCTCGATCTCTGCGGCGGGCTGGAGCCCGCTCGAATGCTTGCGACGGTGCCCGGCACGCCGGGCGGTTTCACCCTCTGGCGCGGCTCAGGGCCTGGCCAGCGCGGCGAGGGCCTTGACGATCTCGGCGCGCCCTTCGGCGGCGGCCGAACAGATACGGGGAATGAAGAAGAAGCCGTGCGGCATGCCGGGGTAGTTGACGTACCGGGTGGGCACGCCGGCATCGGCCAGCTTGCGGGCGTAGCGCGCGCCATCGTCGCGCAGCGGGTCGATGTCGGCGGTGAGGATCAGCGCGGGCGGCTGGTCCGGCAGGTTCTCGGCGAACATCGGCGACAGCAGCGGATCGGTGAGCTCGGCCTTGCCGCGGTAGGCCTCCAGCACGCGCAGCATGTTGTGCCGCTCCAGGCCCGGCTGGTCGATGCTGCTTATGGACGGGGAGGCCAGGGTGGCATCCAGCGCGGGATAGATCAGCGTCTGGTGCCTGATCGGCGAGTTGCCGCGGCGGGCGCGCAGCACGCACAGCGCCGCGGCGAGGTTGCCGCCGGCGCTTTCACCGACCACGGCGATGCCGGCTGTGGGCAGGGGCCCCAGCGAGGGATCACTGGCGATCCAGTCCAGGGCGTCGTCGCAGTCTTCCAGTGCTCCCGGGAACGGCGTCTCGGGTGCGAGGCGATACTCCACCGAAACCACCGTGCACCCGGCGTCGCGGCTCAGGTTGGCGCAGAGATGGTCCAGGGTCTCGAGGCCGCCGTGAATCCAGCCGCCGCCGTGGATGAAGTACACGCGGGGCTGATCGGGGTTGAGCCTGGAGGGCAGGTACTTCTTCAGGGTGATGGGTTCCGAGCGTCCCTGGATCGTGATCCGCTCCTGGCTCACGTCGGCCGGCAAGGGATAGGTCAGGAAGCCCGGCGGACGCATGGCCTTGCGCTGAGCCACCGGCATGGCCAGCGCCTTCTCGGCGTTGCTGCCCAGCCCCAGTCGGCGCGCCAGCATGTGCAGGGCATAGAACGCGCGCAGCGGGAATCCCTTGAACTTCTCTTGCTTCACTTCTGTTCTCCCTGCGCCCAGGCGGCGAGGCCGTTGTTCTTGTCCGGAGTAATCATGTCCGGGGCATTGACGTGGCCCGGCCCCCACAGCGCGTGCACGCGTCCGCATTCGCAGACCGAGGTGGCGACCGGGCGGATCTGCGCCTGCAGCCGGGCCTGGCGCAGGGCCTGCTCGCGACAGCCTACGCCGTACTTCTGGTAACAGTTCTTGAGGTGCCAGGTGACGGTGCCGGAGGAAATCCCCAGCGCCTGGGCGATGCCCTTGATCGACAGGCCCTGTCCGGCAAGCGCCAGCACCTCGCTTTCACGGGCGGTGAGTTCCTGGCGAACGCCTTCGGGCACCGGCTGCGGGCTTCCGGCGCTGCGCGAGCGGCGGACCCGCGGCGCGGAGGCTGGATGACGAGGTTCAGCGAGCATGATCGTTTTCCTAGCCGCCGAAGCGGCCCATGAAGCGCAGGGTGATCGAGCGCGGCGTGATGTAGTAGTACTCCTCGGCCGCCAGCTCCGGGGTCGGGATGCCCGAGGTGAAGGCGTTGGTCAGGCCGCGCTCGTCGGTAAGGTTGTTGAGGATCAGCGCCACCTGCGGCAGCCACTTGATGCGCTCGTTGGAGGCGCTGAACTGCAGGTCCACTTGCTGGTAGCCGAAGATCTCGTGGGAGCCGAAGGTCGCGGTGGTGGCGCCGATGGTGGAGTAGGTGGCAAAGCCGCTCAGCACCCAGTCTCCGACCGGCGCCATGAACGACAGGTTGGTCGCGGTCTGCCACTTCGGCGCCAGCGGCCAGTTGGTGCCGGACGGGTAGATGTCGCCAGTCGCTGTCCTAAAGTCCGCGGTCGTCACCGTGTCGGCATAGGTGACCGCGGTAGTCAGCATCAGGCCGGCCCAGGGAATCAGGTACTGCACCGACAGGTCGGCGCCGCGGCTGCGCACGCCGCCGACGTTGGCGATGTGCACGGACAGGCCGGTGGCGTCGGGCTGCAGGCTCTGCGGATCCTTCCAGTCGACCCAGAACGCCGTGATGTCCACGCGCAGGCTGTTGTCGAGGAACTGCGTGCGCACGCCGGCCTCGTAGTTCCATAGCGTGTCTGACTTGAACACGTCGGGCGCATCGGAGGTGGGCCCGGTCAGGCCGGTCTGCACGCCGCCGACGCGGAAGCCCTTGGAAATGGCGGCATAGCCCAGGACGTCGTCGCTGGCATGCCAGAGCAGAGAGGCCTTGGGATTGAAGCCGGTTTCCTCGATGTCGCCATGGAGCACATAGGGCGAGCGCAGCTGGTTGACGAGGACGTAGGGGCCCGACTGCACGTTGTCACCACCGGAGGTGGTGCGGTATAGGCGCCCACCGAGCGAGAGCTCCACGTCTTCGCCCAGGCGGCGCGTGACTTCGCCGAAGGCAGCGAGCTCTCGTACCCGGACGTCGGCCGCGGTCTCCAGAATCTTGGGATTGTTGCCGGCGAACAATGAACTGAGGGCCTCAAGGTCCAGCAGGTCGATGATCGTGGCCAGCGGCGTGACGTCCACCGCCAGCGGCACGGTCAGGATATTCTTCAGATCCTGCTGCCAGGCGAACACGCCCGCCACCCACTTCCAGGGGCTCTCGTAATCGTCGGCCGATACCAGGCGGAATTCCTGGCCGATGGTGGTGGAGTCGCCGCGGTAGGTCTGCGCTACCAGGGGCAGCGCGCCGGAGCCCAGCGTGCGTGAACTGGCGTCGAAGAAATTGCGGCCACTCTTTTCGATCCAGGAGGTGTCCGACACGAACTGAGCCCAGTCGCCCTCATAGGTCAGGCTGAGATCGGCCAGGGAGTACTCGGTGCGGTTGGGGCTGGGGCGGGTGCGGTCGTTGGACTCCAGGCGGCCTTCGTCGTTGTCGGCGATGCCCACGTCGCGGAAGTGGGTTTCCTGCCATGCCGTGGTGAGCAGGACGTCCCAGCTCTCGCTCGGCCGCCAGCCGAGCAGGGCGCGCGCACCCTGCTGGTCGATGCGGTTGACGTCCTTGGCGCCCGAGCGGGTATTGTCGATGACGCCGGGGCTGGTGCGGTCGAAGGCCATCACGCGCAGCGCCACTGCGTCCGAGTACAGGGGCAGGTTGACAGCCGCGCCGTAGGTGGGGGCCGCGTCGCCCTCGTGCACCGAGGTGTACTGGCCGAACCACTTCACCTCGTACTCGCCGAAGCGCGGCGTGGTCGGCACGTAGCGCAGGGCGCCGTTCAGCGCGGAGGCTCCGTAGAGCGTGCCCTGCGGACCCTTCAGGACCTCGATCGAGGCCATGTCGAAGGGATTGGGATCGAGCGCGACGACTGGCACATAGGTATCGGTGAAGGAGACGTTGCCGAACAGGATGCCGGTTGTGGAGCTGGTGCCGATGTCGGCCGAGATGCCGCGGATCGTCACGCGCTGCGGGCTGTCACCGGTGGAGGTAACGTTGACACCCGGCACCAGCTTGGCGATGTCGGTGGCGTCCTGCGCGCCGCGCTGCTCCAGCTCTTCGCCGGATACGGCCGAGATGCTGGCCGGGATCTCGCGGACGTTCTCGGCGCGCTTGGTGGCAGTGACGACCACTTCCTCGATCTGCGGGCTCGAGGGCGGCTGCTTCAGCGACGGGGTTGGCGTGGCCTTCTGCTCGACCGCGATGGTCGGCAGGACGTCGTCGGACGTGTCCGCCGTGGCGGGGGCTGCCTCGGGCGCCGTGCCAGGATTCGCGTCGGCTGCGGGATTCGCGGCGGGCGCCTCGGGCCCGGGCGAGTTCAGCAGCTCGTCGAGCAGCAGGTCCTCGGAGGCCGTGTCCGGCTGTTCCTGGGCGCTGGCCGGCGACGGGGTGGCCGTCAGCAGGCAGCCACCGATGGTCAGGGCCATCAGCGACGCCAGCCTGGCGGCGCGCAGGCCTGGTTCGCTCCGGATGAAGAGGGGACGGCACCCACGGGACTTCTTCGACACGATGTTCTCCTCGACGGCAATAAGCGGCCAGTGGTCTGGCCGGCTTTCGGGGTACTTGGCCCCTAGATCGGTCTCAAGGGATGGCCCAGGACTTCTGTCGCCATCCACACAAAGCTGGAATTGGTCCAGAGAAAGCCTTCCTGGACGGGATACTGGTGGCCTTTGCGCACCGGCAGGTCGAGCGTCTCGACGTTGATGCGCTCGAAGAATCCGCCGTGCTGGCTGAACACCGTGGCGAGGGCCTCGACCCAGCGCGCGGCGATGTCGCGCGCGGCGTCGTCGAAGCCGTAGTGGCGCAGGCCGCGCACCGCCATGACCTGTGCCGGCGCCCAGCCGTTGTCGCCGTCCCACTGGTGCAGCGAATCGAAGCGGCTGGAGCCGGCCACGCCGCCACGGCGGAGCAGCGGCTGGGCCGCCAGTAGCACGCGCTCTGCCTGGCGCTGCGATGCGATGCCGGCGAACAGCGGTGCAAACACGGTGAAGCCGATGCCGCTGCTGCGACGCCGGGTTTCCAGGTGCAGGCTGCGGTAGCAGCCGCCTTCCTCATCCCAGAGGTGCCGGTCGATGGCGGCGCGGCGTTCGGCGGCAAGGCGGGAGAAACGATCCTGCAGTTCCTGCATGCCGGCGAAGCCGGCCAGCGAGGCAACGTCGCCGGCGAACTGGGCCAGCAGCGCATTGAGCATCACCGGCGCGTAGCCGGACATTTCGTTCTTGCCGGAGGGGCCGGCATAGAGGATGGTGAAATCCAGGCCTGATTCGGCCATGGCCCGCACGTCGCGCAGGGTCTTGCCGAGGTCTGCTTCCTCATCCTCGGAATAGCGCTCGGGGCGCTTCACTTCGAGCGCGTCCCAGTGATGGTACAGCCCAGTGGCGGCGTCGAAGCGCGTCTGGGGGTTGGACCAGAAGTCCAGGAATTCGCTGGCGAGCAGCGGCACCGCGCGTTCGCGCACCCAGGCCAGCAGGGTGGCGGCGCGACCTGCGTCGCCGCTGTCGCGGGCCTCGGCGTCGGTGGCTTCCACCACGGCGCGGACCAGGCGGCTGGACAGCGGCGGTTGCGAGCGGCTCAGGTAATAGTCGCGGTTGCCATTGGGTACGAAGCCGAAGCGCCGGATCAGTTCCAGGAAATTGTCGGCCTGCATCCGCGCCAGTTCCAGCCGGCCGGTGGCGATCAGTCCGTCGATGCCGAAGGCGGTATCCCAGTAGTAGGCCTCGCGGAAGCGTCCGGCCGGAATCAGGAAGGGATAGGGCGTGCGCAGCAGCGAACTGCCGCGCGCGCCGGCGCTGGTCTTCACCAGCTTGCTCCAGTGCGTCTCGATGTGATCGAAGGCGGCACGGACGCGGGCATCAGGATGCTCGAGCCGCCACTGTGGGCGGACCAGATCGGAGTCGAGGCCTTCGAAATTGTCTTCGGCCTCGTAGGCGGAGTCGAGGTAGCGCAGCAGCAGTTCGCGCCGTGCTTCGGTGCGCTGCTCCGGGGCTGCATTGGCCAGGCCGGCGAATTGCGCCTGCCAGTGTGCGGTCCAGGCATCGTCCTGGTCGCGGCGATGCAGGTCGGACAGGGTCTTGTAGTCGGGATGCAGGCGCAGGATGCGCGCCTCTTCGATCAGCGGGCTCGCCAGGCCGGGCGACGGATCGGAACGCCCATGGCCGATGACCGGCTTGGCCAGCGGCAGGTGCAGGTCCGTAACCGGCGGCACCTCGGGATGGCGCACGCGGTTTAGCAGGCCGCGCGCGCAGTCCGAGCGTGCCTGGATCTCGGCGCGGTCGGCCGCGCCGAGCACGTCGCCGTCGGCGACGCTCCACTCGAAGGCGTGCGCGACGTCGCTGCTCACGCCTGCAGTTCCTCTACGATCATGCCGATGCAGACCGGCGCGGCCGGGCAGAGGCTGGCCAGCGACAGGAAGGCATGCGGCATGCCCAGGTAGTTCTCGAAGCGCACCGGGACGCCGGCTTCGCGCAGGCGCTCGGCGTAGCGGATGCCGTCATCGCGCAGCGGATCGCAGTCGGCCGTCACGATCACCGCGGGCGGCAGGCCCCGGAGATCCGGTGCGTGCAGCGGCGAGACGAACGGGTCCTCGACGGACGCCGCGCCGCGATAGGCCGCGACGATATGCTCCGCGTCGCGCCGCGACATGCCCTGCCGCGGCGGGTCGATCGAGGGCGAGGACATCGTCAGGTCCAGGAAGGGGTAGATGATGACCTGCTTGCGGATGCCGCCGCGGCCCTGCATGCGCAGGGCCAGGGCTGCCGTCAGGTTGCCGCCGGCGCTATCGCCGACCACGTCGACCTGCGGGTGCTGCGCCAGCGTCGCAGCGAGCGCGTCCTCGCAATCCTCGAGCCCCGCCGGGAAGGGATGCTCCGGCGCCAGCCGGTAACCCACGGCCGTCACCGTCGTTCCCAGCCGGTCGCAGAGATGGGTGCAGAGGTAGTCCAGCGAATCGACGCCGCCCGCGACCCAGCCACCGCCGTGCAGGAACAGGATCGGCGTAGCCCCTGGCTTGGGGGCGCGCGGCAGGAAGCGCTTGACCGGGACCGCTCCGCTACGGCCAGGAAGGTTCGTCCGCTCGACGCCGGTGTCCGGCATCGGCAGCAGCATCCACGGTGCGGGCACCGCGGCGGCGCGCTTTTCCAGGGACATGGCCAGGGTCCGCGCGGATACCGCGCTGAAGCCGAGGCGCGCCAGCAGCTCGGTAACGCCCATGAGCGTGCGGAGTTTCCAACCCTGTAGCTTTGCAATCGGTTTCATTTCTGGGCGCGTCATGACGGCGGGTGTGATTTCAGCAGAGGCCTAGGCGGCGAAGCAGGAACCGGCCGGTGCGCTCGCGGGCCAGGATGGCCTCGGGCGAATCGATCGGCTTGAACTGGAAGACGTGCCAGAGGCCGTCGTGGATATCGAGCGCAGCATCCACGCCGCCATCCAGCATGCGGCGATGCAGGCGCACAGCGTCGCTGAGCAGCAGCTCCCGCGTGCCGCACTGGATCAGCGTGGCCGGGTAGCCCGCGGCATAGTCGGCGAACAGCACCGATACCAGGGGATCGGCCAGGTCGCTTTCCGCGGCGTAGCAACGGGCCCCGATCGCGAGGAAGGATTCCTTGTAGAAGGGCTCGGCGTCGATCAGCGTGCGATAGCTGTCGCCGCTGCAGCTCAGGTCGGCCCAGGGCGACCACAGCACCAGCGCCGCCGGCAGCGGCAGGCCACGCAGCCGTGCCCGCAGCATGGCGGAGGCGGCGATGGTGGCGCCAGCCGAGTCGCCGTAGACGCCGATATCGCCGGGAGCAAAGCCCTTCGCGTACAACGCCGCCAGCACGGCCAGGACCTGCTCGCCGATCAGTGCATGGTCCGCTTCCGGCGCAGGCGTGTAGTCCACCGACAGGATGCGCAGGCCGGTTTCCTCGGCCAGCGGCAGGGTGCTGTCCAGGGCGTCATGGGCCGCGCCGCCGACGAAGCCGCCGCCGTGCACGTAGAGCAGCGCCTTGCCGGGAATGGCACCGCGAGCGGGCCGGATGTCGGCGACCGGCACGCCGCCCAGGCGGATCGGCTGCAACTCGGAGCCGTAGCGTTCCAGCAGGGCGGCATTGATGGTCTTGCGCTTGCCCATTTCCTCACGGTTGCGGCGCTGCCAGCCGGCGATGTCCTCCACCGCCGGGAACTGCATGGCGTCCCGTTCCTGACGGGAGAACACCTCACCGAAATACCGGCGCGCCTCCTTGGACAGGTGGCCGGCGGGTTCCGGAAAGCCGGTGGCGGCAATGGGGGCAGGATTCAACATGGCCGCGACTCTAGCTTTTTTTGAAATCGATTGCAAAGACTGCTAGATTGCCGTTCATCGGCCCAGGGCTGCCAGAAAGAAACACGGATCCGAATCGCGTGAAGAAGAACACCGGTCCCAAGAAGATGGATGACATCGCGCGCCTGGCCGGCGTGTCGAAGCCCACCGTCTCGCGGGCGCTGCAGGACAGTCCACTGGTGTCCGACGAGACCAAGCAGCGCATCCTCGATATCGCAAAGCGTCATGGCTATGTGGTCAATCGCAGCGCGCAGAACCTGCGCCGCCGCCGCACCGACACCATCGCGGTGGTCATCGATTTTCCGCATCTGCCGGAGAACCGGCTTTCGGACCCCTTCCACTTCGAGTTGCTGGCCAACATCGCCAATGCCCTGGCCGTGCGGCAGCAGGACGTGCTGCTGTGCTCCGAGCGGTCGGCCCACCAGGGCGGCTTCGAGCACATGCTGGCCAACAAGGGTGTCGACGGCATCATCCTGTTGGGACAGGCCGGGCGCCACGAGGAGTTTCGGGCCCTGGCCAAGGCCGGCGTACCCTTCGTGGTCTGGGGCGCACATCGGGCCGATGCCAGCTATTGCATCCTGGGCAGTGACAACCCGCTGGGAGGGCGGCTGGTCGCGCAGCGCTTCCGCAGCCTGAAGCGCAAGCGCGCCATGTTCCTGGGGCCTCGCGGCCACCTGGAGATCGAGCAGCGCCACCGGGGCTTCGCCGAGGCCTGGGGCACGGCCGTCGAGGAACTCGAGGTCCCCGACCTGTCCTTTGCCGCCAGCCGCAACGCCATGCTCAAGCGGCTGGATTCCGGCAAGGCCGCGCCGGATGCCGTGTTCGCCGGCAGCGACACCATGGCCATGGGCGCGCTGTCTGCCTTGCGCGAGCGTGGCATCGTGGTGCCGGAGGCCTGCAGCGTCTGCGGCTATGACGACAGCCCTTCCGCCGTCCACCATGCGCCGGCGCTGACCACCGTCCGGCAGGATACCCGCCTCGCTGGGGCGATCCTGGTGGAGCGGCTCATGCAGATCATCCAGGGCACCCCCGCGGCGCCCGTCCTGCTGCCGACCGACCTGGTCGTCCGCGGCACCTGACAGAAAGCCCTGACAGAGAGCGGATCCACCGCTTCGCAAGAGAGGAGAGTCACCTTGTCTTTCACCCTGCAGGCCTCGGGCCATCCCGATGCATCGCTGCGCCGACAGCCACTGCCGGCGCGCCTGCGCCTGGCCTACAGCCTGGGCGCGGCGCCGGACACGATGGTGAACACGGCGCTGAACGTCTTCCTGCTGTACTACCTGACCAGCATCTGCGGGTTGTCGCCGGCGCTGGCGGGTTTCGCGGTGGCGGCGGGGTTGGTGGTCGATGCGGTGCTGGATCCCTGGATCGGCATGCACTCCGACCATTGCCGCTCGCGCCTGGGGCGGCGCCTGCCGTTCATGCTCGGGGCCACGCCCGTGCTGCTGGGGGCCCTGGTGCTGCTGTTCGCGCTGCCGCACATCGAGCAGCAATGGCTGCTGTTCGGCATCGTGACGCTGCTCTGCCTCTGCATCCGCGTGGGCCTGTCCTGCTTCGCGCTGCCTTACCTTGCGGTGGGTGCGGAGGTCAGCGACGACGAGACCGAGCGTGCACGCATCATCACCTGGCGCTGGACCGCGGCCGTGACACTCTCGCTGGCCACCGTGTTGCTGGGCTTCGGGCTGTTCTTCAAGGGCGAGCAGGGCATCGCGCGGGCGGAGAGCTATCCGGCCTTCGCCCTGACACTGGCCCTGCTGATCTTCCTGATGGCCGCGGCGGCGATGTTCGCGGTATATCGCACCCTGGGGCGGCAGCATCCGCCGCCGTCCCATGAGCGGGGCAGCCTGGGCGAACTGCTGCGCGAGATCGGGCAGCTGTTCCACAGTTCCACCTTTCGCGTCATCTTCTTCACCTGCCTGCTCGCTACCGGCGCGCAGAGCGTGACGCAGTCCCTCAGCCTGCACGCCTATACCTTCTTCTGGAAGCTGGGCGGCGAGCAGGTGCAGGTGGCGATCGTCTCGCTCACGGTGGGCCTGATCGTGGGCGCCCCTTTCGGCGGGGCCCTGATCAAGCGTCTGGAACATCGCAGCACCATCCTGGGCGCGGTCTTCGTCATGATGATGGCGCAGGCCCTGCCGCCGACGCTGCGGCTCTGCGGCTTGCTGCCGCTGGAAGGCAATCCCCTGGGGCTGTTCCTGGCAGGCTCGCAACTGATGGCAGGCATGGGAATGACTGTCGCCATGATGGCGCTGATGGCGATGACGACCGACGCCCTGGACGAGCATGAGCATCGTCATGGCGTGCGGGTGGAGGGCTTCTACTTCGCCGGCTGGACGCTCGCGTCCAAGGCCGCCAACGGCCTGGGCGCGCTGCTGTCGGGCCTGGCACTGCAGCTGATCGACTTTCCGTCCAAGGCGGTCAGCGCCGGAGCCGTCTCGGAGATTCCCGAGCACACCACCCGGCTCCTGGGCATGGCCTACGGGCCGGGCGCAGCCATGCTGACGCTGGCAACGCTGATGGTGCTGACACGCTATCCCCTGAGCCGGCAGAAGCATCGCGCGATCATGGCGGAGCTGCAGCAGCGCAAGGGACTGGCGCCGCTCTAGGCGACGCTCCGCGCCTCCACGCCCAGGCACAGCGGGTGCCGCAGGGCTGCCGCGGCGCCGCGCAGGGCTGGTTCGCTCGCGTGGATGACGTAGACCGGCAGTGGCGCGAGGTACTCGCGGAAGCGGCCCTTGTCCTCGAAGCGGCGGCGGAAGGCGGAAGCAGCGAGATGCTCGCCAAGCCGCGGCACGATACCGCCGCCGATGTAGACGCCGCCGCGCGCGCCCAGCGTCAACGCGAGATTGCCGGCGAAGCTGCCCAGCAGGCTGCAGAACACCGCCAGTGTTTCGGTGCAGTGCGTATCCGAGGCGGCGAGACCGCGCGCGACGATGTCCGCCGGCGACAGGGGTTCCGCTTGTTCGTCGGACAATGCCGCGATGGCCTGATGCAGACAGGGCAGGCCGATTCCCGACAGCAGGCGCTCGGCGGAGACGTGGCCATGACGTTCGCGGCAGGCGTCGATGATGCGGGATTCGCGGGCGTCGGCCGGCGCCAGGGTGGCGTGGCCGCCTTCACCGCTCAGCGGCAGCCATTGCCCCGCGCCCGCTGGGATCAGTCCCGAGATGCCGAGCCCGGTGCCGGGCCCGAGCAGGGCGATGGCTCCGGGTTCGGGAGCGCCGCCGCCGACCTGCCGGAGTTCATGCGCTTCCAGCAGCGGCAGCGCTAGGGCCAGCGCGGTGAAATCGTTGAGCAGCAGAAGCCGATCCAGGCCCAGTTGCTGCCGGGTCTGCTCGACCGAAAATGACCAGTGATGATTGGTCATGCGGACCTGGTCGCCGCAGACCGGGTTGGCGATGGCGATGGCGGCTTCGCGCGGGCATGCGATCGCCTGTTGCTGCAGGTAGGCGGCGACAGCATCGGACAGCGTGGCGTGATCGCGCACCGCCAGGGTGACGACCCGTGTCGGGCGGCCGGCCGGGTCCATCAGGGCGAAACGTGCATTGCTGCCGCCGATGTCGGCGACCAGGCTTGGCGCCGGGGTCTGGTGCATGGTAGAGGTCATGGCGCGGAGTGGTACAGCGCCAGGGGCACCTGCCGCTGGCCCAGCAACAGGCTCACCGGCAGGCTGGGATCGCCGGGCTGTGCCGCCGCTTGCTCCAGCACCCGGGCCTTGCCGGCGCCGGAGGTCAGCAGGGCGATGCCGCGGCTGTCGAGCAGGAAAGGCAGCGTCAGGCTGATGCGCGGGGCCGGCGAAGACGGCGGGCGCATCGCGGCCACCGCCGGACTGTCCGGCTGCAGTGCGGCGCCGAGTTCAGGGGCATCGGGGAACAGCGAGGCGAAGTGGCCATCCAGGCCCATGCCCAGCACCACCACGTCGAGTGGGCGAGGCAGTGCCGCCAGCCGCGATACGCACTCGTCGATGGCGGCCTCCGGTGTCGCGGCCGCGGTCTTCAGCGGGACCAGGCGGGCCGTGGCGGCGGCATTGCGCAGCAGGCTTGCGCGCAACAGCTGCTCGTTGCTGTCCGGGTGATTCGGCTCCACCCAGCGCTCGTCCGAAGGACAGACGACGACCCGGTTCCATTCCAGTGGCTCACGCGACAGGGCATCGAGGAAAGCCAGAGGTGTGCGTCCGCCGGGCACGACCAGCGAAGCCTGCCCGCGCCGGGCGATCGCTTCCGCCAGCCTGGCGGCCACGTCCGCTGCCAGTGCCGTCGCCGCGTCATCGGCGCTGTCGTGGAGGTGCTGCCGTACGCTCCGAGGCAGGCGTAGCTCGGCGGGCATCAGCTGTCCTCGTGCCAGGTGTTGCCGTCGCGCACCACCAGGGTGCTGGACTGCGTCGGACCCCAGGTGCCGGCATGGTAGGGACGCAGCGGCGGGCGCTGTCGCTGCCATTGCCCCAGGATCGGCTCAACCCAGCGCCAGGCCGCGTCGAGCTCGTCGCGGCGCATGAACAGCGTCAGGCGGCCCTGCACCACGTCCATGATCAGCCGCTCGTAGGCGTCCCAGCGGCGGCCGGACTCGCTGGAGTAGCTCATGTCCAGCGAGATCGGCTGGATCTGCATGCCTTCTCCCGGCACCTTGGCCATCAGGTCCAGGCGCAGGCTCTCCTTGGGCTGCAGCGTGATCACCAGGCGGTTCACCGGCGGCAGGCTGCCCGACAGCATGGCGTGCGGTGCCGCGCGGAAGTTCACCACGATCTCGGCCAGGCGCTCCTGCATGCGCTTGCCGGTGCGCAGGTAGAAGGGCACGCCGGCCCAGCGCCAGTTGTCGACCTCGGCCTTGAGGGCGACGAAGGTTTCGGTGCCGCTGCCGGCGGGAACGCCCGGCTCCTCGGTATAGCCCAGCGCCGGCTGCCCGCCGATGGCACCGGCTCGGTACTGGCCGCGTACCGTCTTGGTAGCGACATCGTCGGCCGACAGCGGGCGCAGGGACTGCAGCACCTTGAGCTTCTCGTCGCGCACGCGGTCGGCCTCGATGCTGGCAGGCGGTTCCATGGCGACAATGCACAGCAGTTGCAGCATGTGGTTCTGCACCATGTCGCGCAGGGCGCCGGTGCCGTCGTAGAAATCGCCGCGCCCCTCGACGCCGACGGTTTCGGCAATGGTGATCTGTACGTCGCGGATCCAACTGCGGTTCCAGATCGGCTCGAACAGGGCGTTGCCGAAGCGCAGCGCCAGCAGGTTCTGCACGCTCTCCTTGCCCAGGTAGTGGTCGATGCGGAAAATCTGCTGTTCGGAGAAGACCTTGGCCACGTCCTCGTTGATGCGGGTGGCGGAGGCCAGGTCGCGGCCCAGCGGCTTCTCCAGCACCACGCGGCTGCGCGGGGTGGCGAGGCCGGCGTCACCCAGGTGCCGGCAGATGCCGGCGAACAGCTGTGGCGCGGTGGCGAGGTAGTACACGCGATTGCGATCGCCGGCGGGCAGCAGGGCGGCCAGGGCGGCGTAAGCCTGGGAGTCCGCGGCGTCCATCTGCAGGTACTCGAGCTGGGCGGCGAAGGCCTGCCAGCCGCCGTCCAGTTCGCTGCTCGCCAGGTACCGGCAGCAGCGCTCGTAGGCGTGGTGACGGTACTCCTCGCTGGACATCGCCTGGCGGCCGATGGCGACGATGCGCCAGGACGCGGCATCCGCGGCTTCGCGGTGGCGCCGGTAGAGCGCCGGCAGCAGCTTGCGCAGCGCCAGGTCGCCGGTGCCGCCAAAGAGTACGAAATCGAAGCCCTCGAAGGCCGACATGCCAGAACTCCCACCCAGGCTTCCGGCAGGGCGCCGAAGGCGGCGCGATGATCCGCCGGAGTGGGGTGTCGAAGGCCCACCCGTGTCGGGAGGGGTGATTCCTGAGCGCGAAGCCGACAATGCCCGGACGAGGGATGGAGCCCATGCCCCTGCACCATATCGTCAAGCAAGTCACCGACCGCATCCGTAGCCGCAGCCAGGTGCTGCGCGCGTCCTACCTGCGCCGCGTCGAGTCCGCCGCCGGCGAGGGCGCGGCACGCGGGCGGGTGTCCTGCACCAACCTGGCCCATGTCGCCGCCGCGGCGCCGGGAGATGACAAGTTCAAGCTGCGTGAGCAGCGGCTGCCGAACCTGGCGATCGTGTCCTCGTACAACGACATGCTGTCGGCGCACCAGCCCTACGAGCGCTATCCCGCGCTGATCCGCGCGGCGGCGCGCCGTGCCGGTGCCACCGCGCAGGTGGCCGGCGGCGTGCCGGCGATGTGCGACGGCATCACGCAGGGCCAGCCGGGCATGGAGCTGTCGCTGTTCTCGCGCGACATCATCGCCATGTCCACGGCGGTGGCGCTGTCGCACAACGTCTTTGACGGCGTGCTGTGCCTGGGCGTCTGCGACAAGATCGTGCCGGGCCTGCTGATCGGAGCGCTGCAGTTCGGCCACTTGCCGGCGATCTTCGTGCCGGCGGGGCCGATGTCCACCGGCCTCTCCAACAAGGAGAAGGCGCAGGTGCGGCAGCGCCATGCCCAGGGCCTGGTCGGCCGCGAGGAGCTGCTGGAGTCGGAGATGCGCTCCTACCACGGCCCCGGCACCTGCACCTTCTACGGCACCGCCAACTCCAACCAGCTGCTGATGGAGATCATGGGCCTGCACCTGCCGGGATCGGCCTTCGTCTCGCCGGATACGCCGCTGCGCGACGCGTTGACCGCCGGCTCCGCGCACCGTGCGGCGCAGATCTCCCGCCTGGGCCTGGATGGCAAGGGCCGCGAGTACACGCCGCTGGCGCAGGTGATCGACGAGCGTGCCATCGTCAACGGCATCGTCGGCCTGCTGGCCACCGGTGGCTCCACCAACCACACGATCCACCTGGTCGCCATCGCGCGCGCCGCAGGCATCGTGATCGACTGGGACGACTTCGACGCGCTGTCCGCGGTGGTGCCGCTGCTGGCGCGCATCTACCCGAACGGCGCCGCCGACATCAACCACTTCCACGCGGCTGGCGGCACCGGCTTCCTGATTCGCGAACTGCTGGATGCGGGGCTGCTGCATGACGACGTGCGCACCGTCGCGGGCGAGGGCCTGCGGCACTACACCGGGGAGCCCTTCCTCGACGGAGAGCGCCTGGTGTGGCGTCCGGCGCCCGCCACCAGCGGCGATGATTCGGTGCTGCGTCCGGCTGTCGCGCCCTTCAGCGCCGACGGCGGCCTGAGGCTGCTGCGCGGCAACCTCGGGCGCGCGGTGATCAAGGTTTCGGCGGTGTCCGAGGCGCACCGCTCGGTGACGGCGCCTGCCATGGTATTCGACAGCCAGGAGGCGCTGATCGCGGCCTACCGTGCCGGCAAACTGGATCACGATTTCATCGCGGTGCTGCGCTTCCAGGGGCCACGCGCCAACGGCATGCCGGAACTGCACCAACTGATGCCGGTGCTCGGCGCGCTGCAGGACGCGGGGCGCCGCGTGGCGCTGGTGACGGACGGTCGCCTGTCTGGCGCCTCGGGCAAGGTGCCCGCCGCGATCCATGTCTGGCCCGAGGCGATCCAGCGGGGACCGATCGCGCTGCTGCGGGATGGTGACCTGCTGCATCTGGATGCGGCGCAGGGATGCCTGGAACTGCGGGTTGCCGAGGAGGATTGGGCCGCGCGTGTGCCGGCGCCTGTGCCCCTGGCACCGGCCGGGGCGGATAGCGGGCGCGCACTGCTGGGCTGGGCGCGGCGCCTGGCCGGTGACGCCGAACGCGGCGGCATGATCGCCGATCCTTTCGGCGACGAGACTCACGAGGGAGAGCCGACGTGAACATCCGAGAGATCCTGCGGTTGGGGCCGGTCATGCCGGTAGTGGTGATCGAAGACGCGGCGACCGCGCTGCCGCTGGCGCGCGCCCTGCTCTCGGGCGGCATCCGCGCGGTGGAGATCACGTTGCGCACGCCGGCGGCACTGGATGCCATCCAGGCGATTGCCGTCGGGGCGCCGGAGATGGCGGTGGGCGCTGGCACTCTGCTCAACGCGCAGGACCTGCGGGATGCCCGAGCCGCCGGTGCGGTCTTCGGCGTCAGCCCGGGTTGCACCCCGGGGCTCCTGTCTGCCGCGGGCGATTGGCCTTACCTGCCGGGTGTCATGACGCCCTCGGAAGCCATGCGTGCATTCGATGCCGGCTACAAGACGCTCAAGTTTTTTCCAGCAGCCAGTGCCGGTGGCCCGGCGCTGCTGCGCGCCATGTCCGGCCCCTTGGCGCAGGCCCTGTTCTGCCCCACCGGCGGCATCACGCCAGCGAGCGCGCCGGAGTACCTGGCGTTGCCGAACGTTGCCTGTGTCGGCGGCAGCTGGATCGCGCCGCTGCCGCTGCTGCGCACAGGAGACTGGGCCGGGATCTCGCGCCTGGCGCGCGAGGCATCCGGCCTGGGCGTGACGCCCGCATAGCGCTGGGCCTAGGGAACCTCTGAAGAAGTCCGTTCGTGCTGAGCCTGTCGAAGCATGGGCGGACTTCCCGCCAGGTTCGTCAATCAGTTGCCGCCCACCTTTCGACAGGCTCAGGGCGAACGGCAACTAAATCAGAGTTTCCTTAGCGGGAGCCGGATCCCACAGCACCCGGCGCGGCGAGCCGCGCATGGCGATGCATTGACGCCGGGACCAGGGTCGGGCGCGAGAACGGCGCCGGAGGTTCCGGCAGCAGCTCGCCGCAGTAGACGGTGAGGCGCCGGTTGCGGGCGAAGCCGACCAGGGTGATGCCGGCTTCCCCGGCCAGCCGCACGGCCATCGCCGTGGGAGCCGAGATGGCGGCGACGATGGGGCAGCCGGCCTGCGCGGCCTTGTGGACGATCTCGTAGGATGCACGCGAGGTCACCAGCAGGGCGGCCGCCTGCAATCCCTGCTGTGCGGCGGCACCGATGACCTTGTCCACCGCGTTGTGGCGGCCCACGTCCTCGCGGATCAGCAGTTCGTCCTGCAGGGTCAGCAGGGAGGCCGCGTGCACCGCGCCGGAGAGCTGGTTCAGCGGCTGCGCTGTTTCCATGGCGGCGAAGGCGTCGAGCAGGCCGACGGCACTGACGCGACAGGGTGCCTCGACGCGGCGGATCGGCCGGATGGCGGCTTCCAGCGACGAGCTGCCGCAGAGGCCGCAGCCGGTGCGGCCGCTGAGACTGCGCTGGCGTTCCACCACCCCTTCGAAGCGTGCCTGCGGAATCAGCATCTGCAGGGAGATACCCTTGGGGGTGTGCAGGCGGTCGACGATCTCGATTTCGCCGACCTCGTCGACGATGCCCTCCGACAGGCTGAAGCCCAGGGCAAAGTCGTCCAGGTCCTGCGGCGAGGCCATCATCACGGCATGCGAGTGGCCGTTGTAGACCAGCGCCACCGGCGTCTCCTCGGCGACGGTCTCGGTGACCTCGGACCATTGCCGGCTGGAATAGCGCGAGGCCCGGAGGCTGGAGAGTGCAGGTGCCTTCATGGCTTGAGCTCCTGGAGCAGCAGGCGGCCGGCATTGCCGAGGCAGAGGCGCGGCGGGTCTTCACCACTGATGACGATGATGCCGCGCAGGTCGTTGCCGGCCGCGACGGCAGTCAGCAGGCGATGCAGCTGGCTGTGGCGCAGTGCCAGCTTCTTGGCGACGCGGGGCAGGGACTGGCCATCATCGGCGGCCAGGAGCTGTAGCAGGCGGGTGAGCGTGGCGTCCATCACGCCACCCCGGCCTCGGCACGGCGCCGCAGGCGCACCGGCACGGACTTGGAGGTGGGAGTCCGGGCGCGGTCGGCGTAGGAGTCGAGCGGCACCAGCGGGTTGGTCTCCGGGTAATAGGCCGCGACGCAGCCCGCCGGAATGTCGTACGCCACCAACTGGAAGCGGGGCGCCACCCGCTCGCCGTCGTGCCAGGCCGACACCAGGTCCACCCAATCACCTTCGGCATGGCCGAGCTTGTCCAGGTCCTCGCGGCTGATGAAGCAGACACGGCGCTCGCCGCGGATGCCGCGGTAGCGGTCGTGGAGGCCGTAGATGGTGGTGTTGTACTGATCGTGGCTGCGGATCGTCATGAGCCGCAGCGGTGCCCGCGCTTCCACCGCCACCGGCGCGGGCAGGGCCTGCGGCAGGAGCGAGGCCTTGCCCGAAGAGGTACGCCAGCGCCGTTCCCGCGCATCGTTGCCCAGATAGAAGCCGCCCGGCACGCGCACGCGCTGGTTGAAGTTCTCGAAGCCCTCGACCACCCGGCCGATGCAATCGCGGATGCGGTCGTAGTCCTGTACCAGCCACTGCCAGCGGGTCTGCGAGCGGGGCAGGGTGGCGGCGGCCAGGCCGGCGACGATGGCCGGCTCGGACAGCAATGCGGCGGAGGCCGGTGCATTCATGCCGCTGGACAGATGCACCATGCTCATCGAGTCCTCCACCGTGACAGCCTGGGGGCCGGCGGCCTGCAGATCCACCTCGGTGCGGCCGAGGCAGGGCAGGATCAGCGCCTGTTGTCCATGCACCAGATGCGAGCGGTTGAGCTTGGTGGAGACATGGACCGTCAGGCGGCAGCGCTGCAGGGCGGCATGCGTGGCCGCGGTGTCCGGGGAGGCGGCGGCGAAGTTGCCGCCCAAGGCGAAGAAGACCTTGCCGTCTCCACGGGCCATGGCCTCGATGGCGGCGACCACGTCATGGCCGTGATGCCGGGGTGGCGCGAATCCGAACTCGGCACCGAGGCGATCCAGGAAGGCGTCGGAGGGTTTCTCGTAGATGCCCATGGTGCGGTCGCCCTGGACATTGGAGTGGCCGCGCACCGGGCAGGCGCCGGCGCCCGGCCGGCCGACATGGCCGCCGAGCAGCAGCAGGTTGACCAGCATCTGGATGGTGGCGACGGAATGCTTGTGCTGGGTGATGCCCATGCCCCAGCAGCAGATCACGGCCTTGGCGTCGCGGTAGATCTCCGCGGCCTGCTCCATCTGGCTGCAGCTGAGGCCGGAGGACTGTTCGACCTCCGCCCAGTCCAGCGCCGCGATGTCCTGGCGCAGCTGCTCGAAGCCGGTGGTGTGCGTGGCGATGAACTCCGCGTCCACCGCGTCGCAGGCGAGCAGGTGCTTGATGATGCCGGTGACGGCGGCGAGATCGCCGCCGATTCGCGGCTGGTAGTAATGGCTGGCGATACGGGTCGAGGTGCCGGTGCCCATCTCGACCACGCTCTGCGGATGGGCGAAGCGCTCCAGGCCGCGCTCGCGCAGCGGATTGAAAACCACGATGCGGCAGCCGCGCTTGGCGGCGCTGCGCAGCTCGCCCAGCATGCGCGGGTGATTGGTGCCGGGGTTCTGGCCGAAGATGAAGATGGCATCGGCGTGCTGGAAGTCTTCCAGCGTGACCGTGCCCTTGCCGACGCCGATCTGCTCGGTCATCGCCACGCCGGAGGGCTCGTGGCACATGTTGGAGCAGTCGGGCAGGTTGTTGGTGCCGAACTCACGGATGAACAGCTGGTAAAGGAACGCCGCCTCGTTGGAGGTTCGGCCGGAGGTATAGAAGATCGCCTCGTCGGGGCTGGAGAGGGCATTGAGCTCGTCGGCGACGAGACGGAAGGCCTGTTCCCAGCCGATCGGCCGGTAGTGATCGCTGGAGCCGTCGTACAGCATCGGCTCGGTCAGCCGGCCCTGGCCTTCGAGCCAGTAGTCTTCCTGCGCGGCCAGCTCGCGGATGCCGTGTTGCGCGAAGAACTCGCGCGTGACCCGGCGCCGGGTGGCCTCGGCCGCCACCGCCTTGACCCCGTTCTCGCAGAACTCGAAGCTGGAATGGCCGTTGGCGTCGGGCCAGGCGCAGCCGGGGCAGTCGAAGCCCTCGGGCTGGTTGGCCTTGAGCATGGTCAGGCTGCCGAGGCCGACGATGCCTTGCTCCTTGACGTGCCGGAAGGAGCTGGCGAGGGCGTCCCAGCCGCCCGCGGGGCCGTCATAGGGTTCGTGGACCTTGCTCATTGCCGTCCTCCGCCTTGAATAATGCAGTATTGCATAGTATTGCCCGATGTTGCGCTGCGCAAGAGCGTAGACGGCCCTTCCTGTGGACCATTTCGGATAGTATTATACGAATATGCATGTTACTATCCTGGCCATCTGATACGGGAGCCGACTTCCTCATGCGCTTTTCTGCTCTGGCCTTGGCCCGCAATGCCCTGACCGGCCACCGGCGCTGGCAGCCGCAATGGCGGGACGCCCAACCGAAGGCGGACTATGACGTCGTCATCGTGGGCGGTGGTGGGCATGGGCTGGCGACAGCCTATTACCTGGCCAAGAACCATGGCGTGAAGCGCGTGGCGGTGCTGGAGAAGGGCTGGGTGGGCGGCGGCAATACCGGCCGCAACACCACCATCGTCCGCTCCAACTATTACCTGCCGGAGTCGGCGGCGTTCTATGACTTCTCGGTGAAGCTCTACGAGAAGCTCAGCCAGGAACTCAACTACAACATCATGTTCTCGCAGCGCGGCATCATCACGCTGGCGCATTCGCGACATGACGAGGAAACCCTGCGCCGCTCCTTCAACGCCATGCGCCTGAATGGCGTGGATTGCGAATGGCTGGAGCCGGACGAACTGTTCAATCGCATGCCGCTGTACAACCGTGACAGCCGCTACCCGCTCCACGCCGGGCTCAACCAGCCGCGCGCCGGTTCGGCGCGTCACGATGCGGTGGCCTGGGGCTACGCTCGCGGTGCCGACGCCCTGGGCGTGGACATCATCCAGAACTGCGAGGTGACCGGTTTCCTTGGTGGCGATGGCGTGGTCACGGGTGTGCGCACCAACCGCGGCGAGATCCGTGCCGGCAAGGTCTGTCTGTCCGTGGCCGGGCACACCAGCAAGGTGGCCGCGCAGGCCGGCCTGCGCCTGCCCATCACCAGCTACGCGCTGCAGGCCTTCGTGTCGGA